>NZ_CP166251.2:0-600000 GCF_041281685.2 Sulfitobacter rhodophyticola | reverse complement strand
GACGCCGAGGCGCAGGCGCTGGGACTGCGCGCGCCCATCACTGTGCGCGTGAACCCGGATGTCGATGCCAAGACCCACGCCAAGATCGCCACCGGCAAATCCGAGAACAAGTTCGGCATCCCCATATCCCGCGCGCGGGAGGTATACGCCATGGCCGCTGCCATGCCGGGGCTGGAGGTCATCGGCGTCGATGTGCACATCGGCAGCCAGCTGACCGATCTTGAACCTTACCGCCTCGCGTATCGCAAGGTGGCCGAACTCACGGAACAACTGCGTGCCGACGGCCACACCATCACCCGCCTCGACCTCGGTGGCGGCCTCGGCATCCCCTATGAGCGGAGCAATGCCGACCCGCCATTGCCCTCCGACTACGGTCAGGTCGTGCGCGAGGAATTGGGTCATTTAGGCTGCGAGATCGAGATCGAGCCGGGGCGCCTGATCGCGGGTAACGCGGGGCTGATGGTCAGCGAAGTGATTTATGTCAAATCCGGCGAAGGCCGCGATTTCCTGATCCTCGATAGTGCAATGAATGACCTTATCCGGCCAGCCATGTATGAGGCATATCACGATATCATCCCGGTGATCGAACCGGAGGCGGGGGTCGAAATGCAACCCATCGACATCGTCGGCCCGGTCTGCGAATCCGGTGATACCTTTGCCAAAGAGCGCATGATGCCCCTCCTGAAAGCCGGCGATCTGGCGGCTTTCCGGTCCGCGGGTGCCTATGGCGCGGTGATGTCCAGCGAATACAACTCGCGCCCGCTGATTCCGGAAGTATTGGTGCACGGGGATCAATTTGCGGTTATTCGCGCACGTCCGACCTTTGACGAAATGATAAATCGCGATACCATTCCTGAATGGCTTTAGGTGGCTGACCCATCGGGACAGGCTGATTTGCCACGACAAAAGGGACGCGCATGACCGCATTCACGCCAAATGACCTTCGCCGCGCCTTGCGCGATCTGCGCTGGCCGCTGCGCCTGACGTGGGCCGGCATGCTGTCCGAACGTCTGGTGCAGGCCTTGTGGCCGCTGATGACGATTTGCCTTCTTGTGCTGTCGGCGCTGATGCTGGGCTTGCAGGATCACGTGATGATCGAACTGGTGTGGTCTGGCATTGTGCTGGCGACCCTTGGTGGCATCGCGGCGTTGGTCTATGCGCTGCGCATCTTCAGGCTGCCGTCGTGGGATGACGCGATGGCGCGGCTGGATGACAGCATGCCCGGTCGGCCCATTCAGGCGATGCTGGACGATCAGGCGATCGGCGACACCGATGAGGCGTCAATCGCCGTGTGGCGTGCGCACAAGGCGCGCATGGCGACCCGTGCGGCCAGTGCAAAAGCGGTTCCGGGTGATCTGCGCGTGTCGAAACGCGATCCCTTTGCCCTGCGCTACGTCGCAGTACTGGCCTTTGCCATGGCGCTGCTGTTCGGTTCGATTTGGCGCGTGGGCTCCGTCACGGAGATGGTGCCGGGTGGCATGGCGCAAGCCTCTGGCCCGGTCTGGGAAGGCTGGGCAGAGCCGCCGCGTTATACCGGCTTGCCGACGCTTTATCTGAACGATCTTGAAGCAGGCGCGCTGGACCTGCCGGAAGGGACACTGATCACGCTGCGCTTTTATGGTGACGTGGGTGCGCTGACGCTGGCGGAAACCGTGTCCGGGCGCACGGGCGATTTGCCTGCCGCGTCGGATACGGCGCAGGATTTCACCGTGCTGCAGGATGGCAGCATCGCAATCTCTGGTCCCGGCGGGCGTGCATGGGATATCACCCTGCGCCCCGATGATGCGCCGGAAGTGGAGCTGCTTGGCGCGCCTGATGTTGCCGCATTGGGTGAGATGCGGCTGCCCTTTGCTGCACAGGATGACTACGGCGTCGAAGCAGGTGAGGCACGCATTTCCCTTGATCTGGCTGCGGTCACCCGCCGTTACGGTCTGACCGTCGATCCCGACCCGCGCGCGGAGATTGTCGTGCCCCTCCCCATGCCGATCTCCGGCGACCGCGCCGCGTTCGAAGAGAACATGATCGAGGATTTTTCCAGACACCCTTGGGCGAACCTTCCGGTGCAGATCAGCCTCAGCGTACTGGATGCTGCTGAGCAATCCGGCGAGACGGGGCCGAGCGAACTGATCCTGCCCGGACGGCGTTTCTTTGCGCCCGCAGCCGCCGCAGTCATCGAGATGCGCCGCGATCTTTTGTGGTCGAAAAGCAATACACCGCGCATCGCGCAGGTATTGCGCGCGGTTAGCTATAAACCCGAGGATGCCTTTCGCTCCCAGACGACGGCGCTGCGTTTGCGCGGTGTGATCGAACGGCTTGAACTGCACGCCAACTACGGCCTCAGCGACGAGGTGCAGGAGGATCTGGCCGAAGACCTTTGGGGGCTGGCGATTGAACTGGAAGAAGGCGTGTTGGCCGATGCGCTGGAACGTATGCGGCGCGCGCAGGACCGCCTTGAAGAAGCGATGAAAAACGGCGCCAGCGACGAGGAAATCGCGGAACTGATGGACGAATTGCGTCGCGCGACGGAGGAATACCTCCAGCAGTTGCAGCGCCAGCAGGCGCAGGAACGTGAACAGAACGGCGACCAGCAGGGCCAGCAGCAGCAACAGGGCGAAGGCATGCAGATGACGCAGGATGACCTGCAGCGCATGATGGACCGCATTCAGGAGTTGATGGAGCAGGGCCGGATGGCGGAGGCCGAACAGGCGCTGAAGGAACTTCAGGAGCTGATGGAAAACATGCGCGTTACCGAGGGCCAGCAGGGTCAGGGCGGGCAGTCTCCGGGTGAACAGGCCATGGAAGGCTTGGCCGATACCCTGCGCCAGCAGCAAGGGCTGAGCGATCAGGCCTTCCGCGACCTTCAGGAGCAATTCAATCCCGGTGCGAATGCAGGTGAATCGCAAGGCAACGAAGGCCGCAACGGCGGTCAGGGCCGGGGACAAAGCCACGAAGGCCAGCAGGGTCAGGGACAGGGCAGCGACGGTGAACGGCAAGGCCAGAACGGCCAGCAGCCGATGCCCGAAGGCGGTGAACAGGGCGAAGGATTTGGCAAGGGCGAAGAAGGTCTCGCCCAACGCCAGCAAGCCCTGCGCGACGAATTGCGCCGCCAGCAACAAAATCTGCCCGGACAGGGCACGCCGGAAGGTGATGCCGCGCGCGATGCGTTGGACCGCGCAGGGCGTGCGATGGACGATGCGGAGGAAGCCCTGCGCAACGACAATCTGGCAGAGGCGATTGATAACCAGTCACAAGCCATGGAAGCGCTGCGCGAAGGGATGCGGGCCTTGGGCGATGCGATGGCCCAACAAGAACAGAACCAGCAGCCCGGTCAGGGCACTGCGGAATCGGACCGCCGCGCGGACAACCGCGATCCACTGGGCCGGGATCAGGGCGGCAGCGGGGCTAACAGTACCGATGCGCCGCTCGCTCAGGGGCCGGGTGGATCGGAACGGGCGCGGCGGCTGCTGGATGAAATTCGCCGCCGCTCGGGCGAGACCCAGCGTCCAGAGGTGGAGCGCGATTATCTCAACCGCTTGCTTGAACGGTTCTGATCCGGCCTCGCCACGTCAGGATCGGGCTACGGGCAGGTCTTGCACCCAAGACGGCGCTTAATTCGTTGATTGTGCTGCCTTGTCGTTCAGCCAGTTGCCGATGGCCTCAAGCTGTCCATCCAACCACATGCGCATCCCATCGACCCACGCGACGAAGCCGGACAGCATCGGATCAAGCTGTGGCACCGCGTTCGCCAATTGCGGTGCGAAGACGTAGATCAGCGTGCCAATCACAAACAGTACGACGATCAGCAGAAAACCGGAGCGGAACCCGCTGCGCTTACGCGGCAGCGGCGCGTCCTCTTCTTCGGAATAGTTTGCATCGTCCTCGTATTGATCTTCGCTGCGCAGGGTTGAATTGATCTCCTCGATATCGGGCAGCAATTCACGACGGGATGACACGGCCGCGCCAGCAAGGTCCGCTTCGGGTACAGGTTCTCCGCGCATCCGCGCCATACGGCTGCGCGCCTGGGATGACCGTGTGTCCGCGTCATCCGGATCGTCGGAGGCGTTTGTGTCATTCTCCGCGTCATGCGCCGGGACGTACCCGTCGTCGGTCTCCGGCCGCTCCGCCTGATCGAGGCCCAAATCGGGCTGGCTTTCCAGCGGGTCCTGATCGGCCTCCTGACGGCGCTTGCGCGCCTCGTGTTCGGCTTCTGCCTCCTGCCGCAGGATGTCGGCCACGGCCGGATCCAGCTCCCGTTGAATCGGCTTCGGAGGTATCGGCGGTGGCGGGGGGGCGACCTCCTCATCGGGGTCGGGTGTATCTGGTTCTTGCAGCAGTTCTTCGAGGTCCTCTGCCTCTTCCTCGGGCAGGTGATCGGGATGATGCTGGAACCATGTCTGACCGCAATTGGAGCACTGAACATCGCGACCTGACGTCGGAACGACGTCATCCGGGACTTCATATTGGGCGTCGCAATTGGGGCAGGTCAGCCTCATCTTGTATTCCGTTGCTCGTTTATGGCCACATATTGGTTTTGATCTGCAGCATAGGATTAAGATTTCCGTGAGAAAAGCGATAATCCCGCTTCGCGTGGTCAAGTGACGGATTGAATCCCCAGCGGTGCTGAGGCACAACAGTCGCGAGAAGACAGGGTGGTTTCGTGATCGAGCTGGAAAATGTGGCCTACAGCTATGGCGGTGGCGAATTGCTGTCGGATATTTCGCTGAAATTGGCCCCTGGATCTTTTCATTTTTTGACGGGGCCTTCGGGCGCCGGAAAGACCACCCTTCTCAAGCTGTGTTATGGCGCGCTGCTGCCCACGGCGGGCTATGTCCGGTTGTTCGATGCCGATGTGCGCGGTCTGGACCGCGACGATATCGCGGCGGTGCGCCGCAGGGTCGGCGTGGTGCATCAGGATGTGCAATTCCTTGATCACCTGAGCGTGTCTGACAATGTATCGCTGCCGCTGATGGTCTCGGGGCGTCACAATGACGCTGCGAACGGCGACCTCGACGAATTGATGTCCTGGGTTGGGCTGACGAACCGTGCCGATGCGATGCCGCCGGAGCTGTCGGGCGGCGAACGCCAGCGCGCCGCCGTGGCGCGGGCGGTGATCATGTCGCCCGATGTGGTGCTGGCAGATGAACCTACAGGCAACATTGACTGGGAGATGTCCCAACGCCTTCTGCGGTTGCTGATCGAATTGAACAAGATGGGCAAGACCGTGTTGATCGCGACCCATGATCTTAGCCTGATCCGCGCCACAAAGGCCCATGTTCAGGCCCGCGTGCTGCGCATCGCGAACCGGCGTATCCAGTTGGCGGGGGCGGATTTGTGAAACCGGGTGGCAAGCTTTTGCAGAACCTGCGCGCGCTTTTCGCAGGCGACCGTCAGGCGGACCGGGTGGTGCCGCCGTCGGGCTTCACGGCGCAACTGACCGTCTTTGTCGCCGGAGCGATGGCGTTCCTGGCTGTCTTTGCGATGGCCCTGTCGCTGGCGGCGGGCCGTCTGGCCGACCGCTGGGGTGAGGAGCTAGCCCGTTCTGCCACCATCCGGATCGTGGCACCGCTGGAACAGCGGCAAGCGCAGACCGACGCGGCGTTGAGGATCCTCGAAACGACAGCAGGCGTTGCCCGCGCGCGGGCGCTGAGCGATGCCGAACAGCAGGCACTGCTGGCCCCGTGGTTCGGACCCGATCTGGCGCTGGACGCGCTGCCGGTGCCGCGCCTGATCGAAGTGATCGAGGAAGGCGAGGGGATTGACCCGGTTGGCCTGCGCCTGCGGCTGTCGGCGGAAGTGCCGGGGGCGGTGCTGGATGATCATGGGCGCTGGCGCGCGCCGTTGGTGCAGGCGGCGGACCGTCTGCGGTTGCTGGGGTGGGTGTCGATCCTGCTGATCACCTCTGCGGTGGCGGCGATGATCACGCTGGCGGCACATGCCGCCCTTGCCGCCAACGCGCAGGTGATTGCTGTCTTGCGGCTGGTGGGGGCGCAGGACGATTATATCGCGCAGGCTTTCATCCGGCGGTTTACGCTGCGCGCGCTGGCCGGGGCGGCGGCCGGCACGGTACTGGGACTGATTGCAGTCACTCTGCTGCCGCGGGCCTCCGATGTGGGTGGCTTTTTGACCGGGCTTGGGTTTCAGGGCGTACACTGGGTGTTGCCGCTGCTGATCCCGCCGCTGGCGGCGGCGGTCGCCTTCGGGGCCACGCGCATGGCGGCCCGGCGCACGCTGCAAGGGCTGACCTGATGCTCCAGTGGGTCCGCTCCATCGTCTATATCGTGCAGGCGACAGTGGCGATGCCGATCATTGGTCTGGGATTTGCGCCCTGGGCGATGTTCTCCAAGCGGGGGGCCTATGCGGCTTGCAAGGCCTATGCGGGCTGGTGCATGTGGACTGCGCGCTGGATCATCGGGCTGCGCTGCGAGGTACGTGGCATGGTGCCCGAAGGTGAGGTGCTGATCGCCGCGAAGCACCAGTCATTCCTCGATATCATGATCATCTTTCATGCCTTGCCGCGGGCGAAGTTCATCATGAAGAAAGAGATCCTCTGGACCCCGATCATTGGCCAGTACACCAAGCGCATGCAGATGATCGCGGTTGATCGCGGCAAGCGTGGTAAAGCGATATCAAAGATGATCGCGGATGTGGAAGCGGGCCAGATCGAGCCGGGGCAGATCGTGATCTATTCGCAGGGCACGCGCGTGGCCCCGGGGGCCTACATTCCCTACAAGGTCGGCACGGCGGTGCTGTATGAACAACTGGGCCAGCCCTGCGTGCCGGTGGCCACCAACGCGGGTTATTTCTGGCCCCGGCGCGGGCTTTACCGGCGGCCCGGGGTTGCCGTGGTCAATTTTCTTGAACCGATCCCACCGGGTCTGGGGCGGGATGCTTTCATGGCGCAGCTTGAAGACCGGGTAGAGACGACGTCGAACGCACTCTTGAACGAGGCAGGCTGGCGTGCAGCGGATTGAGGATATCGCCACACTGGAGGGGTTGTACGGCACGCCGGGGGCGCCATCGCTGCGCAAGGTAGCCACCCGTATGACGCCGCTTTATCGCAAGTGGATCATGTCCTCAAAGCTTTGCATCCTGAGTACGGTCGGTCCCGCAGGCACCGATGGCAGCCCGCGCGGGGATGATGGCCCGGTCGTGCTGGAACTGGACGCACGGACACTGGCGATGCCGGATTGGCGCGGGAACAACCGCCTTGATAGCCTGCGCAACATCGTGGCGGACGGGCGGGTGTCGTTGATGTTCATGGTGCCGGGGTCGAACAACGTGGTGCGGCTGAATGGCAATGCCTTCCTGACGGATGACACGGATTTGCGCAGTCGGTTTGAAAAGAAAGGACGTTTGCCCGCCACGGTGATCGTGGTCGGGATCGCGGAGATTTATACCCAATGCGCCCGCGCCCTGATGCGGGCGGGTACGTGGAAGGGTCTCGACGAAAGTGCGGATCTACCCAGTGTGGGGGAGATTCTGGCAGAGATGACCGCAGGCGAGGAAGGCGGCGCGCCTTACGATGACGCATGGGGCGCACGGGCTGAAAAGACCATGTGGTAGGCAACATTGCCACAGTCGAGAAACGGTCATTCCCCGGTTTTCGAAAGCTTATGGAAATGGTTTCGGCAGATGGTAAGCCATCCTGACGAACGACAACCATAAGGCTAAAGAATGAGAAAAATTACTATATTAACGAGTGTTGCCGCCGTCGCTATGGCAGGCTGTGCACAAAAGGCTGAGAACGTAACGGCGGCCTATGTGTCGCCGCTGACCTATCAGGGGTATTCGTGCAAGCAGATCGCACAGGAAGCAAGCCGCGTCAGCAGCCGTGTGGGCGAAGTATCAGGCGTGCAGAACAAGAAGGCGGAGAGTGATGCCGTGGCGACCGGAGTGGCGCTGGTGATCTTCTGGCCCGCCGCGTTCTTCATCAAGGGAGACAAGCAGACCGCATCGGAATTGGCCCGGCTGAAAGGCGAACTGGAGGCGCTGGAGAAGGCGAGCATCCAGAGGAACTGCGGGATCGTCTTCCAACGTGCCGCGCCGGAAGATGTGGAGGCGGCGACATAAAACACGATGCAAGCAGGTTTCATTGGCCTGCTTGCTTTCGCCAATCCATGCATATTGATGCGAGATTTCGCGCGCGAAACCGTTGATTTTATTAAAATTTTTAGCGAATTGCCGCTTCGGCCCCCGCTACATATGGATCGGCCCATCCCCGCAGGCGAGTGCGGCTTCGCGCACCGCTTCCGAATAGGTGGGGTGTGCGTGACACGTCATGGCGAGGTCCTGTGCGGATGCGCCGAATTCCATCGCCACGCAGACCTCGTGGATCAGGTCGCCTGCGGCCGGGCCGATGATGTGGGCGCCCAGGATGCGGTCGGTGTCCTTGTCCGCGAGGATCTTCACAAAGCCGTCGCCCGCAAAGTTCGCCTTGGCCCGCGCGTTGCCCATGAAGCTGAACTTGCCGACCTTGTAGGCGCGACCGGCTTCCTTGAGGGTGGCCTCGGTCTCTCCGACGTTGGCCACTTCGGGGTGGGTGTAGATCACACCGGGGATGACGCCGTAGTTCACATGGCCATGCTTGCCCGCGATGACCTCGGCGACGGCCATGCCTTCGTCTTCTGCCTTGTGGGCGAGCATCGGTCCTTCGGTCACGTCACCGATGGCGTAGATGCCCTTGACGTCGGTTTCCCATTGCTTGGTGATCGCGATCTGGCCGCGCTTGGTCAGGCGGATGCCGAGCTTTTCCAGATCAAGTCCGTCGTGGTAGGGGACGCGGCCCGTGGCCACGAGCACCACATCGGCGTCCAACTGGTGTTCGCTGTCGTCCTTGCGCAGCTTATAGGTGACCTTTGCCTTGGTCTTAAGCGCCTCCGTGCCCTGCACGGCGGCGCCCATGATGAACTTCAGACCCTGCTTTTTCAGCGTGCGCTGGAACACCTTTTGCACTTCGGGGTCCATGCCCGGCGTAATCGCATCGAGGTATTCGATCACCGTCACATCCGCGCCCAGACGGGCATAGACGCTGCCCAGTTCCAGACCGATCACGCCTGCACCGATAACCACCATCGACCGCGGCACCTTGGCCAGTTCCAGCGCACCGGTGGAGGTGACCACGACCTTTTCATCGACATCGACACCGGGCAGGGATGCGGCCTCCGACCCGGTGGCGATGATGATGTTCTTCGCCTCGTGGACGTCGTCGCCGACCTTGACCTTGCCCGCCTCCGGGATGGAACCCCATCCTTTGAGCCAGTCGATCTTGTTCTTCTTGAACAGGAATTCGATGCCTTTCGTGTTCGTCTCGATGGTGGAATTCTTGTAGGTCAGCATCTGCTTCCAGTCGACGGAAGGCGATTTGCCCTTGAGCCCCATCTCCGCGAAGTTGTGCTCGGCTTCGTGTAGCATGTGGCTCGCGTGCAGCAGCGCCTTGGAGGGGATGCAGCCGACGTTCAGGCAGGTGCCGCCCAGCGTGTCACGCCCTTCGACGCAGGCGGTTTTCAGCCCCAGCTGTGCGCAGCGGATCGCGGCAACATAGCCGCCAGGGCCGGACCCGATGATGATGACGTCATAGCTGGACATTGGGTGTCTCCTTGGGAAGGTCGTGTGGGTTGAGGGGAGGGTATGGGGGCCAGCCCTCCGGCGCAAGCGCCGCCCCCACCAAATTCATTCGTATGTTTTTTTGGCCATTTGGAAGGGCTAGATCAGCGCGGCGACAAGCAGCAAGGCGGTTGCCAGGAAACCCACGGCCCAAATGAGCGATCGCCAGGGTTTCAGACCATAGGCGTAGGCAGGGATGTAGAGGATGCGGGCACCAAGGTAGATCCATCCGCAGGTGGCGGTGAATTGGGTGTTCTGGTTGGACAGTTGCGTGACAAGGACCGCGATTGCGAAGAGCAGCAGCCATTCAATGTGGTTGTCATAGGCGCGGCCCAGCCGGGCGGTTGTCTGTGCCATGTCGCGCGACGGTTCCCGGTCGCGCGCCGACATGGTGTAGACTGGGCCAAGGTCGCGGTTGGCGGGGATCGCGTAGGCCACGAACTGCAGGCACTGCAGCAGCGCTGCAAGGGTGAGGGCGGTGAGTTCGGGGGTCATTCAGAAGAGCGGGAGCATCATCATCACGAGCCCCGCAAGGGAGGCGAACCAGGCCACGGACCGGACCAGCGGGATGCCGGAGGCATAGGCCGGGATGTAGGCGACGCGGGCCCAGAACCACAGTGCTGCCCCCAGTGCCGAAGTTGCCGTGCCGCTTTGCGTCACGGCCAGCAAAAGCGCCAGCGCAATGAAGGCAGGAAGGGTTTCGAGGTAGTTGTTCAAGGCACGTTCGATGCGCCCCGCAACGAGGTTCTGGTCGCGATTCTCGTCCTGCGGGCCAAGCGCCCAACCCAAGCCTTTGGAAAGGTCCGAGAAGGTGGCCTGGACAAGCGCATGGACAATTAGCAGGATCACGGCCCACAGCAGATATGTCAGTTCGGGTGTCATGGTCGAGGGTCCTTTCTTGAAGGCTTCAAAGGGCGAGCAGGTAGAGAATAGCAGTGGCGGCAAACCCGGCCAGCCATGCCAGCGTGCGGATGGCGGGAACACCCAGCGCGTAGACCGGCAGATAGATGATGCGGGCAAGGAGGAACACCTGACACGCCAGCAGCGACGCTGTGTCGGTCTTGTCCTGCACCTCAAGCAGAAGCACAGCGGGCGCGAAAAGCGCCATGGCGGTGATCGAATTATCAAGCGCGCGCTTGATGCGTGCGGTCATCTTGCCCACGCCGCGTGGTTCGTCGCGCGCGGACATCAGGTAGCCCATCGAGAGGGTCCGCATGGAGCCCAGTACCTGCAGAAGCAGGGTGATCAGGACGAGGATGCCGTAAGCGGCGAGCAGGGTAAGTTCGGTCATGGTCAGGCCTTTGCATTTGACCGGGGGGCGGACCCAGTCGGACCACGGCCCCCCGCCATTATAGTCACAAATCCATCAGCAAGCGCCGTGGATCCTCCAGCATCTCCTTGACGCGCACAAGGAACGTCACAGCACCCTTGCCGTCGATGATCCGGTGATCATAGCTGAGCGAGATGTACATCATCGGCCGGATCACGACTTCACCACCGATGGCCATCGGGCGGTCCTGGATCTTGGCCATGCCGAGGATGCCCGATTGGGGCGGGTTCAGGATGGGTGCGGTCATCAGGGAGCCGTAGACACCGCCGTTGGAGATGGTGAACGTGCCCCCCGTCATGTCCGCCATCGTCAGCTTGCCATCGCGTGCCTTCTTGCCCATGACGTTGATGCCTTTTTCGATTTCGGCGAAAGACATGCTGTCGACGTCGCGGATCACCGGCACCACGAGGCCTGTCGGGGTGCCAGCGGCGACGCCCATGTGGACGTAGTTCTTGTAGATCACGTCGGTGCCGTCGATTTCGGCGTTGACCTCGGGAATTTCCTTCAGCGCGTGGCAGCAGGCCTTGGTGAAGAAGGACATGAAGCCCATGCGGACCCCGTGCTTCTTCTCGAAATCCGCCTTGTAGGTGGTCCGGATCGCCATCACCTCGGTCATGTCGACCTCGTTGAAGGTCGTGAGGATGGCGGCCGTATTCTGTGCCTCCTTGAGACGTCGGGCCATGGTTTGCTTGAGGCGTGTCATGCGCACGCGTTCCTCGCGGGCGGCATCGTCAGCGGCGGAGGGGGCGCGGGGCGCCTGCTTAGCCTCGGCCGGGGCAGGGGCAGCGGAGGTGCCTGCAGCGATGGCCTTGGCGACGTCCTCTTTCATCACGCGGCCATCGCGGCCCGAGCCTGTGATCTGATCGCGGCTGACGCCTGCTTCGGCCATGGCCTTCTTGGCGGAGGGGGCGTCTTCGACGTCCTTGCCGCCGGAGGGCTGTGCTGCGGCGGGAGCAGGGGCGGTTTCCTGTGCGGACGCTGCTGCCGCAGCGCCATCTCCCGAGGCAATGACGGCGAGTTTTGCGCTTGCCTCAACCGTGCTGCCTTCTTCGGCGAGGATTTCAGTGAGGGTCCCGGCGGCGGGGCTGGGGACTTCGACGCTGACCTTGTCGGTTTCCAGTTCACACAGCATTTCATCCTGCGCGACGGTGTCGCCAACCTTCTTGAACCATGTGGCGACGGTGGCTTCGGTGACGCTTTCGCCCAGTGTCGGCACCATCACGTCGACCTTTTCGCCACCACCGCCCGCGTCTGTCGTGCGCGGGCCTTGGTTGTCGGCGTCGGCATCCTGCGCGGATTCCTGCGCCTTGGGAGCGGCGGTGGACCCGGCGTCCCCTTCGCTGATGTTGGCCAGCAGCGCGTCAACGCCCACGGTCTCGCCTTCGGCGGCCACGATGTCGGACAATGTACCTGCCACGGGACTGGGCACTTCGACGGTGACCTTGTCGGTCTCCAATTCGCACAGCATCTCGTCCACGGCGACGGTATCGCCCGGTTTCTTGAACCACGTGGCGACGGTGGCTTCGGTCACGGATTCACCGAGGGTGGGCACGCGTACTTCAGTCATGACTTACTTTCCTTCGAGTGTCAGCGCATCGTCAACGAGGGCTGCTTGTTGTGCTTTGTGTTGGCTGGCCAGTCCCGTGGCGGGAGAGGCGGCGGTGACGCGACCGGCATAGCTGGGGCGCTTGTGCTTGGCGTTGATGCGGCCAAGCACCCATTCGATGTTGGGTTCGATGAAGTTCCATGCGCCCTGGTTCTTGGGTTCTTCCTGACACCAGACCATTTCGGCCTGTTTGAAGCGTTCCAGCTCCTTGACCGCGGATTGCGCGGGGAAGGGGTAGAATTGTTCGAACCGCATCAGGTAGATGTCGTCGATGCCGCGGGCATCGCGTTCTTCCAGCAGGTCATAGTAGACCTTGCCCGAACACATCACGACGCGCTTGATCTTGTTGTCGGCGACCAGCTTGGTGTCCGAATTTCCGTGCTGCGCATCGTCCCAAAGCACCCGGTGGAAGGAACTGCCGGTGGTGAATTCTTCCGTCGTGCTGACAGCCAGTTTGTGCCGCAAGAGCGATTTGGGCGTCATCAGCATCAAGGGCTTGCGGTAGCTGCGGTGCAACTGACGGCGCAGAAGGTGGAAGTAGTTCGCAGGGGTAGTGCAGTTCGCCACGATCCAGTTGTCGCCGCCGCACATGGTCAGGAAGCGTTCAAGCCGCGCGGAGGAGTGTTCGGGGCCTTGCCCCTCGTACCCGTGGGGCATCAGGCAGACGAGGCCGGACATGCGCAGCCATTTGCTTTCACCGCTGGAGATGAACTGATCAAACATGATCTGCGCGCCGTTGGCGAAATCACCGAACTGCGCCTCCCAAAGGGTCAGCGCGTTGGGTTCTGCCAGCGAGTAGCCGTATTCGAAGCCCAATACCGCGTATTCCGACAGCATCGAGTCGATGACTTCGTAGTGTGCCTGCCCCTCGCGAATGTGGTTGAGCGGGTAATAGCGTTCTTCGTTGTCCTGATTGATCAGGGCCGAATGGCGTTGGGAGAACGTCCCGCGGGCGCTGTCCTGACCGGACAGACGCACCTTGTAGCCTTCGGTCAGCAGCGAGCCGAAGGCCAGCGCCTCCGCCGTGGCCCAGTCAAACCCCTTGCCTTCCTCGAACATCTTGGCCTTCGCTTCGAGCAGCCGCCCGACGGTCTTGTGAAGGGGGAAACCTTCGGGTGCCGTCGTCAGTGCCTTGCCGACTTCAGCAAAGGTTTCAGGCGCGATGGCGGTCTTGCCGCGCTGGTATTTCTTGTTCTGCTTGTCGAGGTGGGACCATTTGCCGTCCAGCCAATCCGCCTTGTTTGGGCGGTAATCCTTTCCGGCCTCGAATTCGTCATTCATGTATTTCTGGAAGTCGGCCTTCATGTCCTCGATTTCGCCTTCGGGGACGAGGCCCTCCTTGACCAGGCGGTCGGCATAGAGGCTGAGGGTGGTTTTGTGGCCCTTGATCCTCTTGTACATCATCGGGTTGGTGAACATCGGCTCATCGCCTTCGTTATGGCCAAACCGGCGATAGCAGATCAGGTCGATCACCACGTCCTTGTGGAACTTCTGGCGGAATTCGGTGGCCACGCGGGCGGCGTGCACCACGGCTTCGGGATCATCGCCGTTGACGTGGAAGATCGGGGCCTCCACCACCAGCGCGTTGTCGGTGGGGTAGGGGGAGGAGCGCGAGAAGTGCGGCGCGGTGGTGAAACCGATCTGGTTGTTGACCACGATGTGCATCGTACCGCCGGTCTTGTGACCGCGCAGGCCCGACAGGGCGAAACATTCGGCCACGACGCCCTGTCCGGCAAAGGCCGCGTCCCCATGCAGCAGGATCGGCATCACGGCGGTCCGGTCGGTATCGTTCAACTGATCCTGCTTGGCGCGCGCCTTGCCCAGCACCACGGGGTTTACCGCCTCAAGGTGCGACGGGTTCGCTGTCAGGCTCAGGTGGACTTCGTTACCGTCAAATTCCCGGTCAGAGGACGCGCCGAGGTGGTATTTCACATCGCCGGAGCCATCCACATCTTCGGGTTTGAAGCTGCCGCCCTGGAATTCGTTGAAGATCGCGCGGTAGGGTTTCTGCATCACGTTGGCCAGCACGGACAAACGACCCCGGTGGGGCATGCCGATGACGATGTCCTGCACGCCCAGTTGCCCGCCGCGTTTGATGATCTGCTCCATCGCGGGGACAAGACTTTCGCCGCCATCAAGACCAAAACGCTTGGTGCCCATGTATTTGACGTGCAGGAACTTCTCGAACCCTTCGGCTTCGACCAGCTTGGACAGGATCGCCTTGCGCCCGTTCTTGGTGAAGGCGATTTCCTTGCCGTAGCCTTCGATCCGTTCTTTCAGCCAACCGGCCTGTTCGGGATCGGAGATGTGCATGTATTGCAGCGCGAAGGTGCCGCAGTAGGTGGCTTTGACGATGTCGACGATCTGCTTCAGCGTCGCGATTTCAAGGCCCAGCACATTGTCGATGAAGATCGGGCGGTCCATGTCGGCATCTGTGAAGCCGTAGGCCTTGGGGTCCAGTTCGGGATGGTTTCCCATGTCACGCATGTTCAGCGGATCCAGATCAGCGGCCAGATGGCCCCGGATGCGGTAGGCGCGGATGAGCATCAGTGCGCGAATACTGTCCAGCACCGCCTGTTTCACCTGATCATCGCTGAGCGAGACACCTTTTTCCTGCGCCTTGGCCTGGATTTTCTTGCCTGCCGCTTCGCCTTCTTCCGGCTCCGGCCAGATACCCGTCAATGCGCCCATAACGTCGCCCGCTGGAGCCGGGGGCCAATCGCGCCGCGCCCATGAGGGGCCAGCGGCTTCGGCTTCAACGGCTTTGCGTTCGTCGCCCAAGGCTTTGAAGAAGACGTGCCATGCTTCATCGACGGACGACGGGTCAGAGGCATAGCGCGCGTACATCTGTTCGAGGTACTCGGCGTTGTCGCCTTCCATGAAGGAGGAGGCGTGGAAGTGGTCGTTGGCGGGTTGTTCGGTCATTGGGTAGATACTCCGAATATCGCTGCGAATGCGAAAGAAACGTCAATCGCCGAGGCGACGCGTGCTGGGTCAAATTGCGATATTCGCAATTGTTGACTGAGAAATTCCTGATTGGGGGAAGAAAAAATTGGTGTGGGCAACTCGCTTGCGGCGCGAAGCGTTAGTGTAGAACCGTCCATGAGAGGTTTAGATATAACGATCGCGCATTTAGCGGTTTTCCAGTCTCCGACCTTGGTCTCAAGCACATGAAATAACGATGCATCATCATCGCGGATATAGTACGTGTTTGTGACGTTACCGCCGACTACATTCTTCTTATGGCGTTCACCCGAAGCGTTACGCAATATCGCTTCGTAGGTTGGCTTCCAGCGCGGCGTTGCCGCTGTGTTGGTGAACTGATTGACCAAGCTACGCGCGGCCAGTGCCGACACAGCAGTATCGTCCAAGTCGGCCGCAGCGGTCTCAACCCATCCTGCTCGCGCGAGATCGATATTTTGATCTTCCGGGTGGATCGTTAACTTGGCGCAGAAAATCAAAGCATTGCTTATGGCATCTGACCTCTGGGAGGTGTCCGCATGAGCCGAGAACGTGTGTCCGCAAATGAACGCCAAGACGAGCACAAACGCGCCCGCCCGGCGGCCTTGCTGGACAGTGTCTGACCCCGCAAAGACCCGGGCACTGCCCCTTAGGTCGATATGCCAGAAGCCGCGCCGGGGCTCCGCCCGTTCGACGCTCAATCGCTCCACTGGAGCGATTGCCTCGCTTATGCTCTGACCGCGTCTCACCCCTTCTCAATCGCTTCCTTCACCGCTTCACCCAGCGTCGCGGGGCTCTCTGCCACCACGATGCCAGCTGTGCGCATGGCTTCGATCTTGTCCTCAGCACCACCCTTGCCGCCCGCGACAATCGCGCCTGCGTGGCCCATGCGGCGACCGGGAGGGGCCGTGCGGCCGGCAATGAAACCGGCAGTGGGCTTCCAGCGGCCCTTCTTGCGCTCATCGGCGAGGAACTGGGCGGCTTCTTCTTCTGCTGAACCCCCGATCTCACCAATCATGATGATCGACTGCGTCTCATCATCGGCGAGGAACATCTCCAAGACATCAATATGCTCGGTCCCCTTGATCGGGTCGCCGCCGATGCCCACTGCGGAGGATTGGCCGTAGCCCAGATCGGTGGTCTGTTTCACCGCCTCATAGGTCAGCGTGCCGGAGCGGGAGACCACGCCGCAGGAGCCGCGCTTGTGGATGTGGCCGGGCATGATGCCGATTTTGCACGCGTCGGGCGTGATCACGCCGGGGCAGTTGGGGCCGACGAGGCGGGATTTTGAGCCTTCGAGACTGCGCTGCACGCGCATCATGTCCAGAACCGGAATGCCTTCGGTGATGCAGACGATCAGTTCCATCTCGGCATCAATCGCCTCAAGGATGGAATCCGCCGCGAAGGGGGGCGGCACGTAGATCACGGAGGCATTGGCCCCCGTTACATGGCGCGCTTCGTGCACGGAGTTGAAGACGGGCAGGTCCAGATGCGTCTGACCGCCTTTGCCGGGGGTCACGCCGCCGACCATTTTGGTGCCGTAGGCAATCGCCTGTTCGGTGTGGAACGTGCCCTGCGACCCGGTAAGGCCCTGACAGATGACTTTGGTGTTTTCGTCTACGAGTACGGCCATTCGCGGCGTCTCCTTTATTGGTATTCAATTCAGATGCAGGGCAGGCCGCTGCGGTTAATCTACAATTGGGGCGGAGCCGTCATAGGCGTGACCATGGCAGCCCTTGTCGTCGTGGTCATGGCACGCTGGCGTCGCCGTGCCTTGGGCGAGGGGGAAGGGGCTGGGATGAACGGCTTGCGGGCCATCACGGACGACGATGTCACCGCCACCGCAGGCAGCGAGGGTCAGCGTCAGGGCGATGGCGGATGTGGCGCGCAGGTAGGTCATGTTCAAAGGTCCCTTGTTATCAATTTGGCAGGCCGAGCCCGGCATAGAGCCGATCCACAGCCATGAAGGTTTCGGTGTTGTCGTTGCGAGTGCCCACGTGCACGACGGCGACGCGGCCCCGTAGGAGTTCGCGCCCCTCGATCAGTGCGGTTGATGGTGTCGCGGCGTGGGTGTCGGGCAGAGGGATGGGGGTGCCGAAGACCGGCGGTGTCGCCATCTGTGCACGCAGGGCGGTGATGGCCGTGTCGGTGTGGTCGCCCTCAAACGCCACTTCGCAGCGCCGCTCCACGCCTCTGGGGGCGTCTGCCGGGCGCGGCTCAAGGCTGTCGTCCCAGAAGGTGAGGGTGAAAGGGGCGCTGTCCGCGTTCATATTGGCGCGGGCCTGCGTTTCGGTCTGGCCTGCCTTGAAGCACCACGTGTTGAACGCGGTGATCGCCGGGTGAGGTTCAGAGGCAAGGGCGGGCAGCGGCATTGCGGACAAAAAGAACACACATGCGAAGGACGCCCAGGACAACGGCGCGCCATAACGCCCGCTTTGACGGGGTGCCTTTCGCCGTGCCAAACGCTGCAACAGAGCGTTTGCCGACATCAAGGATGCCGGTTGCGCTTTCACCCCTTGACCGCCTGCACGATCTTCTGTGCACCGTCCTTCAGATCATCCGCGGCAATCACATCCACGTCCGAGTTGTTGATGATGTCCTTGCCCTGCTGCACGTTGGTGCCTTCCAAACGCACAACCAGCGGTACCTTGAGGCCGACTTCCTTGACGGCTGCCACCACACCTTCGGCAATCACATCACAGCGCATGATGCCCCCGAAAATGTTCACCAGAATGCCTTTGACCTGCGGGTCCGAGGTGATGATCTTGAACGCCTCGGTCACCTTTTCCTTGGTCGCCCCGCCGCCCACGTCGAGGAAGTTGGCAGGCTCGGCGCCATAAAGCTTGATGATGTCCATGGTGGCCATTGCCAGACCCGCACCGTTCACCATGCAGCCGATTTCACCATCCAGCGCAATGTAGTTCAGATCGTACTTGGAGGCTTCGAGTTCCTTGGGGTCTTCCTCTGTCACGTCGCGCAGTTCCGCGATGTCGGCGTGGCGGTAGATGGCGTTGCCGTCAAAGGCGACCTTGGCGTCGAGCACTTTCAGATCACCGCCGTCAGTGACGATCAGCGGGTTGATCTCAAGCATCTCCATGTCTTTTTCCATGAACGCCTTGTAGAGCAGCCCCATCAGGCCCACGCATTGCTTGACCTGCTTGCCTTCCAGACCCAGCGCAAAGGCGATGCGGCGGCCGTGGAACGACTGATAGCCGGTGGCGGGATCGACGGAGAAGCTGAGGATTTTCTCGGGTGTGCTGGCGGCGACTTCTTCGATGTCCATGCCGCCTTCGGTGGAGCATACGAAGGACACGCGGCTGGTCTGACGATCGACCAGCAGCGCGAGGTAGAGTTCGGTTTCGATGCCGGAGCCGTCTTCGATGTAGATGCGGTTGACTTGCTTGCCGACGGGGCCTGTCTGGTGGGTCACAAGGGTGCGGCCCAGCATCTTCTTGGCTTCCTGCGAGGCTTCCTCGACCGATTTGGTCAGGCGTACGCCGCCCGCGTCCCCGGCATCGGCTTCCTTGAACTTGCCCTTGCCGCGCCCGCCTGCGTGGATCTGCGCCTTGACCACCCAAAGCGGGCCGTCAAGTTCCCCTGCCGCGTTTTTGGCGTCTTCGGCCTTGAGGACGACCCGCCCGTCCGAAACGGGAGCCCCGTAGCTGCGCAAAAGGGCTTTGGCCTGGTATTCGTGGATGTTCATGTGAGACGGTCCCGTGTCTGGTTCTGTTCGGTCGTGATATAGCGATGAAGCTACAGCTTTCTGAATATCCTTCGCCCAAGGAATTCTGTTTGGCCACAGAAAAGCGACATTTGTGATCACACCTGAAAATGGTGTGATCACAAAGTACATCGCGGTATCGCGAATCGGTTTTTTGGAATTGAGGAAAGGGCTTGTTCAGGCAGCCGGAGGTGACGCGGGCGTCCTGCTGGTCAATGCGCCGGACCAGGGGTTCAGGCGTATGTGCAACCGCCCCCCGATATAACCGGGACGGTTGCGCAAGTCACTGTGTCAACGCTGAAGGGGCAGCCCGTGTTTGTCGCCCATGGAGCCGACAACCAGCCGGACCAGATCAATGATTGTCCAGATGCCAAGACCGCCAAGCGTGATCAGCATCAAAATGCCCGTCCCGATCTTGCCAAGGTAAAAGCGGTGGACCCCCAGGGAGCCCAGAAAAAAGCAAAGCAGAACCGCCGGGACGAATTTCTTGTCGCTTACTGTGGTGGGTTGGGTCATGTCAGTCATTCAGTTTTCCTCAGTGTAGGTGCATTTCAAGCTGTGGGGTTTCCAAGGACGATCAGACGCCCCTGCCCATCTCGCCAGTTCTCGACAATTAGGAGGTAGAAAATGACGATTGTATGAACAGCATCAATCAAAAGCGTGATAAAAAACAGGCCGATATAGCCTTGGAAAAAGAACGTGAATGTCAGCACGACGAGTATCAGATCGGCAATGCCGTGCCACCAGTCCTCCAGATAGAAGTGGTGAATGCCCAGCGTGCCGAAGATGCCGCACAAGGTGACGGCCACGCCATAGGATTTGGGCGAATGTTCGGTGGTTTCATTCATGTTCTGCCCCTGTCCTGTGCCGATTACGTGACGCTATGCGATTGCGCAGCTTTCATGTCAATGCGCAGGGGTGGATGCGTTTTCAGATGACGGTCAAACAGGCGCATTTCGCGCCGTGTGAAACGGCTTGGCTGACGGAGCCCAGCGCAAGCGCCGTCAGTGATCCCAGACCGCGGCGGCCCAGAACAATCAGGTCAGCTTGGGTCTTTTGGGCAGTATCGAGGATGAAGGGCGCGGGGCTGTCGTTGCTGATGTGGATGCCGGAGACGTTGACGCCTTCAGCCTTCACCTCTTGCACAGCCTTGTCGGTGATGTGTTTCCCGGCCGCTTCGATCTGTTCTGCCGTCGGCGGGTGTTCAAGCTGGCTGATGAAGGCGCCGATCACAATATGGGGGCTATCGATCTGCGGCGTGTGCACAAGGTGGAGCGCGGCACCGTGGATTTTGGCGAGACCGGCAGCGGTCTTGAGCGCATGCTGCGCGTGATCGGACCCGTCGTAGGCGACAAGAATTGTATGGAACATGGGCATTTATCCTCCTTCGCGTGATGGAGGAAACGTATCATCCGCGCCCGGGATCCCATTGACATCGGTCACGCCGCCCCGGCTGCGGTCAGGTCACATCGGCACCAGCGCCCAATAATCGAGATCCAGCAGCACATTGGAAAGGTATTTGCCGTCTTCACCGCGCAACGCAAACGCATCGCCCCCCTTGGTTGCCACCAACCGCAGGCGCAGCGCACCGACACCCGGCGCAGCCGTTTCGGCCTTGTCCAGCACCTGGGACCACGCGCGTACGGTGTCGCCCGCCAGACAGGGGTTCGCATGCGCACCACCGTTCAATCCCACCACCATCTGCGCGTTCGCCAAGCCGTTGAACGAGAGCGCCCGCGCCATGGATATCACGTGCCCGCCGTAGATCAGGCGCGACCCGTCGGGGCGGGCAGAGGTGTCAAAATGCACCTTCGCGGTGTTCTGCCAAAGACGGGTGGCCATCATGTGTTCGGCTTCTTCGATGGTCACGCCGTCGACGTGGTCGATCTGTTCACCGACTTCGTAATCGCGCCACCGATGCGGTTCCCCGGCGAGGGTGAAGTCGTAGTTCGTGAAATCGAGTCCCTTTGGGACCACAATCTGATCTGCGGTCAGCGCATCCGGCAGGTCGGGGACGACGGTTTCGGGCGCAGGTGCATCGGTGTCGCGCTTGCGCACCATGACCCAGCGGACATATTCCAGCACGGCCTCGTCATGCTGGTTCAGCCCGGTGGTGCGGACATAGACGACGCCCGTCCGGCCGTTGGAGTTCTGTTTCAGGCCGATGACCTCCGACTGGCTGCGCAGCGTGTCACCGGGCCAGACCGGCGCCAGCCAGCGGCCCTGGGCATAGCCAAGGTTCGCAACGGCATTCAGGGAAACATCCGGCACGGTTTTGCCAAACACCACATGGAAGGCGATCATGTCGTCCAGCGGGCTGAAGGGCAGCCCGCAAGACTGGGCGAACTGGTCAGAGGAATAAAGCGCATGGCGCGCGGGATAAAGCATGTGATAAAGCGCGCGTTCGCCCATCTTGACGGTGCGCGGCACCGCGTGACGGATGGTTTCGCCGACGGTATAATCCTCGAAAAAGCGCCCCGGGTTGGTCTTGGCCATCAGTGTGATCCCAGCTTGGTGTCAGGGGTATAGGTTCCATCGGTTTCCTTGATCACCGCCTGCCCGCAGCGCATCACGCCAGCGGCATGGTCCCACGTCTGGGTGGGGCCGCCGTGCAGGTTCCAGCCCTTGTTCAGCGCTTCGGTGACCTTGTGGCAGAAGGCGGAGGTGTCCTCTGCTGACAGGAAACGGTAGAGTATCATGGGGCTTCCTTATGACGCGAAGGGATAGACGCCGAGCCAGATGTGGATCGCCGAGATCAGGCCATAGAGCACGATGGTGATCACACCCAGACGGATATAGGTGGCGCGTCCGGCGGGGGCGGGCGGTGTCCAGTCAGGCTCTGCCCGGTTGATCAGGATCACACTGCCAACTGCCCAGCCAAGCAGCCCGCCAAAGAGCAGGATGGAGGCCAGATCACCGTTCACCAGCAGGTGCGCTGCCGCCCAGATCTTGAAGCCCAGCAGTTGCGGGTGGCGGGTCTTGTAGGCAGGCCATGCCTTTGCGCCTTTTGCGGCGGAAGAGCCGTAGATCCACAGGGCAATCAGCATCAGCGTATTGTTGATGTGCACCATGAAGGTGGGCGGGGTCCAGATGGGGATGAAATCCGCCGCCCTGTAGCCAAGGATCATCAGGATGAGGCCAGCGACAAGGACAATCGCCACGACACCCTTGCCTGCCTCGCCCATCCGGGCGCGCTGTGCCGGTGCGAAGCGTTTGAAGTAATGTGCGGCGATCCAAAGGATCAGGCCGAGGATGAGCAGATACATGGGGCTTACTCCGCGTTGAGGGCTGCGATTGCCTTCACTTTTGCCAGTGTTTCGCGGGCCGTGGCAACATGCAGGTTCTCGATGATCTTGCCGTCGACCACGGCAACGCCCTGACCTGCGGCTTCGGCTTGCTCGAAAGCGTCGATCTGGCGGCGGGCCAATTCGGTTTCCGCCTCCGAGGGGGAAAAGGCCGCGTTGGCCACGTCCAGTTGCGCGGGGTGGATCAGGGTCTTGCCGTCAAACCCCATGTCCCGGCCCTGATCGCATTCCACCTTCAGGCCATCGTCATCCTTGAAGGCGTTAAAGACGCCGTCGATGATCGCACAGTCATGGGCTTTGGCCGCCAGAACGCAAAGGCCAAGGCCGGTCATCAGGGGCAGGCGGTCCGCGCGGAAGCGGGTTTGCAGATCCTTTGCAAGGTCATTGGTGCCCATCACCATCGCCTGCAACTGCCGATGCGCGGCGATGGCCGGTGCATTCAGCATCCCCGCAGGCGTTTCCATCATCGCCCAAAGCGGGATATCGCCAGTGATTTCCGCGAGCGCCTCCAGATCGGCGGGGCTGTTGACCTTGGGCAGCAGGATCACATCGGGTTTCATCGCCGCAGCGGCGCGTGCATCGTCGTAGCCCCAGGTGGTATCGAGCCCGTTGATGCGGATCACTCGGAGCCGCGCCCCATAGCCGCCTTCGGCAAAAGCTGCCGCAAGGGTTTCGCGCGCGGCGGTCTTTTCGTCGGGCGTCACCGCGTCTTCGAGGTCGAAGATAATTGCATCGCAGGCCAGCGTCCGCGCCTTGTCCAGCGCCCGCATCTTGGAGCCGGGGATATAGAGAACGGAGCGCAGCGGGCGAGTGATCTTGGGCATGAAGCGGCCTTTCGGGTCGGCGACGTAAAGTTGCGCGCACAGGTGCATTTCTGGATGAAAAGTTCAAGCCCATTCGCGCCGCAGCGCAGCAAACTTCAAATGCAACAGGGCTGCGCACGCGCGATTAACCTCTATTTCAACCATCAGGGTCAGGTTTGGTGGCGTTGCATCCCTTGGGGAGGACCGGATCGGCAGGCCGCCGATGATGCGGTTCGGGCATGCAGCCAACTGTCAAACCAAGGCCGCCCAGGCCCCACCGGGAGAATCCCGGACTGGCCAGAGGACCGGGGTGCCGCCTTTCGAACGAAGGCAAGATGCATGAAACGCAAGATTGATACACTTCACCTGACAGCGCTTGGCGCGGCCACGGCTGTCTTGATGACCATTGCAACTCAGGGTCACACCCAGGGCAGCCGGAATTGCGCCCCGCGTGCCGCCGTGGTCGAACGTCTGGCAGAAGGATACGGCGAAACCCGCCAGTCCATCGGTCTGGGAGCCAACAATGCGATGGTAGAGGTCTTTGCCTCTGACGAGACCGGCACATGGTCGATCACGGTCACGTCGCCGGGCGGGCTGACCTGCCTTGTGGCGTCTGGCCAGTCATTTGAAAAGGTGGCCGAGGCGTTGCCCGCCAAGGGCAATGACGCCTGAAAGTCGGCTACAACAGATCACTCCAGGGAAGGCGGGCTTCGGCCCGTCTTTTTTGTATGCAGCGCCCGGACGTCAGGTCAGGCCGTCCCAGATCAGCTTGCTGCCCGTGACCAGCAAAAGCACATAGGTCAGTCCGAAGAACAGCCGCTCCGGCACCAGCGCGTGCGCACGCACGCCGAGCCATGTCCCAAGCAGCGCGAAGGGTGCCAGCACCAGATTGGCTGTGAACGTCTGGACCGTGAACATGCCCAAAAAAGCGTAAGGCACGAATTTCATGATATTCAGGATCCAGAACAGCAGGACCGTGCTGGCCTGATATTGCGTCTTGCTCAGCCCTCGGGTCAGCAGGAACAGCGCGGCGGGCGGGCCGCCTGCGTGGCTGACAAAAGTGGTGAACCCGACGGTTACCCCGATCACGGCACCCGCCCAGTCCGGCATGCGGCGCGCCGCGATGCGGAGCAAGCCGGATCGCCGCGCCACTTGCCACAGGACGAAACCAACCGACACGCCGCCGATAAGCAGGCGAAACACATCTGGTGATGCAACTGAATAAAGCGCCGCCCCAAGCGCCACGCCCGGCACCCCACCCAGCGCCAACAATTTGACATCCGGCAAGGACCATTTCCCCCAGTATGGCTTCAGGGCCGACAAGTCGATCAGCATCAAAAGTGGCAGCATGACGCCCAGCGCCAACCCTGGTTCGACGACCAGCGCGAGGATGGAGGCCGCTGCAAATGCAGCCCCTGATCCGAAGCCTCCTTTGGAGATACCGGCAAAGACAACAGCGGGTCCTGCGACCAGAAAGAAAAACAAATCTAATGTCATTATGTCTTAGATTATAGCGACGTCCCTTTTCCCACATCAGGACGGAACAAGGGCCGCCGCCGCTGGTTGTGGTGTCATGCAACTGACGCAACACAACCATGGAGGAAATCCTACGATGAAACGCTTTCTGAGTACAACGGCCGTCTTGCTGACACTGTCCGGTGCCGCCTATGCGGATGCCCATTCCAGCGGCTTTGGCGATGTGACCGCCGAAACCGGCGACATGTTCGCCTCAAACCTGATCGGCATGCGGATCTACAATTCCGAAAACCAGATGGAAAACGACGCGATGGTCGCCGATGGCGCCGAGCAGGAGTGGGACGACATTGGCGAAATCAATGACATCCTGATCAGCACGGATGGCGACGTGCGCGCCGTGATCCTCGGGGTTGGCGGCTTTCTAGGCATAGGCGAACATGATGTGAGCGTGTCGATGGACACCATCAAGGTCGTCCGCGAAGAGGGTGACAGCAATGACACTTTCCTCGTCGTGACCACATCGAAAGAGGTGCTGGAGAATGCGCCGAAGTTCGAACGTAACATGGATGCAGAGCAGACCGAAGCCTCCGACATGGACCATAACAACTCCATGCTGGTCCTGGTCCGTCCGCAGGTCAAGCGTGAAGGCTATGCCGAAGTCGAGACCGCAAAGATGCAGGAAATGACTGCCGAGGACATCCAGGGTTCGTATGTCTACGGGGCCAAGGATGAAACCGTGGGCGAGATCGACCGCCTGATCATGGCTGACAACGGCAAAGTTGACCGCGTCGTGATCAACGTGGGTGGCTTCCTGGGACTGGGTGAAAAGCCCGTAGAAGTGACCTTCGACGAACTTCAGGTTCTCAAGAGCATCGATGGCGATGATTTCCGCATCTACATCGACAGCACTGAAGAAAAACTCGAAGCGCTGCCAGAATACCAAGGCTGACGCCGTCTGAGGTTATCAATTGCAAGGGCCGCTCCATCCGGGCGGCCTTTCGCGTCAAAGCGCAACTTGCAGGCTGACCCGCAATTCGCTATCCGGGCGCCAACGAAACCTCTGATGGAGACATATCATGGCCAGACCCAAGATCGCATTGATCGGCGCGGGGCAGATTGGCGGCACGCTTGCGCATCTTGCCGCGCTGAAGGAACTTGGCGACGTTGTCCTTTTCGACATTGCCGAAGGCATTCCGGAAGGCAAGGCGCTGGACATCGCTGAATCGGGTCCGGCGGCCAAGTTCGACGCGACCATGTCCGGCACGCAGGACTATGCTGACATTGCGGGCGCGGACGTCTGCATCGTGACAGCCGGCGTGGCCCGCAAGCCGGGGATGAGCCGTGATGACCTGCTGGGCATCAACCTCAAGGTCATGAAATCCGTGGGCGAGGGCATTGCCAAGCACGCCCCCGACGCCTTCGTGATCTGCATCACCAACCCGCTGGACGCGATGGTTTGGGCGTTGCGCGAATTTTCGGGCCTGCCACATGAGAAAGTCTGCGGCATGGCGGGTGTGCTGGACAGCGCGCGCTTCCGCCACTTCCTTGCCAGTGAATTCAACGTATCGATGAAGGATGTCACGGCATTCGTTCTGGGTGGCCACGGTGACACGATGGTGCCGCTGGTGCGCTACTCCACCGTCGCGGGCATCCCGCTGCCTGATCTGGTGAAAATGGGCTGGACGAGCCAGGACAAGCTGGACGCCATCGTGCAGCGCACCCGGGATGGCGGTGCGGAGATCGTGGGCCTGCTGAAAACCGGTTCTGCCTTTTATGCGCCCGCGACCTCGGCGATCGAGATGGCGGAAAGCTATCTCAAGGACCAGAAGCGCGTGCTGCCATGTGCCGCATATGTGGATGGCGCCTATGGGCTGAAGGGTTTCTATGTGGGTGTGCCAACCGTGATCGGTGCAGGCGGCATTGAGCGGGTCGTGGAAATTTCCATGAACAAGGACGAACAGGCGATGTTCGACAGTTCCGTCAAGGCTGTGAAAGGTCTGGTTGAGGCCTGCAAGGGCATTGACGACAGCCTGAGCTGAGCGGGTCCGCATAATCATCGCATAAGGCGCACCGCACAGGTGGCTAGCCCTTTGCCGCGAATGTTGCAGGTCAGCGACAGAAAGGCTCGAAGCGGACTGTCCGTTTCGGGCCTAACACATACTGATGCTGCATTATTAACGAACGGCAGCTTCGCCAAAATGTGCACCGCGCCAGCTTCGGGTTATTCAGGTGTGTTTAGCCTATGGATCGGGAACTCAATCAAAGAGCCCAAAGCCTGAGCGCGTCTTTCTTCCCATGCGCGGCGAAATCAGGCAGGCCGACAAACCTTGATTTCAATTCATTCGGTAACTCGCGTCGGATCGCATCCGAAACCACAATGTCCGATTCGAACCTTCTTGCAGCACTTTCAATTCTTGCCGTGGTGTTCATGGTGTCGCCAAGTAGCGATATTTCTTTCTTCCATGCACCAATCTCGCCAGCGGCAACGGGGCCGCAGTGAATTGCAATTCTCATACGCATCGATTGACCGTATCGCGCTATATACCCGCTCGCTTTGTCCTCGAGCGCCTGCACCATAGCTTTGGCACACAAAAGGCAGCGCTCGAAATTCTCTGCCTTATCCATTGACCATGTGATGATGATAGCGTCTCCAACATAACGGTGCGTCTCTCCGCCAGTTGTCACGATGGGCTTTTCTAGATCATAGGCAACATCACCCAGAAGCTCATGGAACCTCAAATCTCCCAATTTCTCCGCAAGCGCCGTGGAGCCTGTCAGGTCAGCAAACATGATAATGCGTTGCTCAATGCGTGGCCTGCGATAGCGTCCCGTGAACACTGCCAATGCAGCTTCCTTACCTAGTAGCTGGAAGAGCTCGCCTGACATGGACAAGCCAGTTGCAACGCCAATCGATACCCAAAAACTGAAAAAGAAATCTGGGTCAAGCCAGAGTCTGGTCCCCAAGAAAAGCAAAGACGGCAGAACCAATCCGCCAACAATAATGATGCTGTAGGCAATCGCACGTAGGCCAACTACCATGATGAGAGGTATCTCGCGGAGCCAACGAATGGATCGGTTTGAAAATGCAAAGTACTCAAGCAAAACGCAGCCCGAGCCAATCATTGCTCCGCTAACTCCGCTTAGAAGGACACGTTGCCAGTCAGTGACCACGTTGCCTGAGAACAGGGCAATTAAAGGTCCGATCAGAAAAGAAAAGCCTACAACTTTAGCGAAAAATATGATTGTCGAATTGTTGTTCACAAAAAGCCCCACAACTCGGTCTGATCTGGTCTGAGTTAGCAAGCTACCCAATTTCGTGGGCTTGACACAATCCAGTCATTTATGGCGCGGAGCGGAATGGCGGCAAAGTCCCGTACGGCTGATATCCTTGCTCCGCTCCCAAAGGTATCCTCAGGAGCTGTTGCTTGGATTGACTGTGCGGGCCAAAGGGGTTCCGGGGACGCGTGCGGCAATTGCTACAACGGGCTGGCATAGGGCGCGTCTTTCTTGTGTGTGCGTTGCCATTGGCAGGCATATGGCTGCGCGCCTCGCAAAAGTGAGATGCGCAAGTCCTGTACAACCGCTAGGTTGCGTTCATGCGCCTTTGCCTCGTCCTTTTTTGCCTCCTGCCGTGCCGGGCATTGGCGTGTGATCTGGCGCTTGTGCTGGCGGTGGACGTGTCGGGATCGGTGGACCACGAGGAATACCGCATCCAGATGGACGGTCTGGCGGCGGGGTTGCGGGATGGCATCGTGACCGAAGCCTTTGTTGGACAGCAGGCGCGCGTGACGCTGGTGCAGTGGTCTGGATCGTCCCGCCAGCGTCAGACAGTGCCATGGACCACAATGAACACGCCCGAGGATGTGGCGGCACTTGCGGATCGGATCGCAGCCGACCCGCGGGTCTGGCGCAACTATTCGACCGCGATTGGCGAGGCGCTGAACCTGTCGCAGCGCTTGCTGGACGGTGTCCCTTGCACGCGCAAGGTGATCGACGTGTCGGGCGACGGCATGTCGAACGAGGGGCAGGAGCCGCGATTGAATGGGCCTGCCTTGGCGGCGGAGCGAATTGTGGTGAATGCATTGGCAATCGAAACCGACGACACGGACCTGACGGCCTATTTCTTCGAGAACGTGATCGTGGGGGAAGGGGCCTTTGTGGTGACTGCAAACGGCTTTGAAGATTACCCCGACAAAATCAGGCGAAAATTGCAGCGGGAGACGACCAAACAGATCAGTCTGATGGCGCAACCCTAATTTTGTGATCACACACAAAAACACGTGATCACAAATAGTTGGTTTCTTGTCAATTCGCCGAATTTTCTGACAAGCTGCGCCAACAAACCGCGCCTTGAAGCAGGGGTAACCCGTGACATGGCTGCAAAAACCTTTATCACGTCAACAATGGCACTGACCAAAGACCCGCGTAGCCACGCAAAGCCAAAGGACACTTGAGTATGGCCGATGTGAATCGGGGCAACCGCCCGCTGTCACCGCACTTGACGATCTACCGCCCGCAACTGACCTCGATGACATCGATCCTGACACGGATCACCGGGAATGCGATGCTGATCGCGGCGCTGCTGATTGTCTGGTGGTTTCTGGCTGCCGCAACGTCGGAGGAGTATTTCAATGCCGTGAACGGCTTCGTCACCAGCTGGTTTGGTGATCTGATCATGTTCCTGTCGGTGCTGGGGCTTTGGTATCATACGCTGGCGGGCATCCGGCATCTGATCTGGGACAATGCCATCGCGATGGATATTCCTACGGCGGAAAAGCTGGGATGGGCCTGCATCGGCGGGTCGGTCGTGTTGACCATTCTGACCGCATTGATCGTCTGAGGGGGCTGATATGGCATATTTGACAGACCGCAAGCGGGCCCTTGGGCTGGGATCGGCAAAGACAGGCACCGCCCATTTCTGGTCGATGAAGGTCAGCTCCGTCGCGTTGCTGATCCTGATCCCGCTGTTCGTCTTTACCTTTGGTCCGGCGCTGGGCGGGACCTATGAGGAAATCCTTGCCTACTACAGCCGTCCGTGGCCCGCGATTGTCGCGGCACTGACGATTGTGGTGGCCTTCAAACATTTCAACGACGGTGTGCAGACACTGATCGAGGACTATGTGCATGGCACAGCCAATAAGGTCGCGATCATCCTGATGACCTGTCTAAGCTATGGTGCCGCGGCAGTGGGCGTTTTCGCCATCGCCCGGCTGGCACTATGAAACGCGTTACATTCCTACGGGGAGACTGATTTATGGCCGCATATGAGTATGAAACCCACGAATATGACGTGGTTGTTGTGGGCGCTGGCGGTGCCGGACTGCGCGCGACATTGGGCATGGCAGAGCAGGGGTTGCGCACGGCGTGCATCTCCAAGGTGTTCCCGACGCGGTCCCATACAGTGGCAGCGCAGGGTGGCATTGCCGCTTCGCTGTCCAACATGGGCCCCGACAATTGGCAGTGGCACATGTATGACACGGTCAAGGGTTCCGACTGGCTGGGTGATACAGACGCGATGGAGTATCTGGCGCGCGAGGCCCCCAAGGCGGTCTATGAGCTTGAGCACTACGGCGTGCCGTTTTCGCGCACAGAAGAGGGCAAGATTTACCAGCGGCCCTTTGGCGGGCACACCACCGAATTTGGTGAAGGCCCACCCGTGCAGCGGACATGTGCCGCCGCCGACCGGACAGGGCACGCGATCCTGCATACGCTTTATGGTCAGAGCCTGAAGCAGAAGGCCGAATTCTTTATCGAATACTTCGCGATTGATCTGATCATGTCGGAGGACGGCGAGTGTCAGGGCGTCCTGTGCTGGAAGCTGGACGATGGCACGATGCACCTGTTCAGCGCAAAGATGACCGTTCTGGCGACAGGCGGCTATGGGCGCGCGTATTTCTCCGCCACATCCGCGCATACCTGCACCGGCGACGGCGGCGGTATGACAGCGCGTGCGGGCCTAGCCTTGCAGGACATGGAATTCGTACAATTCCACCCCACCGGGATTTACGGCGCGGGCTGCCTGATCACCGAAGGCGCACGGGGCGAAGGTGGGTACCTGACCAACTCCGAAGGCGAGCGGTTCATGGAGCGCTATGCGCCGACCTACAAGGACCTTGCCAGCCGCGATGTTGTTTCACGCTGCATGACGATGGAAATCCGCGAAGGCCGCGGCGTGGGGGAGAAGGGGGATCACATCCACCTGCACCTCAACCACCTGCCACCCGAAACGCTGGACCTGCGCCTGCCGGGTATCTCTGAATCTGCGCGTATCTTTGCGGGTGTGGACCTTACGAAGGAGCCGATCCCAGTGCTGCCGACGGTGCACTACAACATGGGCGGCATTCCGACGAATTACTGGGGAGAGGTGCTGGCACCGACGAAAGACAACCCCGATAATGTCTCACCCGGTCTGATGGCCGTGGGGGAGGCGGGTTGTGCCTCCGTGCACGGGGCGAACCGTCTGGGGTCCAACTCCCTGATTGATCTGGTGGTCTTTGGCCGTGCTGCCGCGATCCGTGCGAAGGACGTTGTGGACGCCGAAGCCCCCGTGCCCACGCCCAGCAAGCGGTCGGTCGAGGCGGCGTTCAGCCGGTTCGACGGATTGCGCTATGCCAAGGGTCACGTGCCCACCGCCGAGCTACGCCTTGAGATGCAGCAGACCATGCAGGCTGATGCCGCTGTCTTCCGCACCGACAAGACACTGGAAGAAGGCCGGGAGAAGATGGTCGATGTGGCGGGCAAGCTGGATGATCTCAGCGTCACCGACACCTCACTGGTGTGGAATTCCGACCTGATGGAAACGCTGGAACTGACCAACCTGATGCCCAACGCGGTGGCCACGATTACGGCGGCGGCGGCGCGCAAGGAAAGCCGGGGTGCGCATGCGCATGAAGATTACCCCGACCGCGATGATAAGAACTGGCGCAAGCACAGCCTGATCTGGTTCAAGGGGAACGAGGCGTCTCTGGGCTTCCGGGGTGTTCACCTCAAGCCGCTGACCAGCCATAACGAAGGCGGGATCGACCTGAAAAAGATCGCGCCCAAGGCACGGGTCTACTGACGCGATGCGGTTTGCGGCTTTGATTTGTGGTGCGTTGATGCTCACGGGCTGTGTCGAGGTACAGCAGGCCGTGGACAATACCGCGCGGCAGGGCGCCAAGGGCGTGGTGGCCGAAACGCTGGCCACCCGTTTCCCGCAAGTGCCCAAGGAACTGATCACGCCGTTTACCGATTGCATCATCGACAATTCAACCGCTGTGGAAATCCGCGAATATGCGCGCGCAGCGGTTATCGGCGTTGAGGAAACCACCGTCACGACCGTGCGCAATGTTCTGTCACGGTCGGAGACAGTGCAGTGCCTTCAGACCAACGCGCTTCAAAGCGGGATCACTTGAGCGATGAACGCGGTCGCAGTTTCCCACCAGACGCCGATTGATCCGCAAGTCAACGCCGCCGCGCTGCGCGCGGTGTTTCAGGATGCGGACAAGCCCACGCGGCAGAAGCTGGTGCCGATCCTGCCGCCCGAGGTGGTCGAGTTTGCTGGTGTGCGGCTCTATGTCGATCCGCGTGACAACTACACTGACCGGCGCATCTGGCTGGATGGCCAACCGCCGGAGATGGCATCGCTGATGGCGCTGGTTGATCTGGTGGAAGGGCGCAATGTCTTTGTGCTGGATATTGGGGCGAATTGCGGTGCCTTCGCAGTGCCGCTGGGCATGGCGGCGGGCCGCGGCAGCCGCGTGGTCGCCTTTGAGCCGAACCCGGCGATGATCGGGCGTTTGGGCCACAACATCAGTCTGAACGATCTGGGCGACGTGATCCGTGTCGAAGGCTGCGCGCTGGGCGCGGAGCCGGGCGAAGGGGTGCTGAACTTCCGGTCACGCAATTTCGGGCAAGCATCGCTGATGCCGATCCGTCAGCAGGTTCGGGACGGCGGGACGCTGGTGCCGATCCGTCGTTTGACCGATTTTATTGAAGAGGCCGCAGACCACGAATTCTCCCTCCTCAAGATCGACGTGGAAGGGGCCGAGGTTGCCGCCCTTGACCCGCTTCTGGATGCTGGCGGCTGGTTGCCTGATGCAATGCTGATAGAGACCGTGCACAAGGACGACTGGGACGTCGATCTTGTGGGCAAGATACTGAATTTGGGCTTTGACGTGACGTTGGAAGCCGATGGAAATACGCTTTTTACCCGCAAGGGCTAAGCGCAGGAAACAAAGCCCCTCAGCCGGGGGCGGTAAATGGGACCGGTGGCACAGCGCCACCAAGACAGGAGACGCGAAATGGTACAGCTGACGCTCCCCAAGAATTCTCGCATGACGCGGGGCAAGACATGGCCGAAGCCCGAGGGCGCGACCAACGTCAAGGAATTCCAGATCTATCGCTGGAATCCCGACGACGGCAAAAACCCGTCCATCGACACCTATTTTGTCGACATGGACACCTGCGGCCCGATGATCCTGGACGGCCTAATCAAGATCAAGAACGAGATTGATCCGACGCTGACGTTCCGCCGGTCCTGCCGGGAGGGCATCTGCGGCTCCTGCGCCATGAACATCGACGGGATCAACACGCTGGCCTGTACCTACGGCGTGGAAGAAGTGAAGGGCGCGGTGAAGATCTATCCGCTGCCGCACATGCCCGTGATCAAGGACCTGATCCCGGATCTGACCCACTTTTATGCGCAGCACGCCAGCATCCAGCCGTGGCTGGAGACGGAAACACCCGCACCCGCGAAGGAGTGGAAGCAGTCCACCGAGGATCGCGAGAAGCTTGACGGGCTTTATGAGTGCATCATGTGCGCCTGCTGTTCGACGTCCTGCCCCAGCTATTGGTGGAACGGTGACCGGTATCTCGGGCCGGCGGCCTTGCTGCATGCCTATCGCTGGATCATCGATTCACGTGATGAAGCAACCGGAGAGCGGCTGGATGAGTTGGAAGACCCGTTCAAGCTTTATCGTTGTCACACGATCATGAACTGCGCCAAGACCTGCCCCAAGGGGCTGAACCCGGCAGAGGCGATTGCCAAGATCAAGAAACTGATGGTCGAGCGGACCGTCTGAGCCTGACAACCCCGCCGCCCTGCGATTTGCAGATGCGGCGGGGCGTGGTGCCATGCCTCTTCTGATTGCCTTCATCATCGCTGTGGTGGTCGTTGCCATCTACGCCCGCAAAAATGCCGCTACGCGGGCGTGCCGCTGGCGCGAAGACCGTTCGGGCAGCAAGGGCACACTGATCAAGTACAATTGCGTAACCTGCGGGGCGGAGGCGTTTCGCAGCACCGGTAAACCGGATCGCTGCATGTCTGGGCAGGGCGGCAAGGGCAAGCTCTGATCCGCTTTACAGCGCGCGGATGCTCCGCCACTTTGCCCGGTAAAGGAGCATACGATGACCACACCTCCGACAGACGCCGACGCCCGCCGGGACGTGCCGCCTGTGATCTGCTATCCTGTGGAGAGCCTGCCGCAGCCACAGATGGCGATCTATACCAAGGCGCGGGACGGCCTGACGAAGGTGGATGAAGTCATGGTGGCCCCGCGTGATGCCGCGACGTTCAATGCCCCCGCGGGACATTTCTTTCGCATCACCTCCGTTGAAGGGCCGCAGGTGGGGGACCTGAACCTTTGGCATGCGGGTGACCTGAGCGAGCGTTTCTACACCGGCAAAACCCGCGCGCTGCATGGCACGCACGTCACCACTGGGCAGCAGATGTGGTCGGCCTTCCCGCACCTGCGCCCGCTGGCAACCATCACCCATGATACCTTGGGATGGTACGGGATAGACCGCTTCGGCGGGTCCGTGCATGACGTGATCGGTACCCGCTGTGATCCCTATACCCATAATCTGCTGAAAGGCGGGCAGTATCATCACTGCTGCCATTCCAACCTGACACGCGCACTGGCGGATTATCTGGGTGTTTCCCTTGCAGAGGCGGAGCCGCACATCCACGACGTGCTGAATGTCTTCATGTGCACCGGGTTCACCCGCGACACGGGCCAGTATTTCATGAAGGCCAGCCCGGTGCGCCCCGGCGATTACATCGAATTCTTCGCCGAGGTCGATCTGCTGGGCGCGCTCAGTGCCTGTCCCGGCGGGGATTGTTCGTCCGAACATTCGTCAGATGTCGCTGCCTGTCATCCGCTGCTGGTGGAGGTGTTCAAGCCTGCTGACGGCGCTTTGCAGGGGTGGTCGCCACCCGCTGCCAACGGCTACGACAGGACGCACGGGCGCTAGGCGTCGGGGAACGCTGCTTGCAGGGCGATCTCAACCATATCGCCGAAGCTGCGCTCGCGGTCTTCTGAAGGCAACGCCTCGCCGGTTTGCAGATGGTCCGAGACCGTCAGCACCGCCAGCGCACGGCGACCATGGCGCGCGGCAAGGGTATACAGCTCCGCCGCTTCCATTTCGACGCCCAGAATACCGTGGCGGACCATCTGTTCGTCCAGATCGGGGCGTTCGGCATAAAAGACGTCAGAGGAATAGATGCCGCCGACATGGGTTTTGGTTCCCTTGGCTTCCGCCGCCTGAACTGCAGCCTTGAGCAAAGCCCAATCGGCACAGGGGGCAAAGTTCATTTCCCTGAAAATGCCGGACGACGGGGAGGTAATCGTGGTCGCCGTCATGGCGATGATCACATCGCGGATACCGACATGTTTCTGCATGCCGCCACAGGAACCGATGCGGATCAGCGTCTGTGCACCGTATTCCGCCATCAATTCGTTGGCGTAGATCGACAGTGATGGCATCCCCATGCCGGACCCCTGGATCGTGACGCGATGACCCCGCCATGTTCCGGTAAATCCGAGCATGCCACGCACTTCGTTGACCAGCTTGGCGTCTTCCAGAAATGTCTCTGCGGCCCATCCGGCGCGGTATGGATCTCCGGGCATGAGAACGGTCTCGGCAATCTCACCGGGTTTCGCGCCGATATGAACTGTCATGGTGTCCTCCGCTACGGTTTGGGCAAATCTGCCCGTCGCAGGGGATCAGGGCAAGCAGAATTGGCAAGATGTAGGTTTCTCGCTAATTCAATTCCGAATTGAATTTACCAAGCCAATTCAGATTTTCATATCGTCAGGCGAAACACCCTTTTCAACCGCAGCGCGATACCAATTCGGCTGACGGCCTTTTCCAGTCCAAGTCATTTTCTTATCGGCTGGATTGGCGAATTTCGGTTTTGACTTCACTACGGCCTTCTTGGATTTTCGGCGCTGCTTGGGCGCGTCTTCGGATAAGTCGTCAAGAGAAAAGCCAAATTCAGCCGCCGCACGCTCTGCCGCCTTGCGGGCCTTGCGCCGATCGCGGGCTTGCGCGTTTTGCAGGGCCTTCTTTACTTCCGTTAAAAGCTTTTCAAGCTCTTTTGCGGACATTGTTTTCAGATCTTGAGCCAAAACAGGGTCTCCTTATAGGAAGCTATTAATCGGCTCTACATCAAAACCTTTCGATGTTAAATATCGAAATTTCGATTGGTTTTATTCCGCCGCAACCGCAGCGGGATCGGCGAGCGTGACAATATCCTGCATAATTGTATTCAACTCAAAATCCTTGGGGGTATAGACCCGCGCGACGCCCATTGCCTTCAATCGCGCCGCATCATCGTCGGGGATAATGCCGCCGACAATGACCGGGATATGGCCCAGACCCTCATCCCGCATCTGGGCGATCAAATCCTCCACCAACGGGATATGGGAACCTGAAAGGATTGAAAGGCCAACCACGTGCGCTGCGTCGCGGCGCGCGGCCTCGACAATCTCGGCCGGGGTCAGCCGGATGCCTTCATAAGCGATGTCCATGCCGCAATCCCGTGCGCGCACGGCAATCTGTTCAGCCCCGTTGGAATGACCGTCAAGGCCGGGCTTGCCCACAAGGAATTTCAATCGGCGGCCCAGTTTGTCGCTGACCGCGTCAACGGCGTTGCGCAAGTCATCCAGACCTTCGGTCTTGTTGGACTGGCCTTTGCCAACGCCGGTGGGGCCCCGGTATTCCCCATGCACCGCGCGCATCTGGGCGGCCCATTCCCCGGTGGTTACCCCTACTTTCGCCGCCACGATGGAGGCTGGCATGACATTGCGTCCTTCTGCCGCCGCCGCGCGCAAATCGGCGAGTGCGGCTTTCACGTCGCCTTCGTTCCGCTCCGCGCGCCATGCGTTCAGACGGTCGATCTGTTCTGCCTCGACGGCCGGGTCGACCACCATGATACCGCCATCGCCGGTCATCAGCGGCGAGGGTTCCCCCTGCTGCCATTTGTTCACGCCGACCACCACGGTTTCGCCCGCTTCGATCCGGCCAAGACGGTCCGAATTGCTTTCGACCAGACGGCCTTTCATATAGTCGATGGCGTCAATCGCCCCGCCCATGCCATCAAGCAGTGCCAATTCGGCGCGCGCGCCTTCTTTCAACTCCTCAACCTTCGCATCGACCGCCGGATTGCCGTCAAAAAGATCGTCGAATTCCAGCAAATCCGTTTCATACGCCAGGATCTGCTGCATCCGCATCGACCACTGCTGATCCCAGGGGCGCGGCAGGCCAAGTGCTTCGTTCCACGCGGGCAATTGCACCGCGCGGGCGCGGGCTTTCTTCGACAGGGTCACCGCCAGCATTTCGATCAGGATGCGGTAGACGTTGTTTTCCGGCTGCTGTTCGGTCAGACCCAGCGAATTGACCTGCACGCCATAGCGGAAGCGCCGATATTTCGGGTCTTCCACGCCATAGCGTTCGGCGCAAATTTCATCCCAAAGGTCGACGAACGCGCGCATCTTGCACATCTCGGTGACAAACCGGATACCTGCGTTCACGAAGAAGGAGATACGGCCCACCAAGGCAGGAAAATCCGCCGGATCAACGCGGGGCTTCAATTGATCCAGCACCGCCGTTGCGGTGGCCAGCGCAAATGCCAACTCCTGCTCCGGTGTCGCACCGGCTTCCTGCAGGTGGTAGGAACAGACGTTCATCGGGTTCCATTTGGGCACGGAGGTATAACAATACTCCGCCACATCCGCGATCATCTTGAGCGATGGGGCAGGGGGGCAGATATACGTGCCCCGGCTGAGGTATTCCTTGATCAGATCGTTCTGCACCGTGCCCTGAAGCGCGCTGACATCCGCGCCCTGTTCTTCAGCAACGGCAATATAGAGGGACAGCAGCCAAGGTGCTGTGGCGTTGATCGTCATGGAGGTGTTCATCTGATCCAGCGGAATGTCCTTGAACAGCATCCGCATGTCGCCCAGATGGCTGACCGGCACACCGACCTTGCCAACTTCGCCTCGCGCAAGGACGTGATCGCTGTCGTATCCCGTTTGCGTCGGCAGATCGAAGGCCACGGACAGCCCCGTCTGGCCCTTGGCAAGGTTCGATCGATAAAGCGCATTCGACGCCGCAGCGGTGGAGTGGCCCGCATAGGTCCGGATCAACCAGGGGCGGTCTTTGTTCGGCTGGGGCATCAGGCTCTCCGTGAATCGTTTACGTAACAATATTGCGCTTGGGCGTTTTTAGGCGAAAGATTATACCAGTGTCAATTCGCTGCGGCGCGGCATAGGCGCTGGATTGCGCGATCTTTACGCCATCCTTGCGTCATGCAAGATCACAAAGCATTGTCGTACTGCTGGCAAAGCCGAAGATGTACGTCAACGGCCCCATTGTCTGTGTTCCGACCGGGACAAACCCCTGCCGTTCGTAAAGCGCCCGCGCCCGTGGGTTGGTATCGATGACATCCAGCCGCACCGCTGTCAGACCCTGTGTGCGAGCGGTGTCTTTCACAGCGTCCAGCAAGGCGGTGCCAAGGCCCGTTCCCCGCGCCGCCTGATCCACACAGATGCCATCCATAAGCAAGACGTCGGGGGCCAGTTCCCGTTCCACCAGTGCCAATAGAGGTGCCCGCCAAAGCACCGACAGCAATCCATAATGTGCTGCCAAACTGCGCAACGATCCTTCGGTGAGCGCGCCTTTGCTGGTTTTGAAACCCGCCAACCCGGCGATCCGTCCCGCCGGGTCGCGCGCAACGAGGGCGAAGTCGGGGTGCATGTTTTTCGTTAGAAAGGCGATGGCACGCTCGGGCGGCCCCATGACGATACGCAGTTTCGCGGCAAATGCCTCCCAATAGAGTGCCGCGACGCGCGGCCGCTCCGCGTCAGAGAACCCCAGCGAAATGTCGTGGTGCAAATCTTGCGTCCTTTTGCCATGTCCTCACTTTGATATTGTCCTTGCGCCACAGCACTGCAAGGGTGCGCGTCATGACGCAGACCGTTCAACTGCCGCTGTGGCTTTTTATCCTGATCGTGCTGTTTGCCGCAGTGACGGCGCTAAGCCATTTCCTGCTGCCCTCGGTGCGCTGGTTCTTTCGCCGCCGGTTCGAACGCGCGGTGGAGAAGTTGAACACCCGGCTCAAACGCCCCATCCAGCCATTCAAGCTGACCCAGCGGTATGACATGGTGCAGCGCCTGATCTATGATCCGGAGGTGTCGGCAGAAATTGCCAATTACGCCCGCGAACACGGCGTGCCCGAAAACGTCGCCTTTCAGAAAGCCGCTGAATACGCGCGGGAGATCGTGCCAAGTTTCTCAGCTTTCGCCTATTTCAGCTTTGCCATGCGGGTGGCGAAGGTTCTGGCTGAAGCAGTATATCGCATACGGACTGGCAGGCAGAACGATGCCGTTTTTGCATCCATCCCGTCGGATTCCACGGCTGTATTCGTGATGAACCACCGCAGCAATATGGATTACGTGCTTGTGACGTACCTCGCGTCCAAGACATCGACCCTCAGCTATGCGGTGGGTGAATGGGCGCGGGTTTGGCCGCTGTCCTCGTTGATCCGGCTGTGGGGGGCGTATTTCATCAGACGCCGGTCGCGCGGGGCGCTTTATCGGAAGGTGTTGTCGCGGTATGTGCAGATGGCGACGAATGGTGGCGACACCCAGGCGTTTTACCCTGAAGGCGGGTTGAGCCTGACAGGGCAGTTGCAGCCGCCCAAAGTCGGATTGCTCAGCTATCTGGTGGATGGGTTCGACCCCGAAGGTGAACGCGACATCGTTTTTGTCCCTGTTGCGATCAATTACGACAGGGTGCTTGAAGACCGCGTGTTGATGGCGGCGCACGCGCGCGGTGACCGGCGTTTTGGCGCGCGCATATCCGTTGTCGTCGCGTTCATACTGCGCAAGTTCTGGCAGCGGCTGCGCGGGACAGATACCCGTTTTGGGACGGCCGCCGTGGCGTTCGGGGAACCTGTCAGCATGCGTGCCTACGGCAAGGTCGAAGATGTGGATCAACTGTCGATGGAGTTGATGTCGCGGATCGAAGCGGTGATGCCCATTCTGGGTGTGCCACTGGTCGCCACGGCACTGAAACGTGATGGCCCGCTTACGGGACCTGGTCTGGAAGCGGCGCTGTCGGATCTTCTGGCGCAAATGCCGGAGGGTAATGTCGCCATTGATACCGATGCAATGGCAAAGGAGGTCGCCCGCGCCTGTCGCCACATGCGGCAGCATGGCCTGATCGAGGAGCGCGATGGCGCATGGCACGTCATGGAGGGGCAGGAGAAAGCAGTACAATTTTATGCCAATTCCATCGCGCACTTTTTGACGCAGGGTAACAATCCTGCGAATGCTGCGGATGCAAAGCAACTTTCTGCACCTGCGGGGTCATAAAGTTACAAAACTGACCCTTGTGGTGTTGCTTTATTTCGTGTCGCCCCATATTTGAGGTCAGGCGATCTGATTCTGCATCGCGGCACACGGCAAGAGATCAAGTTGATAGGAGGCCCGCATGGCACTCGACACGACCATCGCGCAGTACGACGCACCCGAAAAGGACCTCTATGAGGTGGGCGAAATGCCCCCGATGGGTCATGTCCCAAAGCAGATGTACGCCTGGGCCATCCGCCGCGAACGCCATGGCAACCCGGACAGCGCGATGTTGCAGGAAGTCGTTGAAGTGCCAGAGCTTGACAGCCAGGACGTGCTGGTCCTCGTGATGGCGGCAGGCGTAAACTATAACGGCGTCTGGGCGGCCCTTGGGCAGCCCATCAGCCCCTTTGATGGCCACAAGCAGCCCTACCACATTGCAGGCTCGGATGCCGCAGGGATCGTTTGGGCAGTCGGTGATCGTGTGACCCGCTGGAAAGTGGGTGACGAAGTGGTCATTCACTGCAACCAGGACGACGGCGATGATGAGGAATGCAACGGCGGCGATCCGATGTATTCGCCCTCCCAGCGGATCTGGGGATATGAGACACCGGACGGATCGTTCAGCCAGTTCACCCGCGTGCAGTCACAACAGTTGATGCCGCGTCCCAAGCACCTGACGTGGGAAGAGGCAGCGTGCTATACACTGACGCTCGCCACCGCTTACAGGATGCTGTTCGGCCATGAACCGCATGACCTCAAGCCCGGCCAGAACGTACTGGTCTGGGGCGCGTCGGGCGGTTTGGGTTCCTATGCGATCCAGTTGATCAATACGGCGGGTGCCAACGCGATCGGTGTGATCTCTGACGAAAGCAAACGGCAGTTCGTGATGGATCTGGGTGCCAAGGGCGTGCTGAACCGCAAGGACTTCAACTGCTGGGGGCAATTGCCCACGGTGAACACCCCCGAATACGCCGAGTGGTTCAAAGAGACTCGGAAGTTCGGCAAGGCGATATGGGATGTCACCGGCAAGGGTGTGAACGTGGACATGGTGTTTGAACACCCGGGCGAGACGACGTTTCCGGTGTCCAGCTTCGTCGTGAAAAAGGGCGGGATGGTCGTGATCTGTGCGGGCACGACCGGTTTCAACTGCACCTTCGACGTGCGTTACATGTGGATGCACCAGAAGCGCTTGCAGGGCAGCCACTTTGCCCACCTCAAGCAGGCCGCTGCTGCCAACAAGCTGATGCTTGAACGGCGTCTGGACCCCTGCATGTCCGAAGTCTTCAGCTGGGCCGACCTGCCCGAAGCGCACATGAAGATGCTGCGCAACGAACATAAACCCGGCAACATGTCGGTGCTTGTCCAGGCCCCGACGACCGGTTTGCGGACGCTGGAAGACGCGTTAGCCGCCCGGAATTAACCTTCCCGGGCACAGAATGTGCGTTCAAGATGCCGCGAATCAGCACAGGGTTCGCGGCATTTTGTTTGCCAAATTCCACCATCCATAGAAATCAGCACCTTATAAATCCTGCCTTCCCCATTTCGGGGGAGTGAAAAGCGGTGAATTTATGGCACTAATCAACACATGCTAAGGTTGTGTTAACCAGTCGTTAACCATTTGAAAGTGAGGCTGCTAATGCGCAGTGAGTGGATCCTGGACGTTCTGTCCGACCTGAAGAACTATGCCTTGTCAAATGGCCTGCCCGAGTTGGCCGAGCACCTTGATGATGCGTCACTGATCGCGCTGACAGAAATCTCCTCTCAGCAAGAGAGGATGCAGAGGCAGACAGATGGCGGAGATAAATCAACTGGAGTCTATCCTGGAGGCTTTGGAGCAAGCTGACGCGCTTGCAGGACTGCAGACGGTGACGGAGAGTTTGCAGGTCCATTACAATATCGAACATATCGCCTATCACTGGGTGGACAGCAAAGGCGATCAGGCGGGATGCGGGACCTATTCCCTTGCGTGGCAGGAAAGGTATATGGCGCAGGAATACCTGCGCATTGATCCCGTCATAAGCGGTTGTTTCCAAAGGTTTCACCCGGTTGAATGGAAACAGCTGGACTGGTCATCGCGTGCCGTGCGCGCCTTTGCCGAGGATGCAGCGGCGCATGGGATCGGCACGCAGGGGTATTCGGTGCCGGTGCGGGGACCAAACGGTCAGTTTGCGCTGTTCACGGCCAATCATACCTGTGGTGACGACACATGGGCCCAATTCATTGAAACGCACCGTCGTGACATGATCCTTTTCGCGCATCTGATGAATGAAAAGGCGCTGGAACTTGATCCACACCGCGCGCAGAAAACGGCACAGGCGCTGTCCCCGCGAGAAGTTGATGCGATGACCTATCTGGCGATTGGCTACAGTCGCGCGCAGGTAGCAAATGAGCTGTCCATTTCCGAGCATACATTGCGGGTCTATATTGAATCCGCCCGTTTCAAACTGGGTGCGCTCAATACAACCCATGCGGTTGCCCGTGCGCTGTCACAAGGTCTGATCGTGGTCTGAACATGCCGCCTCGTCCTGTGCCTCATCAATTTCCCGAATGCCCCCCTGCGTTTTCGCGGATCTGCGCGGTGTTGCCAACTTTGGGCAAGCAGCGCGCGTTATGTTCGGTTGTTCTTAGAAGTGTTCGTGTCTGGCTACGGGGGACTTCACCCCAGCCGGAGACCTTATCACATGCTGCGCTACCTTTACGCCGACCAGTTGCACCGTCATCCCACCCTCGCACATGCGATGTTTCGCGACCGTGCGGACCAGTTCAAGACGCGACTGGGATGGGAAGTGGAGGTGGACGCGCAGGGCGAAGAGCGGGATGAATACGATGCCCAAAACCCGCTTTACGTGATCTGGGAGACCCCTGAGGGGGGGCACGGAGGCTCCATGCGGTTTCTGCCCACCACGGGGCCTGTGATGGTCAACGATCACTTCGACCACCTGTTGCAAGGTCCGGTGTGCAGCCCGATGATCTGGGAATGCACGCGGTTTTGCCTGACGCAAGGCGCTGGCCCGTATGTGGCGGCGGCCTTGATGCTGGGCGGCGGGGAGATCATGCAGGGCTTTGGGGTGGAGCATTTCGTGGGTGTCTTCGATGCGCGCATGGTCCGGATCTACCGCATGATCGGCAGTTCACCCGAGGTACTTGGCGCGCAAGGCGAAGGCCGCGACAGGATCAGCGTCGGGCTCTGGGCGTTCGAGAAGGACGCGCAATCGCGGGTCGCTGCACGTGCCGGGATCAGTGCCGCGCAGTCACGCGCCTGGTTTGATCGTGCCTTTGGACAGACACCGCACATTCCCTTCGCCAAAACCGGCTGATCGCGCTGGTCCCTCTGGTGCTGCTCCCCTAATGTCGGGCCATGAACAGTACCGCGATTGCATATTCCGACGATCAGGCCACCGCCCATGACAGCGTGGCGGAAATGCTGCGTTCCGCCGGGATCGACCTTGAAGACAGCCTGCTGATGCCGCCGCGTGACAACGCCGATCAGGTGATGGCCGTCACGGGCAAGGCCGGGTCGGGCAAGACACTGCTGCTGGCGGAGCTGTACAAGGCGCTTGAAGGGGCAGGGGTCGAGGTCGTCTCGGGTGATTATGAAAGCCGCAAGCGCAAGGACAAGCGCACGCTGGCGATCCTGGCACCCACCAACAAGGCCGCCAGCGTTCTGCGCTTGCGCGGTGTGCCTGCGACCACGATCCACCGCATCCTTTATACGCCCGTCTATGATCCGGAATACGAGCGCATCGCCGAATGGCTGGCCGGAAATGGGGAACGGCCAGAGATCGAGGGGCTGACCGAACTGGCGCTGGACCGGGCGCATGCGTTCTATCAGGGCAACAAGTCCATGCCCGGCGCGCTGGCAGCCGCCGGTCTGCGCGGCAGTGATTTCATCACCGGCTGGAAACGGCGGGAAGAACCGCTTGATATCGGGTTTGTCGATGAAGCATCGATGCTGGATGACAAGCAGTTCGAGGACCTCAAGGAGATCTTTCCGACACTGCTGCTCTTTGGCGATCCGGCGCAGTTGGCGCCGGTGAACCAATCGGGCACGATGGTCTTCGAAAAGCTTCCTGAAAAGCGGGTCCTGACCCTAAACCGCATCTACCGTCAGGAGGCGGATAACCCGATCCTTGACCTGGCCCATGCGCTTGCTGATCCCGCACTGGGTTTTGAGCAGTTCGAGCGGATGATCGAAGAAGCTGCTGCGAAGGACGACCGTGTCGTCTGGGGCCAGCGTGTGGAAGTGGACCTGATGGCCCGCTCTCCGGTTCTGGTCTGGCGCAATGCCACGCGCATCCGTCTGATCAACGCTTTTCGCAACGTCCATGGCGCGCCGGAGGATGCGCTGCTGGCGGGGGAGCCGCTGATCTGCGACGGCATTGAATTGCCGCTCAAACACCGCAAGAAGCGGCTCGATCTTGAGGCGCGCGGCCTGATCAAGGGCGCGCAGGTGATCTTTCTGGGGGAGGGACGCAAGCCGGGGTTCAGCCGGTTGCATGTCATGGGGGCGGAAGATCCGCAGGTCAGCGCGGCATCGATCGTGAAGATCGAAAAGCCGGACGAGGAAGAACCGTTCATTCCTTTCGCTGCCCGCATGGGGGCAACGTTCCTGCACGGTGCGGCGGTCACGATCCACAAGGCGCAAGGCAGCCAGTGGGAGACGGTGCAGGTCTTTGCGCCCGACCTCTATGCCGCCGCCCGTATGGGCCGTACGGAGGCCGGACAGCCGCTGTGGAAGCGCCTGGCCTATGTCGCCATCACACGGGCGCAGGATCGCCTGATATGGGTGGTGCGCAATCGTCTGGCCAAACCAAGTGGTCCGCTGGTGGTCGATGACCTGCGCCGCGCAGCACCGGCACCGCTGACGCTCGATCCGACTGAACCTGAGGATTTCGCATGAAGAGTATCATCATCACCGGTGCTAGTTCCGGTATTGGCCGGGCCACGGCAGAATTGTTCCTGCGAGAGGGATGGCGGGTTGGCCTGATTGCAAGGCGCGCCGCGATGCTGGAGGAGATGGCGGCACTGCATGACCATGCGGTCGCTCTGCCCGCGGATGTGACGGATGCCGCTGCGATGGCGAGCGCATTCGATGCCTTCGGCCATATCGACGTGCTCTTTAACAATGCGGGTATGTTCGGTCCCTCCGCAACGATAGATGAAATCGCGCTAGAGGACTGGGCGCAGGTTCTGTCGGTCAATGTGACCGGCATGTTCATCGCGGCGCAACTTGCCTTCGCCCGGATGCGCACGCAGGGTGGCGGACGGATCATCAACAATGGATCGCTGTCCGCCCATGTGCCACGTCCGGGATCGGTCTGCTACACCACCACCAAACATGCCATCACCGGTTTGACACGGACGCTGTCGCTGGATGGCCGGGCGCATAACATCGCTTGTGGTCAGATCGACATCGGCAATGCCGAAAGCGCGATTGTAGCCGCGCTCAAGGACAGTAACCCGGATATGGAGACGATGGACGTGAGCAACGCGGCTGCCTCCGTCCTTCACATGGCTGGCATGCCCGTCGGTGCCAATGTGCAGTTCCTGACCGTGATGGCGACGAACATGCCCTATATCGGGCGCGGCTGAACCTAGCGGCGGAACGCGGTGAACACCGCGGATGCGCCCCAGCCTGCCGCAATGGCAATCGCCAGCGACATCAGCCCGTACAGAAACGCATTCTCGCGCGACAGGGTGAACAGCCAGCGTTCCAACCCGACCTTGCGCACGAAGATGCTTGTCTCGTATTTCGACACTACTTCGCGCCCCCGTGTGAGGAAGATGCGCGTCACATAATCCCCCTCGGTCAGCGCGGCGGGCAGTTCGATTGCCGTGCGGAACAGGGTCTGCTCGTCCACGCTTATGGTGCCTTCGTTCAACTGGTACTGATTTGTATCTTCCTTGATGCGGACCAAGGCCTCGGTGAAGCTTCTGGCGTCGCGGATGGTGTCGGGTGCGTCGACGGATCGGATTGCCCTGTTGATGGAGATGCGATGGCGCAGGTCTTCCGTATCGCTCAGCGACAGGCCCAAAAGGGTGCTGGTCGACACCGCGTAAAAGCTTGGCGCCTTGTCGACCTCCAGTGCGTCGGTATTGACCCAGATGCCCATGCGCTTGGCCTTGCGGCGGACCATGATCGGCTCTGATGGGCCGGCGACCGTGATGATGACTTGCAGGCGCGGATCGTCGGGAATGGGTTCTTCGCGTTTCACTGCGCCGAAGATCAGGATTTCGGACCCGTCAAAGCTTGTGTTGATCGATACCTGATCGCTGGACAATCCCAGCACGACTTCTTCTGCAATTGCGGGCAGGGCCGCAAGAAAGGCCAGCGTGATCAGCAGGGCGCGCATCAGTGGCCCCCCGCCGCACCAAGCGTATAAAGCTCGGACGGCTGCAGCAGCAGATCAAGGGCCAGTTTCCCGCAGACCGCCAGCACCATCAGCGCCAGCAGGATACGCAGTTGTTCCGCCTTCATCTTGACGCCGATGCGGGTGCCGACCTGCGCGCCAATGACGCCGCCCACCAGCAGCAGCACGGCAAGCACCACATCGACGGTATAATTGGTCGTGGCGTGCAGCATCGTGGTGAAGGCCGTCACAAAGATGATCTGGAAAAGCGACGTGCCCACCACGACCTTGGTGGGCATGCCCAGCAGGTAGATCATCGCGGGCACCATGATGAAACCGCCACCGACACCCATGATTGCCGCCAGAATACCGACGGCAACGCCGACAATCAGCGGCGGAATAACGGAAATGTAGAGGCCAGACACCCGGAACCGCATTTTGAACGGGAGCCCGTGGATCCAGTTGTGCTTTTTGCGCGGGGGCGCTTTGCCCTTCTTGGTATTACGGATCGCACGCAGGCTTTCGATGAACATCAGCCCACCGATCACACCCAGAAAGACGACATAGCAAAGCTTGACCAGCAAATCGACCTGACCCTGCGCCTTGAGATAGTTAAAGACCACAACCCCCAGTGCTGCGCCGATCAGACCCCCGATCAGCAGCACCGTGCCCATCCTGAGGTCCACCGTCTTTCTCTTGAAATGCGCAAGGACGCCTGAGAAGGAGGAGGCGACGATCTGGTTCGCTTCGGTCGCCACGGCCACCGCTGGGGGGATGCCGATGAAGAACAACAGGGGCGTCATCAAGAAGCCGCCGCCAACCCCGAACATGCCGGAAAGGACGCCCACCAGGCCACCCAGTCCCAAAAGCAGGAAGGCGTTGACCGAAACTTCGGCGATGGGCAGATAGATTTGCATGGCACCCCTTAACGTAACTGTGGCTCTCAAATCAACTATCGTCGCTGCTATGCAGCAAATCGGACTGCGACAGGGCCGAAACTGGACTCATCCGTTGGCTCGTTCAGCGTTCCTTCACATAAGGCTCACCACCCGCACGTGGTGGAATGGCCTTGCCGACAAAACCTGCCAGAATGATTACCGTCATGACGTAAGGCAGCGCGCCCAGCAGTGCGCTTTGCACTTTGATGCCGATGACTGCTTCGATCACGTCGGGCCGTGTTTCCAGCGCACCGAACAGGCCAAACAGCAGTGTCGCCCAAAGCGCATACCAGGGCCGCCACTTGGCAAAGATCAGCGCGGCCAGCGCGATGAACCCGCGCCCGGCCGACATGTCCTTGACGAAGCCTGCCTGCAAGGCCGTGCTCAGGTAAGCCCCAGCCAAGCCGCACAACACCCCGCAGATGCCGACAGCCACGTACCGCAACCCCACGACTGACACGCCCGCCGTATCCACCGCTGCAGGGTTTTCCCCCACCGCGCGCAGGCGCAGGCCGAACCGGGTGCGGAACAGGATCCACCACGTCAACGGCACGGCAAGCAGCGCCATGTAGACCAGGATCGGATGCCCGGAGATCAATTCGCTGTAGATCGGTCCAAGGATCGGGACATCCGCAAGGGCCTCTGCGCCGGGCAGCGTAATGGGTTCGAACCGCGCCCCATCGCCCAGTTGCGGCGTGCGACCGCCTTGCCGGAACCAGTCCTGCGCAATCAAAACCGTCATCCCGGCTGCAAGGAAGTTGATGGCCACGCCGGAGATCAGCTGGTTTCCCCGAAAGGTAATCGACGCCACCCCGTGCAGCGCGCTCAGCAGCAATGACGCGCCGATCCCCGCCAGCAGGCCAAGCCACACGTTGCCTGTAATGGCGGCAAGTGCAGCAGAGAAGAAAGCCGCCGCCAACATCTTGCCTTCAAGTCCGATATCGAAAATACCCGCGCGTTCGCTGAACAACCCCGCAAGGCAGGCCAGCAGCAATGGCGTGGCCAGCCGCACGGTGGAATCGAGCAGTTGGATCAGCGTATCAAAATCCATTATTCCGCCGGCCCCGCTGTCTTGCTTCGGCGCCTCGCAAGAAACATCCGCTCCAACGGCATCCGTACCATGTTGTCCAGCGCGCCGGTAAACAGGATCACCAGCGCCTGAATGACCACGATCAACTCGCGCGGGATCGAGGTCCAAAGCGCTATTTCAGCGCCTCCCTGATAGAGGAACCCGAACAGGATGGCGGCAATCACCACGCCCAAGGGATGACTGCGGCCCATCAAAGCTACGGCAATCCCGATGAACCCCGCCCCTTCGGTCGAATTCAGGATCAGCTTCTCGCTCTCCCCCATCACGGTGTTGATGGCCATCAGACCCGCCAGCCCGCCGGATATCAGCATCGCGACCATGGTGATCTTGACCGGGTTGATGCCCGCGTATTTCGCCGCCTGTTCGGAATGCCCGAAGGCGCGGATTTCATAGCCCAGCCGGGTTTTCCACATCAGCACCCAGACCCCCACCGCGCAAACCAAAGCGATCAGGAATGTGACGTTCACACTGTCGTCCTTGGACGCCTTGATGCCCATGCCCGTCAGCATCGAATTGAGCGTCGGCAGGTCCAGATGCTGCGCAAACCGGGCACTTGAAGGGTCTGATTGGCCAATAGGCTTGAGGAATTCGTTGATCAGATAGATCAGCAGCGCGGAGGCGATGAAGTTGAACATGATCGTCGTGATCACGATATGACTGCCGCGTTTGGCTTGCAGATACGCCGGGATCGCCGCCCATGCCGCCCCGAACAGCGCCGCCATCAAGGTGGCAGCCACCAAGCCAATCGACCAATGCGGCCAGCCGACATAAAGCAGGGCATAGGCCACGCCCAGCCCGCCCAGCATCGCCTGACCCTCGCCCCCGATGTTGAACAGCCGCGCATGGAAGGCGACCGAAACCGCCAGCCCGGTAAAGATAAAGTTCGTCGCGTAATAAAGCGTATAGCCCCATCCGCGCACCGACCCCAGCGCCCCTTCGATCATCAGTGATGCCGCGGCAATCGGGTCTTCGCCAATGGCAAGGATCACCAGCGCAGAGATGAGGGCCGCCATCAGGAGGGAGATCAGCGGGACAAGGACCACCTCGGCCCATTTTGGCATGACGTCCATTCTAGGTCTCTCCTGTCCCGGCGTGGGCCAAATTCGCCTCGACCTCTTCGATCGAATGGGGCGCGTCCGTATCGGTGATCCCGGCCATCAGCAGACCGAGTTCCTTTTCGTCAGTCTCGGACGGCAACCGCTCTCCCATGATCTGACCGTCGAACATCACCGCGATGCGGTCGGACAGGGCCATGATCTCGTCCAGTTCCACGCTGACCAGAAGGATCGCCTTGCCCTGATCGCGCAGGGCGATGATCTGCTGGTGAATGAACTCAATCGCTCCAATGTCCACACCGCGCGTGGGCTGACCGACAAGTAGCAGGTCGGGATTGCGCTCAATCTCTCGGGCCAGTACGATCTTCTGCTGGTTGCCGCCCGAAAAGTTCTTCGCAGCGAGCGTGGCATCCGGCGGACGGACGTCGAAACGGGCCATCTTTTCCGCCGTGTCAGCACGGATCGCCGCATTGTTCATCAGGATGCCGGACCGATACTCCGGCGCGTCATGATAACCGAAAGCGGTGTTTTCCCAAGCCTGATAGGCCATGATCAGCCCTTCGCGCTGGCGGTCTTCGGGCACATGGCTGATGCCGCGCGCGCGGCGGGTCTTGCCGTCGGCTTCGCGCCCCGACAAATCCAGCGGCTTGCTGTTCAGCGTGATCTGCCCGGTGCCCGTGGCATAGCCGCCCAGCACCTCCAACAGTTCCGATTGCCCGTTGCCCGCAACCCCGGCAATACCAAGGACCTCACCCGCGCGGACCTGCAGGTTGACGCCGCGCAGGCGTTCGACCTTCTTGTCATCGAAAACATGCAAGTCCTTGATATCCAGAACAACCTCGCCCGGTTGCGCCGGTTGCTTGTCAACGCGCAACAGGACCTTGCGGCCAACCATCAATTCCGCCAGTTCCGCCGGAGAGGTATCTGCCGTCTTGACCGTCGCTGTCATCTCTCCCTGCCGCATGACGCTGACGGTGTCTGTGATATCCATGATCTCGCGCAGCTTGTGGGTGATCAGGATTATCGTTTTTCCTTCGGACCTGAGCCGCCCCAGAATACGAAACAATTGATCCGCTTCCGCCGGGGTCAGAACGCCCGTGGGTTCATCCAGAATGAGGATATCCGCCTGACGATACAACGCCTTGAGGATCTCCACCCGCTGCTGCATGCCGACGCCAATGTCCTGCACCAGCGCGTCGGGTTCCACGTTCAGGCCGTAATCCTTGGCCAGATCCACCAGCGTCTTGCGGGCCTTGGCCAGCGACGGGCGCAGCATTGCGCCATCTTCCGCGCCAAGGATGATGTTCTCAAGCACAGTGAAATTCTCGACCAGCTTGAAGTGCTGGAATACCATGCCGATTCCTGCGGCAATCGCGGCTTGACTGTCGGTGATGTTGGTCTTCTTGCCGCCGATGAACACCTCGCCCTTATCGGCTTTATAGAAGCCATAGAGGATCGACATCAACGTCGACTTGCCCGCGCCGTTTTCCCCGATGATCCCATGGATCGTGCCGGGCATGACGCGGATTGAAATGTCCTTGTTGGCCTGCACCGGGCCGAAGGCCTTGGATATGCCCTTCAACTCGATTGCCGGTGCGGCAGTTTCCTGCCGCACCGCTGTCGTTTCAGGTGCCACTTAGAAGCTCAGGGCAGGGCAGCTGTCGTCGGACATGTAGTCGTGCACGGCGAGGGAGCCATCAGCGATCTTGGCTGCAGCATCGTCTACCGCTGCTTTCATATCGTCACTGACGAGCGGTGCGTTGAATTCATCCATCGCATAGCCCACGCCGCCATTGGCGATCCCCATGACGTTGAACCCTTTTTCCATTCCGGGGCCGTCCTTGAACGCCTGATAGACCGCATTGTCCACGCGTTTCATCATGGAGGTCAGAACCTTGCCGGGATGCAGGTAGTTCTGGTTGCTGTCCACACCGATGGACAGGATGCCCTCATCCGCCGCTGTCTGCAGAACACCCACGCCGGTGCCGCCCGCAGCGGCATATACCACATCCGACCCTTGGCTGATCTGCGCTTTGGTCAGTTCAGAACCCTTCACCGGGTCGTTCCAGGCGGCGGGCGTTGTGCCTGTCATATTGGCGATCACCTTGATGTCAGGGTTCGCCGCCATCGCCCCTTGCGCATAGCCGCAGGCGAATTTCCGGATCAGGGGGATGTCCATGCCGCCAATAAAGCTCACGGTGCCGGATTCGGATGCCTTCGCGGCCATCATACCGACAAGGTAGGAACCTTCGTGTTCGTTGAAGACCACGGAACGCACGTTGGGCTGGTCCACAACCATATCAATGATCACGAAATCCGTATCCGGGTAATCGGCGGCAACCTGACCAAGTGCATCGCCAAAGGCGAAGCCAACCATCACGACCGGGTTGGACCCGCTTTCAGCAAAGCGGCGCAGGGCCTGCTCCCGCTGGGCTTCGGACTGCAGTTCGATCTCGCGGAATTCACCGCCTGTTTCATCTGCCCAACGCTGCGCGCCGTTGAAGGCGGCTTCATTGAAGGATTTGTCGAACTTGCCGCCAAGGTCGAAGATCACCGCCGGATCGGCAAGGGCGGCACCTGCGCCGAGGGCCAGCGCGGCCGTTGCGCCCATCATTTTTTTCATAAGGGTCATGTGTTGTCTCCCAGGTTTCATATGTTGGGGCGGGGCGCTTGAAGGGCCACCTGCCCAAGATCCAAAGATCGCAGCAATTTAGGGGGCAGGGAGGGGGCAGGGTCAACCGCTTTTATGGGTGAACCTGTGGATAACCGTAATTAACCTTTGGTTAATGCGAGCTTCATGATCACCGCATCGACACGGGGTGTGTTGGGGCGGGCGTAGTATTCAGGTCGCCGGGCCGCCTCCGCAAATCCGAGTTTGACGTAAAGGGATTGAGCCGGGAAATTGTCCGCCGCCACGTCAAGCAACGCGGTATCCGCCGTGCATCCAACCTCCGCCAGCCAGCGTCGCAACAACCCTTCCGCTATGCCTTTTCGATGATGCGCCGGATCAACGGCAACCGTCAGCAATTCCGCTTCGCCAGCGACCAACCGGGTCAGGGCAAAGCCATGCGCAGCGCGAAAAAGCGCGACATGGGGAGAGCCAATCAACCCTTCAATCTCCGCAGCGCTCCACGGGCGGCTGACGGTGAAAGCGGCCCGGTGCAAGCGTGCAAGATCTTCCGTATCCGTCACGCCAGTATCGCAGGGCCCGGATCGCGTGCCGGGGCTGCATCCGGGGCTTTGACGTACTGCGGGGCGGGGCGGGGCGGGAACGCGGTCGCGTCACGGTATTTGAATTCGGCTATTTCAGCCATGCGGCCCGGATCGGTGGTGTAGCTTTCGTCAATTCCGGTGGCGTCGAAATGGGAGGCAATTTCCGCCGCGCGGTGTCCACGGATTTCCATGCCACCTGAAAGCTGAAAGTCCGCTGGCGGGTCGGCCGGGTCAATCAACAGACCACTCTGGCTGATCAGCACACCGCCCATGTTTGCGCCTTGTACAAAACTCATGTCACGGGGGGCCGGGACAGAGATCAGCGTGCCTGCGGGCAGGGGCGAATACCCATGCGCCAATTCAAACTGGTTGATCGCAAAAACAGGGATGCCAAGCGCCAGCCCAAGCCCCCGCGCCGCTGACACACCAATCCGGATCCCGGTAAAATTCCCCGGCCCCACCGCCACGCCAATCACGTCGACATCGTCCCACGTCCAACGACAGTCGGCCAGTTGGGTCTCAAGCAGGGGAAACAGCGCCTCGGCCTGCCCGCGCGCCATGTCGTGCACAGCCCCGCCGGAGTAGCTTTCCGTAGCCCAACCCACTGAAACAAAAGGCCCGGACGTGTCGAACGTCAGGACCTTTGGCCATTTTTTCTTACCGTCAACGAACGCCGTGTCAGGCAATCGGGCGCACCTCTGTCACCTCAGGGATGTAGTGCCGCAGCAGGTTCTCAATCCCCATCTTCAGCGTCAGTGTCGAGGACGGGCAGCCCGCGCAGGCGCCCTGCATGTGCAGATAGACAATCCCGCGATCAAAGCCGTGGAACGTGATGTCGCCACCATCCTGCGCCACCGCTGGACGTACGCGACTGTCGAGCAATTCCTTGATCTGACCCACAATCTCGCCATCCTCTCCCTCATGCGCGGCATGACCGGAGGTGGGCGTGTGATCGGCAGCCATCACCGGCTGGCCGGACTGAAAATGCTCCATGATCGCGCCCAGCAACGCTGGCTTGATGTGATCCCACTCCACCGCTTCGGCCTTGGTCACCGTCACGAAATCGGTGCCAAAGAAAACGCCCTCAACGCCGTCGACCCCAAAGAGCCGCGTTGCCAGCGGAGAGCCGTCGGCGGTATCGGATGTCGGAAAGTCCGCCGTCCCCATCTCCAACACGGCTTGTCCGGGCAGGAATTTCAGGGTGGCGGGGTTTGGTGTGGATTCGGTCTGGATGAACATGGCGCGTCCTTCATTGCTTACCCTTTGATATGTCGATTGCGACCTTCAAAGTCAAGAGTTTGGAATGATTCTAAATCTGTCGATGCAGAAAAAATCAGGTAATCGATTCCAGCACTTCCTTGCTCAGGTCGCCCGGAACAATCGTGACTGGCACAGGCAGCGATCCGGCACTGCGCGACATCTGGGTTACAAGGGGGCCGGGGCCCTTTTTCTTGTCCGAACTCGCCCCCAGAACCAGCACGCCGATGTCACCATCATCCGCAATCTGCTGGATGATCTCATCCACGGCTTCGCCTTCGCGGATGACCAGTTCGGGATCGATGCCCTGCTTGTCGCGCATCCATTTCGCGAACACCTCGAAATGGACCTCTATCCGTTCACGCGCCTCGGCGCGCATGATATCCCCGACACCGATCCAGTGATTGAATTCGTCAGGCGGAATGACCGCGAGGACCGAAACGCCACCTCCTGTATGAGCCGCGCGCAGGGCCGCAAAGCGCATGGCGTTCAGGCACTCCTGGCTGTCGTCCAGCACAACGAGAAACTTCCGCATTCTATTCTCCCTTGGGCCGGATCATGGCGCGCGGATATCCTGCGCGCAATCGCTAACTGCAACTGGTACTGCCCTGCGCCGGATCAGGCTTGCTGCGAAGCGGCCCAGTCCCAGTACATCTCGCGCACGCGCCGGGTTATGGGATTTTGATTGTCCCCAACGCCATAGGTCGTGTCATCAAAGGCCTTGACCGGGGTCACCTTCATCATGTTGCCGGACAGGAAGACCTCGTCCGCGTCGTGAAAATCCTCGAAGGTAAGGACGGTTTCATGCACTTTTATGCCGTCCTGCGCCATGTTCGACATGTGCCGGGCGCGGGTGATACCCGCCAGGAAGGTACCATTCGGGATGGGGGTAAAGACCTCTCCATCCTTGACCATGAAGACGTTGGCAGACGCGCTTTCGGCCACATTGCCCATCGCATCGGCCACCAGCGCATTGCCGAAACCCTTGCTGCGCGCTTCAACCATCATGCGGGCGTTGTTGGGATACAGGCACCCGGCCTTGGCGTTGACCACGTTGTCCTCCAACACCGGGCGGCGAAACCGCGTGCGGGTCAGCGTCGTTGCCGCCTCCGGCGGGGCCATCGGGATCTCTTCAAGACAGACCGCAAAGCCCGTCGCTCCCTCCCGCGGCACGATCCCCAGTTCGTCCCCCGCAAGCGCCCAATACATCGGACGGATATACACCGCCTTGTCGGTGCCATAGCTCTTGAGACCTTCGCGCACGATCTCGATCATGTCCTCGGTTTCAACCGTTGGTGTGATCATCAGCGCCGCGGCGGAGCGGTTGACGCGCGCGCAATGCGCCTCCACATCCGGGGCAAGGCCGTCAAACAACCGTGCGCCGTCAAACACGGTCGTGCCAAGCCACGCACCGTGATCGGCCGCGGTCATGATCATCTGATCGCCGTCATGCCAGGTGCCGTTGTAATAGGTCTTGATGTTGGTGCCGGTTGCCATGATTGCTCCTCAGGTGGCGGGATTACGAACCGGGCGCGCTGCGGTAGATACCTTCGGGCAGGTTCAGCGCCGCGGTCAGATCGCGCAACTGCTCAGGCGACAGGGTGATCTTGACCACCCGATCCGTGCGCGGATCCCATTGTTCGAACGTAATTTCGCTGTCAAACGCCTGCACGGTGATGTCTTCACGCAGGGGGCTTGCGCCCTCATCCACCAGCGTGATCACCGTGGCGTCGAATTCGTGCTCGATGGTAAACATGTGCGAAACCTGCGGCTTTCTGCCGGGCTTTGCAAGCGCCGCTTTCAAAGTGGCGTGAACGGGGTGGCCCCGCGCCGGAGCCGTGTTAAAACCATGGCCTGAGATTCCCCCCAATCGTCGTGCTGCGGCGTCAAAGGATCCTTTTACATGATCAAAAAGACCGTTCTTGCCTTTTTTGCTGCCGCTGCCCTTGCCGCCTGCGACGTCGTGCCGGTGGACACCGCGCCGCCGCCCCCCGAAGCGCCTGTGCAAACTGCAAGCGCGCCCGGTCGCGGCCTGAGCGCGCAGCAGGCCGCCCGCAGCTTCGTGCGCGTGGTGCGCACGGTGGAGCCGGTGGCAGAACGCGAATGTCGCGCCCGCACGTCTGGCGTGAACTGTGATTTCAACATTGTGGTCGATGATCGCCCCGGCCAACCGGCCAACGCATTCCAGACGCTGGATAATCAGGGGCGGCCCATCGTGGCCTTTACCCTCGCGCTGATCGCGGATGCGCGCAACGAAGACGAACTGGCCTTCGTGCTGGGCCATGAGACTGCGCATCACATCGCAGGCCACATCGGACGGCAACAACAAAATGCCGTCGTCGGGGCGGTGATCTCTGCCGGGCTGGCCACGCTTGGCGGTGGGGATGCCTCTACCGTGCGCACCGCGCAGCGGATCGGCGCACAGGTCGGCGCGCGGCGGTTTTCCAAGGAATTCGAACTGGAAGCGGACGCGCTTGGCACCATCATCACCGCGCGCGCGGGCTACAATCCGGTCCGGGGCGCCGAATTCTTTACCCGCATCCCTGATCCGGGCGACAGGTTCCTCGGCACCCATCCGCCCAATGCGGCCCGCATCGAAATCGTTCGCCGTACGGCTGCCGGTCTTTGATCGCCATCATCATCATGAAGTGCTGATCCAGCTTGGCCAGGTGCTAAGCGACCGCGGCTCGAAATATGCCGTTTCCGGTGCGCGGGTCCGTGACCGGGCCGGGGTGGATACCTGCCTCAAGACCCTCAAGCGCGACAAGTCCTACGCCAAGGCGACCCACAACACATGGGGGGTGCAGCTGTCCGATGGTGGACCATTGAAAGGGGATGATGGCGAAGCCGGTGCAGGCATGGTCATCCTGCGCATGCTGGAGCGTGAAGGCCTGACGGATCACCTGATCATCGTGACGCGCTGGTACGGCGGCAAGCATCTTGGCGGCGACCGGTTCCGCCACGTCCAAACCTGCGTGACAGCCTATCTTGACGCCCTAAAGGCTTAGCGCGACCGCCGCGAAAAAGCAAATCGACGCCGTCAGAACAAAGCCGTGCCAGATCGCATTCTGGTACCGCATGCCGGGATGGGCAAAGACCCAGGTGCCTGCCGAATAGATCAGACCGCCCACCACGATCAGGACCAATGCACTGCCGGGCAGGGCCTGTGCCATCGGCCAAATCAGCAGCACGGCAAGCCATCCCATCCCCAGATACAGCGCAAGCGACCCGCGCGCATTGGGCGGCCAGAACCACAGTTTCGCCAGTGCGCCCAGCCCAGCCAGCGCCCAGACAATCGCCAGCACACCATAGGCAAAACCGGTGCCGATCAAGGCGACAAAGGGCGTGTAGGTCCCCGCAATCTTGAGATAAATCGCCGCATGGTCGATCCGGTGCAAGACCGCGCGCGGGCGTTCAAACGGTGACATGTGATAAAGGGCAGATGCCCCGAAGGCCAGGATCAGCGACGCGGCATAGGTTGCAAAGCCGGTTACCGCGCTGCCGCTCAGCTGAAGCTGGTGGAGCACCAGCAGGCAGGCGGGAATGGATAACGCCAAACCTGCCAGATGCACGGCGCCATCGGCAAGCGTTTCGGAAGGGGAGTTTGGATAAGTCATTTCAAAAGCCTAACAGAAGGTCGTTAAGATTTTGTGTTAACCTTGGGTCAGCCCGTTTCGGTGCGTCGGTCTTCGCGCGCCACGTGCCAACGAAAAAGGAGCGGCGCAAGGATGTGATCATATACCTTGTTGGCGCTCCAATAGACCCCGGGCAGCGCCACCAGACGCGCCAGCCAGTTCAGCCGTGGAATATCGCGCCACAGTACGATGAAGGCCGGGATGCCTGCATAGGTCTGGCCGTCTTTGCGCACGTGCAGCCGCTGTGCGGCCGCCTGCGCGTCAATGCCCCAACGCGCCAGTGTTTCGGTGTCGCCCAGGTCATCGTAGCGGATCGGCAGCGCGTCGCGGGTGCTGATCTTCTCGTAATGCTCTATCTCGCGCCGACAGATCGGGCAGGCGGCATTGTACAGAACTTCGGTCTCATTGCTCATGAATGGGGAGATAAGCGGCGGGGCGGCAAAGTCACCCCAGACAATTCGCCACGCCCCTACCGCGGCTTGTTGCTGTCGATCCAGCGCGACATCAGCTTGCGATCCTGAAAACACTCCGGCGGCACGTCAGCGCGCTTCAGCCGGGCAATCCGTTCCGCGAATGCCACCTGTTTGGAGGAAGGGTAATTGGCAAACTTGCCTGCTGGCGCGGCCTTTTGTTCCTCGATCCACTTCGAAAGCGCGGCGCGGTCCGCCTCGATCCCCCGGGGCAGGCGCGCACCTGACCGTGCCGCCAGAATACGGGCATAGCTGACCTGCTTTTCCGTGGCGGCCAGCGGCGGGTTCAGCGGAAGACGGTCCTGCGCAGGCGGCGCACCCTTGGCAGAGGAGAAAAGACCGGGAAATTGTGGCTGAAAGGACATCGAAATGCTCCTGTTCTTTACGGAGAACAGATATAGAACATTTTGAGGAAAATTTCAAGGTTTCCTTACGGCTCTAAATCCTCCGCCATCCCGGTGAGATCAATTTCTTTGATTTCGTCTCGCACTCTTTCGATCCGCGGTGCAGGTTTCCTCCATTCAGATAGGTTTTGGCCATACTCCGCATAATACCAGGGGACTAGACGCTCCAGTTCATTGATAAAATTCAGTCGTTGGGTGAATTTTGCCCCGAGGCCCTTTGCGAGGATTAACTCAAAACCGTTTACTTGCAGGCCGCCTTTGTCAATTTCGCAGATGGATGGATCTTCAACAACTTCCTGAAGTGCGAACTGAGTGGTTTCGCTTCGACCAGGCCACTTGCAGCGGACGAACATGTCCTCTGTTTCCTCGGACTTAACTTGTCTTAGCAGCCAGTTTAATCGAGCCTTGCTCGTCTTTCTGTCATCTGGTGCGCGGATTGCCATGCCGACTTCCAAAGTCTTCCTACTTAGATCGGCTGTAATATGAAGCGGAGATGCTGCTGCAGGGATCGTAAGCTTCACCGAAAGGCAGTTGGTTTCGCGCAGTACAGCAAGCTCGTCTTTGTGCCTGTCTAACCTATTGTTTTGATGATTTTTGGGGAGCTTCTGACCTACTGAGGTATCGGTTTGGCGGCTGAGAATAAGCGACAGATCGCGCGTTTCTTGGTGCCAAGCATTCACGACAACATCTGCTTCAGAGGACTTAGCGGGTATTTTTCCCCCTGCTGAAACCAGTTTGTTCAAGTCTACCCACTCTTTTGGCATTCGATCAAAGCCTTTAACGCCTGCACTGTCGTGCGTAAGAAAGCGACAGAGTTCATAAAGTAAGACCCGCTGATCAGCGTCGGCAACGTTCTTGTTTGATATCAGAAGTTCCGCCACCGTAAGCATATACATCCAAGACCAATGGTAGACTGGTATTTTTGAACGGCTCTTCGAAACTGCTTCAAGCGGGTGTTGATCAGGTGATGTGGCAAACTGGTTTGAGATAGTGATGATGCAATCGATACCATGCTCCTTCGCGATGCTACGGTATTTCTCGATCTGCTCTTCCTTCAGAACCTCCCCGCCAATTTTTGCTTCAACTAACGCTTTCCATTCGGTTGCTCCAGATTTGACAACAATCAAACCATCCGGTCGATCTTGCGGCGCATCTTTTCGGCACTTGAACACCACTTCAGTGAAGCAACCTATTTCACTACGTTTTCCGACTTTCTTCCCTATCGATGAAAAAAGCTCAACGCTGAATTCTTCAATTTTCGTTAAGCATGCCAATACGATCGATGCCGTTCGGCCTTCCTTGGATGTAGTCGATAATACCGGAAAAAGACGAGCCTCTTCCCCTTGAATCAGATATTCTGGTCGTTCCAACGCCTTACCTCCATTTCCCGGTAAGATAGAGTAACGGCGGGTGATTAATCAATAGGTTGTGCTCGAATTAAACCAACCGTCCCCAAAGGTCATATTCCCCGGCTTCATCCACTTCGACTCGGACGATATCCCCAACCGACAGGGCCTCGAAACCCTCGTCAATGAAAAGGTTTCCGTCAATCTCGGGGGCGTCCGCCTTGGTCCGGCAGGTCGCGGCCTTCGTGTCGACCTCATCCACGATCACCTCCATGACCTGTCCGACCTTCGCCGCCAGTTTGGCCTCCGAAATCGCCTGTGCCTTGGCCATGAAGCGGTCCCATCGGTCCTGTTTGACCTCATCGGGCACATGATCGGGTAGGGCATTTGACCGCGCGCCATCAACGTTTTCGTACTGAAAACATCCAACGCGATCCAGCTGTGCCTCATCCAGCCAATCCAGCAGGGTCTGGAATTCCGCTTCCGTCTCGCCGGGATAGCCGACGATGAAGGTCGACCGCAGGGTCAGGTCCGGACAGACTGCACGCCACGCTGCGATTTCATCCAGTGTTCTGGCGGCCGCTGCCGGGCGCGCCATGCGCCTGAGCACATCCGGATGGGCATGCTGAAACGGAATATCGAGGTAGGGCAACACCAACCCCTCCGCCATCAGCGGGATCAGCTGCCGCACATGCGGATAGGGGTAGACGTAGTGCAACCGGACCCACGCCCCCAGCGATCCCAGATCACGCGCCAGATCGGTGATATGCGCCCGGTGTCCCCGGTCTTCGGCGTGTTTGATATCAACACCATAGGCCGACGTGTCCTGCGAGATCACCAGCAGTTCGCGCACGCCGTTCTCGACCAGCTTCTCCGCTTCTCGCAGCACCGCATGCGCAGGCCGCGATTGCAACCGCCCGCGCATGTCCGGAATGATGCAGAACTTGCACTTGTGGTTACAACCTTCTGATATCTTGAGATAACTGAAATGTCGCGGGGTAAGGCTCACACCACTTGCCGGCAGCAGATCGACAAAGGGATCGGGGCTTGGCGGGACCGCATCGTGCACCGCATCAAGCACTTGTTCATACTGGTGCGGCCCGGTAACGGCCAGCACCTTTGGATGCGCACCCGTGATATAATCAGGTTCCGCCCCCAGACAGCCCGTGACAATCACCCGACCGTTTTCATTCAGCGCCTCGCCAATGGCCTCAAGCGATTCTGCCTTGGCGGAATCCAGAAATCCGCAGGTATTGACGATCACCGCATCCGCACCGGCGTAATCGGGCGAAACGCCATAGCCTTCGGCGCGCAGCCGCGTCAGAATACGCTCACTGTCGACCAGCGCCTTGGGACAGCCAAGCGATACCATGCCGATGCTCGGCTGGCCCGCACGGCGGCTGTCGCGCAGGTGGACGTCCGGGGCAAGGTCAGGGCGCAGATTGGGTGGGTTTGTGCTCATCCGTTGGGCTATAGTGCAGACAAGGGGCCTGCGAAAGGCCCCGTGACGAGGAGAGTAAGTGATGAAATGGATTGTGCGCATCATAGGCGTCCTGGTGCTGCTGGTTGTGGTCACCGTTGTCGGCATCCTGATGTTGCCTGCAGAGAAAATCGCGCAGATCGCTACCGATCAGTTGCGCAAGATTACCGGTCGCGAGGTGACGATCAGCGGCGATGTTGGCATGACCTTCTGGCCGGTACTGGGCGTCAGCGCCGAAGGGCTTGAGGTGGGCAATGCCGACTGGGCCAGCGAAGGTGCCATGCTTTCCACCAAATCCGCCGCCATCGGTGTTGATGCAAGCGCGCTTCTGCGCGGTGAAATCCGCATCACAAACATCGAAGCGCAAAGCCCCACCATTCGTCTGGAAAGCCGCAAGGACGGGCGCAACAGCTGGTCGTTCTCCGATGCCGCAGGCACCGCCACGATCGAAACGGAAACCGCGCCGGAGCGTGCGGCCCAACCCATCAGCCTGCAGAAACTGACGATTACCGATGCCACGCTGATCTATGACGCCGAAGGCGCGGACCGGGTGTTTTACGAAGGCGTGGACCTGTCGCTGGATTGGCCGGAGATCAACGGCGCGGCTGACATCGCCGCCACCCTGCGACCCAGCGGCCAGCCCGTCACGCTTGATGCCCGGATCGAAACGTTTGCGACCTTTCTGACCGGAGAAATCTCTCCCCTGCGCGCGCAGATCAGCGCGCCGGGGGGCAGCCTTCTGCTGGCAGGGCGCGGCACCCTGCAAGGGGCGATTGCGGCGGACATGACGTTGAAGACCGACAACACCAGTATCTTCCTTGCTGCTTTGGGCGCAGGTCCTGTTAACCTGCCACGGGGGCTTGGCCGCACCACGAATGTCAGCGCCAAGATCACATTGACCCCCGACCGCAAACTGACCCTGCGCGATCTGGTGGCTGATCTGGGCCGCAATACCTTGCGCGGCGGTGTGGACGCCGCGTTGAACGGGACGCCTGAAATCACCGCGCAACTCAGCGCAGGTGCATTGGATTTGCGCGGCCTTACCGGGTCTGACGACGCGCCTGCCGGCTCCGGTGGCAGTGATCCGGCGCCGGCTGCAGGCAGCGGTTGGCCCACCGACCGGATCGACGCATCAGGCCTTGCCGCTTTCAACGGCAGCATCGGCCTGAGCGCAGACAGCATCGATCTGGGCGCGCTCACCTTGGGCAAAAGCCGTTTCAACCTGACCAATGATCGTTCCCGCATGGTGTTCGCCCTGCGTGAAGTCGCGGCCTACGGCGGCGGCCTGAGCGGGGAATTTGTGATGAACAACCGCAATGGCCTGTCCGTAGGCGGCACGCTGAATGCGGCGGACGTGCAGATCAATCCACTGCTAAGCGATCTGGCGGATCTGACACGCTTTACCGGCACAGGAAACGCGCGCCTGTCGTTTCTGGGCGTGGGCGACAACGTGGATCAGATCATGCGGTCGCTCAAGGGGGACGGAACCATCGCACTTGGGCGCGGCAGCATCGAAGGGATCGATCTGGATCAATTGCTGGGCTCCTTCGACGTCAAGGGCGGCACGACCGTCTTTGACAGCGTCAATGCCAGCTACACCATCGCCGGGGGCATCCTGCGCAATGACGATCTGTTGATGCTGCTGCCGAACTTCAACACTACCGGATCAGGCCAGATCAACCTCGGCGCACAAACGCTTGATTACACGGTCGTACCCAAAGCGCTGCGGGTGAATGGGGACCGTGGCCTCGCTGTGCCGGTGCGCATCAGCGGGCCGTGGTCCGATCCCAGCGTCAAACCCGACCTCTCTGCCGCCATCGATCTGAACTTCGCCGCCGAGAAGGAAGCGGCAGAAACCCGCGCGAAGGCCAAGCTGGAAGAAAAACTGCAAGAAGAACTGGGTATTCAGCGGCAGGAGGGCCAATCGGTGGAGGATGCGGTCAAGGACCGTGTCGAAGACAAGCTGAAGCGCGAATTGTTCAAAATCTTCGATTAAGGCCACCCTGCGCCCAACCGCCACGGCAATGGGCGCTTTTACGCCCGCCCTGCCTGCGCTAAGAGACTGCCCAAGACCTTCAGGAGATGCCCCATGGCCAACGATCTTTTCAACAGCTTCATGACCGGCCCGGATGAAAACGGCCGGTTCGGTGATTTCGGCGGGCGGTTCGTGTCCGAGACACTGATGCCGCTGATCCTTGAACTGGAACAGCAGTATGAAAAGGCCAAGACCGACGACAGCTTCTGGGCGGAGATGAACGATCTGTGGACGCACTACGTGGGCCGCCCCAGCCCGCTCTATCACGCCGAACGCCTGACGGAGGAGCTGGGCGGCGCAAAGGTTTACATGAAGCGGGACGAGTTGAACCACACCGGGGCGCACAAGATCAACAACGTGCTGGGCCAGATCATCCTTGCGCGCCGCATGGGCAAGAAACGCATCATCGCGGAAACCGGCGCGGGCCAGCACGGCGTGGCAACGGCGACCGTCTGCGCCAAGTTCGGTCTGAAATGCGTGGTCTACATGGGTGCGCATGATGTCGAACGCCAAGCGCCCAACGTTTTCCGGATGCGCCTGCTCGGCGCTGAAATCATTCCTGTCACCTCGGGCCGGGGAACCCTCAAGGACGCCATGAACGACGCCCTGCGCGACTGGGTCACAAACGTGCGCGACACCTTCTATTGCATCGGCACGGTCGCGGGTCCGCACCCCTATCCGGCAATGGTCCGCGATTTCCAAAGCATCATCGGCAAAGAAGTTCGCGAACAGATGACCGCCGCAGAAGGCCGCCTGCCCGACACTGTCATCGCCGCGATTGGCGGTGGCTCAAACGCGATGGGCCTGTTCTATCCCTTCCTTGACGACAAGGAAGTCGGAATCATCGGCGTCGAAGCGGGTGGCAAGGGCGTGAACGCCAAGATGGAGCATTGCGCGTCATTGACTGGCGGACGTCCCGGCGTGCTGCACGGTAATCGAACATATCTTTTGCAAGACGACGACGGCCAGATCCTCGAAGGGTTCTCCATTTCCGCCGGCCTCGACTATCCCGGCATCGGGCCGGAGCACGCATGGCTGCACGATATCGGCCGCGCACAATACGTCTCCATCACCGATGTGGAGGCATTGGCCGCGTTCCAGAAGTGTTGCGAACTGGAGGGAATCATCCCCGCGCTTGAACCCTCGCACGCGCTGGCGCATGTGATGAAAATCGCGCCTGAATTGCCGAAAGATCATATCATTTGCATGAACATGTGCGGGCGTGGCGACAAGGATATCTTCACCGTGGCCAAGGCCCTCGGCTTCGAGATGGGCGAATTCGCCTGATCTGCCGGATTTGACCTGCCAGCCAGGCAGGGTTCGCTTTGACCACGCGGGCTGTCATCGCTCCGTCTACCGGCAGGCCGGTGTATCTTGCCAATTCCGCAGGCGGGTCGTTTTGTCGCGGCCCGCTTTTTCAATGCCAGACAAAGGGCCTGCGCGGAAATCTCCCATTTGATCAAAGCCTCAGGATGATGCAGACTGATTCCAGACAGTCGCACCTTCGAAGGATTCCGCCACATGGAAATGACAGGCTCCCGCGTGATAGCCGCCGACCGCGATACGGTCTGGGCGGCATTGCTGGACCCGGACGTGCTCAAGGCCTGTGTGCCGGGGTGCCAATCGCTTGAAGGGTCCGCCGATGAAGGATTTACCGCAACCGTGGTGCAGAAGGTCGGCCCAGTGAAAGCAACGTTCAAAGGCGTCGTGGCGCTGCAGGACCGTGTGCCGCCTGACAGCCTCACGCTCAGCGGTGAAGGAAAAGGCGGGGCTGCCGGTTTCGCCAAGGGCGCTGCAAACGTAAAACTGTCCGAAGAGGGCGACGGCACGTTGCTAGAATACGAAGTTGATGCCAAGGTTGGCGGCAAGCTCGCGCAGTTGGGCAGCCGGATCATTGACGGATTTGCCCGCAAAATGGCAGACCAATTCTTCGAGAAATTCCAGGAAGCCATCGAAGGCCCGTCCGTGGATGACGCTGACGTGGATCCCGATCAGGACACCCCGAAGAAGGGGTGGTTCAAAAAGATCGTATCCAGTTGAAGAGATTGAAAAGAACAAAAACGGGAGGAAGACAAAAATGACCAAGGTCACAATGACCGTAAACGGCAAGGAGATGTCTGGCGACGTCGAAGGCCGTACCCTGCTTGCGGGGTTTCTGCGCGATGATCTGGGCCTGACCGGCACGCACATCGGCTGCGATACCAGCCAATGCGGTGCCTGCGTGGTGCACGTGAATGGCGTAGCAGTGAAATCCTGCGCCGTTCTGGCCGCCGAAGTTGATGGTGCGGAGATCAGCACGATCGAAGGCCAGGCGAATGCCGATGGGTCCCTCAACGTGATCCAGCAGGCGTTTCAGGATCACCACGGCCTGCAGTGCGGCTTTTGCACCCCCGGCATGGTGATGTCCGCGGCGGCCCTGCTCAAGGAAAACCCCAAGCCGACTGAGCAGGAAGTGCGCGACTACCTCGAAGGCAACATCTGCCGCTGCACGGGCTATCATAACATCGTCAAGTCGATCATGGCCGCATCCGGTCAGGACGTCGGCGCGATCGCTGCGGAATAAGCGTGGCTGGCCCGGACTTCATTGAAATCGGCACGGATGATCCCGCCAGCACCACGGCGTTTTTTACGTCCGTCATGGGGTGGGAATGGACCGACATGGGCGAAGGCCAGGGTGGATATTTCACCGATGGCACCCGCAAGGTCGGCATGCATGAAGAAGGCACCGCTTGCATGGTGCCCTACCTTGCCGTCGAAAACATCGAAGTCATGGTCGCGCGCGTGAAATCAGCGGGCGGCAGCCTCATGGGGGAAATTGCAGACGCCCCCGGCTATGGCCGCTTTGCAACCTGTATCGATCCGCGCGGTGTGCGGTTCGGACTGCATCAAGATCAAGAATAGGGTCCCGCAGCCGCACCGGCTGAACATCGGACCCAAATCAACCCAACAGGTGCGCGTCACGTGCACCCCAAATGGAGGAATACAATGCCCAAAGATTCAGGCATCGGCGCATCCCCGAAGCGCCGCGAAGACATCAGGTTCCTGACCGGCGTCGGCAACTACACCGATGACATCAACCGCCCCGGTCAGGCGTATATGCATGTGCTGCGCTCCGACATGGCGCATGCGCGCATCAAGAACATCGACACCTCTGCTGCGATGGCCATGTCCGGCGTGATCCACATCTTCACCGGTGACGATTTCGAAGCCATCGGCGGCATTCCCTGTGGCTGGCAGGTCACCGACCGTTTCGGCGAAGCGATGAAGGAACCCAAGCACCCGGTGCTGGCCCACGGCAAGGTCCGCCACGTCGGCGATCCGATCTGCGCGATTGTCGCGGAAACGCTGGCCGAAGCCCGCGATGCGGCTGAAGCGATTGAGCTTGACCTCGAAGAACTGCCTGCTGTCGTGAACATGGCCGCCGCCCTCGAAAGCGGGTCCGCTACGGTGCATGACGAACTGGGCGATAACCTTTGCTATGACTGGGGTTTTGTTGAGGAAAACAAGGAAGCCGTGGACGAGGCGATCAAGAACGCCGCCCACGTCACCACCGTGGAGCTGATCAACAACCGCCTCGTGCCCAATCCGATGGAAACACGGGTGGCGATTGGCGAATATGACCGCGCAGGCGATATGTCCACGCTCTACACCACGTCGCAGAACCCCCATGTGATCCGCCTTCTGATGGGCGCTTTCGTGCTGGGCATTCCAGAGCACAAGCTGCGTGTTGTCGCCCCTGACGTCGGTGGCGGTTTCGGCTCCAAGATCTACCACTATGCCGAAGAGGCGCTGTGCACCTTCGCGGCCAAAACCCTCAAGCGTCCGGTCAAATGGGTCTCCACCCGGACGGAGGCGTTCATGTCGGACGCCCATGCCCGTGACCACGTGACCAAGATCGAACTGGCGCTGGACGCGGACAACAACTTCACGGCGGTGCGCACCAACACACTGGCCAACATGGGCGCGTACCTGTCGACCTTTGCGCCGTCCATTCCCACATGGCTGCACGGCACACTGATGGCAGGCAACTACAAGACGCCGCTTGTCTACGTGAACGTCCGCGCCGTGTTCACCAACACCGTGCCGGTCGATGCCTATCGCGGTGCCGGACGGCCCGAAGCGACGTATCAGCTGGAACGCGTCATCGACAAAGCCGCGCGCGAGCTGGGCGTTGATCCGTTTGAGCTGCGCCGCCAGAACTTCGTCACCGAATTCCCCTACCAGACGCCTGTCGCGGTGGAATACGATTCCGGTGACTTCAACCGTCTGGTCGACAAACTCGAAGCCAGCGCCGATTTCGGCGGCTTCGCAGCGCGTCGTGCGGAAAGCGAAAAGAAAGGCCTGCTGCGCGGCCTGGGCGTGAACTGCTTTATCGAGGCCTGCGGTATTGCGCCGTCGAACCTCGTGGGGCAACTCGGTGCGCGTGCGGGTCTGTACGAATCCGCAACGGTGCGGGTGAACGCCACGGGCGGCATCGTCGTCATGACCGGCAGCCACAGCCACGGTCAAGGGCACGAAACCGTGTTCCCGCAGGTCATCTCGGAGATGATCGGCATCGACGAAAGCATGGTCGAGATCGTGCATGGTGATACCGCCAACACACCGATGGGCATGGGCACCTACGGCTCCCGCTCCATCGCGGTGGGTGGTCCGGCCATGGTGCGCGCGACCGAAAAGATCATCAACAAGGCCAAGAAGATCGCGGCCCACCTGATGGAAGCGGCGGAAACGGACGTGGAACTCAAAGACGGCGCGTTCAGCGTTGCAGGCACGGACAAATCCGTCGCCTGGGGCGATGTCACGCTCGCGGCCTACGTGCCGCACAACTACCCGCTCGAAGACATCGAACCGGGGCTTGAAGAAACCGCGTTCTACGATCCGGCCAACTTCACCTATCCCGCCGGCGCCTACGCCTGCGAGGTGGAGGTCGATCCCGAAACCGGCAAGGTCACCATCGCCAAGTTCACCACGGCGGATGACTTCGGTAATGTCGTCAACCCGATGATCGTCGAAGGTCAGGTCCACGGTGGTCTGACCCAAGGCATCGGTCAGGCGCTCATGGAAAACGCAGCATACGATGAAAACGGCCAACTGCTCAGCGCGTCCTACATGGATTATGCCATGCCACGCGCGGCGGATGTGCCAAACTTCACCGTGGATCACTCCAATGGGACGCCGTGCACGCACAACCCACTGGGCGTGAAAGGCTGCGGGGAAGCGGGCGCGATTGGGTCCACACCCACGGTTGTGAACGCTGTAATCGATGCGTTGCAGTCGGGGGGCCACAAGGTGGATCACGTCGACATGCCGGTATCGCCATCGCGTGTCTGGGCCGCCATGCAGGGCTGAGTGTGCAGGCCTGCCCCGTATCCGATACGGACGCGGGGCAGGGCGCAGATTGACATTTCACCCTGTCGCTATCCCGTCACACGGGCATCCGGCAGGGAGATGAAAGGAACGAAAGATGTATAACTTCGACTTCGAAAAACCGACCAGTGTGGCGGATGCTGTTGCGGCCCTCGGCACGGAAGAGGCACAGGCGCTGGGCGGCGGTCAGACCATGATCCCGACGCTGAAACAGCGACTGGCCAGCCCCTCCAAGCTGGTCAGCCTGACGGGTATCGCTGAAATGCAGGGCGTCTCTGCCAGCGGCGGCTCCGTCAAGATCGGCGGTGCAACGACCCACGCCACTGTCGCGGCAGAGGCGGGCAGCTATCCCGCACTTGCCGATACCGCCAGCCACATCGGCGATCCGGCGGTCCGTAACCGCGGCACCATCGGTGGGTCGCTGGCCAACAACGACCCCTCCGCCTGCTACCCGGCGGCGGCGCTTGGCTCAGGGGCGACGATCACCACCAACAAGCGTGACATTGCCGCCGATGACTTCTTTCAGGGCATGTTCACCACTGCGCTGGAAGAAGGGGAGATCATCACTTCCGTCACCTTCCCAGTGCCGGAAAAAGCCAACTACCAGAAGTTCGTGCAACCCGCCTCGCGTTTCGCGCTGGTCGGCGTTTTCGTGGCGAAGTACGCCGACGGCGTCCGCGTGGCTGTTACCGGTGCGTCAAATGACGGTGTTTTCCGCTGGTCAGAGGCCGAAGCGGCACTGTCGTCCAACTTCTCTGCATCGGCAGTCGACTCGCTTGCTGCGCCCGCGGGCGATATGATCAGCGATCTGCACGGCACCGCGGAATATCGCGCGCATCTGGTGGGTGTCCTGACCAAACGCGCCGTGGCTGCGGCCGCCTGATCACTCAGGTCTGATCAACGAAAGCCGCTCCCGGAAACGGGGGCGGTTTCTTGCTGTCCTTTGTCGACGTATGGTCCGAAGTTCTGTCGAGCCGGCCCAGCCGACCGCCGGACCTTCCGGCTCCAAACACCCGACACAATGTATACCTCGTCCGGCATGATCCACGATCCGGGCACCGCCTGCCATGATCCGTAGCCTGAATCCGATACCCGCTGCGCGCCGTTACCGTGATTGGGCGCTGATCCGGCGCAACAGCCGCCGCTGCGCGCTGAAACCTTCAGGCAGGACAACCGCGCCGCGGGCCGCGAATTTCCCGTTGTATTCACCGTTCATCAGAACCCGCGATCCGGCAAATTCATCCAGTTTCAGGTTCCGTTCGAAGCTGTGGCCAAGCCCTGCCACGCGGTAGCCGGGCGCGCTGCTGGAGGGATCAAGGTAGCCTTCTACACTCAGCCGCGCCAGCGGGCCTGCCGCACCGGTGAAACGCTGGTTTGTCACAGCGCGGGCCCGCAAAATGCCTGACGCCACGTCGAATTGCCCGACAACGCTTGCAAAAGACCCCCTTGGGACGCTGCCGGTCCCCGGTCCACGGACCGTAACTGAACCAACCTGCGTCCTGCCACCGCGGCGTGCCACATCGCCTGCCACCAGATCAGACGCGGATCGCGCCGCCGCCAGACGGCTGGCCTGAACGAACGCGCCCCGCCACAGCCCGGACACCGCAACGCGGTACCCAACCTCCAAGCCCTGCAACCGGGTATCAAGCCTGACCTCAACGCCGTTGACGGTGATGCGACGGCGGTCGGCAGCAACCTGCGTAATCGCCCCCACCAGCGGATGGGTGACATGCACCCGGCGCGCGACCAGGGCATCTGGGGCTCCGGCCGCTTCGACGGTCAGGCTGTCGCCAAGTCGCAAATCGCTTTCCTGCAGCGCCCCGAAACCGTCACTGTACCGGGTGGCATCGTTGGTGCGCACATAGTTGCCTGCAACGATCAGACTGCCGAAATCGGTCAGCAGACCGACAATGCCCGTGCCGCCGATCCCCCCTTCCACGTCGGGGCGCGCCGTTTGGGCAGCCGCGACACCGGGAAAGACCGCCGCTCCGATCCCAAGACCCAAAGCATCCCGACGTGAGAATTTAGCCGTCTTCATCGTGCTTCCCTTGTCTTTGACCTGTTTCATCCTGGCGGAAGAAGAAGTGGCCGAAACGGAACCGATGTCTGGCCGTTTCCTTGTCCTTGTCGGCCTGCTGCCGGACGGAAGCAAGCGCATTGACCTTCTGCAGCGCCTCCATGCTCAGACGGCGTGCTTCTTCTTCGATCTCGTCCACGGATGCGTCGCTGAGGTAATTGTAAAAAACTGCACGCTCGAAATGCGGGGTGCCGTCGGAAATCAGGTTGTCTACGGCGGCCTGCATGTGGTCACCCACGTTGTGCGCGAAAAAGTGCAGCTTCTGATCCATGTCCGCGGTGCCGAAAAGCCCTTCCAGCAGCAGTGTCACCTGACCGTCTTCGACAGTAATGATGTTCTGGCGTTCCAGTTCATCCAATACCGTACGCGGACGCACATCGCGGCTGACGGCTTGCACCAGCGCGTCAAACCCAGTCCCATCACTGGCCGTGCGGTGCAGGGGGGCCGGGTTTCCGGCGGCATCAAGAAAGGTTTCATCGGAAATCCAGCGACCGACCACCGACGCAAGCAAGCTCACCTTCTGTCCGACTGCTTTATTCTCGCCCGGACCCAGCGCGCGGAATTCCTTGACGTCACGGCGGTGCACGCCGGTCATGACGCTGATCCGGCTATCCGTCGCACCATCCTTCAGTTCTTCTTCCGCAACCTGAACATATGTCTGTTTTACAATGCGATAGAGCGCGGGCGCCGTGATCCCCTGCGCGATCAATGCCCGCACCAGCGGCCGGACGAGCCGCCGCACAGCCTGCTCGAACAAGCTTGATTTGGAAAAGGGATCTTGCGCTGCCATGGCCGTAACATGGAGGGGAGTGTGAAAAAATTCCACAAAAAACTTGCCAATAGCGATCCATGAGACATTTTATCGCGAGTACCGTGTGATTTTTACACACACTCACATCAAGGAGGCTCAAAAATGAAATTGTCTTACTTCGTCAAAGCGACGGCCCTTGCGGCCACGATCGCCCTCGCAGGCTGCGCCGACACCATGGGAGAACCAGACATCGTCGAAGTCGCGCAATCTGCCGGCACGTTCGAAACCCTTGTGGCTGCCGTCTCTGCCGCTGATCTGGTTGGCACGCTGCAAAGCGAAGGGCCCTTCACTGTGTTCGCCCCGACCGATGCGGCATTCGCGGCGTTGCCCGAAGGTACGCTCGACACCCTCCTGTTGCCCGAAAACAAGGATCAGTTGACCGCCATTCTGACCTATCACGTGCTGCCCGGCAAAGTGATGGCCGCCGACATCGCGGGCCAGCGGCTCAGCCCCACAACCGTGAATGGCAAGGCCGTACATGTGGACGGTCGCAGTGGCGTACGTGTGAACAAGGCCAACGTCATCCAGGCCGACATCCCTGCCTCCAACGGTGTGATCCACGTGATCGACCGCGTTCTTCTTCCCTGATTGTCTCAAAGAGTAGGATAGACCAATGGCACTTTTCTCCTTTACCGGCTTTGAACAGTCGGACCTTTTCGGCGCGGATTCCATTTCCGCCCATGCCACGTTCACGATGCCCGCTGCCCCGACGCTTCAGATCACCGTAACGGATGACGACGACGCGCTGTCGGGTGACGCCCGTGCGAATGAGAAGGGCGATGATACCAGCGGACAAACCGCAACCCTGCAGCGTGCCGGGGTCGAAGTCGGCACTGGCGGTCGCCTCTATGCAGAGCAAGTCTGGCATGTCAGCGGCGACAACGGCGAAACTTATCGCCTCGTCGAACTCGAACAACCCGGAGAGCAGCCCGACAGCTTCACTTTCCTTGGTGCCGTGCCACCGGCGGGTGTGATGCTGACCGTTGGCAACCGGGTGAACGTGACCGGCGACGGCCTGTCCTACGCAGACCTTTCCGCAGGCGAGCCTGCATTGCCCAACATCGTCGATATCGCGGGCGGGTCGGATGACTTCAATATCCTCGTCAAGGCTCTGGGCGCGGCGGGTCTGGTCAACACGGTTGCCGATCTGAATGACGTGACCGTTTTCGCCCCTACGGATGCCGCGTTCACGCAGCTTGCGCAGGACCTCGGATTTGATGGCGATGCCACAGACGAAGATGCGGTATTCGGCTTCATCGCCGAAGCACTGGCCGGGCTTGCGCCCGACGGCGACCCGATCCCGCTGCTGACGGATGTATTGCTGTATCACGTATCCGCCGGTGCCAAGACCGCCGCCGAAGTGGACGCCGCCGAAACGGTTACCACCCTGCTGGAAGGCGCGACCTTCGCGACCGAAGGCACGGAACTGATCGACAATGATCCAGACATCGACAATCCCAACATCGTCGTGCCGGATGTGGCGGCATCGAACGGCACGGTGCAGGGCATCGACCGGGTGCTGCTGCCACTGGACATCCCGGAGGCCGACCCCAAGCCGAATATCATTGAAATCGCCACAGGGTCCGATGATTTCAACATCCTCGTCAAGGCACTGGGTGCGGCAGGTCTGGTCAATACGGTCGCTGACCTGAATGACGTGACGGTCTTTGCGCCGACTGATGCCGCCTTTACGCAGTTGGCGACCGATCTGGGTTTTGAAGGCGACACCACGGACGAAGACGCGGTATTCGGCTTCATCGCCGAAGCATTGGCCGGACTTGCGCCAGATGGTGATCCGATCCCGCTGCTGACCGATGTCCTGCTCTATCACGTGTCCGAAGGCGCCAAGTCCGCCGCAGAGGTGGACGCGGCAGAGACCATCAGCACCCTGCTGGCGGGGGCCACGTTCGGTACGGAAGGCACCGAACTGATCGACAACGAACCCGACATCGACAATCCCAACATCGTCGTGCCGGATGTGGCTGCATCCAACGGCACGGTGCAGGGCATCGATCGGGTTCTGCTGCCGCTGGACATTCCGGGGAACGAACCGCAACTGCCCACGCTCGCGGGTCTGGTTGCGGAAAGCGGCGGGGAATTCGACAACATTGGCGCAGACTTCGATCTCCTTCTGAATTCTGTCATTGCCGCTGATCTTGTCGGTGCACTGGACGATCCCGAAGCGGACCTGACTGTCTTTGCGCCAAACGACGCGGCCTTTGTCGGGCTGGCAACAACGCTGGGTTTTGACGGGCAAGGCGAAGAAGCCGCGTTCAGCTATCTGGTCGATGCCCTGTCCCTGCTCAGCGGTGGGGGTGACCCCATTCCCCTGCTGAGCGCGGTCCTGACCTATCACGTTGCACCTGAGGCATTGGACGCAAACGCGGTTCTGTCATCTGACGGCATCCTCACCCTGCAGGGTGGCACGCTGACCGTCGATGGCACCAGCCTTGTGGATGCGGACCCCGATGTGGCCAACCCGAACCTGATCGCGACAAACCTCTTTGCGTCAAACGGCATCGCACATGTACTGGATGGTGTTCTGTTGCCTGCGGACCTGCTGGTCTCCGACGGCTCGGGCGATGTCGATTTTGAAATCGCGGGGGATCAGCGCGACATCATCATAGTCGGGCGCGACAATGACTTCGTCGATGGCAATGGCGGCAATGACCTGATCTTCCTCGGGACCGGCAACGACATCGGTGTCGGCGGCGACGGATCAGACGTTGTGCGCGGTGGCCAGGGCGAAGACCGCTTGATTGGCGGTGCGGGCGATGACTTCCTCGATGGTGGTCGTGATGCAGATGTCTTTGTCTTCAATACCGGCGACGGCAATGATGTCATCTTCGGTTTCCGCACAGGAAGCGACAAGATCGACCTGTCCGGAACTGAATTCCAAAGCTTCGCGGAGGTTGACCCGATGGTGACAAAGGGGAACGGTTTTGCCTTCATCGACCTTGGTGAAGATCAGTCGATCTTCATCAGCAGCCGCTCCGTGAACCTGACCGAAGACGACTTCATTTTCTGAAGCTGAAACGAAAAGGGTGCTGGCGGGGCAATCCGCCAGCACCCGAACGGCATCCTGCGGTCCCTAGATCGCGGCCGAATGTGCCACGTCTTCGCTGGTGAACTGATCGATGAAGCTGGCAATCACCCGGACCAGCGGATGCGCATCCGGGCGCATTTCGAGACCCGCATCGCTGATGAAAAAGACATCAGGGAAACGTGTCATCAACCGGATCGCGGTCTTGTGGATGTTCGGGGCAAATTCCGGGTATGCGGCGCACAGGTCTTTTTCGCGGAACACGAACCGGCACATCAGATCCTCGACTGCCCGCGCGATCAACAGGTCCTGTTCCTCCATCCTGTACCCCTTGTGCCCGGCAAAACCCCCGGCATTGATACGCTCCTGATAAGCAGAGGTGGCCGTCGCATTCTGGACATAGCCCTGGTGGAACCTTGAAATGGCAGAGGCGCCGAACCCCACCAATGTCTCGCTCTGATCGTCGGTGTAGCCCTGAAAGTTGCGCCGGAGACGGCCGCGCGCTGCCGCATCCGACAGACTGTCGGAGGGCAACGCAAAGTGATCAATGCCGATGGCGTTGTACCCCTGCTGGGTGAACACGTCATGCGCCATCTCGGCCAGACGAAACCGCGCCTCCGCCCCCGGCAGGTCTTCGGTCTTTATCATCACCTGCCGCTTGGACATCCAAGGCACATGCGCATAGCCATAAATCGCGAGCCGGTCGGGCTTCATTTTGGTGACATGCGCCAGCGTCTTGGCAAAGGTCTCCGGTGTCTGGTGGGGTAACCCGTAAAGCAGGTCAAGGTTCAGGCTTTTTACGTCATGCCTGCGCAGGAAATGGATGACCCGCTGGGTCTGTTCCAGCGATTGCAGCCGCCCGATTGCCTCCTGCACCGTCGGCTCGAAATCCTGAACACCGATGCTGGCACGGTTCATGCCAAATCCCACAAGCGTCTCCAACAGGGCATCCGATGCCTCGGTCGGGTCAATCTCGACCGAAAATTCGAATCCTTCCGCGGTCTGGAAGGCGTCAAAGACCGTTTCCAGCAAAAGGCGCATCGTCTCTGGCCGCAAAATCGTCGGCGTACCGCCGCCAAGATGCAGGCGACCCATGCGAATCCCCCGCGGCAGGCTTTGTCTCGCGCGTGCGATCTCTTGTCGCAGGACCTCCACATAGGCATCGACTGGGCGCATCGTCTTGGTGCCCTGCGTCCGGCAAGCGCAGAACCAGCACAGGCGCTTGCAGAAAGGAATGTGAATATAAACAGATACTTCACTACCGTTCGGCACCGTCTTCAACCACTCGCTCTGGTAGCGTGGGCCGATCCCCTGCTCGAAGTGGTTCGCAGGCGGGTAGCTGGTGTACCGTGGGACCCGTGCGTCAAAGAGGCCATGTTGTCGCAGGCTGTCGATCTTTTCCATGATCTTGTTTAGACTCGGCCGGAACCGAAACTCTTTGATTCAGATCAACTTGATGCCAAAACTAAAACTAAAAGCGATCAAATGTACGGAGTGTCCCATCCGCCATCGTGCCGTCTGTGCGCGTTGTGATGAAGACGAACTTCTGTTGCTGGAAGGCATGAAGTCCTACCGCTCCTACAAGGCGGGCGATACGATCCTGTGGCGTGGGGAGCCACTGGAGTTCGTGGCCTCTGTCGTGGACGGTGTGGCGTCCTTGTCCAAGACCCTTGAAGACGGGCGCACCCAGATGGTCGGGCTGCTTTTGCCATCCGATTTCATCGGGCGGCCGGGCCGGTCGCAGATCGAGTTCGACGTCACCGCAACCTCCGATCTGACCCTGTGCTGCTTTGATCGCGCCCCGTTTGAACGGCTGGTTGAGGAAACACCCCACGTCGCGCAGCGCCTTATGGAATTGGCACTGGATGAGCTGGACGCCGCACGCGACTGGATGCTGCTTCTGGGCCGCAAGACTGCGCGTGAAAAGATCGCGACCTTTGTTGAAATGCTGGCAAGAAGGTCACGTTCGGAGGCGTCGAACAGCCAGGTTGTATCGAAGCTTCCGATGACGCGGGACCAGATCGCCAACTATCTCGGTCTGACGTTGGAAACCGTCAGCCGACAGTTCAACTCTCTGAAAAAAGAGGGAATTATCGACTTCTCTAACCGTCATGAGTTCGAAGTCAAAGACATCATCGCCCTGAACGATGCAACGGGTGACGATTCAGACGGTGGCGTGATCTTCTAACCTCTGCGGGAATATCCGCCTTTTTGACACAGATCAAAGAGCGGCCCGTCCACAGTCCATAAAACAAACTCGCGAACAGGAGCGTCCTTGGGTGCTCTTTTCTTTAGCGAGGGACGTTATGGACTATGTAAAACTCATTCTTTTGGGATTCGTTGCCGTGGCTGCGGCAATGGCAAGCAGCTGGGGTCACGATCTGGCCTATCAGGTGCATGCCTTTCTGATCATGGCAATTGCGGTCGGTATGTTCATCTATGTGCTGCGGCGCACGGACGAACCAGTCAAAGCGGCAACGCCTGAAGGCATCTATGAAGATGGTGTGATCCGCGCAGGCGTGATCGCCACTGCCTTCTGGGGCATCGCGGGCTTTCTGGTGGGCACCTACATCGCCTTCCAACTTGCCTTTCCGGCGCTCAACTTCGATTGGGGGCAGCCCTATACCAATTTTGGACGATTACGCCCACTGCATACCTCTGCGGTGATTTTTGCCTTTGGGGGCAACGCGCTGATCGCCACCTCGCTTTATGTCGTCCAACGCACCAGCGGTGTCCGTCTTTGGGGTGGCAATCTGGGTTGGTTCGTCTTCTGGGGTTATCAGCTTTTCATCGTCCTCGCCGCCACCGGCTACCTGCTGGGGGCAACGCAGTCCAAGGAATACGCCGAACCTGAATGGTACGTGGACATATGGCTGACCATTGTCTGGCTGGCCTACCTCGCGGTTTTCATGGGCACGATTTTCAAGCGGCAGGAAAAACACATCTACGTCGCCAACTGGTTCTTCCTGAGCTTCATCATCACCGTGGCGATGCTGCATGTGGTCAACAACATTTCCATCCCCGTCAGCCTTCTGGGCTCCAAATCCGTGCAGGTCTTCTCGGGCGTGCAGGATGCAATGACCCAGTGGTGGTACGGCCACAATGCCGTGGGCTTCTTCCTGACAGCGGGCTTCCTTGGCATGATGTACTATTTCGTGCCCAAGCAGGCCGAACGCCCCGTCTACAGCTACAAGCTGTCGATCATCCACTTCTGGGCGCTGATCTTCCTGTATATCTGGGCGGGTCCGCACCACCTTCACTACACCGCTCTCCCTGACTGGGCGTCCACGCTTGGGATGGTGTTTTCCATCATCCTGTGGATGCCCAGCTGGGGCGGTATGATCAACGGTCTGATGACGCTGCAAGGCGCGTGGGACAAGTTGCGCACCGATCCGATCATGCGGATGTTCGTCCTCAGCCTCGGCTTCTACGGCATGTCCACCTTCGAGGGTCCGATGATGTCGATCCGCGCGGTGAACTCCCTGTCGCACTACACGGACTGGACCATCGGCCACGTGCATTCCGGTGCGCTGGGTTGGAACGGGATGATCACCTTTGCCTGCATCTACTTCCTGGTGCCAAAGCTTTGGGGGCGTAAGGAAATGTATTCCATGTCTGCAATCAACTGGCACTTCTGGCTCGCGACATTGGGCATCGTCCTTTACGCCGCGTCCATGTGGGTGACCGGGATCATGGAGGGCCTGATGTGGCGCGAAGTGGATGATCAGGGCTTCCTCGTGAACTCCTTCGCCGACACCGTCAGTGCCAAGTTCCCGATGTACATCGTGCGTGGTCTGGGCGGGGTTCTGTTCCTGTCGGGTGCGCTGGTGATGGTCTGGAACATGTTCATGACCATTCGTGGGGCAACACCTGCCAACGCGGCACTGCCTCGCAGCGCCACCGTCGCAACACCAGCAGAATAAGGAGAGCGGATCATGTCTGGTAACGAAAAAATTCCATCCGCTGAAAATGACCCCAAGGTCAGCACGCTGAGCGACTTGCCCGGAGAAATCCCGAATGAGCTGCCGCATCAGACGAAGTTCCTCGACAAGCACGCGATCCTTGAAAAGTCGCCAACGCTTCTGCTGGTCGCTTCGCTTCTGGTGGTCACCGTCGGCGGGATCGTGGAAATCGCGCCGCTCTTCTGGCTGGAGAACACCATCGAGGAAGTGGAGGGCGTGCGCCCCTACTCCCCGCTGGAACTGGCAGGGCGCGATATCTACATCCGGGAGGGCTGCTATGTCTGCCATTCGCAGATGATCCGCCCCATGCGGGACGAGGTGGAGCGTTATGGCCACTACTCTCTCGCCGCGGAATCGATGTACGACCACCCGCACCAATGGGGCTCTAAACGCACCGGGCCCGATCTGGCGCGGGTCGGTGGGCGCTATTCGGACGCATGGCATGTGGATCACCTGATGGATCCGCAGTCGGTCGTTCCCGAAAGCATCATGCCCAAATATGCCTTCCTTGCCGAAACACCTATCGAAGGGGAACATATCGAGGCGCTGCTCAAGACGCACCGCTTCGTGGGCGTGCCTTACACGGAGGAGCAGATCACTTCGGCCAGCGCGGACTTTACCGTGCAGGGCGATCCTGACGGCGATTGGGACGGTTTGGTCGAACGCTATCCGGGCGCGGTCGTGTCCAACTTCGACGGCCAGCCTGAGCTGACCGAGATGGACGCGCTGATCGCGTACTTGCAAATTCTGGGGACGATGGTCGACTTCGACACCTTCACCCCCGATGCAAGCCGATAGGAGGGGCGAAGATGGAAACCTATTCCCTCCTGCGTGAAATCGCGGACAGCTGGGTCCTTTTGGCCATGTTCATCTTCTTCATCGTCGTCGTGATCTGGGCCTTCCTGCCCAGCGAGCGCAAGGCGCGCGAAGATGCCAGCATGATCCCCTTCCGGAATGAAAAGACGCCGGCAAAAAGCAAGGACAAGAGCGAAAGTACCGGCAGTAAGCCGAAGTCGAAAGGGCAAGCCAATGTCTGATGAAAACAAGATTGACGAAGCAACCGGCGTTGAGACCACCGGCCACACCTGGGATGGTATCCGGGAGTTGAACAACCCGCTGCCGCGGTGGTGGCTCTGGACCTTCTATGTCACGATCATCTGGGGCATCGGCTATACCATCGCCTATCCGGCCTGGCCGATGATCTCCGGTGCAACGGGCGGATTGCTGGGGTATGCGACCCGGTCCGAAGTGGCCACGCAGATCGCCGATCACGAAGCCAAGAATGCCACCCTTGTGGCGTCACTGAACGATGCGGACCTTCTGACGCTGGCAGCGGGCGATGACATCCACCGCTACGCGGTTGCCCGCGGCCGGTCGGTCTTCAGCGCGCAATGCAGCCAGTGCCACGGTTCAGGCGCGGCGGGGGCCAAAGGGTATCCCAACCTGCTGGACAACGACTGGCTCTGGGGCGGCGATATCGAAAACATCTCGCTCAGCATCGCCCACGGTATCCGCAATGAAACCGACGGGGACGCGCGGTATTCCGAAATGCCCGCCTTTGACGAAATCCTTGAGGACGAGGAAATCGGCGCGGTGGTGGAATATGTGGTGAGCCTGTCTTCGGAAGATCACGACGCGGCGCTCGCGGGGCAGGGGGCAGAGATCTATGCCGACAACTGCGCGGCCTGCCATGGTGACGACGCGCTGGGCGACCGCGAACAAGGCGCGCCCAATCTGGCGGACGCGATCTGGCTTTACGGTGGTGACCGCGCCACGCTTGAAGAATCGGTGCGCTATTCGCGCTATGGCGTGATGCCCGCATGGGGTCAGCGTCTGTCGGATGAAGATGTCCGCGCCGTATCGGTCTATGTCCACAGCCTTGGCGGCGGTGAATAGACCCTTGAACCGGGCCAGCCCCGCACGGTGCTGACCCGCAGGTCGCGCGCATGACGCGCGGCCAACCCCCCGAAGCGGCCCTGTTCGCACAACGATGTCGTTTCGGGGGTCTTTTTGATCCAGATCAAGGCCATGGCCCCGCCTGTATTTTACACCGGGGATGCGAACAGGAAACCTTTATGACATCGACCCCTCCCTCCCTCTATGCGGCGCGTGAGCCGATCTTTCCCAAGCGTGTGTCCGGATTTTTCCGCCGCTTCAAATGGGGAATCATGATCTTCACGCTGGGCATCTACTATCTGACCCCGTGGATTCGCTGGGACCGGGGGCCGAACCTGCCCGATCAGGCGGTGCTGGTCGATATCGCCAGCCGCCGCTTCTATTTCTTCTGGATCGAAATCTGGCCCCATGAATTCTACTTCGTGGCGGGCCTGCTGATCATGGCCGGATTGGGCTTGTTCCTGTTTACGTCCGCGATGGGGCGGGTCTGGTGCGGGTATGCCTGCCCGCAAACCGTCTGGACCGATCTTTTCATCCTGGTGGAGCGCTGGATCGAAGGCGACCGCAACGCGCGGCTGCGTCTGCACCGGGGCAAGTGGGATTTCCGCAAATGGCGGCTCAGGATCACCAAATGGGTGGCATGGCTGCTTATCGGTCTGGCCACGGGCGGGGCATGGGTTTTCTATTTCGCCGATGCGCCGACGCTGCTGAACAACCTGCTGACGTTTTCCGCGCATCCCGTCGCCTATATCACCATCGCGATCCTGACCCTGACCACGTTCGTCTTTGGTGGCTTCGCGCGGGAACAGGTCTGCATCTACATGTGCCCCTGGCCGCGCATTCAGGCGGCGATGGTGGACGTCGACACGATTACCATCGGCTATCGCGGCTGGCGCGGGGAGCCGCGCAAACATTCCGAAGCCGTCAAGACGGGTGAGCCGATGGGCGATTGCATCGACTGCATGGCCTGCGTCAACGTTTGCCCCATGGGCATCGACATCCGCGATGGCCAGCAGATGGAATGCATCACCTGCGGTCTGTGCATCGACGCCTGCGATGACATCATGGCCAAGATCGGCAAGCCGCGCGGCCTTGTGGACTACCTGTCGCTGGCGGATGAACCCGCCGAGGCCGCCGGGGAACCGGCCAAGCCCATTTGGCGGCACATCCTGCGTCCCCGGACGATCCTGTATACCGCGCTGTGGTCACTGATCGGGCTGGGGCTGGTCTATGCCCTGTTCATCCGCACCGATATCGAGATGACGGTCAGCCCGGTGCGCAACCCGACCTTCGTGATGCAGTCCGACGGCGCGATCCGCAACATTTATGACGTGCGGCTGCGCAACAAGACGGGCGAGCCACGGCAGTTCCACCTCAGCCTGACCAGCGACGACGTGCTGCGGATCGATCTGGAAGGCCAGCGGGGGCAATTGGTGGTCGACGTCCCCGCCGACAAGACCGTCCTGCAACGGGTCTATGTCACCGCACGGCCCCAGGACGCGGCGGCCAGTGCACACACAACAGACCTGCGCTTGTGGGTCGAAGATATGGCAACCGGTGATCGCGCCAGCCGCGACACTTCTTTCAACGGGAAAGGTGAATAACGATGACCGAGATCAAGGGATGGCATGTTTTTGCAGGTTTCGCATCTGCCTTCGGCATTATCATTGCCGTGAACCTCACGCTGGCCTTCAACGCGGTGAAGACCTTCCCGGGTCTCGAAGTGCGCAATTCCTACGTGGCCAGTCAGGCCTTTGATGCGGACCGCGCGGCCCAGTTGGCGCTGGGGTGGGAGGTTTCCGCGACAGTGGAAGATAATGTGCTGCGGCTGGTGATCCTTGAGGACGGCGCGCCGATCGCGCCGGTGATCGAACAGGCGACCTTTGGTCGCGCGACCAGTGTCGCGCAGGACCAGACGCCCGAATTCAGCTTCGATGGGACAGCGCTGGTGGCGCAGGTTGACGCGCCCGATGGCAACTGGAACCTGCGGCTGCGGCTGCGGGCGTGGGGCGCTGACGGCACCCTGTTCCAGCAACGCATCATCGTCGGCACCGGATCATGACAGCGGCCTGTCCCGCCTGCGCGGCCATGCCGCCCGTCGAAGACATCGTGGTGCCCGCCGCGCAGCAGTTCTCTCTGCCGACGATCCATTGCGCGGCTTGCATCGGCAAGATCGAACGCGGGCTTGCGGGCCTTTCGGGCGTGACCCATGTGCGCGTGAACCTGTCGCTGAAACGTCTGTCCGTGGAAGGGCCGGTGCCATCGCAACGGCTGCAATCGGCGCTGAGCGACCTGGGGTTCGAAGCCTATCCGCTGGACATGGCCGCGCTGAACACCGCCCGCGACGATCAGGGCCGCGCGCTGCTGACACGGATGGCAGTGGCCGGTTTCGCGATGATGAACGTGATGCTGTTGTCAGTGGCGGTCTGGTCGGGGGCGACGGACGCGACACGCGATCTGTTTCACCTGATCTCCGCGATGATCGCCCTGCCGGTCGTGGCCTATGCCGCGCAGCCCTTCTTCAAGAACGCGTGGTCCGCCCTGCAGGTCGGGCGGCTCAACATGGATGTGCCGATTTCGCTGGCGATCCTGCTCGCGGCGGGCATGTCGTTGTATGAAACGCTCAACAGTGGCGCGCATGCCTATTTCGATGCCGCGCTTTCGCTGACCTTCTTCCTGCTGATCGGTCGCTACATGGACCACCAGACCCGCAGTGCCGCGCGGTCGGCGGCCAAGGAACTGACCGCGCTTGAGGTGCATACCGCCGAACGCCTGACGGCAAAGGGGACAGAGACAATCGGTGTTGCGTCCCTTGCCATCGGCGACCGCGTTCTTGTCCCCGCGGGGACAAGGGTACCTGTTGATGGCACCCTCGAATCAGATAACGCCCTGATGGACCGCTCTTTTCTGACCGGCGAAAGTGCCGCGGTGCCCGTTGCCTCGGGCGATTTTCTGCGCGCGGGGGAGATCAACCTGTCCGGCCCCTTCACCCTGCAAGCCACCGCTGTGGGCGAAGATACATCCCTGCGCCGGATGGCTGCGCTGGTGGAGACGGCGGAAAACGGGCGCAACAGCTATACCGCGCTGGCGGACCGTGCAGCACAGGTCTATGCCCCTGCCGTGCACCTGCTGGCACTGGCCGCCTTCATCGGCTGGGTCGTGGCGACCGGCGACTTCCGCCTTGCGCTCAACATCGCGATTGCGGTGCTCATCATCACTTGCCCCTGCGCTCTGGGCCTTGCGGTGCCTGCGGTGTCCACCGCCGCGATCAGCCGCCTGTTCGCCGAAGGGTTCCTTGTCAAACATGCCACAGCGTTGGAGCGGCTGGCCGAGGTCACGCATGTGGTGCTGGACAAGACCGGCACCCTGACACGCCCCGCCGTGGTCATCCCCGACGGGATGAGCGTCGGCGATCAGTCGGTTGCCAAGGCGCTGGCGCAATCTTCGCAACATCCGCTGTCCCGCGCCTTGCTCACGGCGCTGGGGGATAGGGTTGCGGCCCCGCTGACCGACGTCCGGGAGGTCACCGGGCAGGGTGTGGAAGGACACTGGGGCGATCAAATCGTGCGGTTGGGTCGTGGATACTGGCTGGAGGCCCCGTTTGACGGTCTGGGCTTGCGCATCGGGGACAAGCCTGCCTTGCAGATCGAAGCGCCCGAAGTCCTGCGGGATGGGGTGGTCGATGCCTTGCAGGCGATTGACCTGCCCTGCGAAGTGCTGACCGGCGACAGTGAAGGCCCGGCACAGGCGCTTGCCGCGCAGATAGGCCTGTCCGTAAACGCGCAGGCCCGGCCGGAGGACAAGCTGGACCGGCTCAATGTCCTTGCTGAAAGCGGTGAAAAGGTCCTGATGATCGGCGACGGCCTGAATGACACGGCCGCGCTGGCCTCCGCCCATGCCTCCATCGCGCCTGCGGTGGCGCTTGAGGCGTCGCGCAATGCCGCCGATGTGGTGATCCTGAAAGAAAGCTTTGCCGCCTTGCCGCTGGTGTTGAAGGTGGCGCGCGCCACGCGCGATCTGTCCAAGCAGAACTTCACCATTGCCACGCTTTACAACCTCATCGCGGTGCCCATCGCGCTGGCAGGTTTCGCCACCCCGCTGGCGGCGGCCTTGGCGATGTCGTTCTCTTCGATTACGGTGCTGCTGAATTCCCAACGGATGAGGAGGGTGAAATGAACGTGCTTGTGATCCTGATCCCGGTGTCGCTGATCCTTGGGGGGATCGGTCTGGTTGCATTTCTGTGGACGGTACGGTCGGATCAATACGATGATGCCGAAGGCAATGCCGCGCGTATCCTGTTGGATGACGATTAAGCGCTGACCCGAAGGCGAGACGCCCAAGGCGCAGCCCGCGGTTTCCGTCAGGGCAGAATACCTGCGTTCCCGCAGCCCCCATGTTTACTTTGCCGCGGCGCTGCTGGATGCTGGGCCAAACCATGCCGCGCCCCCTGCGCGCGAGGGAGGATCCATGACCCGCCTGAGAGAAGTACAAGACACATCGCCCCCGCACGCCCGCAATCCGGGCATGCCGCTTGACCTTGGACTGGTTGCGGCGGCCCGCGTGAACCGTTCCGCCGCCGAACGGCGCGCAGCGTCCCTGCCGGGACGGCGGTCCGTAAAGAAGGATGCGCAGGCGGCGTGGCTTTTGAAGGCGGTGACCTGCATCGACCTGACGACGCTGAATGGCGATGACACACCGGGCCGCGTGAAGCGGTTGTGTGCCAAGGCGGCGCATCCCATTCGCGCCGATATCCTTGACAGTCTCGGTATGGGGGATCGCGGGATCACCACGGGTGCTGTCTGCGTCTACCACCGCTATGTCGCCACGGCGGTCGAGGCGCTGAAGGGCACGGGCATTCCGGTGGCGGCCGTGTCCACCGGGTTTCCGGCCGGGCTGGCCCCAATGGAAACGAAGCTACGAGAGATCGAAGCCTCCGTCGCTGATGGGGCAGAGGAGATCGACATCGTGATCACCCGCGAGCATGTGCTGACCGGCAACTGGCAGGCGCTTTACGATGAGATGCGCGCCTATCGCGAGGCGTGCGGTGATGCGCATGTGAAGGCGATCCTTGCGACGGGGGATCTGAAAACCCTGCGCAACGTGGCGCGCGCCAGCCTTATTTGCATGATGGCAGGGGCGGACTTCATCAAGACATCGACGGGCAAGGAAAGCGTCAACGCGACGCTGCCGATCACGCTGGTCATGCTGCGCGCAATCCGACAGTACCACAGGTTGACCGGGCAGATGGTCGGTTACAAGCCTGCAGGGGGTGTTTCCAAGGCCAAGGATGCGGTGCTGTATCTTGCGCTTTTGAAGGAAGAACTCGGCGACGCTTGGCTTACCCCCGACTGGTTCCGTTTTGGCGCGTCCAGCCTGCTGGGCGATATCGAACGCCAGCTCGAACACCACCTCGACGGCGCCTATAGCGCCCTCAACCGGCACCCGATTGGATAAACCGATGAGCGTATCAGAGTTTTTCGACAGCATGGATTATGGCCCTGCACCAGAGAGCGACACCGAAGCACGCGCGTGGCTGAAGTCCCATGCAAAGGGGTTCGGGCATTACATCAACGGTGGCTTCACCAAGCCAGCCAAGCTTTTCGACAGCGTGGAACCTGCGACGGGGGCGGTGCTGGGTCAGGTATCCCAGGGCGGCAAGGCGGATGTGGACGCGGCGGTCAAGGCCGCAAGCAAGGCGCAGCCGGGATGGGCGGCGATGGGCGGTCCGGCCCGCGCCCGCAAGCTCTATGCGCTGGCGCGTCTGATCCAGCGCAATGCGCGGCTGATTGCCGTGGTCGAAGCGCTGGACAACGGCAAGCCCATAAGGGAGACGCGCGACATCGATATCCCATTGGCCGTGCGACATTTCTATCACCACGCAGGCTGGGCGCAGATACAGGAAAGCACCTTTGCAGGCTACGATCCCGTGGGCGTCGTGGGGCAGGTGATACCGTGGAATTTCCCCTTCCTGATGCTGTCATGGAAGCTCGCCCCCGCTTTGGCGCTGGGCAACGCGGTGGTGCTGAAACCAGCGGAGAACACATCGCTGACCGCGCTGCTGTTTGCGGAACTGGCCGAAGCGGCGGGTCTGCCTGCGGGCGTTCTGAACATTGTCACCGGGGACGGCACAACCGGCGCGCTGATCGTGGAACATGACGGCATCGACAAGGTCGCCTTCACCGGCTCGACGCCTGTGGGCAAGCAGATCCGCAAGACCACCGCAGGCTCCGGCAAGTCGCTGACGCTTGAGCTGGGCGGCAAGTCCCCGTTCATCGTCTTTGACGACGCCGATCTGGATGCCGCTGTCGAAGGGGTGGTGGATGCGATCTGGTTCAATCAGGGGCAGGTTTGCTGTGCCGGTTCGCGCATTCTGGTGCAGGAAGGCGTGGCGGAGGATTTCCACACCCGCCTGCGCACCCGCATGGCCAAGCTGCGGGTGGGCGATCCGATGGACAAGTGCATCGACATGGGCAGCCTTGTGTCGCCCGTGCAGTTCGAGCGGGTCAAGGCCATGGTCGACGCGGGTGTCAAAGCCGGTGCGACCCTGTACCAGCCGGAGGTCGAGATACCCGAGGGTGGCAGCTTTTATCCGCCGACCCTGCTGACGGATGTGCAGCCCACGTCAGAGGTTGCCTGTGACGAGATTTTCGGCCCCGTCGTCGTCTCCCTGACCTTCCGCACCTTTGATGAAGCGGTGCAATTGGCCAACCATTCCCGCTATGGATTGAGTGCCAGCATCTGGAGCGAGACGATTTCGCAGGCGATGGATGTTGCGGCTGCGGTCGAGGCCGGGATCGTCTGGGTCAATACGACCAACGTGATGGATGCCGCCGTGGGATTTGGCGGCGTGAAGGAAAGCGGCTATGGCCGGGAAGGGGGCAAGGAAGGCTGTTACGGCTATCTGAAGCCTGCGGCCTGGGCCAAGTTGCCGATGCGCAAGCCGGTGAGCACGCCCAAGCCTTCGGGTGGGCTGAAGCTGGAAGCGGTGGACCGCACACCGAAGCTGTTCATCGGCGGCAAACAGGCGCGGCCCGATGGCAACTATTCCATCCCTGTGCTGTCGCCCAAGGGCGACAAGCTGGGCGAAGTGGGCGACGGCAACCGCAAGGACATCCGCAACGCGGTCGAAGCGGCGCGCGGGGCAAAAAGCTGGGGCCAGAAGACTGCCCATAACCGGGCGCAGATCCTGTATTATCTGGGCGAAAACCTGTCTGGCCGGTCGGATGAATTCGCAACGCGCATCCGCGACATGACCGGGGTCAGCGCAGGCAAGGCGCGCGCCGAGGTGGAGGCGGCGATTGATCGGTTCTTCACCTACGGCGCATGGGCTGACAAATGGGAAGGCGCGGTGCATCTGCCCCCCATGCAGGGTGTTGCCCTCGCCATTCCCGAAGCGCTGGGCGTTGTCGGTGTGATCTGCCCGGACGAAGCGCCGCTGTTGGGCTTTGTCAGCATGGTCGCCCCGCTGATCGCAACGGGCAATCGGGTTATCGCCGTCCCAAGTGCGGCGCATCCGCTGTCGGCCACGGATTTCTATTCGGTGATGGAAACATCGGACGTGCCTGCAGGGGTGCTGAACATCGTCACGGGCGACGCGATGACGCTGGCCGATACGCTGGCCAAGCATAATGACGTCGATGCGGTCTGGGCCTTCGGGCCGCCCGCGCTGTCCACGCTGGTGGAGGAACATTCCATCGGCAATCTCAAACGCTGTTTTGTCGATTACGGGCGGCAGATCGACTGGCATGACCGCGCCGTGGCAGAAGGGGAAACCTTCCTGCGGGCGGCGACACAGACCAAAAGCATCTGGGTGCCTTACGGGGCCTGATCAAACGGAACTCTTGCAAATCGGCGATTTCCTGATTATTATACTCAGGTAATTAACCGATGAGCGTTTCCATGGTCTCTGCCCTTCGAAAGCATCCCTCAAACCCCGTGCCGATGGCGCCGGAATTGCCCGCGCCGGTCATGGATATCCTGACGGACGTGCGCCGTGCAGGCCTTGTGTGCCGAACTGCGGCGCGCGCGGATGTGTTCCGGACCTGCGCGCTGTTGGCCAGCGACAACCGCGTGACGCGGACAGGCTTTGCCAAGGCGCTGGTGCAGTGCCTGACGCAGGTGCTGGCAAAGAAACCCGTGCTGTTCCGCCCCGGTGTGTCTGAGCTGTCTTTCGATGAACGCTGGCTCGGCTCTGCGCTGTGCGCCGCGCGCCGGGGCGATGCAGCGAGCTTTGCTTTTTTGATGCGCAGGCGGGTTCAGGCGGAAGATCGCAGATGCATCGGTTTTCTGATTCAGGCCCTTGCGCGGGAGACCTAACTTAGAATAATTCTAAAAACTATTGGAATCCGAAAAACACGACATAAGTTACCTTTAACAGGCAGCAGAACCGCCGCCCGTCAACAATTCACCCAGTGGGAGTTCGCACCATGACACAAACCGCCGCCGCCCTTTCAACAGACGCCCAGTCACAGATCGTCGAAGCGTTGAACCAATCCGTTGCCGAAACCGCCGTGACAACGATGCTCGCGCAGAACTTTCACTGGAACGTCACCGGCATGGCCTTTGGCCCGCTGCATGATCTGTTTCAGAAGATCTACGAAGATCACTTCATCGCGCAGGACGATCTGGCGGAGCGGGTGAAGGCCCTGCAAGGCCACGCCGAAGGGATGCTGGCAGGCATGCTGGAGCGGTCCAAGGTGCGCGAACACGACGGCAAGGCCACCGATCAGGAGATGATCAAGGTGATGGTCGCCGCGCAGGAAACGCTGGCGGCGACGCTGGCAGGCTGTGGGGAACTTGCCGCCGGGCATGGCGACACCCTGACCGAAGACCTGTGCATCGCGCGGGGCCAGATCCACGAGAAATTCGCCTGGATGCTGCGCGCGCATATCTCCTGAGGCTGCTTGATCGCTGACACCGGACCCGCCCCTGACAGGGCGGGTCTTTTGCGTCAGTCCTGCAGGAACTCAAATGGCGCGATCTTGCGCTTTTTCAGTTTCTTGATGTAGGCCTTGCGCCAGGCGGTGTACTTGCCCAACCGGTCCTGCTGCGCGGTCAGCATCTGCACAAAGGCGGTGCGGTGGCTGTCTTTCTTCAGGGCCTTGAACAGCTGCTTTTGCGCCTTGGTCATCGAACAGCCGATGCAATGGCCCTGCCGTTTGTACTTGCACACATCGATGCAGGGGCTTGGCGTTTTTGGCATGCGGTCTTGTTCCTGAAAACCCGTGTGGCTTGCATGTGTGTGCGGACCATCTGGATGTCAAAGGACAGACCGTCGCAGATCAGAGGTTTTTCAGCGCCTGATAGGCCGCGCGGTACCGGGCGTGTCCATCGGCCATGGCGTCTTTCAGGGCGGGGTCGGGGGCATGCTCCCGGTCGACCGGGGGCGGCGTGGCGATGTCCGTGACGGCCCCGCCCGTGGCGGCCATCATGCCAAGGCGCGCCGCCCCCAGTGCGGCACCGTAATCACCCGCGCGGGGGACCTGCAGCGTGATGCCGAGCGTGCTGGCCATCATCGACAGCCAATGCGCCGACTGCGACCCGCCCCCCAATGCTAGCGCCTGTTCAATCTGCGTGCCCGTTGCCGCCAGCGCATCGCGGCAGTCGGCGAAGGCGAAGCAGACCCCTTGCAGCACCGAACGGGCGGCGGCGCGGGCGTCCGTTGCGTGATCCAGATGCAGGAACTGGCCGCGTATGCGTGGATCGTTGATCGGCGTGCGTTCCCCGCCCAGATAGGGCAGGAAAAGCGTGCGCTGGGGTGCGGTCACATCGCCCAGATCGGCGGTCAGCGTTGCGGCTGTCTGCCCGGTCAGCCCCGCCAGCCATTCCAGCGCATCCGTCGCGGCAAGGATCACCCCCATCTGGTGCCATGTGTCGGGGACGGCGTGGCAAAAGGTATGAACTGCTGTTTCGGCGTGTGGCCGGAAGCTGGCGTTGGAAGCGAAAAGCACACCCGAGGTGCCGAGCGACAGGAACGCCGTGCCATCCGTGACCACGCCCGCGCCGATGGCGGCCGCGGCATTGTCGCCCGCGCCGCCTGCAATGGGGACCGGATGCATGCCCAGTTCCGCCGCCAGGCCCTTCCGCAGGGTGGCTGATACCGCGCTGCCTTCGACCAGACGCGGCATGTGATCGCGGCTGAGGTGGCAATGCGCCAACAGGGTATCGGACCAGTCGCGCGCACCGATATCGAGCCACCCCTTGCCGGAGGCATCCGACATGTCCGACACGTGTTCGCCGCTCAGAAACAGGCGCAGGTAGTCCTTGGGCAGGAGGATTTTCGCCGTTTTGCCAAATACATCCGGTTCGTTCAGGCGTACCCATTCCACCTTGGGCGCGGTGAAACCGGCGAAGATGATGTTGCCGGTGATGCGGCGAAAATCCGCCATCGCGTCCAGACGTGCCGCTTCGGCGTGCGCGCGTGTGTCATTCCACAGCATGCAGGGCCGCAAGGGCATGTCATCCCGCCCGATCAGTGTCGCGCCATGCTGGTGCCCTGCCAGACCGATGCCTTCCACGGCGCCCATGTCCACCTGTGTGGACAGCGCGCGCAGCGCTTGCATGGTCGCGTCACACCAGCTTTGGGGGTTCTGCTCCGACCAGCCGTCATGGAGGCGCTGCACCGTCAGCGGCACGCGGTGTTCGGCCAGAACCTGTTGGGCGTCATCGATCACGATCGCCTTAAGCGACGACGTGCCCAGATCAAGCCCGACAAAGCTCATGCAGCGGCTTTGGGGTTCTTGCCGAGGATGATCATCGACAGGATGTCATCCTCCGTCACATCCTCCACCCGTTCGCTGCCGACCATCTTGCCGTTCTTCATCACGGCCACACGGTCGCACAGGTCCATCATTTCCCGTGTGTCGTGGGAGATCAGGAAAATGCCAAGGCCCTGTTTCTTCAATTCCTGAATAAGCTCCGCCACCATGGCCGTTTCGTGCACACCCAGCGCCGCAGTCGGTTCATCCATGATCAATATCTGCGCGTTGAAATAGACCGCGCGGGCAATCGCCACCGATTGCCGCTGGCCGCCCGACAGGGCGGATACAGGTTCCTTCAGCTTCTTGAAGTTGGGGTTGAGCCGCGCCATGATCTTGCGCGTCTCCGCTTCCATCTTGGCGTCATCCACAAAGCCGAGCGTCGTGGTCAACTCCCGGCCCAGAAACAGGTTTGACGCGGCGTCCAGATTATCGGCCAGCGCCAGCGTCTGGTAGATCGTCTCGATGTTGTGATCACGGGCGTCCCTTGGCGTGGTGATCCGCGCCTCTTTCCCGTTGATCAATATCTGCCCGCTGTCCATCCTGTAGGCGCCCGAGAGCATCTTGATCAGCGTTGATTTGCCGGCACCATTGTGCCCCAGAAGGCCCACGACTTCACCGGGATAGAGGTCAATGCTCACGTGATCGACGGCCTTGACGCCGCCAAAGGCGATGGAGACGTCCTTCATCTCGACCAGAGGGGTTCGGGTGTTCATCACTTCGCTCCCGTCAGTTTTCTATACTGAATGTCGATCCAGACGGCCAAGACTAGCACAAGGCCCACGACGATGTTCTGGTAGGGCGCATCGACCCCGACCATGGCCATGCCCGATTGCAACGACTGCATGATCAGCGCGCCAAAGATCGCGCCGTAGATCGTGCCGATGCCTCCCGAAAGGGCCGTGCCGCCAATCACTGCCGCCGCGATCACCCGCAATTCGTCCAGCACGCCGATGTCATTGGTGTGATAGCCCAGCCGGGCGGAGGCAACGATGCCCCCCAGCGCGCAAAGCACGCCGACCATGGCAAAGACCTTGACCGTCAGCAGCTTGGTATTCACGCCCGACAATTCCGCCGCATCCGGGTTGCCGCCCGTGGCGAAGATGTAACGCCCCAGCCGGGTGCGCTGTGCGATCACGGTCATCACGATCGCCACGACGATCAGCAGCAGCACCGAATAGGGGATGCCGTAAGCCGCCGTGCAGCCTTCCGCCACGTCACAGCCCCAGCGTTCCACGTCGCGCGCGACAACGCGTTCCGGCACGGAATAGGCGTTCAGGATGGCAACGAACCCCAGAATGGCCGCCACCACGATGGCGATGATCACCCCCTCCGCCCAGAGGGGTTTGACCGGGAAGCCGTGCCCGACTTTCGTGCGCCGCGCCGACATCAGGCCAAAGACCGAAGCGACTGCGGCGGCAATACCCACGGCCCAGCTCCAGAACACGCCCAGCGTGCCGTTGATGCCACCGAACAGGACATAGGTTTCGTTCAAGGGGCCAATGGTCTGACCATCGGTCAGGTGCCAGGCGACGTTGCGCCAGATTAGCAACCCACCAAGTGTGACGATAAACGCGGGGATCGCCTGATAGCCAATCAGGTAGCCCTGCAAGCCGCCGATGATCGCCCCGGTGAGCAATCCTACCAGAATGGTGATCCACGGGATCATCGGATGGCCCAGTTCCAGCCCCATCATGTTGGGCAGGATTTGCGTCTGCGTCATTGCCATCACGGCGGTGCAGGTCGCCAGCAGCGCGCCGACGGACAGGTCGATGTGGCGGGTGACGATCACAAAGACCATCCCGGTCGCCATGATCGCCACGGAAACGGTCTGGATCGTCAGGTTGAAGATGTTGCGCGGGGTCAGGAAACGCCCGTCGGTCAGGATGTTGAACACCAGCGCCACCAGCACGAAGGCCCCGATCATGCCCAGAAGGCGGGTGTCCAGATCAAGCGCGGCCCAGAAACTGCGGCGCGCAGGGGGGGCGTCTGTGGCGGTGGATGTTTCTGACATGGGTATCCTCGCGGGGGAATCGTGGGGCGGCAAAGGCCGCGTGCATACAAGGCATGGGGGTGCTTCGGCCCACGCGGGGCGCAGGCCGAAGCGGGGAGGAGATCAGTTACAGGGGGCCGGACCGTTGGTCACGCCCTGGCACAGCTTGTCCTGTGCGATCCAGCCGGCGTCGACAACAGCCGTCAGGTTGTCCTTTGTCACCGGCACGGGGGCCAGGAACACGGCCGTCATCTCGGTTCCCGCAGGGGAGGTCCAGGACTGCGCGCCTTCGACGGTGGACATGTCACCGTCATTCTTGGCCAGTGCCACGGCAATCTCGCCTGCGGCTTTGCCCAGCTCACGCGCGTCTTTCCAGACGGACACGGTCTGCGTGCCAAGCGCCACACGGTTCAACGCCGCATGATCGCCGTCCTGGCCGGAAACCGGGATGCCTTCCATGCCCTGTGCCGTGAGGGCAGCAACAGCGCCACCGGCGGTGCCGTCGTTGGAGGCGACGACCGCGTCGACCTTGTTGTCATTGGCGGTCAGGATCTGTTCCATGTTGCGCTGTGCGTTCGCAGGCAACCAGCCATCGGTATAGGCTTCGTCCACGATGGTGATGTCGCCCGCGTCAATCGCCGCTTGCAGCACTTCCTGCTGACCACCGCGCAGGAAGTCCGCGTTGGGGTCCGTGGGGGAGCCTTTGATCATCACGTAGTTGCCCGTGGGCTGTGCCGCCAGAACGGCGCGCGCCTGCATCCGGCCCACTTCAACGTTGTCGAACGTCAGGTAGAACGCGCGGTTGTCTTCGATCAGGCGGTCATAACCCACGACCGGAATGCCTTCGGCAGCGGCGGCGTCCACGGCGGGGCCGATGGCGGCGCTGTCCTGCGCGAGGATGATCAGCGCGTCGACGCCCTGCGCGATCAGGCTTTCAACATCCGACAACTGCTTGGCCGAGGAAGACTGCGCATCGGCGGACACATACGTCGCCCCGGCGGCTTCAAGCGCGGACTTGATCGCGGCTTCATCGGTTTTCCAGCGTTCTTCCTGGAAGTTGGACCAGCTGACGCCGACGGACACGGCATGGCCATCCGCCATGGCAAGCGTGCCAAAGCCGATGCTGACAGCCGTTGCGGCGGCTGCGAATAGGTTCTTGTTCATAGGATCCTCCCTGGATAAGCCCGACCTCTGCGTGCCGGGGCGAGTCATTTGGACTCATTTGCACAATCTGCTATATTTTTTTCAGTTGTCAAAATAAAAAAATCAAAAACAGGCAAATTAATTGCTGGCCATGTGCTAAATCCGGTCATAATCTGCCCAAAGCGCAAGATTTTCGGATGCAGCCACAATGTTTATTTCAGGGACTGAATAATTTGGACGGCACAGCCCCCAGAGCGCAACCGCAGGCTGAAGGCTGCGGCCCTCTTTTGCAAGCACCTCGTGCGGGCAAAGGGGGATTGCGCCAACGGGTGTTCGAACATGTGCGCGCCAACGGGGCCGCCGCGCGGGCGGATATCACCCGTGCGCTTGATATATCCGCCGGATCGGCCACCACACTGACCGCCGATCTGATCGCTGCGGGCTATCTGTGCGAGGTCGTCGGTCCGCCCCGCGAACAGGGACGGGGCCGCCCGCCCGTGGCCCTTGCGGTGGTGCCGGAAGCCGCGCATGTCATCGGGATCAAGCTGTCCTACAAGTCCCACACCGCGGTGCTGACCAACTTTGCCGGAGAGATGATTGCCGATCTGACCCTGCCCGCATCGGACAAGCGCCTTGCCCTGCCGGACCTGATGGAGGAGGTCGTGACTCTGATCGACCGACTGCTGGCGCTCAGGGATCTTGGGCGGGAAGACATTCACGCGGTGGGCATCGGCATGCCGGGGATCATCGATCCGGCAAACGGGCTGGTGCATTGGTCATCGCTTTTGCAAAACCGCGACGAAAATCTTGCGGCGGCCTTTGCGGTGCATTTCGACATGCCCGTTTATCTGGACAATGACGCCAACGCGCTGACCCTTGGCGAATTATGGTTCGGCGCGGGCCGGGCGATGTCGGATTTCGCCGTTGTCACCATCGAAAACGGCGTCGGCATGGGCATGGTGCTGGACAATTGCCTCTATCGCGGAGCGCATGGCATGGGTCTGGAACTGGGCCACACCAAGGTGCAACTGGACGGGGCGCTGTGCCGTTGCGGGCAACGGGGGTGTCTTGAAGCCTATCTGGCCGATTATGCCCTCACGCGGGAAGCCGCGGTGGCGCTTGATTATGCGTTTGATGACATCCGCAGCCGTCAGGAGGTGCTCGACGTGCTCCTGCGGGAAGCCGAGGCAGGGCAAACCGCCGCGCGCACGATCTTTCGCCGCGCGGGGCGATATCTGTCGCTGGGCCTGTCGAATGTGGTGCAACTGTTTGATCCCGAACTGATCATCCTGTCCGGGGAACGGATGCAGCACGGTGATCTGTTCGTCACTGAAATCATGGAAGAAATGCAGGAGATGACCCTGTCGGAAGGGCGCAAGCCCTGCAAGGTCGCCATCCATCCCTGCGCCGATCTGGTCTGGGCGCGCGGGGCCACCGCGCTGGCGCTGTCGGCCCTGACCGACACCCTGCTGGGCGGCGAGGCGGCGGTCGGGTGAGGCGGCTGGCTGCGGTGCTGGCGTGTCTTGTCGGTAGCGCAACAAGCGCCGATCCGATGTTCGAGGACCTTTCCGACGCGCTGCCAACGCACCACTACGAAGGGGGCTGGACGCATTTCGTGGGCGGCGGTCTGGCGGTGTTCGACTGCGATGCCGACGGTCTGCCCGATATTTTCGCCCCCGGCGGCAGCGCGCCTGCGGTGATGATCCGTAACAAGGGCGGTTTCGCTTTTGACTCAATGCCTTTGCCGGAAATCACCGGTGCCACGGGCGCATACCCGATCGACATGGACGCCGACGGGGTGCGCGATCTGTTCGTGCTGCGGGTTGGGCCGAACGTAGCCCTGCGCGGCAAGGGGGATTGCAAATTCGAGGACGCCACCGCCGCATGGGGCCTGCCGCAGCAGGATCGGTGGAGTACAGCCTTCACCGCATGGTGGGAAGGGGACGCGCGCGCGGTTTTGGCCGTCGGAAACTATGTCGACCGTGCCAATCCCGATGGCCCGTTCGAGGCTTGCGATGACAACCTGCTCCTGCGGCCGGAGGCCGCAGGTTATGCGGCAAAGCCGCTGACACCGGGGTTCTGCGCGCTGTCCATCCTTGCGGCGCGCGACGCCACGGGCAAGCAGCGGCTGCGGCTGTCCAATGACCGGCATTATTATGTGACCGGCGGGTATGAGCAGATGTGGGACATCGTCGACCGGCGCTTTCTGGGGCCGCAGGACGGATGGCAAAACGTCTCGCTCTGGGGGATGGGGATCGCCAGCCGGGACCTGACAGGGGACGGGCGGGACGAGGTGATGCTGACCTCCATGGGCGACCAACTGATGCAGATCGCGCAGCCTGACGGCACCTATGCGGCGGCCCCTTTCAGCATCGGCACCTATGCGCAACGTCCGCACATGGGCGGGGATGGCAGGCCGTCGACCGGGTGGCACGCGGAATTCGGCGATATCGACAACGACGGGCGCGCCGATCTGTTCATCGCCAAGGGCAACGTGGACCAGATGCCCGGCATGGCTACGCGTGACCCCAACAATCTGCTGATGCAGGCCGCGGATGGCACCTTTGTCGAACGGGCAGAACACGCCGGTGTCGCGGCGCTGGAACGGTCGCGCGGCGCGGCGCTAGCGGACTTCGATCAGGACGGGCGGCTTGACCTGATCGTCTCCAACCGCCGCGCACCGCTGATGCTGTATCGCAATGTCACGGCGGTGACGGGCAATTGGCTGCGCATTGATCTGCGGCAGGCGGGGGGCAACCGGGACGCCATTGGCGCGCGGGTCACGGTGCGCGCGGCGGGGCAGGTGCAGACCCTGCAACGGGTGATCGGCGGCGGCCATGCGGGCGGGCAATTGCTGCCGCTGCACGTGGGTGTCGCCGACGCAGAATGGGCACAGATCACCGTCACATGGCCCGATGGCACATCCAGCGCGCATACTGCGGAGGTCGGCCAGACCATTTTGATTGAAAAACCCTAGGGCACCTGCGCCACGGGCAAACCACTGGGCACGGCGTTCGGCACCCCAAGCCGTCCCGAAATGCTGACCGGATCGGTCAGGCTGTCCAGAAAAGCCATCAGCGCCGCAATATCATCGGGGCTGAGCGGTGCGCCTTCCCACGTCACGGCGGCGCGGATCGCGGCAACCTCCGCAGGGTCGTTCATGATCTGGAAATCCTGATCCACGGGTGTGGGCAAGCGCGCAAGGCTTGCATCGTATCGCGCAAGACCTGCTAGCGGGTCTGCGTGATCGGCCAGAAACCGCGCGAGGTCGGCATGGCTGCCCGCGTGGCCATAGGGTGCTGTCAGCGCAACGTTGCGCAGCGACGGCGTGCGAAAGGCATAAAGATCATCCGCTTGCCCGGTGACCCTGAAGCGGCCCGTGTCGCGTTGGTGGGTCTCGAAGGTGGCCGCTTTGCCGGGTCCGATCTGGGCCGCGCCCGTCGCGTGAAAGCGGTTGTCCGTCAGCAGCGCGCCGCTGTGGCAGGTGCTGCAACCCGCACTGCCATAGAACAGCACCATCCCCTGCGCAGCGGGGCCATCCAGTTCAGCCTCCCCCCGCAAGACCGCATCGAAGGGCGCGGTGTCCGACCGCCATTCGAACGCCATGAACGCCGCGATGGCGTTGGAGATGTCGGTAAAGGCAATGTCGTCCGGCCCGTCCACGTGATCATAGGTCGCCTCGAACGCCTGCGCATAGGCGGGCACCGCCGCCACCCGCCGCGACAGCAGGTCCCACGCCCCACCCGGTCCGGTGATCACCCCCTGCCGCACCGCGCGGGCCACATCGTTCTCCCGCCATGATCCCGCCATCTCGTCCCGGCTCAGCACCGGAAACATGGTCTGCGCGGACAGGGCAGAAGCGAAACCGCTGACCATGTCCGCATCCATCGGCGTGCGGATGCCGCCGGGGAAATCCGGGTCCGCCTCAAGCCGACCATCGTGAAACAGCACATTCATCTCAAGCGCACCCAGATTGAACAGCGCAGGCGCGTTGCGCGGGATGCGTTTTTCGGGCGGATTGGCCGGATCGGCGCGGCGGGCAGGTCCCATGCCGATGCCGCCATCCCCGATGGAAAGCGATACGCCATCGGAAGTGCCGAATGCCGGGTGGTGGCAAGTGGCACAGGACACCGTTTTGTTGCCCGACAGGATGGGATCGTAGAACAGCAAATGACCCAATCGCGCCTCGGCCATCTCTATCGGCGCGTAATCATCATCCGTCAGCGGCGCGGGCAGCTCTGCCACGGCAGCAAACGGGGTCAGGACCAAAGCCGCCAGAATATGCGCGAACCTCATCATACCCCTGAAGGCTAACAAACTGCGGCGGCAGGGGGAAACGCAAACAAACGTCTTTCGCCCCGATCACGCTTTGATAGGGTCCGCGCAAAGGGGACGGGCATGGTGGACACCACTTTCGATATCATCGTGATCGGCGCGGGCATTGCGGGGGCTTCCGTCGCGGCGGAACTGGCAGGCGCGCAAAAGGTGCTGCTGCTGGAGCGGGAGGCGCAGCCGGGCTACCACACCACGGGGCGGTCTGCGGCGCTTTATACCGTGGCCTATGGCCCGCCGGTGATCCGCGCCCTGACCCGCGCATCGGGTGCGTACTTTACCGCGCCACCGGGCGGGGAGCCGTCGTTCCTCAGCCCGCGCGGCGTGGTGTTCGTGGCGCGGCAGGATCAGGTGCAGGCGCTGGAGGATCAGCGCGCCGATCTGGGCGACGCGGTCACGCCGTTGACGGCTGCGGAGGTGGCCGAAGCTGTGCCGCTTTTGCGCGCGGGTTACGCCGTGGCGGGGCTTTATGACGCCGGTGCGTCGGATATCGACGTGGGGCGGTTGCACCAGCACTACCTGACCCGGCTGCGCAGCGCAGGTGGTGAATTGCAATGCAAGGCGGAGGTCACCGCGCTGACACATGAAGGCGAGTGGCAGGTCGACACATCCCAGGGCCGCTTCAGCGCCCCGTTGATCGTGAATGCCGCCGGGGCCTGGGCGGACCGGATTGCCACCCTTGCCGATGTGCCGCCTGCGGGACTTGTCCCCAAGCGCCGCACCGCGTTGATTGTCGCGCCGCCCGAGGGGTCGGATATCGGCGCCCTGCCGCTGGTCGTGGACGCGCAGGAGGATTTCTATCTCAAGCCCGAAGCGGGGCAATTGCTGATCTCTCCGGCGGATGCGACCCCCTCCGCCCCCTGCGACGCCCAGCCCGAAGAGATGGATATCGCGCTTTGCGTGGACCGGATCGAAACCGCCTTCGACATTCAGATCAGGCGCATCGGACACAAATGGGCGGGCTTGCGCAGTTTCATGCCCGATGGCGATCCGGTCGCGGGCTTCGATCCACGGGCCGAAGGGTTCTTCTGGCTGGCCGGGCAGGGCGGCTACGGCATCCAGACCGCGCCCGCGCTGGCCCGTGCGGCGGCGGCACTGGTGCAGGGCAAGGCACTGCCCGCTGATATCGCCGCCGAAGGCGTCAGCGCCGCTGCGCTGGCGCGCACCCGTCCGGGCCTGCCCTGACCGCGCAATTGCGCGCAAGCCCTGTGCAATCCGCCCCTCGTCTTTTGTGCGGATCGGGCGTAAGCCTGAGCCATGGCACAATTCGTTACCCTGGAAGAGGCCAAGACCCTCCCGTTCTGGCGCCGCCCGGTGGCGCTGCTGTTCCTGATGGCGATGGCCATGCCGATTGCCTTCAACGTCTGGTCGGCGCTGCTCAATAATTTCGTGATCGAGGTCGCCAGTTTCGACGGCTCCGACATCGGGTTGCTGCACACGATCCGTGAAATTCCGGGATTCTTCGCGATCGGCGTGATCGCCATCATCATCTTCATGCGCGAACAGGTGCTGGGGCTGGTGTCGCTGGTGCTGTTGGGGATGGCGACAGGGATCACCGCATGGTTCCCGCAGATGGGCGGTATCCTGACGCTGACCATGCTCAGCTCCATCGGCTTTCATTATTACGAAACGGTCAACCAGTCGCTGCAACTGCAATGGCTGAAAATCGAGGACGCGCCGCGCATGATCGGTTGGCTGATGGCGGCAGGGTCGCTGGCGACGATGCTGGTCTATATCCTGCTGATCGGCACCTGGAAGACCTTCGATCTGTCCTACAATTTCGTCTACCTGACCGCAGGTGGGGCCACGGTGCTGATCGCGCTCTTCGCCATGGTCGCCTATCCCCAATTCGAGGCGCCTACGCCACAGAACAAACGCATGATCCTGCGCCGTCGCTACTGGCTCTATTATGCGCTGCAATTCATGGCCGGAGCCCGGCGGCAGATCTTCATGGTCTTCGCGGGCTTCATGATGGTGGAGCGGTTCGGTTTCGAAGTGCACGAGATTACTTCGCTTTACCTGATCAACCTGATGGCCAACATGATCTTTGCCCCGCTGATGGGCCGCGCGGTGGGGTATTTCGGCGAACGGCGCGCGCTGGGGTTCGAATATATCGGTCTGGTGCTGGTTTTCCTCAGCTATGGGGGTGTCTATTTCATGGGCTGGGGCGTGCTGATTGCCTCGACACTCTATGTGCTGGATCATGTCTTTTTCGCGCTGGCGCTGGCGCTGAAGACATACTTCCAGAAAATCGCGGACCCGGCGGATATCGCGCCCACGGCGGCGGTGGCCTTCACCATCAACCATATCGCTGCGGTGTTCCTGCCGGTGGCACTTGGCCTGTTGTGGCTGATCTCTCCTGCGGCGGTGTTCCTGCTGGCGGCGGCCATGGCCGCGACGTCGTTCTGCCTTGCGATGCTGATCCCGCGCCACCCCATGCCGGGAAACGAGACGATCTTCTCGGACCGGCTGCCGCAAGCGGCGGAATAACCCGTGCCGGACGGCAGGTTCCTGACCGGTGGCACCATGGGGCATGTGGTGCGGATGACCGCGACAGGGGCATTGGGGATCACCTTCGTGTTTCTGGTCGATGCCGCGAACCTGTTTTGGGTCGCGCAGCTGGGGGATCCGACGCTGGTCGCCGCCGTCGGCTTTGCCTACGCGGTGCAGTTCTTCTCCGTCTCCATCAGCGTCGGCCTGATGATAGCCGCCACCGCCCTCATTTCCCGCAGCATCGGACAGGGGGAACGGCCGCTGGCACGCAGGCAGGCGGGCGCGGGCATTGTCATTGCGGCCGCGATCCAGGCGATGGTGGCGCTGCTGATCGTGGCCTTCCGTCATGATCTGGTGGGGCTGGCGGGCGCGGAGGGGGAAACCGCGCGTCTTGCGGCGCGCTATCTGGCGATCAGCATTCCATCGCTGCCGATCATGGCCGTCGGCCTGATCTGTTCGGGCGCACTGCGGGCGGATGGCTATGGGGCGAAGGCCATGTATCTGACGCTGTCGCCCGGTCTGTTGCTGTTGTTCGTTGACCCGGTGCTGATCCTCTGGATGGGCTGGGGGCTGGATGGGGCCGCCATTGGGCTGGTGCTGTTCCGGTGCGTGCTGATGGGGCTGGGCATCTATTTCGCCATCATCCAGATGCGGCTGGTCGAAAAACCGCGGCTGCGGACATTCCGGCGCATCCTGTGGCCCTTCATGGGCGTCGCGGTGCCGGCCATCGCCACCCAGATGTCGACGCCCGCGGGCAACTACCTGCTGACGGTAGTCATGGCGCAGTTCGGGGATGAAGCCGTCGCCGCATGGGCCGTGGTGGGGCGGCTGACGGTGGTGGTCTTTGGCGGCATCTTCGCGCTTTCGGGGGCCATCGGCGGGATCTTTGGCCAGAACTATGGCGCGGGTCAGTGGGACCGGGTCCGCAGCACCTACCGCGATGCGCTGATCTTCTGCCTCGTCTACACGCTGGTGGCCTGGGCCCTGCTGATGGCAGCCACACCTTTCGTCATTCAGGCGTTCGCCCTGCCGCCCGAAGGCGCGGCGGTGCTGCGCGCTTTCACGTTGGTCGGTGTGGGCGGTTTCGTATTCGTGGGTGCGCTCTTTGTCTCGAACGCGGCGTTCAACAACCTGGGCAAACCCGGGCGGTCGACGTTTCTGAACTGGCTCAAGGACGTGGCGGTCAGCTGGCCCGTGGCAATATGGCTGGCATCGGCATTTGGCGCGACGGGCGTCATCTATGGGCAGGCGCTTGGTGGTGTGGTGATGGGCACGCTGGCAGCCCTTTGGGGATGGGTCTATGTCGCCGGGTTGCAGGACGCCCCGGCCGTGACGCTTGACCCTGATCGCCCGCGGCCCTACCCGAACCCCGACAAACACAGGATACGCTGATGCCCACCTTTACCGCCCTCACCACCCTTCAAGGCCGCGAGGCCGCCTATAAACTGGGTGATGCCATGGAACGCATGGACCCGGCCCCCACCGGCGTCGGCGTGTTCGAGATGGAAGACGGATCGGGCCTTTGGGAGGTCGGCGGCTATTTCGAGGAAAGCCCGGATGCCGCCGCCCTGGCCCTGCTGGCGGCGGCCCTGGGCGCCAAGCCCTTCACCGTGTCCGAACTGCCTGAAACGGATTGGGTCGCCCATGTGCGCCGCGAATTGTCCCCGGTGGAAGCCGGGCGGTTCTTTGTCTACGGCAGCCATGATGCGGACAAGGTGCCCGCCGGGGCGGAGCCCTTGCTGATCGAGGCCGCGATGGCCTTCGGCACCGGGCATCATGGCACCACGCTGGGCTGTCTGCGCGCGCTGGACCGGCTGGCGGAACAGGGGTTTGTCGGAAAACGGGTGGTCGATATCGGGTGCGGCACGGCGGTGCTGGCAATGGCGGCGGCGCGTATCTGGCCTGATACGGTGCTGGCCAGCGACATCGACGAAGTCGCTGTCGACGTGGCGCAGGCCAACGTGACGGCCAACGGCCTGACCGGGCGCGTCACCTGTGTGGAGGCAGCAGGGTTTGACCATCCCGTCCTGGCGAACGCCGCCCCCTTCGACCTGATCTTTGCCAATATCCTCAAAGGCCCGCTTGTTGCGCTGGCCCCGGACATGGCGGCGGCCCTTCAACCGGGGGGCTATGCGATTCTTTCGGGGATTCTGAACGAACAGGCTGACAATGTGGTGGAGGTTTATGCACGATCCGGCATCAATCTGGCACACCGTGACAGCATTGTTGACTGGACGACCCTGACCTTGCAAAGAAATACCTGATTTGAAGGGCTTTTAAGGTCTATTTGAGGCAATTGCCCAGAAATTGCCACATTTGTGTTCTTAACATGGCTCAACAGCGGTGGGGGCCGTTTGTTACGAGAGTCTGTCATGGTTGAGACGCACGATCATTTCACCAAGCGCCTTGGAAAGCTGGGGCGCAAGCATGAGAAGATGACTCATGGCTATACCACCAAGGTCGGCAAGGACGGTCTGATCACCGTCACGCCCAAGGCCCGCCGCGTGCGCGGTGTGTCGGGCATCCGGTTGCTGCTTCTGGCGGGTTTCGGCTTTTTCGCCATCAAGGCGTTCATGTTGGCCTCCACAGGCCCCGATGCCTATGCCGACCGCCTCGCTGCGCTGGACAGCGGCACAGTATTCGAACGTGCCGGTGCCAAGGTCATGGGTGTTGATCCGATTACGGAACGGCTTGCCCATCTGATGGGGCCGATCCTGCGTTAAAGTCTCCCTGTCGGACCTCTGGGGGGAGGTCTGACGCCCAAGCATGTCCGGACACGGACATGAGAAAGCCGCGCTCTGATCACTCAGGCGCGGCTTTTGCCATGCAGGCGTGTCCCCGGGTTGGCCCTGTCTCGGACCGGACCGATCAGCGGATGAAGTGGGAGGAAGCGACGTTGTCCACGTCGCTGCGCATCAGGCCGATGTCTTCCAGTTCGCGGTCTGTCAGGGCGTTCAGCGCCTTGCGTGTAACGGCGGCGTCGCGCCATGCCACAACGGAAGACACGAGCGTGCCGAAGTAGGAACCGATTTTGGAAACGGCGCTGGTGGCGCCATAGGTGGTGCGGGTGGTGTCGAAAGCTGCCATGTGAGCCGTCCTTTTTTGTCTGAAGTTCTTGTTGGATCATCCAACGTTCTGGATCGCAGATAGGGGGCTTTTCTGCCGACGACAATTGTTGGAATTGCAGGTGTGATCTGCGTTTTTTGCATGGCTCGCTAACGGGGTTAACACACCGTTAAATATACGTGAATTCCGTTTGTGAGGCGTCGTTTTTGGATGCCCGGAAGGCGGAAATGTTGCATGTGCAGCAAAAGCGACATCGCGCATGTCGCAATCGGCTCAAATCAATGCGACGCCCTTTTCGTTTGTCCGATGTTCGCCTTTCGTGCTAGTGCATCATAAAAGCAACAAAAAGGGTAGGTGGGGCAGATGATCAGGGTGATCGGCATTGATCCGGGGCTGCGCAATCTGGGCTGGGGCGTGATTGACGTCGCGGGCAGCAAGATGATTCACATCGCAAACGGGGTCTGCCAGTCACAAGGCACCGATCTGGCCGCGCGCCTTTTGTCGCTGCACCAGCAACTGACGGAGGTGTTCGCGCGCATGGCACCGCAGGCGGCGGCGGTGGAACAGACATTCGTCAACAAGGACGGCGCAGGCACGCTGAAACTGGGACAGGCGCGCGGGATCGCGATGCTGGTACCGGCGCAGGCGGGGTTGAGCGTGGGCGAATATGCCCCCAACACCATCAAGAAGACCGTCGTGGGCGTGGGGCACGCCGACAAGGGCCAGGTGGCGCATATGGTGCAGATGCAATTGCCGGGGGCCGTGATTGCAGGCCCGGATGCGGCTGACGCGCTGGCCATCGCGATTTGCCACGCGCAGCACCACGGCCGGGCCGGGGGCTTGGCCGCTGCCGTCCTGAAGGCCAGCGCATGATCGGGAAAATCACCGGCCGGATTGATCACCGCGCGCCCGATCACGTGCTGATCGACGTGCGCGGCGTGGGCTATCTTGTCTATTGCTCCGAACGCACCCTTGCCGCCCTGCCGGGGGTGGGAGAGGCCGTGGCCCTTTATACCGACCTGCTGGTCCGGGAAGACGTGATGCAATTGTTTGGTTTCCAAACGCTTGCGGAAAAGGAATGGCACCGCCTGCTGACCTCCGTTCAGGGGGTGGGGGCCAAGGCATCACTGGCCATCCTCGGCACGCTGGGGCCGGATGGCGTCAGCCGGGCGATTGCGCTGGGCGACTGGAACGCGGTGAAGGCAGCCAAGGGCGTGGGCCCGAAGATCGCGCAGCGGGTGGTGCTGGATCTCAAGGACAAGGCGCCCGGCGTCATGGCCATGGGCGGATCGCTGGCACAGGCGCAGGGCACGCAGGAAGTCGAGGTGATCGAGACTGTCGCCCCCGCACCCGTCGCCGCGCCGACAAGCAATGCGCAGGCCGACGCGCTTTCGGCGCTGGGCAACCTTGGCTACGCCCCTGGCGACGCCGCAGGCGCGGTGGCGCAAGCCGCCGGAGAGATGCCGGATGCCGACACGCCCGCGCTGATCCGCGCGGCGTTGAAACTGCTGGCGCCCAAGGGGTAGGGTAGGCTCATCAAGCCCGTCGGGGCTTTCTTCGCGAGGGGTGCGATGACCGAAATCGATCCGACTGTCCGGCCAGCACCGCTGCCCGAAGACATCGACCGGGCCCTGCGCCCACAGATGCTGGACGAATTCGTGGGCCAGGCGGAGGCGCGCGCGAACCTGCGCGTGTTCATCCAGTCCGCCCGCCAGCGCGGCGAGGCGATGGATCACACGTTGTTCCATGGACCCCCCGGATTGGGCAAGACCACGCTGGCGCAGATCATGGCGCGCGAACTGGGCGTGGGGTTTCGCATGACTTCGGGACCGGTGCTGGCCAAGGCGGGGGATCTGGCTGCGATCCTGACCAATCTCGAAGCGCGCGACGTGCTGTTCATCGACGAGATTCACCGGCTGAACCCGGCGGTGGAAGAGGTTCTGTACCCGGCGCTGGAGGATTTCGAACTGGATCTGGTGATCGGGGAAGGGCCGGCGGCGCGCACCGTGCGGATTGAATTGCAACCTTTCACGCTGGTGGGCGCGACCACGCGCATGGGGCTGCTGACCACGCCGCTGCGCGACCGGTTCGGTATTCCGACCCGCCTGGAATTCTATTCCGAGGACGAGCTTTTCATCATCGTCGACCGCAACGCGCGCAAGCTGGGCGCGCCGGCCGATGAAGCGGGCGCACGCGAGATTGCAAAGCGCGGGCGCGGCACGCCGCGCATTGCCGGGCGGCTTTTGCGCCGCGTGGTGGATTTTGCGCTGGTGGAGGGTGACGGGCGTGTGACGCAGGATCTGGCAGACATGGCGCTGACGCGTCTGGGGGTGGACAAGTTGGGCCTTGATGGCGCGGACAGGCGGTACCTGCGGCTGATCGCGGAGAATTATCAGGGCGGCCCGGTGGGGATCGAGACGCTGTCGGCCGCGCTGTCGGAAAGCCGCGATGCGCTGGAGGAAGTGATTGAGCCCTTCTTATTGCAGCAGGGGCTTATCCAGCGCACACCCCGCGGGCGGATGCTGGCCCGCAAGGCATGGGTTCATCTGGGGATGGTGCCGCCCAAGGGGCAGAGTGATCTTTTCGGTTGAGGCCGGGGAGAAGAGATTTTAGCCCTTCGGGGAGGTTTTTTGAACCATTTGGAAGATGCGATGGACGCGGGTGAGATAGAGGCCTTGTTTACGCGGGGTGATGGGCAGTTTGCCTTTGCACGCTGGGGGCGGCCGATCTGTCCGGTGGTCTTTGGGGTGGATGATGCGACACTTGGCGTCGTGAAGGGCGCGATTGAAGCGACCTGCCAGCTTGCGGGCCACGAGATGGGCGAGATGGACGCGGAGTTGGGCAGCAACCTGATGGTGTTTTTCTTTTCCGACTGGCAGGAGTTGGTGGATGTGCCGGGCATGGACCGTCTGGTGCCGGATCTGGTGCCGCTGGTGGCGCGGCTGGAGCAGGTGGAAGCCAACCAATACAGGTTCTTTCGCTTTGATGCGTCCGGCGCGATCAAGGCGTGCTTCGTGTTCCTGCGGATGGATCAGCATTTGAGCGATGTGCCCGCGCAGACCCTCGCGCTGAGCCAGATCGTGCAATCGATGGTGCTGTGGTCCGATACGGCGTTTCAGGACCGCTCCGCCCTGATGGTGGCCGGGGAGACAACCGTGCTGCGCCCTGACATCGCCAGCCTGCTGCGCGCGGCCTACGATCCGGTCCTGCCGGCCGCCGCGCAGGATGCGTCGCACGCGCTGCGGCTGGCGGCGCGCATTGAGGTGCTGCAATGAGCCATACCTTTCCCATCCGCATCTTTTACGAAGACACCGACATGGCGGGCATCGTCTATTACGCCAATTACCTGCGCTATATCGAACGGGCGCGGTCGGACATTGTCGAACAGATGGGGCTGGATCAGCGCACCATGCGCGAGGAAGGCATCGTGTTCGCCATCACGCGGGTGGAGGCGGATTACATCACGCCCGCGCGGTTCGGCGACCGGCTTGAGGTGCGCACAACGCATTATGGCAAGGGGGCCGTGCGCTGGATGTTCGATCAGGAGGTCTGGCGCGAAGATACGCTTCTTTTTCGCGCGGTAGTCACGGCTGTTTCCATGTCAACGGCAGGCAAACCCATACGTCTGCCAGCAAAAGTTCGCTCACACTTCGATGTGACCGGGCAATGAGCAACAGCGACTAGCCATCCCCCTTGTTTCCCGCTACATTACGCCCAAATTGAGCCCGAAAAACAAGGGCCGAGGCGGCAGGCTGCCAGACGACCGGCAGGCACAGGAAAGAGTGGGAATAATGGAAACAGAGGCGCTCGCCCTCGCGCATGAGGTCGATTTCTCCATGTGGGGGCTGTTTGCCCGCGCGACATTGACGGTAAAACTGGTGATGGTCATGCTGATCATTGCGTCCTTCTGGTCCTGGGCCATCATCGTTCAGAAGTTGTTGCAATACCGCAGCGCGCGGGCGGAGGCGGAAGCCTTTGACCAGGCGTTCTGGTCGGGGGAGCCGCTGGACGGTCTGTTTGACGCCATCGGGCCTGCCCCGGATGGCCCGTCAGAGAAGGTGTTTTCCGCCGGCATGACCGAATGGCGGCGCTCGCACCGCGAGGACGGCGGGTTGATCCCCGGTGCCACGGCGCGCATCGACCGCAGCATGGACGTGGCGATTTCCAAGGAAGCGGACAGTCTGCAAAAGGGGCTGACGGTGCTGGCCACCGTGGGTTCATCCGCGCCGTTCATCGGGCTCTTCGGTACCGTGATCGGCATCATGAACGCGTTTATCGAGATTGCAGAGCAGCAGAACACCAACCTCGCCGTGGTCGCCCCCGGTATCGCCGAGGCGTTGTTGGCAACCGGTCTGGGTCTTTTGGCCGCGATCCCGGCGGTGATCTTCTATAACAAGCTGACCGCCGACAGTGACCGCATTCTGACCCAGCACGAGGCGTTTTCGGACGAATTCGCCACCATCCTCAGCCGCCAGTTGGACAGCTGAGCCATGGGGGCCGGTGTCATCAAGTCAGAGGCTGGCGGCGGAGGCCGCAGGCGGCGCAGACGCCGCAGCGCGCCGATGTCGGAAATCAACGTCACGCCCTTCGTGGACGTGATGCTGGTGCTGCTGATCATCTTCATGGTGGCCGCCCCGCTGCTGACCGTTGGCGTGCCGGTGGAACTGCCGCGCACGGCGGCAGGCGCGCTGCCTGCCGATCAGGAAGAACCGCTGGCGGTCACGGTGACCGCCGATGGCGGCGTGCAGATCCAGACCACCGCCGTGGCCCGCGATCAGCTGGTGCCGCGCCTGCGGGCCATCGCGGCGGAACGCACCAGCGATCGGGTCTTTCTGCGTGCTGATGGGGCCGTGCCTTACGCGCAGGTGATGGAAGTGATGGGCGCGCTCAATGCCGGGGGGTTCGCCAACATCGGTCTGGTGACGGACATCGGCGGGCCTGCGCTTGATGGCCGTCCGCCAGCAGAGGAATGAGCGGTGCACACCGGGCATGTCATCTCTGGGGCAGGGCATCTGGCGCTGATCGGCTGGCTGCTGCTGGGCGATATCTTCGCCTCTGAACCGCCCCCCTTCGAGGCGCAATCGGTCTCCATGGTCTCCGGTGCGGAGTTCGAGGCGCTGCTGGCCGCACAGCAACCGCCCGATTCCACCACCGATGTGGCCCAGCCCGCCCAGCCGGACGTGGAAGCGGAGGTGCCCGATGTCGTGGCCGAACCGGATGATGTGATCGAGCAACCCGCGCCGCTGCAAGCCGAAACGCCCCCCGCCGATCCGGTGCCGGAGGTGACGGAAGAAACCGCGCTGCCGCCGGAACCCGAAACGCAGGACACGCCCCCCGATCTGAGCGAGCCCGTGGGGGATCAGGCCGTGCTGGTGCCGGATGTGGCCGACGAGGCCGCTCCGGAGGATGTCGAACGTGTGGCCCCCGAACCCGTCGCGCAGCCTGACCCCGATGCCACACCGGACCCGGTCGAACAGGAGGCCGTGACGCCGGATGCGGAAGGGGAGGCGGTGGAGGAAGAGCCGCAGGAAGCCACCGCCCCCGATGCCGCCACGACCGAGATCGTGACCGAAGCGACGAAAGCCCCCGCGGCTTCGGCCCGCCCGCCGGGCCGCAGGCCCGCAGCCCCCGCACCGCAGGTCGCCGCAACAGAGGCACCGCAGGAAGAAGCGCCTGACGTGGATGCGGCGGCGATTGCAGCCGCCGTGGCCGCGGCCCAGACCGATGAAGGCGAGGCAGAGCAACCTCCGTCCGCGCCCGCGGGTCCACCGCTGACAACAGGCGAACGCGACAGCCTGCGTCTGGCGGTGTCCCAATGCTGGAACGTCGGGTCATTGTCGTCCGACGCGCTGAACACCACCGTCATCGTCAGTGTCTCGATGAACCGCGATGGCACGCCGATCACCGGTTCCATCGCGCTGGAGGGCCGCGAGGGAGGCTCCGAAGCCGGGGCGCGACAGGCCTATGAGGCAGCGCGCCGGGCGATCATCCGCTGTGGCGCACGCGGATACCAGCTGCCCGCCGACAAATACGAACAGTGGAAAGAGATCGAGATCACTTTCAACCCAGACGATATGCGGCGCAGATGATTGGCCCCCGACACACCCTTTGTGGCCGGCAAACCCCTGCCTGCGGACGCCGATTGCGCAAACTTCCCCTCGAAATTTGCGCCGTCCCCCTCAATAGTGTGAAGACGTTCAGTCCCGAAAGGATGCAGACGATATGAGTATCAGGATTTTAACGCTGTGTCTGGCGATGGTTTTTGCCGTGGCCGGGCAGGTACAGGCCCAGCAGGGCCCACTGCGGATCGAGATCACCGAAGGGGTGATCGAACCCTTGCCTTTTGCCGTGCCCAGCTTTCAGCCCGAAAGCGCCGAAGCGGGCCAGTTGGCCAACGATCTGGCGCGCGTGGTGGCGCAGGACCTGATCGGCACCGGCCTGTTCCGCGAAATTCCTGCCAGTGCGTTCATCTCCACCGTCAGCGACTTCAACGAAGCCGTGCAATACGCCGATTGGAAGGCGATCAACGCGCAGGCGCTGATCACCGGGGCTGTCAACGTGTCCGGCAACAGCCTGACCGTGAAGTTCCGGCTGTATGACGTGTTCTCCGGCGCGGAACTGGGTGATGGGCTGCAATTCTCCGGCACCACGGAAGGCTGGCGGCGCATGGCGCACAAGGTGGCCGACGCCGTCTACAGCCGGATCACCGGCGAGGGCGGCTATTTCGACAGCCGCGTCGTCTATGTGTCTGAAACCGGGCCCAAGGACGATCGCAAGAAGCGTCTGGCGATCATGGATTATGATGGCGCGAACGTGCAGTACCTGACCGATTCCAGCGCAATCGTGCTGGCGCCCCGCTTTTCACCCACCGGGGACCGCGTGCTCTACACCAGCTACGAAAGCGGTTTTCCGCGTATTTACGTGCTGGACGTGGGGTCCGTGCAGCGCCGCGTGCTGGAAAGTGCCGAAGGCACGATGAGCTTCGCACCGCGGTTCTCCCCTTCGGGTCAGACGGTGGTTTTCTCCCTCACGCAGGGCGGCAACACCGATATCTACACCATGGACATCAATTCGGGCCAATCGGTGCGCCTGACCAACACGCCATCGATTGAAACCGCGCCCAGCTTTTCGCCCGATGGCAGCAGAATCGTGTTCGAAAGCGACCGCTCCGGCACGCAGCAGCTGTATGTCATGCCTGCAACCGGCGGAGAAGCCACACGAATTTCATTTGGGCAGGGCCGTTACGGCACGCCCGTCTGGTCCCCGCGCGGTGATCTGGTGGCCTTCACCAAGCAGAACGCAGGCCGGTTTCATATCGGGGTGATGCGCCTTGACGGCACCGAAGAACGGCTGCTGACGGCGTCCTTCCTGGATGAAGGTCCCACATGGGCACCCAACGGCCGGGTGATCATGTTCGCCCGCGAGACGCAGGGCGCGGGGGGATCGTCAACGCTCTATTCCGTGGACATCTCGGGGCGCAACCTGCGTCCGGTGCCCACGCCCGAAGGGGGATCCGACCCGTCGTGGTCCCCGCTGCAAAAGTGATGCGTGCCGGTCCGAGTTATGTTTCAAAAACGGCGCGGACCTGCTAATTGTGAAAGCAAGTAAAAAAACCATGAATGAGGCAGACCCATGAACCGGATTTTCGCAGTGCCCCTTTTGATCGCAACCCTTGCCCTTGGGGCGTGCACCGATCCCGGCCGCTTTGGCGCGGATGTAGGTGGCGCAGGCACGGGTGCCGCAGGCGCGCTGAACGGCGGCATCGTCCCCGGCAGCGCCAGCGACCCCACATCGCCCGCCTATTTCCAGCAGACCATCGGGGACCGGGTGCTGTTTGCCGTGGACCAGTCCAACCTGACGCCCCAAGGACAGGCGACGCTGGACGGACAGGCCACATGGCTGCTGTCCAACCCCGACTATCAGGCCGTGATCGAAGGCCACGCGGACGAGCAGGGCACGCGTGAATACAACGTCGCCCTTGGCGCGCGCCGCGCCAATGCGGTGCGCGAATACATGATCTCCAAAGGTGTGCCCGGCACCCGGATGCGCGTTGTCAGCTACGGCAAGGAACGCCCGATCGAGATTTGTTCGGATGAAAGTTGTTATGCCAAGAACCGCCGCGCCGTGACCGTGCTGGCCGGTGGCCTGACCAGCTAAGGGAACCCCATGAAACCAATGCACGTGATCGCAGCGGCCATCGTGGCACTGAGCCTGAGTTGGAGCACAGCGCAGGCGCAGGATGATCAGACCCTGGCCGACATCCGGCAGGAACTGAACATCCTCTTTGTCGAAGTGCAAAAGCTGCGCCGGGAACTGTCCACGACCGGCGGTGCCAATGTGAACACTGCCGGCACCACCGTGCTGGAACGGATGACGGCGATGGAAAGCGAACTGCAGCGCCTGACCGCCAAGACAGAGGAAATCGAGAACCGCGTGAACCGCGTGGTGGCCGATGGCACCAACCGCATCGGTGATCTGGAATTTCGCCTTGTTGAACTGGAGGGCGGCGATGTTGCCGCCCTTGGCGAAACGACGACGCTGGGCGGCGCGACCGAGACACCAGTCGTCGCTGCCCCCGTCGAAGCCACCCCCCAAACGACCACGGGCGGCGTGGATACATCGTCGCTTGCCGTGAGCGAGGCTGCCGATTTCGAGCGGGCCAAGGAGGTGCTCGCCACCGGTGACTTTCGCACCGCCGCAGACCTCTTTGCGACCTTCAATCAGACCTACCCCGGCGGACCGCTAGCGCCCGAAGCCGAATTGCGCCGGGGCGAAGCGCTCAATGGGCTGGGCGACACGCGGGAAGCCGCACGCGCCTTTCTGGCCAGCTTCAGCGCCTCGCCCGATGGCCCGCTTGCCCCGCAGGCACTGACCGAACTGGGCATCGCACTGGGCGCGCTGGGCCAAACCCAGGAAGCCTGCGTGACCTTGTCCGAAGTCGCCATTCGGTTCCCGCAAAGCGCGGAAGTCAGCCGCGCCCAGGACCAGCAGCGCGCGCTGCAGTGCAGCGACTGACCCCATGCCGCAACAGCGTCTGACACAACAGGTGGCCGATGCCTTTTTGCCCCGGCCACCGGACGTGTTGGGCGTTGCGGTATCAGGCGGCGGTGATTCGATGGCGCTGCTGCATCTTCTGCACAAATTATGCACCCTGCACCGGACGCGGTTGCGGGTGGTGACCGTGGACCATGGGCTGCGCGACGCGGCCGCGACAGAGGCGAAGATGGTCGGTGAAGTCTGTGCGGGACTGGGGCTGCGCCACGACGTGATGCGTTGGGAGGGCTGGGACGGCAAGGGCAACCTTCAGGATGCCGCCCGCCGCGCCCGCTATGCGCTGATGGCCGAATGGGGCCATGCCCACGGGATCGAAACCATCGCCGTGGGCCACACGGCGGATGATCAGGCCGAAACCGTGTTGATGCGCCTTGCGCGCCGGGCCGGTGTGGACGGGCTTTCGGGGATGAAACGTCGGCTGGTGATGGAAGGCATGACCTGGGTGCGTCCCCTGCTGGGCGCCAGCCGCACCGATCTGCGGGACTATCTGTTCCAGCAGCATATCGCCTGGGTGGACGATCCCAGCAACGACAACGAGGTTTTCGAGCGGATCAAGGCGCGCAAGGCCCTTGAGGTGCTGGCACCGCTGGGCATCACCGTCTCCGGGCTGGCCGAAGTGGCAGACCACATGCTCGATGCGCGTACAGCCTTGGAATGGAACACATTTCTGGCGGCGCGGGATATGGTCTGCATCGATTCCGGCGCGGTGATCGTGGACGATCAAAAGATGCGCCTGCTGCCCGATGAAATCCAGCGCCGCCTTCTGGTCCGCGCGATGAACTGGATCTCAGGTGAGGATTACCCCGCACGCCGACAAGCGGTCTTGTCCGTCATGAAGGGCCTGCACAGGGGGCAGGCGGGCACGGCGGAGGGCTGCCATGCGCGTCGGGTGGGCGGGGCCGTCTGGATCTTTCGCGAATACAATGCAGTAGCGGATGTGCGCGCGCCCTGCGGCACGCTCTGGGATGGCCGCTGGCGGGTGTCGCCGCTGGACGCCGATACAGATCTTGCGGGCGTCTATGTGCGCGCCTTGGGCGAAGATGGTCTGGCGCGCTGCGAAAACTGGCGTACCAGCGGCTGCCCGCATCCTGTTTTGCTCTCCTCCCCGTCGGTCTGGCGCGACGATGTGATGCTGGCCGCCCCCCTTGCCGGAGAGGGTCAAAACTGGCATGCGGAGATCGAAGGCGGTGAAGAGACCTTTTTTGCCGCACTACTTACGCATTGAATGCCGGCGAATGCTGTCTATCTTAGCTTGTAAGCCGTACTTTGCGGAAACGATATGATGGGCGACGCGACCTCGCGGGACCCGTTGATATAGGAGAATTCTCTTGGGCAACATGCGCAACCTCGCCTTCTGGGCCATTTTGCTGCTTCTTATGCTGGCTGTCTTCAACCTGTTTACCGGGTCAGGCGGCACCATGCAGACCAATGAAGTGACCTATTCGGAGTTTGTCGACGCGGTCGAGCAGGGACAGGTCCGGTCGGTCACGCTGGATGGCGAACAGGTCCGTTTCCAACGCACCGACGGGTCGCAGCTTGTCTCGATCAAACCCGGCGACGCGGAAATCACCTCGCTGCTGATCGATAATAACGTGCCGATGTCGGCCAAACCGCAGCAGCAGTCGGGTTTCCAGACCTTCCTGATGTCGCTGCTGCCCATCCTTCTGCTGATCGGTGTGTGGATCTACTTCATGAACCGTATGCAGGGCGGTGGTAAAGGCGGTGCGATGGGCTTTGGCAAATCCAAAGCCAAGATGCTGACCGAAAAGCATGGCCGCGTGACCTTTGACGACGTGGCAGGCATTGACGAGGCCAAGGAAGAGCTTGAGGAAATCGTTGAATTCCTCCGCAACCCGCAGAAATTCAGCCGTCTGGGCGGCAAGATCCCCAAGGGCGCGCTGCTTGAAGGCCCTCCCGGTACCGGTAAGACCCTGCTGGCCCGCGCGATCGCGGGGGAGGCTGGCGTGCCCTTCTTCACCATCTCCGGTTCTGACTTTGTGGAAATGTTCGTTGGTGTGGGTGCAAGTCGTGTGCGCGACATGTTCGAACAGGCGAAAAAGAACGCGCCTTGCATCGTCTTCATCGACGAAATCGATGCCGTCGGCCGTCACCGTGGTGCAGGCTATGGCGGTGGCAACGACGAACGCGAACAGACGCTCAACCAGCTTCTGGTCGAAATGGACGGGTTTGAAGCCAACGAGGGTGTGATCATCATCGCGGCCACCAACCGTAAAGACGTGCTTGACCCTGCATTGCTGCGCCCCGGTCGTTTCGACCGTCAGGTCAGCGTCGGCAATCCGGACATCAAGGGCCGTGAAAAGATCCTCGGCGTGCACGCCCGCAAGACACCACTGGGCCCCGACGTTGATCTGCGCATCATTGCCCGTGGTACACCCGGTTTCTCCGGTGCGGACCTTGCCAACCTCGTGAACGAAGCGGCCCTGACTGCGGCCCGCGTTGGCCGTCGCTTTGTTGCCATGCTCGATTTTGAGCATGCCAAGGACAAGATCATGATGGGGGCCGAACGCCGCTCCATGGTGCTGACGCAGGACCAGAAGGAAAAGACCGCCTACCACGAAGCAGGCCACGCCATCGTCGGCATCAAGCTGCCCAAGTGTGACCCGGTCTACAAGGCGACGATCATCCCGCGCGGCGGTGCATTGGGCATGGTGATGAGCCTGCCGGAAATGGACAAGCTGCAGATGTTCAAGGACGAGGCCGAAGAACGCATCGCCATGACCATGGCGGGCAAAGCGGCTGAAATCCTCAAGTACGGTGCGGCAAGCGTGTCGTCCGGCCCGGTCGGTGACATCATGCAGGCCAGCCAACTGGCCCGTGCGATGGTCATGCGCTATGGCATGTCCGACAAGGTCGGCAACATCGACTATCAGGAAGCCGCGGCGGGTTATCAGGCCAATGGCGGGGCAGGCGGGTTCTCCGTCTCTGCCGCCACGAAGGAGCTGATCGAAAGCGAAGTGAAGCGCTTCATCGATGAAGGGTACAACCTCGCATACAAGATCATCAGCGAAAACGAGGAAGAGTTCGAGCGTCTGGCCCAGGGCCTGCTTGAATACGAAACCCTCACCGGGGACGAAATCAAACGCGTCATGGCCGGTCTGCCCCCCGTTGCAGAAGACAGCGACAAGGACGACACGGACGAAGGCAACGCGCCCAGCGTTACCGCGATCCCCAAGGCGAAAGGCAAGGTCAAGAAGACCCCGCCGTCCGAAGGCGGGATGGAGCCTGAACCCTCCACCTGATCCGTTCACGGGTCGTGAAACACCCGTCACAAATTATCATGAGGCCCCGCACCGTCGGGGCCTTTTCTTTTGCGCGCATCACGGCAAGGGTGGGGCAGATGCAAAGGAAACACTGACACATGCCGGAACTTGTACCAACCGACCACTACGCAACGATAAAATGGATGGGCCGCGTGCCCGAAAACCGCGAGAATATCCGCGCCGAAGCGATCGATGCCGCCTTTGCCAGCTACGAAGGATTTGCACAGGACTTCCACGCGGGCCTCACCCGCCCGTCCTGCGTCCGCGTCAAATCCCAACACCCCCAAGGCACGGAGATACGCAACGTCCGCCAGTTCTCCATCCTCTCGGCCGAGGAACTGGACGCCATCGCCAAGGACATCGACCTTGACGCGATTGATCCGCTGCTGGTCGGCGCTTCCATTGTCCTCTCCGGCATCCCCGATTTCACCCATGTCCCGCCGTCTTCCCGCCTTCAGGCCGAAAACGGCACCACCATCGTGATCGACATGCTCAACGCCCCCTGTCAGTTCCCCGCCCGCGAGATTGAAAAAGACAATCCCGGCCACGGCAAAGGCTTCAAACCCGCCGCAAAGGGCCGTCGTGGCGTCTGTGGCTGGGTCGAACGGCAGGGCGACCTGCGCGTCGGTGACACGCTGCGTTTGCACGTCCCCGGCCAGCGTGCCTGGGCGCCCGAAGGGTAGCCGGGTTTCCGATCAGAAACGATTCTGCGACATCGGGCCGCATCACGCGCCGGATATGTCGGAAATGCCACCTCAAATCCGGCTGTTAGCCCTGTAAGAGAGGTCGAAAGAACACTCCGGCATCAGGAAGGCCCGTCCATGTCTTATAAATCCGACATCGAAATCGCCCGCGAAGCGCAAAAACGCCCCATTCAGGAAATCGGTGAGAAGCTGGGGATTTCTTCTGCCGATCTGCTGCCCTACGGCCACGACAAGGCCAAGGTCAGCCAGTCCTTCATCAACTCCGTGCAGGACCGCCCAGACGGCAAGCTGATCCTTGTCACCGCGATCAACCCGACCCCTGCGGGCGAAGGCAAGACCACCACCACCGTGGGTCTGGGCGACGGCCTGAACCGCATCGGCAAGAAAGCCTGCGTGTGCATCCGCGAAGCATCGCTCGGGCCAAACTTCGGTATGAAGGGTGGCGCCGCCGGCGGCGGCTACGCCCAAGTCGTCCCGATGGAGGAAATGAACCTCCACTTCACCGGCGACTTCCATGCGATCACCTCCGCGCACTCGCTGCTCAGCGCGATGATCGACAACCACATCTACTGGGGCAACAGCCTTGAGATTGACACCCGCCGCGTCGTCTGGCGCCGCGTCGTCGATATGAACGACCGCGCCCTGCGCCAGATCACCGCGTCCCTGGGTGGCGTCGCCAACGGCTTCCCGCGTGAGGCCGGCTTCGACATCACTGTGGCGTCTGAGGTGATGGCGATCCTCTGTCTCGCGAAAAACCTCAGCGATCTGCAAAAGCGCCTTGGCGACATGATCGTCGCCTACACCCGCGAGCGGAAACCCATCTTCGCCCGCGACATCAAGGCAGACGGTGCAATGACCGTCCTCTTGAAAGACGCGATGCAGCCCAACATCGTCCAGACGCTGGAAAACAACCCCGCCTTCGTCCACGGCGGCCCGTTCGCCAACATCGCACACGGCTGTAACTCCGTCATCGCCACCACCACAGCTTTGAAACTGGCCGACTACGTCGTGACCGAAGCAGGCTTCGGCGCGGACCTTGGGGCGGAAAAGTTCCTCAACATCAAATGCCGCAAGGCGGGGCTTGCCCCTTCCGCCGTGGTTGTCGTCGCCACCGTGCGCGCGATGAAGATGAACGGCGGCGTGGCCAAAGCCGATCTGGGTGCGGAAAACGTTGACGCGGTCAAAAACGGCTGCGCGAACCTTGGCCGTCACATCGAAAACGTCAAATCCTTCGGCGTGCCGGTGGTCGTCGCGATCAACCACTTCGTCACCGACACCGACGCCGAAGTGCAGGCTGTGAAGGACTACGTCGCCTCCCAGGGGTCCGAAGCCGTCCTCAGCCGCCACTGGGAGTTGGGCTCCGAAGGTTCCGCCGATCTGGCCACCAAGGTCGTGGAGACCATTGAGAAAGGCGAAGGCAATTTCGCACCCATCTATCCCGACGACATGCCACTGGCCGAAAAGATCAACACCATCGCCACCAAGATCTACCGCGCCGATGCGGCCTTGATGGATCAGAAAATCCTCAACCAGTTGAAAGATTGGGAAGATCAGGGCTACGGCAACCTGCCGGTCTGCATGGCAAAAACCCAGTACAGCTTTACCACCGACCCGGAGCGGCGCGGCGCGCCCACAGGGTTCGACATTCCTGTGCGTGAAGTCCGCCTGAGCGCCGGTGCCGGGTTTGTCGTCGCGATCTGCGGTGAGATCATGACCATGCCCGGCCTGCCGCGCGTGCCTTCGGCAGAGAACATCAAGCTGAACGCAGACGGCGACGTCGAAGGTTTGTTTTAAATCAACATGTTGCGGTGCGCAGTGAATGCGCACCCTACAGCCCACACGTAGGGTGCGCATTCACTGCGCACCTTTCCACCCCAGCCGGAGAAACTCCATGACCGCAACCCTCATCGACGGCAAAGAATTCGCCTCCCGCGTCCGGGCGCAGGTTGGCGAACACGTTACCCGCCTCAAAGCCGACCACAACATCACTCCCGGCCTTGCCGTGGTGCTGGTGGGCGAAGATCCTGCATCACAGGTCTACGTCCGCTCCAAAGGCAAGATGACCGTCGAGGTCGGCATGAAATCGGTCGAACACAAGCTCGACGTGGACACCTCCGAAGCGGACCTTCTGGCCCTGATTGACCAGTTGAACAACGACCCGGAAATCCACGGAATCCTTGTGCAATTGCCGCTCCCCAAGCACCTGGATGAAGACCTCGTGATCAACTCGATCTCCCCTGCCAAGGACGTGGACGGCTTCCATATCTCCAACGTGGGTCTGCTCGGCACAGGCCAGAAGAGCATGGTCCCCTGCACCCCGCTGGGCTGCCTGATGATGCTGCGCGACCACCACGGTTCTATCACCGGCATGGACGCGGTTGTCGTGGGCCGCTCCAACATCGTGGGCAAGCCCATGGCGCAACTGCTGTTGGGTGACAGCGCCACCGTCACCATCGCGCACAGCCGCACCAAGGATCTGGCAGACGTGGTGCGCCGCGCCGATATCGTCGTGGCCGCCGTGGGCCGCCCCGAGATGATCCCCGGCGACTGGATCAAGGAAGGCGCCACGGTCATCGACGTCGGCATCAACCGTCTGGATGCACCTGAAAAGGGCCTCAAGGAAGATGGCAGCGTCAAAACCAAGCTGGTGGGTGATGTCCATTTCGAAAGCTGCGCCGCGCGTGCCGGTGCGATCACGCCCGTACCGGGTGGCGTCGGACCGATGACCATCGCCTGCCTGTTGGCCAACACCGTGACGGCCTGCTGCCGCGCCAATGGTCTGGACGAACCCGAGGGCCTGACCGCTTAACGCGGAACGGGCACCATCGTGCCTTGCAGAATAGCGATCAAGGTTTCTGTGCCCTGATCCACTACGAACACCTCTGAAGTGACAACAGACAAGCGACGGCCGGGTTTCACAACCCGGCCTTTTGCGATCAACACCTCCCCGCGCGCGGGCGCCAGCAGGTTCACCTTGATCTCCGCCGTCACCACTTCCATCTCCAGCGGCAGCATCGTCAGCGCCGCATACCCCGCCGCCGAATCCCCGATTGAAAACGTCAGCCCCGCATGCCCGAACCCCTGTTGTTGCCGCGATCCGGGCAAGATCGGGGCGGTGACCGTGACCTCCCCCGGTGCCACGTCTTTCAACGTCGCACCAAGCGTCGCCATCATCGACTGCGCGGCAAAACTTTCCGCAATCCTTGCGCGGGCGGCGTCATCCATGGGGTGTCCTAACGTGGCATTGGCACTTGAACAGGTGTCTTTCCGGTCATGATGGCCCGCGCGCCGGGCTGCATCAAGCGGTTGAGCACATCGCTCCCGCTGCGCAGGCCGCCGGTATAGGTCCCATAGGCAGGCATGATCACCCGCACCGCGTCAATCAGGAAGGCGGGTCGCGATATACTGCGCCCGCGCGCGTTCAACGATGCCTTGGGATGGTAATGCCCCGATACCTCTCCGGCTGCGCCGTCTGCCGCGATATGGGTGAAGGTCAGCGGCCCGCGCTGCAGCGCGGCCAGGTGGCTGCCGCCCAGATCGACAGGCCCCGGATCATGGTTCCCCTCGATCCAGACCCACTGCCGCCCGGCCTGCAAGCGGTTGATCCACAACCGATCTTCCTGCTCCAGGGCAATGGCCGCACCCAGATCATCAAAGCTGTCACCAAGGCAGACAACCGTGGCGGGCTGCATCGCCGTCAGATCCGCTTCCAGCCGCGCCAGCGTGTCGCGCGTCTCGTAGGGGGGGAAGCGTACTGCCCCCCCCGGCGCGCCATGCGCTCGGATTTGCCAAGATGCAGGTCACTAACACACAGCAGCCGCTCTTCGGCCCACCACAAGGCACCCGACCCAAGCGCCGTCAGCCGCGCACCCCTCAGTGTGAAGTCACATCCGTTCATCCTTTGTTCATGTTTGAAACCGTGCGGTTTGGCAAGCCCCGCGATGGTCGGGCGGTCCGCACCCGGGTGGCGTCGCGCAGGTTATTTGAAAAAGGATGAAGACAGAAAATGCTCCAGGACTGCGGGTCGCCCGAGAGCCCCGGAGCATCTTCATCCTTTGCGGTCATCGGCTCCGCAGCCTGTACCGCTTCTCCACAAGACCCGACCTTGGTTAAAGAAGCGTGAAGCTGGTCTTCATCCTTTTTCAAATACCCTGCGCGACGGCAGACAAGGGGCGGGCCACCCGAAAATTCAATACCCCACCCGCCACCGGGGCTTGTCCGACGGTGCGGGGGTGATCTGCGCCAGCCCGGATGTCTCCATCAGCCGCGCGGCCTCCTCCGCCAACAGCCGTTCTTCCGCGTCGCCCTTCACCGGGACGCGGCCCATCTCCAGAAACAGGGGGGCGGCCAGCGGCGTGACACTGTTGAGATGCCGATGATCGATCCGGTCGCCGACCCGTTCGATCATCTCCTCGATCCGCCCGAAGTCGACCAGACCGCGCAGGGCTTCCTCGCGGGTGATCTGCATCATCAAGTGGTCGGGGTCGTATTTGTGCAGCGTGTCATACAGGATATCGCTGGAAAACGTCGCCTGCCGTCCGGTCTTGCGCGCCTGCGGCAGGTTGCGTTCGATCAGCCCCGCTATGGTGGCCGAGGCGCGAAAGGTGCGCTTCATCACCGCATTGCCCGCCAGCCATGTCTCCAGCCCGTCGTGCAGCGCGCTGCGGTCGAACAGCGGGGCGGCGTCCTTTACCGCATCCAGCCCCCAGATCAGCGTGGCGTAATCCGTGGCGACAAAGCCCAGCGGGCTGAGGCCCAGTTCCTCCATCCGCTTGGTCAGCAACAGCCCCAGCGTCTGCATCCCGTTGCGCCCGGCAAAGCCATAGACCACCGTCTGGGCGCGCCCGTCATGGGGGAAGCTTTCGATCAGCAATTCGCCGGGTTGGGGCAGTTTGCTGACCTCACGCTGCAGGTGCAGCCATTGGGCGGTGTGGGGCGGCAATTCGGGCCAATTGTCCTGCGTGAACATCTCCTGCACACGGGCGGACAATTGCGTGGAAGTGGCGAATTTGGTGCCCATGAAGGTGGCGATCTTGGGTTTCTTCGCAGCATCGCGGCTGACCTCAACGGTCATCTCGCGCAGGCCCTCGTATTTCACGATCTGCCCGCCGATCAGGAAGGTGTCCCCGGGGGTCAGGGTCGCGGCAAAGCCTTCCTCGACCTCACCCAGTGGCTTGCCACCGCGGTTGCGGCGCATCCTCACCTTCAGCGTGTCGGTGTCCTGAATGGTGCCGATGTTCATGCGGATGCGTTGGGCGGCGCGCGGGTCGCGCAGCTGCCATTGGCCATCCGGCCGCTGGATCAGCCGCTGCCAGCGGTCGTAGGCGCGCAGGGCATAGCCGCCCGTTGCGCAGAAATCGAGGCAATCGTCGAATTGCGCGCGGGTCAGGGTGGTATAGGCGCCGGCGGTTTTGACTTCGCCAAAAAGCGCGTTTTCGTCGAAAGGTCCGGCGCAGGCTGTGATCAGGATATGCTGGCACAGCACGTCCCGGGGGCCTGCTCCGCGCGGGTCGCCGTCCAGCGACCCTTCCAGCACCGCCTCCAGGGCGGCCACGCATTCCACCACCTCAAAACGGTTGGCGGGCACCAGCAACGCCTTGGAGGGCGCGTTGTAGCGGTGGTTGGCACGGCCAATGCGCTGCACCAGCCGCTTGACGTTCTTGGGCGCGCCGATCTGGATCACCAGATCCACATCGCCCCAGTCGATGCCCAGATCGAGCGAACCGGTGCAGACGATGGCCCGCAGATCCCCGCGCACCATGGCCGCTTCGACCTTTGCGCGCTGTGCGCGGTCAAGGCTGCCGTGATGGATGCCGATGGGCAGGCCGTCGTCGTTGGCCAGCCACAGGTTGTGAAAGAAGATCTCTGCCTGCGCGCGGGTGTTGTGGAAGATCAGCGTGGTGTTGTGCTTGCGGACCTCTTCCAGCACCGCCGGGATGGCATAGGCCGCACCGCCCCCCGACCATGGGGGGGCCTCATCGGTTGTCAGCATCTGGATATCAGGGGCCGGGCCGGGATCGGCGAGCAGGATTTCGCAGGGATCGGGGTGGCGCGCCATCAGGTGGGCGATGGCGGCGGGGTCTTCGACCGTGGCGGAAAGGCCGACGCGTTTCAGATCCGGGCAGATCGTCTGCAGCCGGGCCAGCGCCAGCATCATCTGATCGCCGCGCTTGGATTCCGCCAGCGCGTGGATCTCGTCGATCACCACGCGTTTGAGGCCCGCGAACATGCGCGGGGCGTCATCATAGCTGACCAGCAGGGCGAGGGATTCCGGTGTGGTCAGGAAGATGTTGGGCGGGTCCGCGCGTTGACGCTTGCGGCGCGTGGCGGGGGTATCGCCGGTGCGTTCGTCGATGGTAATGGGCAATCCCATCTCCTCCACCGGGGTGGTGAGGTTGCGTTTGATGTCTGCGGCCAGTGCTTTGAGCGGGGAGATATAGAGGGTGTGCATGCCCTCGTGGTTGCCGTCTGCGAGGTCGATCAGCGTGGGCAGGAAGCCCGACAGGGTCTTGCCGCCGCCCGTCGGTGCGATGAGCAGCAGGGCGGGGGCGTCAGCGCGGTCGAGCATGTCCTGCTGGTGGGGGTGGATCGACCAGCCCTTGGTGGCGAACCACTGTTCGAATGTGGGGGGCAACTTGCGCATGACGTAGCATGTAGCAGAGCACCCGGTGGGGGCCAGCCCTGAAGCGACGCTGGCGTAGGGGTCAGTCCCCCACACCAGGGAGCAGTGGGGGCCAGCCCCCACACCAGGGAGCAGTGGGGGCCAGCCCCCACACCAGGGAACAGTGGGGGCCAGCCCCCACACCCCCGGGTTTTTGAAACCATTTGGAAGACCAGATGGGGCCAGTGGTGGTGATTGGGGAAAGGTTTGTCCCCGCGGGGACAGGCGTTAACCTCCTGTTACCCTCGTGGGAACAGGAGGTTATGGGGTGTTCTTGAAGTTAACGCCGGACGAGGCGGCGGGTCATTTGACGATGTGTTCGTCCTTGACGAACATGTTCGCCCAGGCGCGGTCGATGAGGTCGGGGGACATCTTGTAGGGGATGCCTTCGAAATCGCAGATCGCGGCCATCTGGTCGATCAGGAAGTTCGGCTGGTAGTTGGCGTAGATGTTGTCGATGGTCGGGTATTTGACCTTCAGCAGGTGCACCAGGCTTGCCTCATCCATGGCCATGCCCTTTTTCTTGGCGACCATGGCAAAGATTTTCAGGTAGTTCTGCTGGTCCGGCCCGTCGATCTTGATCTTGAAGAAGATCCGGCGCAGGGCGGCCTGGTCGAAGATCTTGTTGGGGTGGAAGTTGGTGGAGAAGATCACCAGCGTGTCGAAGGGCACTTCGAATTTTTCGCCCGATTGCAGGGCGAGGATGTCCTTGCTTTCTTCCAGCGGCACGATCCAGCGGTTGACGATGCTTTGCGGCGGTTCTTTCTGACGGCCAAGGTCGTCGACGATGAAGATGCCGCCGGTGGATTTCAGCTGCAGCGGCGCCTGATAGGTCCGCGCAGTGGGGTTGTAGACCAGATCAAGCATGTCGAGGCTGAGTTCACCGCCCGTGATCACCGTGGGGCGTTCGCAGCAGACATAACGGGTGTCGAAACGGGTCACCCGGCGCAGGGAGGTCGGGTCCTGTTGTTCCTGCGCCACCGCGGCATGCACGATAGGGTCATAGACGGTGATCACCTGGCTGGCGTATTCGATGGCGCGGGGGACATAGACCTGATCGCCCAGGGCGTCGCGAATACCGTTTGAGATCGAGGACTTACCGTTGCCCGGCGGGCCATACATCAGGATCGAGCGGCCGGCCGAAACGGCGGGGCCCAGGTGGTCCAGCAGGCTGTCGGGCAGCACCAGATGGCCCATTGCGCCGATCAGCTGGTCGCGGGTGACCTGGATGTTGCGGATGGACTGGCGTTTGACCTGTTCGCGGTAGACCTCCAGCGGGACAGGCATGGGACCGAAGTATTCCGATTGCGCCAGAGCGTCCAACGCGCGCGCCTTGCCCGCATCGGTCAGCTGATAGCCCATTTCATTGCCATTGTTGGCGTTGAGCGTGCCCGTCGCTTCGATCAGGCGCTGTTCGCGGGCCATGTCCACCAGTTCCTGCGTCACCGGGATCGGCAGGCAAACGGCGGCAGCCAGATCGCTGACCATGTCGATGTTCTTGCGAAAGATGGTCTTGATCAGAATATCGCGCATCATCACGATGGGCAGGCGCATTTCCTCCAGCCGCTTGGGCGGGGGCGGGGCCAGCACCGATGTGGTCTGCATGTTCATTGCCGTGGTCCTTCTGCCAAAGGAGTGAATGTCAGTGGGTGCAGACTAGGGGCTGAATATGGCGTTAATCAGGCACCATAAAGGGCGCCAAGGATCAAATAGAGGGCAAGAGTAAAGCCAAGGGCAAAGCCCATGGGGAATTTCTTGCCCTGATCCCAGCTGGCCCAATGGGGGGCCAGTTTGCGCAGGGGGGTGTGTTTGACGCCACGGTGGGTTGCGGCGGCAGCCAGCAGGACAACCATGAAGATCGCCACCACAAGGCGCAGGTCCCCCAGTGCGATATAGGGCGCAGCGACCGCGCAGAATTTGGCATCGCCCGCGCCAAAGGCACCGGCGGCATTGAGGATAAACCCGACCACCAGCACGATGACCATTGCCGCAAGCCGCCACAGGTAGACGTCGAAGGGCAACAGGAACACGCCCATCACCACAAAGATCAGACCCAGCGCGAGCACCGCCTGATTGGTGATCCGCATTTGCGCCATGTCAGTAAAAGCGACGTAAAAACAGATCGGTAGAACCAATGGCAGGAACCACAGGGCGGTGGTGGCGGAAATCAGCATTGCGGGCGTGACCGATCAGGCGTTTTCAAGCGCGCGCAATGCCCGGACCGCCGCTTCGAAATGCTGCGGGTGGGTGTCGATGGCTTCGCGCAACAGGCCCTTGCCGGTTTCGATATCGCCTTGCTTGATCGCCGAAAGGGCCATGGTGTGCAAAAGCTGTGCGCGTTCGGTCTGGTCCATCGGAACGACGGGCAGGGAATAGTCGCGCTGTGCGGCACGGGCCAGAACCAGATTGTTCTTGGCGGTGAAAAGGCCGGGATCCTGGCGCACGGCTTCGGAGAACATGCGCTCCGCCTCGGCGTAATCGCCACGGGTCAGCTTGGAATAGCCCCAGTTGTTCATCACCGAACCAGGCGTGGTGGTCAGGCCGGCGGCGATTTCATAGAAACTGTCGGCTTTCTTCCATTCCTGCTTGCTGTCGGCCACGAGGGCTTCAAGACGGTAGCGGGCGAATGTCTCGTGGGTGGGGGGGATCGCGTCAAGCACGGTTTCGGCCTTGGCCCAGTCGCCCGACCGGATCAGCACATCGGCGTATTCCACGTTGTCGGCCGGGGTCGCGCCGTCCATCTTGACGACCTTGCCCCAGGCGGTTGTGCCTTCGGTGACACGTTTTGCGCGCACCAGTGATGACGCCAGCCCGCGCTGAAAATCAATGCGGTCGGGGTCCTGATTAAGGGCGCGCTCAAAATAGCTGACGGCCTCGTTCGGGTCGCCGACGGTCAGCATGACCTCCGAAAGGTTGGTTTCATCAATGACGTTGACGTCTTTGAAAGCGCGTTCGACGGTCGCGTTTGCGTCTTTCTCTGCGCAGCCTGCCATGGCTGTTGCGGCCGCCAGCACGGCGGTCAGAAGGATGGGGTGGCGCATGTTGTGCGTCCTTTTACTGCTCTGCCTCGATGTGGTGTCTTTTAGATCGCGGGCCGGATCAGGTAATCCCCGCCACCGCGTCGCACCAGTTTATAGTCTTCATCGTCAAGCACTACGTTATCAGAATTATCGGATTTTGCGAGTGCCAGCCGAAGATTGTCGCGGATTGCGTCACTTTCGCCATTGTCGAGCGCATAGGCCTTGCGAAAGATCTGTTCGGCCTCGACGGTCTTGCCGCGTTCCATCAGCACAACGCCGAGGTTGTTCCACATTTCGGGCAGGGCTTCGCCTTCGGCAACGGCGCGGCGCAGCAGGGTTTCAGCCTGTCCCAACCGCCCCAGGCCAAGGTTGGCGCTGCCCATGCCGGACAGGATGTCGGCGTTCAAGCCACCTTCGTTCAGGGCCGCGCGGTTGAAGGACCGGAGCGCCAGTTCGAACTGGCCTGCGGCCATCAGGCGGTGGCCGACTTCGAGGCCGTCTTCGGCCTGTGCGCGCTGGTCCACACCGGGGGCGAAGACCTGATCGTCAGACGCGGAAAAACCGCCCGGTGAACAAGCGGTCAATCCAATTGTTGTCACACATCCCGCGACACAGGTCAGGCAACGCCTGAAGAGTGAGTTCATTAATTCCCGCCTGGGCCGCTCATCTTGCCCAATTCTGTGATGCCGTGAACCGACGGGCCGACCAGAATGATCAGCAGCGGTGGCACGGTCAACATCATAGTGGCAAGGGTCATCTTGGTTGGCAACTTGTTTGCGGCTTCTTCGGCGCGCATCACGCGCTTGTCACGCATTTCTGCCGCATAGACCCGAAGGGCATCGGAAATGGATGTACCGAAGGCGGCCGATTGCACAAGCACGGTCACGAAGGAGCTGACATCCTGCACGCCACAGCGTTCGCCCATGTCGTTCAGGACGTTGATCTTGTCCTTGCCCGCCTTCATCTCGTAGGCGACGACTTCGAATTCTTCGGACAGGGCGCGGTAGGACGCGCGCAGTTCCTTGGCCACACGCACGATACATTGATCAAGCGACTGGCCCGCTTCGACGCAGACCAGCATCATGTCGAGCGCATCCGGGAAACCGCGGGTGATTTCCTCCTTGCGGGCATCGACGCGGCGGGTGACCCAATATTTGGGCAGGTAATATCCTATGGCACCGGGACCAATGGTCCACATCATGGTTTTCTGGGTGCTCAGCCCTTCGCCGCCACCCAGAAAGTTCACGTAGATCACGCCGGCAATGAGACCCAAAAGGCCCAGCGAGAATTGCGCGAAGTAGAAGATGCGCACCGCATCGCGCGACGCATAGCCCGCCTGACGCAACTGCAATTGCTTGGCGCTGAGTTCGTTGACGTCTTCGGGTTCGAGGAATTTGGCGAATTTCTGCAACTGGGCGTTCTGGCCGGTCTGACGCAGCTTCTGCGCCTGATTGTCTGCCGTCTTGCCGCCGCCCTTTGCGGATTTCTTCAGTTTATCAAGCGGATCCTCGGGCTGGCGGAGCATCATCACGACGGTGATGGCGACCAGCATCAGGCCCAGTACACCGGCGATGATGATCAGCCCCATCGGGCCCAGAACACTGTTGATCTGCGATTCGATCTGAGTGAAGGCTTCCATTGCTCTGCTCCTTACACTTTGATGTCTGTGAGGATGCGCATCACGAACAGGTTCAGCGCAAGGAAGATGCCCACAAGGAAACAGGCGGGGATGAACATGGCGTGGTCGCGTACCTCGTCATAGTAATTCGGGTCGCCGATGTTGATGACGATCAGGGCCATGATCGGGAAGCCCGACAGGAACTTGCCGGACCATTTCGCCTCCGCCGTGATCGCCTTGACGCGGCGGAATAGGCGGAACCGGGCGCGGATCACCTTGGCCAGACCGGCAAGGATCTCCGCAAGGTTACCACCTGATTGCTGCTGGATGGTCACGGCCACCGCGAGGAAGCGCAAATCCTGCATGTCCAGACGTTCTGCCATGTCCTTGAGCGCTTCGCCCACATCGCGGCCATAGGCGGACTCGTCCGCGATGACGCCGAATTCGGAGGCCAGCGGGTCCTGGATTTCCTTGGAAACGATGGAAATGGCGTTGGAGAACGGGTGCCCCACGCGCAGCGAGCGGACCATGAGTTCAACCGCATCGGGCAGTTGTTCTTCGATCAGCCCCATGCGTTTGTTGGCCTTGGAGGAGATCCAGAAATACACGCCACCCACGCCGATGCCGACAGACAGCAACGCGCGCACGGGGGCTTCGGTATCCGTGCCGACGGTCAGGGCCATGAAGGCAAAGGCGCTGACGCCTGCCATGATGGTCAGCAATTGTTTCGGGGTGAAGGCAATCGCGGCCTTCTGGGCCTTTTCCGACAGAAGCGAATAGAGCGGGATGGTCTTCGCGCTCATGTGTTGTTCCATCTCCTTGCGGAGTTTTTCCAACACTTCTTCGCGGCGCGTGCCCTTTTCCAGCATCTCGAGGCGGCGATTTACCCGTGAATTGAGGCTGATGGATTTGCCGAAGGCAACCAGATACAGGCCTTCCACCAGCACCAGCACGCCGATGAAGATCAGCCCGTAGATAATTGGTTCTGCACTCATGACAGGGTCCTCAAGTAATGGAGTGGTAGGACATGAAAATCATCTTCCTACTCGGCTGCGACAGGTTCGTAGATGGAGGCGGGCAAGTCATAGCCCCACATGCGGAAGCGTTCCGCGTAGTGGCTGCGCACGCCGGTGGCGGTGAAGTGACCGATGATCTTGTTGTCCGGTGTCAGGCCAACCCGCTGATAACGGAAGATTTCCTGCATGGAGATCACTTCGCCTTCCATGCCGGTGATTTCGGTGATCGAGGTCATCCGGCGCGAGCCGTCCTGCAGGCGGGAGGCCTGCACGATCAGGTTCACAGCGCTTGAAATCTGGGAGCGTACGGCCTTGAGCGGCATTTCGATCCCGGCCATCGCGATCATGTTTTCCAGACGCGACACGCCGTCCCGGGCGGAGTTTGCGTGGATCGTGGTCATGGATCCGTCGTGGCCGGTGTTCATGGCCTGCAACATGTCGATGACTTCCTCGCCGCGCGTCTCACCCACGATGATGCGGTCAGGACGCATCCGCAGGGCGTTCTTCAGACAGTCGCGCGGGGATACTTCACCTTTGCCTTCGACGTTGGGCGGACGGCTTTCCATCCGGCCCACGTGGGTCTGTTGCAGTTGAAGTTCCGCTGTATCCTCGATCGTCAGGATGCGTTCGGCGTTGTCGATGAAGGACGACAGCGCGTTGAGCGTCGTCGTTTTACCCGAACCCGTACCCCCTGAGACGATGATGTTCAGGCGTGTGGCCACGGCGGCCTGAAGGTAGGCGGCCATTTCTTCGGTAAACGCGCCGAAATCGACCAGATCGTCGATGCCCAGCTTGTCTTTTTTAAACTTACGAATGGAGACGAGCGAGCCGTCGACCGCGACGGGCGGCACCATCGCGTTGAAACGCGAGCCGTCTTTCAGACGGGCGTCCACATAGGGGTTTGATTCGTCCACACGGCGTCCCACGGCCGACACGATCTTGTCGATGATCCGCAGCAGGTGCTTTTCGTCTTTGAAGGTAATGTCGGTCAGTTCCAGCTTACCGGAACGTTCCACAAAGATCTGTTGCGGACCGTTGACCAGGATATCGTTGACGCTTTCGTCCTTCAGCAAGGTTTCGAGCGGGCCCAGACCCGTGACCTCGTCGAAAAGCTCCGAATTGAGGGTCATCCGGTCTTCGCGGTTCAGGACGATGGATTTCTCGGACAGGATTTCTGCCGAGATTTCATTGATTTCCTGGCGCAGCTCCTGCTCCGTCGCGTGTTCGAGCGCGGCAAGGTTCAGGTTGTCCAAAAGCGCGCGGTGCAGTTCCAGCTTGATGTCGCTCATGCGCTTCTTGCGCTTGACGTCGCGGTCTTCGGCTGCCGGGGATGCCGGTTGAGGGGCCTTGCGCATCGACGCTTTTGGCGCGTCGGCTGCGGGTGCTGCATCGGGTGCCTTGATGGGCGTTACGTTTGCGCCATCGGGGGCATCAAGGACAACCTCGGTTGGTTTGCTTGGCTTCTTGTACTTGGAAAACATGTCAGCGCTCTTTCAGGTCATGGCAGGATCAGGCGGCTTCGGCCTGATCCCCCTTGAGGTCATGGATAGAGGCGGCCAGCTTTGCCAGCTCGCGCCGCAGGGGGCTTTTGGGGGCCGAATTGGCCAGTGGCAGGCCGTGATCGTTGGCTTGCGTGATCGGTTTGCCGCCATCGGGCAGTTGCACGTCGATGGAGATGCCCAGCGATTCGGCCATGCGCTTGACACGGCTTTTCGCGTTCAGATCGGTGAACTTCGGCGCGCGGTTCATCACATAGCGCAGCTTTTCAACGGGCAGTTCCTCCGATTGGAGGGCGCGCTTGAACCGCAGGGCGTTCTGCGCGCAGCGCATGTCGAGTTCCAGCATGGCGAAATAGATATGCGCCTTGTTCAGCACGGTTTCGGACCATTGCACCAGCGTGGAGGGCATATCGACCACGACATAATCGAATTGCGCGCAGGCGATATCGAGGATGCGGTCAATGTCTTCGGAGGTGACCAGATCAAGCGGGAGCATGTCCGCCGGCGCGGTCAGCACCTGCAAGCGGTCTTCGTAGGTCAACAGGGACTGGCCGAAAATCTCCTCGTCCATGTTCTCCGTATCGGAGAGCATCTCGTAGACGACTTCGCGGCGCGGCAGGTCGAGGAACGTTGCCACGGCGCCGTATTGCAGATCGAAATCGATCAGGCAGACGGAAGGGGGGTCTTTCTTGTCGGCATTGGCCAGTTCCCATGCAAGGTTGACCGCCGCAGTTGTCGAGCCGGTGCCACCCGCAAGGCCTTGCACAACGATAAGCGCGCCATCCTTCTGACGACCGGCCTTGAGTTGGGGGGCGTTTGCCTCCTCGACCTGGACCGGGGCGTCGGGGGTGCGGACGCGGTCAATCGCCTGCGCCAGTTCGCCTTCGGGAAGGGGGTAGGGCACGAATTCATCGGCACCCTGACGCAGGAGCGAATGCAGGGCCGCCGGTGTCACATCTTCTGCAATCAGGATCACCTTGATGTCACGCGCTTTGGCGCGGGTGATGATTTCCGACATCAGAACGAGGTTGTCCTCGTCGGTTTCATCCAGCGCGAGGGCGATGAATTCCATTGCGTCGGCTTCGGGTTGGCCAAAGAACGCCAGCGCCTCGGCAAAGCCGAGATCACCCCAGCTTTCGCCCAGGTTCGCTTCCATGTCTTCAATCAGCAAATCGAAATTCTGCACGTCACGGCTGACAGTGCAGGCTACGATGGCCGCCGCTTCGGGTTGTGGCATACTGCTGCTCATAGCCTTCATCCTCTGTTCCAAGGGCGCGGCAGAACGGCGGCCCGCAACCCTTGCAGACCTTTGCCCCAACGTCGCCCATGTCTGGCATTTTGCGCAGACACATTCGTCCATTGAGAGATATATCGCAGCGAACTGGGGCGAGATTGGGGCTAAAAAGCTTCTATTGTTGGGTTTGTTGAAACGATCACTGCAATTGCGGATGATTAGCCCGCCGGATGACGCGGCCGCAAAACAGCAAAAAGCCGCGCCCGGGGCAGGGCGCGGCCTTTGATTTCAAGCAGTTGGGTTTACTGTGTGGCCTGGCCCAGCTCCGTTTCGGAAAGCGTGCTGCGGTATGTGGCACTTTCCACGTATTCCCGATTGATGATCGCGGCGTATTTGCCGTCAAGCGGGGTGGGATTGCGCCCGACAAACCCGCTGACTTCGGTCACGGTGCGGCGGTTGCGGCGTTCGCGGTTGTCCGTCAGAATCAGGGGCCGTGTTTCACCGAAGGAAACCACTGCTTCAAGGCGGCTGCGGTTGATGCCTTGGGTGGACAGGTAGGCCACGACCGCGTTCGCACGGCGTTTGCCGAGGCCACGGTTGTAGGCGGCGCTGCCGACCTTGTCGGTATGCCCGAAGACCTTGAACCGGATTTCGGGGAATTGACGGATCCAGTCGGCCTGCCTGCGCAGCGTGGCCTTCGCATTGTCATCCAACCGGGAGGAATTGAACGCGAATGTCACCGTGGTCGGAATTTCCGCGGCAAAGCGGCGGGCGAGGTTGATCGTGAAGTCCCGCTCTCCGGTCTGGACCAGCCGGTTGTTCAGGGTGGCGTTACCGAAGCTGCCTGTGTCAACGATCGCACCTGATTCCTGGTAGAACTGGGTGTAGACGGGATCGGTGCTGGCGCAGCCCATCAGGGCCACAAGTCCGGCACCAACGCCAAGGGTTCGCATCTTTTTGGCCATCACGCTTTTCATCAGCTTAGTCCAATACATATCCATAAGATCCGCTAAAGTCCTGCTTGGCCACTTCGCCGGCTGCACCCTGTTTGGGGGAATTGCCAGTCTCAGCGGTGCGGCCGTAGAGGAACAGATCCTTTTCGGTGGGGGGTTTGATCCGGTCGGTGGGCAGGGCAAGGGCCTCGCCACGGGTGGGGGTGACCAGATGTGCGGTCACGATGATGACCAGTTCCGACTGGCTGCGCTGGTATTCCGCGGAGCGGAAAAGCGCACCCAGCACCGGCACATCGCCGATCCAGGGCAGTTGGCTGGAGTTATCGGTGAAATCATCCGTCAACAGGCCCGCAATGGCAAAGCTTTCGCCATCCCGCATCTCAACGGTGGTCTGGGTTTCGCGGCGGGTGAAGGCGGCGATTTCCAGACCGTTGCCCAATGCAAGGCTGTTGGAGGGGTCGATGGCGGAGACGGCGGCGTTCATCTCAAGATTGATGATGTCCTTGTCCACCACACGGGGGATGAAGTTCAGTTCAACACCGAAGGGTTTGAATTCTATGGAAATTCTGTCATCGGTCTGGGCGATCGGCACCGGATATTCACCCCCGGCGAGGAAGGAGGCTTCCTGACCTGAGAGGGCGACGAGGTTGGGCTCCGCGAGGAACCGGACAACGCCCTTCTGTTCCAGCGCTTCGAGCAGCAGGCCGACCTGGACCGAGCCTGCGTTGAAACCAAAGAGCACCGCACCGGCGTTCTGGTTGACGCCCGGGATGTTGCCACCCAGCGAACCTGCGACGCCGCCGGAGGTGGCGGTTGTGCCGGTCCCGCCGTTCACGCCGGTGCCGCCGATGGCACCGTTGAGGGCGAGAGAGGAACTGAGCGATTTCGAGACGTTGCGCTGCATTTCCGCGAAGCGCACCTTCATCATCACCTGCTGGATGCCGCCGACGCTCATCAAGTTGGAAACCCGTTCAGGGGCGTAGCGTTCGGCAAGATCAAGCGCGCGTTGCAGCCGCTGGGAAGAGGAGACAACACCCGACAGGACGATCCCGTCGTTGGCGGTGCGGACCTCGATCCGTTCACCAGGGAGGATCTGGCGCAGACGTTCCTTGAATTCGGTCACATCCGCAGCGACCCGCACGTTCACGTTCGTGATCAGCTGGCCCGACGCATCAAACAGCGTCAGCGAGGTGATGCCGGGTGATTTGCCGAGCACATATATCGTGCGGTCCGAAAGGGACGAGATATCGGCAATGCCGGGGTTCGCAATACTGAGTTCGGCGAAAGGTATCTCACTTTCCACCACAACGGCCCTGTTCATGGGCACGTTCAGCGCTGCGTTTGTTCCTTTTTTGACCACGCGCAGTGTATCGGCGTAGGTCATCGTCGGAGCGGTGAGAGCCACCGCGCCAACGCTCATCGTCAGCCCGACGAGGGCTGCCTTGATCATTCTGTCAATTTTCATGTGACCTGCCTTTTTGATCACGCCTCGGGAAGGGTCTTGTCGCCCGTCGTTTGAATAACTCTGCGTCAGTTTCAATTTTTTTGCAATAATCAATGGTTTCTCAGGCAGAGCTTATGTGGACAAATGGCAACATCCCCATAAACGGGAAACGGCGCCGCAGGGGTGCGACGCCGTTCCAAATGCTTGGTTTTGTGGTCTTTTCAGATCAGTTGGTACAGGGGATCGGGAGTTCGACCACCTCTGCGCCGCGGCGGGTACGGATGGTGCAAACCTTTTCCTTTTCCACTTCGGCTTTGATTTCTTCGGTCTCGATCCCCAGGAGCGAGCGCTGATTGACTTCGATCGCGCTGGCAACGGTATCGTCTTCGGCCCCCACCAGCGACAGGGAAAGCTTGCCGGTGGACTGCGCCTGCGCAAGACCCGCGACTTCCTGCGGACTCACGGCGACGGTGACGGTGCGGGCGATGGTGGTTTCATTCACATCGCCGCCCGCGATCTGGTCAATCGCGATCAGTTGCACACCAGCCTGGATCAGCTTGGTGACATCGCCATTTTCGGTGTTGCGGCCACCCAGGTTCACACGACCGGTCCAATAAACGTCAACCCGGTCGCCGGGGCGCAGGAAACCGGAGACGCCGCTTGAGACGTCAACGCGCAGGGTAAAGGCGCGCATGCCGCGCTGGAGCCGGGAGGTCAGGCCGGTATCTTCGCCGGGCTGCGTGACCTTGACGGCCATGACTGCTTCGTCTTTTTCCATGGCGCGCAGGACAACGCGCAGTTCGTCAGTGCTTTCGGGGAAGAGGACGGCCATGTCGGTGAAGGCGCCTTCGGGAATGGCGTTTTCGGGCCAGAGGACCTCGCGCACGTCTTCTTGTGTCAATTTCTGTCCGTATTTCAGCGGCTTGTTGGCCACGTACACGGGAATGGTCGGGACGACCTGCGCCAGCGCCTGCTGGGCGCGCGCGTTGGCTTGCTGATACTGCGCAATCCGGTCCTTGGCCAGGTAGACGGCGCCACCTGCCAATGCGATGCCGACCAAAAGAACCAATCCGAAAATCATTCGCATATCATGTACCTCGTTCTACTCAATTTGCCGGGCTGGCCCCGACGCCTGTCTCACCCCGAACTTGCGCTTTCATTATGGCTATTGTGTGCCGAGCGCATGAAATCGGCGTGACGCCCCGTCGGATTCTCCGCGGGGCTCAGCCTTGGATGTCTCTAAGGCCAAAAGCTGACGAAAGTCTTGATCCGTCGGCTTTGATCACTTTGCAGGTGTTATTCGCCCACTTCGCGTGCGGTCAGGTAGTCACCTACGTCTGTCCCCACACTGCCGGTCGCACCCTCAATTGTTGCAATGGCAATAATTGCCAGCCCAACAACGGCTGCGGTCAGCACCACCCAGTCGACAGTGACAGCGCCTTCTTCGGCTTTGATGTATGTCTTGAATTTGTTCAACATAATATGTCCTGGGATATGGTCCGTGCGTGATGCGCAAAGGCACACCGCGCCGAAAAAAGGGGCCGCATTCTGCGCAGAGAACACGGCCCCGGAAACCTGTTCAGGCCAATTGAGGCCGGATCAGGCCACGATGATCAGATTATTCGGTGGAGATCACAGTGGCTGGGTTCCGTGTATCCAGGTAGCTGGATGTGTTGGATGTCAGGTCGGACGCGCCGCCTTCGATGGATGAGTATGCAGCAATCGCCAGGCCAACAACGGCAGCGGTCAGCACGACCCAGTCAACAGTCACGGCACCGTCTTCGTCTTTACGGAAGTTTTTGATAAAGTTCATCATGGTATGTCCCTCCAAGGATCATTCAATTTAAGTTACAACCGCATCGTCCGTTGGTGGCACCTGTTCTCTCAACCAGTGCCTGTCCGACTTGGTATGCCGATATATAGCCGGGTAAATGGGGCACTAATTTGGCGGGAAATGTGACATTTTCATCTGGGACACGAATTCCCGGCAATTTTCTTCTAGGCATATGTTTTTGAATGATAAATTCGTTAACTTTGGTGTGAGTTCGTTCAAATTTGTGCCGTTTTCCGCCCAAATGGGGCGATATCGCCATGATCTGTGCCTTGATTAACTAGTTTTGAACGCCCTTTCGTGAGATGTTTCCGGCAAAACAAGCTGAAACAGCAAAGCAGGCAGGCATGATACGACCCTTATGTGCGGCGATGGCGCTGATTTGTCTTGTCCAGGGGCCTCTTTGGGCCGAGACGCCGACGCCATACCCCGATTTCAGTGCAAAACGCATCAAGGCCCCCAAGCCGGGCAGCAAGCCTGTTGTGGATGTGCAGATTGATCCCGCCGCACAGGCCGCGGCGCTGAAGCCACGCGTACCCGCGAAGGCACAAGCCGCGGCACCGGCGTCGCCGGGGCAGTATGATTGGTTCTGGGACAAGGTATCGCCCGAGATCGCGAGCAGCGGGCCGGGGCGGCTTGACGTGGCGATGAGCACGCTGGCGGGGGCCACAGCGAAAGTGCGCGCGCCGCGCCTGCAGCAGATGCAGGACATCGCCGCCGGGCACGGGATCGATATTCTGCGCGCGACCGTGGGCACGCAGGTGTCGCCTGCCCTTGTTCTGGCGGTCATCGCGGTGGAATCATCCGGAAAGCCCGACGCGGTCAGCGGGGCCGGGGCGGAAGGGCTGATGCAATTGATGCCGGACACCGCCGCACGGTTCGGGGTCGAGGACAGCATGAAACCGCCGCAGAACATCAGCGGCGGGGTCAAATACCTCAACTGGCTGATGGAGGAGTTCGGGCGCGACCCCATTCTGGTGCTTGCCGGATACAATGCGGGCGAAGGATCGGTGCGCAAGCACGCGGGCGTGCCGCCCTTTGCGGAGACGCGCGATTACGTGCCCAAGGTGCTGGCGGCGTTTCAGGTGGCCAAGGGGCTGTGCATGACGCCGCCGCAACTGATCAGCGATGGCTGCGTTTTTGCGGCGATGAACTGACCCGCGGCGCGGATTTTCGCGCGCGCGAGGCATACTATATATATGCAGGCGTTTTTTCGGTGTCAGACTATGGTGGCTTCGGTTGCCGCGCGCAGCTCGTCTTCGGTGACGCCATCGGCGCATTCCACGATGCGCAATCCGCCCTCGACCACGTCCAGAACACCGAGGTTGGTGATGATCCGGTCCACCACGCCCTTGCCGGTCAGCGGCAGCGTGCATTCGCGCAGAACCTTGCTGTCGCCGTGCTTGCTGGTGTGGTCCATCACCACGATGACGCGGCCAACGCCCGCCACAAGATCCATGGCCCCGCCCATGCCCTTGACCAGTTTGCCGGGGATCATCCAGTTCGCCAGGTCGCCGTTCTCCGCCACTTCCATGGCGCCTAGGATGGCGGCGGCGATCTTGCCGCCCCGGATCATCCCGAAGGACGTGGCGCTGTCGAAATAGGCGGTGCGGCGCAGTTCGGTGATGGTCTGCTTGCCCGCGTTGATCAGATCGGGGTCCTCTTCCCCTGCGATCGGGAAGGGACCCATGCCCAGCATGCCGTTTTCGGATTGCAAGGTGATGTCCTTGTCGCCGACGTAGTTGGCCACCAGCGTCGGGATGCCGATGCCAAGGTTCACATACATGCCGTCTTCAAGCTCTTGCGCGGCGCGCGCGGCCATTTGATTGCGATCCCAGGGCATTGTCAGATCCTCTCCTTGATCAGTGTCGGCGCGGTGCTTGTCGGCGCGCCTGTGGTTTTGAGCCTGTGGACAAGGGCGGTCAAGACCGCCAGCCCATATTCGGCATTCATGTGACGGTGGTCGCTGGCTTTCATGGCGGATCCGTCAAAATTTCCGGGGGCCTTGGCAAATCGGGGTTCGGTGGCAAAGGGCCCCGCAACCGTATCGGCAGGCTGTTCGAGCCATTCATGCCCGGCGGCGGCGATGCGGCTGCGCAGGGCGGTTTGCCACATCTCGAAAACGGCGTCGGCGGCGGGGTGCGCCCAGAAGGCGGCCAGTTCGCGCGCCATCTCCATCTGCGGCGCGCGCGCGGTGATGCTTTGGGCCGGGTAGGGCGCAAGGGCGATGATCATCGGGCGCGCGGCGGGGGCCAGTGCGGCCATGAGCGCGGGAAAGGTCACGTCGATCATGGTGTCGATCACGTCTTCAAGCAGGCCCGGTTCAAGCGCCTGCCCGTGGCCTGCGCTGTCAAACCCCAGCACGTCGTGATGTTCCAGCATCCCCGCCACTTCGTTGAAGCCAAAGCGATGCCCGATCAGCACGACGCGATCATACGAGGCGGTCGCAACCTCGGCCATGCCGTTGGCCTTGAGGATCAGATCACGGTCAGCATCGTTTTTGGCGTGCGGGTGGAAGACACCTTCGGCGTTCATCTGGCCTTTCAGAAAGGCAGGACCGCGCATTCCGAAGAAATCGACCGTGATGTCCGGGTGGGCGTCGGCAAACGCACCTTCGGCGTTTTTCAGCGCGCCGATGTGCGACGACCCGATGATCAGCACACGGGTCATTTGCGGAACGCCTCCAGCAGTTCTTCTTCGCAGATCACGTCCTGCGATGTGGTATCGGTGGTGGTGTTTGCGGCGGCTTCGGCCTGCGCCAGCTTGGCATCGCGGCGGGCGCGTCTGATCTGACGGGGTGTGAGACCCGCGGCAGCGTCCTGAGCGGCCAGAAACGCGTTCATCACCCGCCGTACCCCGCGCGGATGGACCGAGCGCATGTTGTCTTCAAAGAACTTGCCCGCGGACGGGTGCGACGACACGATTTCGTAGCTTGGGAAATAATCGATGTCGTCATGGTCTTCCGCCAACTCTCCGGCGACGGTGCGCAGGACGGACTTGGAATAGACCGTTGCGGGCAGCACATGGGTGCCGCTGGCCGTCGCCGTCAGGGGTACGGGAGAGACCGTCAGCAAAAATCGCACGTCTTTGTTGATCGTATGGAATAACGCCCGCAGGGCCATGAAGTCCGCCTTGATCGCATCGGCGCGGAAATTGACGAAGCGGTGGATGTTTGCATCGAACTGACCTGCGATGGTGCCGGGGGCGGTGGGATAGATGGTGCCGCTGGGGATATGTTCCCAGCTTTCGGTCAGGCCAAAGGTGAACACGACAAGCCCGGTCTTCTGCACCGCTTGCCGGACCGCTGCCAGATGCAGGGCGCGGGCGGCGTGCACATCATCAACGGACGCATGGCCGCGCGGGGTCACGCCCGGGCGCATGGCATCGAAGTACCGCCCGTCTTTTTCCCAGACCGCATCGGTGGGGGTGTGTTCGCCAAAGCATTCGAACATCAGCTGCAGGAACTGGCGCACCGTATATATGTTGCCGAACCGTGCGGCATAAAGACGATACCCGTGCCGCTGGGCCAGCGCATCGGGCAGTTTGGCTGGTGCTGGTTCGGCGTCGATCACATCATAGCCGTTGTGGCGCAGGGTGCGACCCACGTGCTGCGCAAAGCAGCTTCCGGCGGTAAAGATTGGCAGATCACGCGGGATGACGAATTTCGGCTTGTATATATCATGTGGCGGATAGGCGTCCGCCTCCACCACGCCGCTGCGCCAGAACGCACGATCCTCAAGCCCCTGATAGGGGCTGATGACGGGATCGGTGTCGTCTGATGCGGCCATGCGCTGCCCTCAGGCTTCGCGCACGGTGCGCTGTTCGATGCGTTTTTCGTGCTCGCCCTGAATGAGGCGGGTCACGTAGATGCCGGGCAGGTGGATCATGTCGGGGTCAAGGCTGCCCGTGGGCACGATTTCTTCTACCTCGGCCACGCAGACCTTGCCGCACATGGCGGCGGGCGGGTTGAAGTTGCGCGCGGTCTTGCGGAAGACCAGATTGCCGGTCTCATCGGCTTTCCATGCCTTCACGATGGACAGATCGGCAAAGATGCCTTCTTCCATGATGTAGGTTTCGCCATTGAAATCCTTGTGCTCCTTGCCTTCGGCAATGACGGTGCCGACGCCGGTCTTGGTATAGAAACCGGGGATCCCGCAGCCGCCCGCGCGCATCCGTTCGGCCAGCGTGCCTTGCGGATTGAACTCCAGTTCCAGTTCCCCGGACAGATACTGGCGCATGAATTCGGCGTTCTCCCCCACATAGGAGGAGATCATCTTTTTCACCTGCCGGGTCTGCAACAGGATGCCGATGCCGAAGTCATCGACGCCCGCGTTGTTGGAAGCAAAGGTGAGGTTCTTGGTGCCCGCGTCCTTGATGGCGGCCAGCAGCAGTTCAGGGATACCGCACAGGCCAAAGCCGCCCGCCGCGATCAGCATCCCGTCTGAAAGGACCCCATCCAGCGCCTCAGCGGCGGAACCGTAGATCTTTTGCATGGGGGTGCTCCCTTTCGTGTCAGACTATTATCTTTGTATCTGACGCCGCGTCGCGGCAAAGTCAATTCGTTCGCGGAGTGGTCGCAGGCGGGTGCGTTTTCCGACGCGGAAAACGATAGGAACTTTGCGAAAATTCCGGACGTGTCGCAGGCCGACGGTGCAGCGCGAACTGGAAAATGCGACATTTTCCGACCGGATTTTGCGTCAAAATCCGTTTCCCTGCGGGTCAGGATTTTTTCGCGGCCGCCTTTTTCTTCGCAGGGGCCTTCTTCTTGGCTGCCGGTTTCTTTTTCGCGGCGACCTTCTTGCCCGACTTCGCCGCACGTTCGTCAATCAGATGCACGGCCTGCGCCATCGTCAGCTCTTCTGGATCGATGGTGTCAGGGATCGTGGCGTTGATCTTTTCCCATTTCACGTAAGGCCCGTATTTGCCCTTCATCACGTTGACGGGCCCGCCTGCTTCGGGATGGTCGCCCAATTCGCGCAGGGGAACGGCGGCTTGCCCGCGTCCGCCCCGGCTGGCGACCTTTTCGGCCAGAAGCTGCACCGCGCGGTTCATGCCGACGGTAAAGACCTCGTCGATACTTTCGAGATTGGCGTTGGTGCCGCCGCGATGGGATGTGGTTTCCGCGTGCTTGAGGTACGGACCATAGCGCCCGATGTTGGACCAGACGGTCACGCCGTCCTCTGGATGCGGTCCGATTTCGCGGGGCAGGGACAAGAGCATCAGCGCACGTTCAAGGTCAAGCTCCTCGGGCGGCCATTCCTTGGGGATCGACTGGCGCGGGGGCTTCTTGTTTTCCTCGGTGACTTCGCCGCGCTGGACGTAGGGGCCAAACCGCCCCTTGAAGACGCGGATTTCGTCGCCCTGATCGGTGCCCAGCAGTTTTCCATCTGGCGGAATGGCGCTTGCCTCCGCTTCGGGATCCGGCGGGCCGAAGGGGCGGGTATAGCGGCATTCGGGGTAGTTGGAGCAACCGATGAACGCCCCGCCCGACCGCGCGGTGCGCATCGAAAGCCGCCCCGCACCGCAATGGGGGCACAGACGCGGATCGCCGCCGTCTTCGAGCGGTGGAAACAGATGCGGCTCCAGCACCTCGTTGATCTTTTCCAACACCTCGGTGATGCGCAGATCGGCGGTTTCGGCGATGGCGGCAGAAAAGTCCTGCCAGAACTGGCCGAGCACCTTCTTGTATTCGGCATCCCCCGCGCTGACCTGATCCAGCTGGTCTTCCAGATCGGCGGTAAAGTCGTAGCCGATGTAGCGGCGGAAATAATTCTCAAGGAAAGCCGTGACCAGCCTGCCCTTGTCCTCGGGGATCAGGCGCTGGCCTTCGCGGCGCACGTATCCCCGGTCCTGAATGGTGGTGACGATGCTGGCGTAGGTGGAGGGGCGGCCGATGCCCAGTTCTTCCATACGCTTGACCAGCGTCGCCTCCGTATAGCGGGGCGGCGGTTGGGTGAAATGCTGTTCGGGCGTGACATCGCGCTTGTCTGTCTTGTCGCCCTGGGTGATCTGCGGCAACCGCTTGTCATCCTCATCGACCACATCGTCGCGGCCTTCTTCGTAGACGCGCAGGAACCCGTCAAACAGCACCACCTGACCGGAGGCGCGCAGGCCGACCTGACCATCCGCACTGCCGACTTCGACGGTGGTGCGCTCCAGACGGGCGCTGGCCATCTGGCAGGCCAAAGTGCGTTTCCAGATCAGGTCATAAAGCTTCTGCTGGTCGGGTTCGAGTTTGAGATCGCTTGCGGCCTTGGCCATGTCCGTGGGGCGGATACATTCGTGCGCTTCCTGCGCATTCTTGGCCTTGTTCTTGTACATGCGCGGATCGGCTGGCACGTAATCGGCGCCGTAGCGGTCCTTGATCGCGTCGCGGGCCATGGTCACGGCTTCGGGTGCCATGTCGATACCGTCTGTCCGCATGTACGTGATGTGGCCCGCTTCATACAGACGCTGGGCGGTGGACATCGTCTGCTTGGCGCCCATGCCGAACTTGCGGCTGGCTTCCTGTTGCAGGGTGGAGGTCATGAAGGGGGCGGATGGGTTGCGGGTGGCGGGTTTGGCTTCGACCGATTGCACGGTCAGATCGCGGGAGGTGATGGCCTGCACGGCCATTTCGGCCTGCGTGCTGTTGGCCAGATCGAACTTGTCGAGCTTCTTGCCCGCCAGCGTGACCAGACGCGCCTCAAACTCCTGCCCGCGCGGTGTGGCAAGCAGGGCCTTCACGCTCCAGTATTCGCGGGCGCGGAAGGCTTCGATTTCCATTTCGCGTTCGGTGATCAGGCGCAGGGTCACGGATTGCACGCGGCCTGCGGATTTCGCACCGGGCAGCTTGCGCCAGAGCACAGGCGACAGGTTGAAGCCCACCAGGTAATCCAGCGCGCGGCGGGCCAGATACGCCTCCACCAGCGGCATGTCGACCTGCCGGGGGTTTTCCATCGCCTCGGTCACGGCCTTCTTGGTGATCTGGTTGAAGACCACGCGGCTGACCGGCGTGTCCTTCTTGATCGACTTGCGTTTGGTCAATGCCTCTTGCAGGTGCCAGCTGATCGCCTCGCCCTCCCGGTCGGGGTCGGTGGCGAGGATCAGCGCGTTGTCATTTGCAAGCGCGTCCGCGATGGCCTTGACGTGTTTCTTGCTGTCGCTGGCCACCTCCCATTTCATGTCGAAGCCATTATCGGTATCGACAGAACCATCCTTGGGCGGGAGATCGCGCACATGCCCGTAGGATGCCAGAACAGTGTAGTTGTCCCCCAGATACTTGTTGATCGTTTTGGCCTTGGCAGGAGATTCGACAACAACAACTGGCATAGATTCTGGTACCTTACATCTTTTGGTTGCGCAGGGCTCGCGCAGTCTCATGTGGGATCAGGGGGGGGATTGTCAATGCACAGAAGGGGCGATTGATGTTTGGCAGGGTCAAGTGAGGTTGGGCAAACGGGCCATTCGCGCGGCTTCGCAGCGGTCTTGCAGTAAGGTGCGATCAGGGGGTTGAACGCGCAGGCGCAGGTCAGACGGCGCGGGTCAGCAGCCCACCGGGGCGGCGCGCGATTTCGCCTTCCAGTTCCAGATCGACAAGGGCCGGGGCCACTTCGGCCGGGGGGGCCTGCAGATCACGGATCAACTGATCCTCGGCCAGCGGTGATGGGCCAAGGCGGGCAAGGATTTTCTGGTGCAAGGCGGCGGTGTTGCGCAGGCTGCGTTTGGGGGCGGGCGGCTGCGTGGGCGGTGTCGGGGCGGGTGTGGTTGTTTCGTTCCCGGTGTCGAGCGCGGCGATCACATCGGCAGCACCCCGCACCAGTGTCGCGCCATCGCGGATCAGCATGTTGCAGCCCGACGCGCGCGCATCCATCGGGTGACCCGGCACCGCCAGCACCTCCCTCCCCTGGTCGAGCGCATCGCGCGCGGTGATCAGGCTGCCCGATTTCGCAGCCGCTTCCACCACCACGGTTGCCTGCGCCAGCCCCGATATGATGCGGTTGCGGCTTGGGAAGTGGCGCGCCATCGGCTGCAGGCCCATGGGTTGTTCGGACAGGCGCAGGCCGCGGGCGGCGATGTCTTCGGCCAGTTTGGTGTTCTCCGTGGGATAGATGGTGTCGACCCCGCCGGCCTGCACGGCGATGGTGCCGGTTTCAAGCGCGGCGAGGTGAGCCGCGGCATCGACGCCGCGCGCAAGCCCCGACACGACGACAAACCCCGCAGCGCCCAGTTCACTGGCCAGCGCACGGGCCATGCGTGTGCCCAGCGACGAGGCATTGCGCGCGCCCACAAGGGAGATCATGGGGCGCATCAAAAGCCGGGAATCGCCGATCATCCACAGGAAGGGGGGGGCGTCTTCCAAGGTGCCAAGCAGCGCGGGATAGGGGGCTTCGCCCCGGATCAAAAGTTGCGCACCAGCCGCACGGGCGGCGCGCAATTCGGCTTCCACCACACCTTCGGGGCAGATCCGGTATCCTGAAACGCCCGCGGCGCGCGCCACCTCAGGCAGCGCGGCCAGCGCGTTCTGCGCAGTGCCGTATTCAGTCAGCAAACGGTTGTACGTAGAAATGCCGACCCGGCGCGAGCGCAACAGACGGAGACGGGCAAACTGTTCGTCTTCCGGGGTGGGTGGGAGTGGGGGGTGAGTGGAAGAAGGATGGTAGTCCTTGTCAGTCATCCCGTGGCTCCGTCTGTTGCAGAATCAGGTATAGGTCGCGTTGGTTAACAGGGTGTGAAGAAATTCGCGCCAATACATATCAGGTCGCCGATCCCCCGACGGTCAGCCCGCCGATCATCAACGTGGGCTGGCCCACGCCCACGGGCACCCATTGGCCCTGCTTGCCGCAATTTCCGATGCCGGGATCAAGCGCCGGATCGTTGCCGATGGCGCGGATTTGCTTGAGCGCCGTCGCCCCGTCCCCGATCAGCGTGGCGCCCTTGACGGGCGCGCCGACCTTGCCGTTCTCCACCCGGTAGGCTTCGGTACAGGAGAAGACGAATTTGCCATTGGTAATGTCGACCTGCCCGCCGCCGAAGCCCACAGCATAGATTCCGTCCTTGAGGTCGGCCACGATATCCTCGGGCGTGCTGTCACCGCCCAGCATGTATGTGTTGGTCATCCGCGGCATGGGAATATGCGCATAGGATTGCCGCCGCCCGTTCCCGGTGGAGGCCCCGCCCGTCAGCCGCCCGTTCTGACGGTCCTGCATGTAGCCGACAAGCGTGCCGTCCTCGATCAGCACGTTTCTGGCGCTGGGCGTGCCTTCGTCATCCACGGAGATCGAGCCGCGGCGATCCGGGATCGTGCCATCGTCCAGCACGGTCACGCCCTTCGAGGCGATCTGTTGCCCCATCAGCCCGGCAAAGGCGGAACTGCCCTTGCGGTTGAAATCCCCCTCCAGCCCATGCCCGATGGCTTCGTGCAGCAGGATACCGGGCCAGCCGGGGCCAAGCACCACGTCCATCACGCCAGCGGGGGCAGGGACGGCTTCAAGGTTCACACAGGCGATGCGCAACGCTTCGCGGGCGCGGTCCTGCCAGTCTGCGGGGTCAAGCAGACCGTCCAGCCCGATGCGCCCGCCACCGCCGGAGGATCCGCTTTCGCGGCGGCCGTCCTGTTCGACAATGACGGAGATGCCGATGCGCGTCATTGGGCGCACATCGCGTACGCTGGTGCCTTCGGGGCGCAGGATCTCAACCTCCTGCAGGCTGGCGGCGATGCTGGCGCTGACCTGAATCACACGGGGATCAAGGGCGCGGACGAAATCGTCAATCTCGCGCAGGGTCTCCACCTTGACGGGGAAAGCCGCCCCGGCAATGGGGTCTTCGTCGGTGTAGAGCTTGGTGTTGGTGCCTTCGGGTGCATCGGCCCAGGTGCCGCCGCCATCGCCCACGGCCAATTGGGTGGTTTCGGCCGCGCGGCGCAGGGCGGCCTCGGTCATGTCGGTGGAATGGGCGTAGCCTGCGACTTCACCGCGCACCGCGCGCATTCCGAACCCTTCGGAGGCGTCATAGCTAGCGGTCTTGAGGCGGCCATCGTCGAACATCAGCGCTTCCGACCGGCGGCGTTCGATAAAAAGCTCCCCGTCATCGGCCCCTTTGGTGGCGTCGCGCAGGATGCCAAGGGCAGTGTCGCGGTCGAATTTCGTCTCAAGCGGCGCGAAGGGCGGTTGGCTCATGTCAATTTCGTCCTGAATTGGCGATTAAAATCGCGGTGAGCGTCTGTTTGACGCAATCGAAACTCTTTAACTCATGGTCAGAATATGATTGTAAGCTATCCAAATACAACGGCACCGCCGCGACCAGGCGACTGCCGTATGGACAAAACGTAGCCTCATTCGGTCAAAAGATCAGGACGACTTATGAAACAACTTCTCACATTGAGCGGACTCATCGCCACATGCGCGGCCTTTCCTGCATGGGCGCAGGACAGCCTGCGCATCGACGGGCTTGAGGTCATCGGCGCGCCGGTGAACGGCGAAACGGGTTTTCAGCCTGCGGTGACCCGCCTTGCGCAGGACATCCATGACCTTGATTACCTGATTCTGGTGATCATCACCGCGATCACGCTGTTCGTGACGGGCCTGATCGCCTGGGTTTGCATCCGCTACAACAAGAAGCGGAACCCCGAACCGGCGTCTTTCACCCACCACACCCCGGTGGAGATTGCCTGGACCGTGGGACCTATCGTCATTCTGGTGTTGATCGGTGCCTATTCGCTGCCGATCCTGTTCCGTCAGCAGGAAATTCCGCAGGCGGATGTGACCATCAAGGTGATTGGCAACCAGTGGTACTGGACCTATGAATACGTCGATCACGAGTTTGGCTTTGACAGCTACATGATCGGCGCACCCGCGACGCTGTCTTCGGAAGATGAAGCGGCAGGCGCGATTGCCAACCAGTACGGCCCGGTGATGGAGCAGAAGCTGATCGATGCGGGCTATTCCCGCGACGCATGGCTGCTGGCGACGGATACGGCGGTTGTCGTGCCCGTGGGCAAGACCATCGTGATGCAGGTGACAGGGTCCGACGTGATCCACTCCTGGACGATCCCGGCCTTCGGGGTGAAGCAGGATGGCGTGCCGGGCCGGTTGGCCGAACTGTGGTTCAATGCGGAGCAGGAAGGCATCTATTTCGGTCAGTGTTCGGAACTATGTGGTCAGGCGCATGCCTATATGCCGATCACCGTGAAAGTGGTGTCCGAGGAAGCCTACGAGCAATGGCTGAACGCCGCACGTGCGGAGTATGCCGGTCTGCCGCCCGTTCTGACGGTTGCCTCCAACAGCAATTGATGCAAGCGGCGGGCGGATAGCAGTGTCCGCCCCCGTCTACCTGACGCAGCGCCGGGGTATGACCCCGGTCAATCATGAACAAGAAGGTGACTGATGACTGACGTTACAAATACGCCAGTGCAGGAATACGAGGCCGAACTGGGTGATTATTTCGCCCTGCTGAAGCCACGCGTCATGCAGCTTGTGGTGTTCACGGCTGTTGTCGGGATGCTGGCGGCCCCTGTTGCCGTTCATCCCGTGATCGGTTTTGCCTCCATCCTGTTTGTCGCCATCGGGGCAGGGGCGTCAGGTGCTTTGAACATGTGGTGGGACGCGGATATCGACGCGGTGATGCGCCGCACGGCCAAGCGGCCCATACCGGCAGGCAAGGTCACGCCGGGTGAGGCGTTGAACCTGGGCGTCGCGCTGTCAGGGCTGTCGGTGATGATGCTGGCGCTGTCGGCCAACCTGCTGGCGGCCTTCATGCTGGCCTTCACCATCTTCTTTTACGCGGTGGTCTATTCCATGTGGCTCAAGCGCGCGACGCCGCAGAACATCGTGATCGGTGGCGCGGCGGGGGCCTTTCCGCCGGTGATCGGCTGGATCATCGCCACGGGCACCTTTTCGGTCGAGGCGTGGCTGATGTTTGCGCTGATCTTCATGTGGACGCCGCCGCACTTCTGGGCGCTGGCGCTGTTCATGCGGTCGGATTACGACGATGCGAATGTCCCAATGCTTACGGTCACGCACGGCCGTCCGGCCACGCGCCGCCATATCATCGCCTACACGGTGCTGCTGGCACTGCTGGCGGTGGGCACCGGGTTCACGGCCATTGGGGGTCCGATTTATCTGGCGGTTGCCGTTGTTCTGAACCTCCTGTTCCTGATGGGCGCCTGGCGCATCTGGCACCGGGATGAGGACGACGCGGAAGAAGACAACTATCTGGTGGAGCGTAAGTTCTTCCGCCTGTCGCTTTACTATCTGTTTGCCCACTTCGGCGCGATCCTGCTGGAAGCGGCGTTGAAGCCCTGGGGCATGGGAGGCTGGTCATGAGCTTGCGCACCGAGCATGAAATCCACGGCCGTCGCAAGGGCCGTAACGTGGGTGTCGGCGTGATGCTGGCAGGCTTCGTGGTGCTGATCATGGCGCTGACCTTCGTGAAGATCACACAGACCGATTTTGCCCGCGCACCGGGCACAGCAACGTCAGCCAGCGGGACGGAGGCGACAGACTGATGGCACTTTCAGGACCGGCAAAGACAGTTGTGCAGACCGTATCGCTGGTTGTGGTGATGGGCGGCCTCGCCTGGGCGTCTGTGCCGTTTTACGACTGGTTCTGCCGGGTCACCGGCTTTGGCGGCGTGCCGGAGCAAGTCGTGGCCAACGATCAGGACATTCTGGACCAGACAATCACCGTGCGCTTTGACGGCACGCTGAACAACAACATGGCATGGGAGTTCAAACCCGTCGTGCGCGAGATGGAAGTGCGCATCGGGGAGACCGGACTGGCGTTCTATGAGGCGCACAACCCCACAAGCCGCCCGATTGCCGGGCAGGCGAGCTATAACGTGACACCCTATACGGCGGGCGCGTTTTTCGACAAGATCGATTGTTTCTGCTTTGAAGAACAGGTCCTTGCCCCCGGCGAGACCGTTCAGATGCCGGTCAGCTTCTATGTTGACCCGGAAATCGTCGACGACCGCGACGGCAAGTATGTACACACCATTACGCTGTCATATACATTCTACGAAATTGACCTGCCCGAGGGGTATGCCGCCCTTGAGACGCAGGCAGAGACAGACCTGAATTAGAAAAGGTGAGGGACGCCACGACATGGCCCATGCAAAGAACCACGATTACCATATCCTAGCCCCGTCAAGCTGGCCCTTGCTGGGCGCGCTGGCGGGTTTTGTCATGCTGTTTGGCGCTGTCCTTTGGATGCACGACATCACGCCCTTCCTGTTCTGGATCGGGTTTGTGGCAGTCCTGTATGTCATGTTCGGATGGTGGCGCGATGTGGTGATCGAAAGCCGCGTCGGCGATCACACCGGCGTTGTCCGTCTGGGCCTGCGCTATGGCTTCATTCTGTTCATCATGTCCGAAGTGATGTTCTTTGCCGCGTGGTTCTGGTCGTTCTTCAAACATGCCATCTATCCGATGAACGAATATGTGGGGTCTGAATACATCCCGCCGGAGATCTATCAGGTCGATGCCTTCCACCTGCCGTTGATCAATACGCTGATCCTGCTGCTGTCGGGTTGTGCCGTGACATGGGCGCACCACGCGCTGGTTCATGAAAACAATCGCCGCGACCTGATTACGGGTCTTGCGCTGTCGATTGTCCTTGGCGTCGCCTTCACCGCGCTGCAGGCCTACGAATACTCCTACCTGCTGTACAAGGGGTGGGAATTCGGCGGCGACAAGTTCTTTTCCAACTTCTTCATGGCCACGGGGTTCCACGGCGCGCATGTGATCATCGGGACGATCTTCCTTGCGGTCTGTCTGATCCGGGCAATGCGCGGGGATTTCACGCCCGAAAAGCACGTCGGCTTTGAGGCGGCGGCCTGGTACTGGCACTTTGTGGACGTCGTATGGCTGTTCCTGTTCTTCGCGGTCTACATTTGGGGCGTGCCGTCCTGAGGCCAAGCGGGGTTGCATCTGCGGCCTTGATCCTTACAAACAGCAAAACGCGCGGGCAGGAGCCTCGCGCGTTTTTCCATTCCGGTTGAGAGCTTTATGCGTCCTGCGCTTTTTCTGGTGATCATTGGGTTGGGTGGCGCTGCCATCCTCATGGCGCTTGGGGTGTGGCAGGTGCAGCGGCTGGCGTGGAAGGAAGCGGTGATTGAGCGGATCAACTCCCGCATCGCGGCGGCCCCGATCCCGCTGCCTGACGATCCCGATCCGGTTGCGGATGCCTATCTGCCTGTAGAAATAAGCGGGACCTACGCAGGCGACACACTGCGGGTGCTTGTGTCCCAAAAGGACATCGGCGCGGGCTATCGCCTGATCACCGCATTGGAAAGTGACGCGGGTCGTGTGCTGATCGACCGCGGATTTGTGGCGGTGGATGATACGGACATTGCGACCCCGACCATACCCGTGACCGTGCAGGGCAACCTGCAATGGCCGCAGGAGACGGACAGTTACACGCCGGAGCCGGACCGCGACGGCAACGTGTGGTTCGCCCGCGATGTGCCGCTGATGGCGGAGGCGCTGGGCACCCGTCCGATCCTGATCGTGGCCAGTGCAGTGTCGCAGGACGACCCAGCGGTGGCGCCCTTTCCCGTAGACACCAGCCGCATCCCCAATGATCATTTGCAGTATGCGGTCACGTGGTTCTCGCTTGCCGCGATCTGGGTGGCGATGTCCGTCTTTTTCATCATGCGCCGCCGTGCGCCCCGACCGGAAAGCTGATCCATGCGCTATATCTCAACCCGTGGCACCGCGCCTGATCTGAGTTTCGAGGAGGCGATGCTGACCGGCCTTGCCCGCGATGGCGGCCTTTATGTGCCAGCGGAAATCCCGAAACTGACTGCTGAGCAGATCGCGGGGATGGAAGGGCAGAGTTACGAAGACGTGGCCTTCACCGTCATGCGTCCGTTTATTGGCGATACGTTTACCGATGACGAATTCCGCGAACTGATCGCCAACGCTTACGCAGGTTTTGGCCACAACGCCCGCGCGCCGCTGGTGCAACTGGCGCCGAACCATTTCCTGCTGGAGCTGTTTCACGGACCCACGCTGGCGTTCAAAGACTTTGCCATGCAGCTGATCGGCCAGATGTTCCAGAAGGCGCTGGGCCGCAAGGGCGACCGGGTGACGATCGTGGGCGCGACGTCGGGCGATACGGGGTCCGCTGCGATTGAGGCGTTTCGGGGGCTGGACAATGTGGATGTGTTTATCCTGTATCCACATGGGCGCGTCAGTGAGGTGCAGCGCCGTCAGATGACGACGCCGGTGGAGAGCAACGTGCACGCGCTCGCCGTGGATGGCGATTTTGATGATTGTCAGGCGCGGTTGAAGGATATGTTCAACGACTTCGCTTTCCGCGATGGGGTTAAGCTGGCCGGCGTGAACTCGATCAACTGGGGCCGGGTGCTGGCGCAGGTTGTGTATTATTTCTCTTCCGCCGTCAGCTTTGGCGCGCCGGACCGGGAGGTGAGTTTCACTGTACCGACGGGGAACTTCGGGGATATTTTCGCAGGGTATATCGCCAAGCGGATGGGGTTGCCGATCAAGGATTTGGTGGTGGCAACCAACCAGAACGACATTCTGGATCGCTGCTTGAAGGGGCAGGGCTATCACAAGGGGTCGGTGCATCCCTCGATCAGCCCGTCGATGGATATTCAGGTCAGCTCCAACTTTGAACGTGCGTTGTTTGACGCCTATGACCGCGACGGCGGTGCGGTGGCGCAACTGATGACCGAACTGGGGCAGGGCGGTTTCGACGTATCCCAAGGTGCGATACAGGTGCTGCAGGGTCATTACAAATCGGGGCGGGCCTCCGAAGAGGAAACCACCGCGATGATCACCCATGCGCTTGCGACGATGGGTGAACTGCTGTGCCCACACTCCGCCGTTGGGGTGAAAGTGGCCGAAGACCTGCGGCGGGGCGATACCCCGATGATCACCCTCGCCACCGCGCATCCTGCCAAATTCCCCGACGCGGTCGAAGCCGCCACGGGCATTCGCCCGCCGCTGCCTGCGCGGATGGCGGACCTTTTTGACCGGCCCGAACGCCTGACCCGTGTGGCCAATGATCTTGACGCGCTGAAGGCGCATATTGAAAGGAACCTCTCCGCGTGAGCCTGCAACAGCACCGCCTGCCCAATGGGTTTCGCATTGTTACCGAAAACATGCCCGGCCTTGCCTCCGCCTCCATCGGGGTGTGGGTTAGCGCAGGCGGGCGCCATGAACGCCCCGCGCAAAATGGCATCGCGCATTTTCTGGAACACATGGCGTTCAAGGGCACGCAGCGCCGCAGTGCCTTGCAGATCGCCGAAGCCATCGAGGACGTGGGTGGCTATATCAACGCCTATACCAGCCGGGAGGTGACGGCGTACTACGTGCGTGTGCTGGAAAACGATGTGGCGCTGGGGTTGGACGTGATTGCCGACATCCTGCGCAATCCCGTACTGGACCCGGCAGAGATCGAGACCGAGCGGGGCGTGATCCTGCAGGAGATCGGACAGGCGCTGGACACGCCCGACGATGTGATTTTCGACTGGCTGCAAGAACAGGCCTATCCCGATCAACCGCTGGGCCGCACGATTCTGGGTCCCGGCGAACGGGTATCGAACTTCAGCCGGAAAGATCTGCAAAGTTTCATCGGGGAGCATTATGGCCCCGAACAGATGATCCTCGCCGCGGCAGGGGCGGTGGATCATGATGCCATTGTGAAGATGGCGGAACAGCTTTTTGGCGACATGCCCGCCAAGCCATTGATGGCGATGGATCAGGCCCGCTTTGGTGGCGGGGAAACGCGCCATTCCAAGGATCTGGAACAGGCGCATTTCGCATTGGGGTTTGAATCTCCTGGCTACCGGGCTGACGATATCTATGTGGCGCAGATCTATGCATCGGCGCTGGGCGGCGGCATGTCTTCGCGCCTGTTTCAGGAAATCCGGGAGCATCGGGGGCTGTGCTATACCATCTTTGCGCAGGCCGGAGCCTATGCCGATACGGGGATGACGACGATCTATGCGGGCACGTCTGCTGAACAGCTGCCCGAACTGGCGCAGATCACCATTGATGAGATGAAGCGCGCGGCGGGAGATATCTCTCCGGCGGAGGTGGCGCGGGCGCGGGCGCAGATGAAGGCGGGATTGCTGATGGGGTTGGAAAGCCCGTCGAACCGCGCGGAACGGCTGGCGCGGCTGGTGCAGATCTGGGACCGGGTGCCGCCCTTGTCCGAGACGGTGGAGAAGATCGACGCGGTCACGACCGGCGACGTGCGTGATCTGGCACAGCACATGGCCGAAGCCGCCCCTGCCGCGCTTGCGCTTTATGGCCCGGTAGAGGGTGCACCGACCCTGGCCGATCTGCAGGCGCGGCGCGCGGCCTGATGCTGCTGCTGCGGCGCAAGATCCGGATAGAGACGGAGCGTCTGACCCTGCGCACGCCGCAGCACAGTGATTTTCGAAGCTGGTCCGCCCTGCGGGTGGCCAGCCGTGAATACCTGACCCAATGGGAACCCGCCTGGGCCGAGGACCATCTGACGCGCAAGGCGTTCACCAACCGGGTCTATTGGGCGCAGCGGTCCGTCAACGGCGGCACGGCGCTGCCGCTTTTTCTGATCCGGCGGTCCGATGATGCGCTGGTGGGCGCGATCACGCTGGACAACATCCGCCGGGGGCCAGCGCAGGCAGGCACGTTGGGATATTGGACCGGGCAGCCCTTTGCCCGCATGGGATACATGCGCGAAGCCATCGAGGCGGTGGTGCATCAGGCGTTCAACCGTCTGGACCTGAGCCGCATCGAGGCGGCCTGTTTGCCCAGCAATGCGGCGTCGCGCGGGTTGCTTGAGAAGACGGGCTTCAAATACGAAGGCGTCGCGCAAAGCTATTTGCAGATCAACGGGCGCTGGCGGACCCATGTGCTTTATGCGTCCCTGCGCAGTGACAGACGCGGGCGGACGGAAGCGGGATAGGGACGACGTTCCTGCCCATTTTGCAGGCACCTTGCACAGATTTGACCCCCAGCAACCGCATCAGCCGTAGAAATGGATCGCGGGCATGCTAGCTTTTTTCGCAAAGGAGCACTGCCATGATCCGAACCCTTCTTGCGCTGATCTTGAGTCTGACACCGCTTGGCGCGCACGCACTGGAGCCCGACCGCACCCCCAGCCATTGCATCGCGTTGACGCAGAATGTGCCGGGTCTGCACTATGCCAGCCTGCCCGATGTGGCGGAAGAGGAGGTGTATCTGCACTACATCGCCCATGCGTCGTTCCTGATCCGCAGCCATCGGGGGTTGAACATGGTCACGGATTATACCGGTTTTACTGGCACGTTGCCGTTCATCCCGGACGTGGTGACGATGAACAAGGCGCATGAGACCCATCGGACAGCCTTCCCTGATCCGGCCATTCCGCATGTTCTGCCCGGCTGGGGCGAATTCGGCGAGGGGATCGAGCATAAGGTCGAACTGGGCGAGGTGCTGGTGCGCAACGTCTCCACCGATATCCGGTCGCAATGGTCAGGGGTGGAGGACAAGGGGAATTCGATCTTCGTGTTCGAGATGGCGGGCCTGTGCATCGGGCATCTGGGGCATCTGCACCATGTGCCGGACGCTGAACAATTCGCGGCCCTTGGGCGGCTCGATGTGGTGATGGCGCCGGTCGATGGCGGCTATACCCTCAGCCTGCCGGAGATGATGCAGGTCATCAAACGGCTGCGGTCGTCGATCGTGATCCCGATGCACTGGTTTTCCGATCTGGCGCTGGACGCTTTCCTGCGCGGGATGGAGGGCGAGTTTTCGGTCGTGCAGGTGGGGGAGCCGTCGCTGACCGTGTCGCGCAGCCGGTTGCCGTCACGGCCCACGATCATGGTGCTGCGGCCTGCGTATCTGAATGTCGCACCCTAGCGGCTTGCATCTTGCCCGTGCAGGGAGGATCAAGAGCGCATGACATTGAACCCCGCCGACCCCGCCTTTCGTGCGCGCCTTGCTGCTGCCTTGCCTGACGATGTGCTGGGCGAGGCCGAGGCGCGCCATCTGGAAGAACCCCGTGGCCGGTACGCGGGCCAGCAGGCGCTTTTGGCGCGGCCGCGTAATGTCGATCAGGTTGCCACGTTGATCCGGTTGGCAGGGGAGGCACGCGTTGGCGTCGTACCCTACGGCGGAGGTACGGGACTGGTCGGCGGGCAGGTGGCGCCGGAAGGCCCGGCGCCGCTGATCCTGTCGCTGGAGCGGATGAGTGCCGTGCGGGATGTGTACCCCGATGAAAATGTGCTGGTGGCCGAGGCAGGCGTAATCCTGGCGGATGTGCAGGCGGCGGCGGAGCAGGCGGACAGGCTGTTTCCCCTGTCACTGGCGGCGGAAGGGTCTGCGCGGATCGGTGGGAACCTTGCAACCAATGCGGGGGGCACCGGCGTGCTGCGCTATGGCAATGCGCGCGATCTGTGTCTGGGACTGGAGGCGGTGCTGCCTGACGGGCAGATCTGGCACGGGCTGACGCGGCTGCGCAAGAACAACACCGGCTATGACCTACGGCATCTGCTGATCGGGGCGGAAGGGACGCTGGGCGTGATCACGGCGGCGGCGTTGAAGCTGTTTCCGCGCCCGACGGCGGTGGGCACGGCGTTGTTGGTGGTGCCTGATCCCCGCGCGGCACTTGACCTGTTGTCGCTGGCGCGCGGGCAGTTGGGCGAAACGGTCAGCGCGTTTGAGTTGATCCACCGACAGGGGTTTGATTTCCTGGCAGAGACCCTGCCGGAGGTGCGCCATCCGTTCGATGTGGCCCCGGAGTGGTGCGTGCTGATCGAAGTGGGCGTGAGCGGTGGGACGTCCCCCGATGCCGCGCTGGAGACGCTCTTTGCTGACGCACTTGGGGCGGGCATGGTGCAAGACGGGCTCATCGCGCAGAACAGCGCGCAGGCGCAGGATTTCTGGCATATCCGGGAGATGATCCCGGAGGCAAACCGCCGCATCGGATCGGTGTCGAGCCATGACATTTCGGTGCCCCTGGGGGCGATCCCCGGCTTCATCAAGGAGGGCGGAGAGGTCATTGGAAAGATTGGTGATTTCCGGGTCAACTGCTTTGGCCACGTGGGTGATGGGAACCTGCACTACAATGTCTTTCCACAGCCGGGACGCACACGGGCCGATCACGAAAATCAGCGCGATGCGATCAAGCAGGCGGTGCATGATCTGGTACACGAAATGGGCGGGTCGATCAGCGCCGAACACGGGATCGGACGGCTGAAAGTGGGTGATCTGGAACGTTATGGCGATCCAGCGAAGCTGTCTGCGATGCGCGCCATCAAGGCAGCACTTGATCCACAGGGGATCATGAACCCCGGCGCAATCCTGCGCGGATAAGCGTGGTTACTTCTTTTTCGCGCTCTTGTCGCGCGCGGCTTTTTCTTCGCGGGTCAGCTTGTTGTTCCAGACATTGTTGCTGAGGCCCAATTCGGGCTTCATCGGCTTGGTCTTGCCTTTGCTGACTGTACCGCCCTTGTTCAGGAATTCCTGAATGAGCGCGTCATCGGTGTTGGGTTTTGGGACTTGTTTCATGGGGAGAGCGTAGGGGGCAGGATGATTCCACGCAACCGTGGCGGCTGTGTTTGTCGGTTTGAATCCTGCTGAGAGGTCATTCAGGGCGCGGTGCGTCCTGAACAGACCTGATCAAGGGTGTTACGATTCATGCCGCTGTAAAGGACAAGCCGCGCGAAGCGCGGTCGCGTGCCGCGATCCTTGACAGCGACAAGAATCGCGGTTGGTGCGTTACAGTCCGTCGAAGGCGCACAGGGCATGCACGTCCATGCCCATCGCTTCCAGCCGCGCCCGCCCGCCCAATTCAGGCAGGTCGATGATGAAGGCGGTCGAGACGATCTCCCCGCCCAGCCGTTCGAGCAGCTTGATCCCGGCTTCCGCCGTGCCGCCGGTGGCCAGCAGGTCATCAACCACCAGCACTTTTTCGCCCGGCTGAATGGCGTCGTCGTGTATTTCCACGATCGCCTCGCCGTATTCCAGCTTGTAGTCCTGGCTGATCACCGTGCCGGGCAGCTTGCCTTTCTTGCGGATCGGCACGAAGCCCACCGACAATTGGTGCGCGATGGCGCCGCCAAGGATGAAGCCGCGCGCCTCCAGCCCTACGACCTTGTCGATCTCCATGCCGGCATAGGGGTGCAGCATCTGGTCGATGGCCATGCGAAACCCGCGCGCGTCGGCAAACAGGGTCGTCACGTCGCGGAACATGATCCCCTCGTGGGGGAAATCGACGATGGTGCGGATGTAGTCCTCGATCTTTTTCATGCCGTACCTCGGCGCAGCGTGGCGGTGAGAAGGCCCATGGTGACCAGGGCGCTGCCGCCCGCGCGGGTGATCCACGTCAGCACGGAGGGGCGTTTGATGATGCGGCGCAGGCGGTCAGCCAGCAGGGCATAGGCCAGCGCATTGACCCCGGCGAGGGCCACGAAAGTGGCGATGAGGATCGTGAACTGCGGCATCAAGGGCGCGCCGGTCGTGATGAACTGCGGCACGAAGGCGATGAAGAACGCGATGGATTTGGGGTTCAGTGCGGTCACGGCGGCGGTGTGGCGAAAGACGTGACGGGCGTTGACATCGGTAACCGCCGGTGGGGCCAATCCGCCCGAGGGGGCGGAGCGGATCAGCTTGATCCCGAGCCAGATAAGATAGGCGGCCCCAACCCATTTCAGCAGTGTGAATAGCGTCGCAGAGGCCAGTACCAGCGCGCCCAGACCTAAAAGCGACGCCGTCATCGCGACAAGGTCGCCGAATGCGACCCCGGCGGCAGACGCCACGGCAACAGACCGCCCCTTGCTGAGTGCATAGCTGAGCACCAGCAGAACGGTGGGGCCGGGTATCAGCAGCAGCGCAGTGGAGGCGGCGACGAAGGCCAGCCAAAGCTCGAATGACATGAAGATGCTCCCCTTGTTGCCCCCTGATCAATGGCAACAACGGTCCCTCAGTGCAAGACTACTGGCTTTCGGTCAGGGAATTTTCACAGCCTGCACATGCATCCAGTCGAAATTGCGCGCGCGCCCCAGCGACAGCCAGCCTTCCTCTTCCCAGATTTCCCAGAACCGCATGCAGGTCGGCCGTGCGAGGTGTGCGTGCTGCCAACTCCAGTCCAGCCTGTTGTGATCGGGGTCGAAGTCTATGGCCGCCGCCCAGGAGTGGGTGGACCAGGTGCTGCCGCCGCGTTTCTTGCGAACCGACTTGCAGCCGCCATAAAGGTGCAGGCCCATGTCTTGAATGGCGTCGCTGCCGTAGTGGTCATGGATGGCGTGCAGCACCCGCGCGAGGCTATCGGCGACCTTGGGGTGGCATCCGATCCGGCGTGTCTTGGCGGAGCGGTCCCAGTTCAGGGTCAATTGCCATGGGCAATCCACAATGACAGTGGCGGGATCAGTGCCTTGCCGGGGGCGGTAGCTGAAAAAATCCATCAGTTCTTCCTGGCCGGGGCGGTCCGTCGGCCACCCGTTGGGGTTGGCGTTGCCCGGCACGATGTCGCGGAAGTTGATCAGGTGTTCACCGGTTTCGCGGAAATGGGCCATTTCAAGGTAAGCGTATTCGGTCAACTGGCCCCAAAGCCCGTCGATCGGCCCGGGGTCGCAGTCTGCATCGCTGCACAGAATTTGGAAGGCGGCCACACGCTTGCGGGCATCGCTCCACTCCAGCGGGGGTTGGGTCAGCCGGTCGGTATTGTCCTCGATCAGCGCCGCGACGGCGGTGGCGAGGGTGCCGTTGATCTGCCCGTCAACGGGGCCGTTGTAGCGCCCCATCTCGGTCAGAACGTCCTGAAGAATGCGTACTGCGCCCTGTTTCATGTCTCCCCCTCCAAATGCCTTAATGAAAGGGAGAGGATAGCATATTTCGCGCAATGCGAGAAATCAGGCGCTGATGATCCGCCCTGCCACTGCATCCAGTTTGGCCATCAGCGCAGGGTCACGGGCGTCTGGCTGGGTCAGGATCGCGTATTCAAGTGCGCGGTCGCAGCCATGTGGGCAGGGGGCGCGTTCGGTGCCCAGAAGGGCGGGCAGGCGGGAGACGAGCGCGCGGCCCTTGTCGGCGTTGCCCATGAGCGTCTTGATGATTTCGGTCACGTCGACCTCGCCATGATCGGGGTGCCAGCTGTCGTAGTCCGTGATCATCGCGACGGAGGCATAGCAAAGCTCTGCCTCGCGGGCGAGCTTGGCTTCGGGCATGTTGGTCATGCCGATCACATCCGCGCCCCAGCTTTCCCGGTACATTTTCGATTCCGCCAGCGTCGAGAATTGTGGCCCCTCCATCGCCAGATAGGTGCCGCCGTCATGTACGGTGATGCCCGCATCCCGCGCGGCTTCAAGACAGGCAGCGCCCAGACGCGGGCAAGTGGGGTGCGCGACGCTGACATGAGCCACGCACCCGGTGCCAAAGAAGCTTTTTTCGCGGGCGAAAGTACGGTCAATGAATTGATCCACAATGACAAAATCACCCGGCACCATGTTTTCACGAAACGACCCGCAGGCAGAGACAGAAATCACATCCGTGCACCCCAACCGCTTGAGCGCGTCAATGTTCGCGCGGTAGGGGACCGTGGTCGGGGAATGTACATGGCCGCGCCCGTGGCGGGGCAGAAACACCATGTCCGTGCCGTTCAGGCTTCCGGTGAGAAGATCGTCAGAAGGCGCGCCCCATGGTGTTTCCACCGTGGTCCATGTGGCACCTTCCAGACCGTCGATGTCGTAAATGCCGGAGCCGCCGATCACGGCAATCTTGGGAGCGCTCATGGAAACCTCAATTCAGATGAAGGTGAAAAATTCATGACCAGACATGCAAAAACGGCAGCGCCTTATCAAGCCCTGCCGAAGGTCGTCACGTCGATGTGTGTGTGACGCTCAGGCGCGTCTGCGCAATCTGCGCAGGGGCCATAGCGCCAGAAGGCCAATGCCCATCAGCAAAGCAGTGGCAGGCAGTGGAACGGGGGCCACGGCCACGCGGGTTTGCAGCACGACATTGTCATATGTCGCGCTGCCGCACTGGATTGCGCAGCCGTAGATGTAATCGTCATCGAACCATGTAGAATAGCCTGAAACGCTGACCCCGAGGATCATTTCGTCGAGGTTTTCGAATGCGTCGCCGGGGGCGTAGTTGGACACCCCCGCCGGATCGAAGGCGTCCTCCGCGACCAATGCTCCATCGCGGTAGCCCAGCAGTTCGAAATAGTCGAATGACGCCAGCTTTTCGGCATCGGCTTCGAATTTCAGCTCAAGGTTCGGGCCTACGTCCCAGAAAAGAACCTCCTCCAACAGGATGCCAAAGCCACCGATACCATCGGTTTCAATGGTTTGATTGAAGGCGTCGTTGAGGGCGGCGCGGGGAAAACGGTAGACGTCGTAATCTGCGCTCAGATCAAAGGATGTAACGTCAAAAACCGTGCCTTCGTCGGCTCTTATGGCGGCTTTCTGACTGAAACCATCGTCACCCACGAGGATGCGCGGTCCACAATTGGAATAGGCGAACTGATTGGGGTTGGTGTAGGTGATCGGGCCCTGGCGACCTTCAAAAACCGGGTCTCCACTGCAGGTGAATTCGTCAAACGTCAGCGTGATTGAGCCCGCAGAAGCGGTTTGGCCGAAGGCCGATATCACCAATATCAGAAACAATCTCGCCATTTCATCCTCATCCGTTTCAGTTCTGTAAACACGATGGAGGAGCAGTGCGGGATTGTCTACACTTCCCCGGAGGTCGGCAAGAAACCGGCAGGAAAGGGTTTCCATCACGCAACAGACGCGGTAGGGGGGCCGCAGTTTCCCGTTACATTTCCTTGATGAGGTCGCCCTATGGTGCGTTCCACCTTCCGTAGTTTTACCAAGAACCTGCAGGTCACCGATCTGCGCTGGATGCCGGAGGACGGTTTCTCCCCCTCGCGGCTGCGGATCGAGTTGCTGGCCGGGCTGACGGTGGCCCTGGCACTGGTGCCCGAAGCGGTGGCCTTTGCCTTTGTTGCGGGCGTGCATCCGCTAGTCGGGCTTTACGCGGCGTTTCTTGTCGGGCTGATTACCGCGTTGATTGGCGGGCGTCCCGGTATGATCTCGGGCGCGACAGGTGCGCTGGCGGTGGTGATGGTTGCGCTGGTGGCGCAGCATGGGGTGGAATACCTGTTCGCTACGGTCGTCCTGATGGGTTTCCTGCAGGTCTTCGCAGGTGTCATGCAGTGGGGCAAATTTATCCGGCTGGTGCCGCATCCGGTCATGCTGGGATTTGTGAACGGGCTGGCCATTGTGATTTTCCTGGCACAACTGGGCCAGTTCAAGGTCCCCGGCACGATGGAGAACACCGGCCATGGCATGGGCGGTGGTGAATGGCTGAGCGGTCAGCCGCTTTTCCTGATGCTGGCGCTGGTGGCGGCGACGATGGCGATCATCTGGGTCATGCCGCGCATCACCAAAGCCATCCCGGCCCCCCTGGCGGGTATCGGGATCGTGGCGCTGGTTGTGATCGGCACAGGCATGGATGTCCCGCGTGTGGGTGATCTGGCCTCGATCGAGGGCGGCTTTCCCATGCCGCACAATCCGTTTGGGGAGGGGATCGGCCTTTATGGCACAGCGCTGGCACCGTTTACGCTTGAGACCCTCTATATCATTCTGCCGTACGCCGTGATCCTCGCGGCCATTGGTCTGATCGAATCCCTGCTGACGCTGAACCTTGTCGGCGACATGACAGGCACCCGCGGCGGGGCCAGCCAAGAGTGTGTCGCGCAGGGCATTTCCAACACCGTGACGGGATTTTTCGGCGGTATGGGCGGTTGCGCGATGATCGGTCAGTCGATGATCAACGTCAAATCAGGCGGGCGGACGCGGGTGGCGGGCATTGCTGCGGCGCTGTTCTTATTGCTGTTCATTCTTGTTGGCGCGCCGCTCATCGAACAGATACCGCTGGCGGCATTGGTCGGGGTGATGTTCATGGTGGTGATTGGGACGTTTGCCTGGAACTCCCTGACGATTTTGCGGAAGGTGCCGCTGACGGATGCCTTCGTGATCCTGCTGGTGACAGTTGTCACGGTGATGGAGGATTTGGCCGTGGCCGTGGTTGTCGGCGTCATTGTGTCGGCGCTGGCCTATGCATGGAACAACGCGCGGCGTATTCATTCCAAGAACTACGTCACGCCGGAAGGCGCGCAGGTATATCAGATCCAGGGGCCACTTTTTTTCGGGTCCAGCGATGGTTTCGTCGAGCTGTTTGATGTGGAAGGTGACCCGTCCCGCGTGATCGTCGATTTCGCGGACAGCCGGGTGGTGGATCAATCTGCGTTACAGGCCATCGAAGCGATTGCGGGCAAGTACGAAGCCGCGGGCAAGCGGTTGGAGTTGCGTCACCTGACACATGATTGCCACCGACTGCTGTCAAAGGCGGGGCATCTGATGGTCGATAGTGACGATGACCCCGATTATCAGTTGGCGGTGGATTATCAGGTGCGCACGGGCATTCTGGGCGGGCATTGAGCGCGGTCTGATTGGAGCTGTCTGCTTCTGATAGTCATTCCGGGGGTCCCATGAATTGATCGGGTCAAAGGGCCACTGCACAGGATCGCGCCGTCAGGCTCGCTTTTCCAGGTGCCAGACCTGTTCAACGGGGTAATTCTTGGCCCACTCAGCCTGAATTGCCGCGCGCGTGCCGGATGTCCATTCCGGTGCATAAAGCTCCTGATACTTGATGATGCCAAAGCCGATGGTTGCAAAAAGGTCGATCCAGGATGACATCGTGAGGTTGAAGCACACGCCAGACGGCTCAAATTCGACCTCGGTCCAATCCGCGCCCCACATGCCGCGATAGGGCCGGTGCAGCGTCCAGTCGGCGGGCGATCCGTCGAGGGGAGAGCAGATCAGCGACAGCGGGTGATTTCCCAGGAACACCAGTCGGCCCCCGGGACGCAGCAGCCGCCATGCCTCCTGCAACCATCTGTCCGGCGGACACCAGATGGATGCGCCATACTCCGAAATGGCGAAGTCAAAGGTGGCATCCGGCAGGCCGGTTGCTTCGGCATTTCCTTCGATGAAGGTAATGTCCGCGCCGTGCGCCGCCGCGCAGTCGCGGGCGGTGGCCAATTGTTCGGTCGAGATATCGATCGCCGTGACCCGCGCGCCGCGGCGGGCCATCCAACCCGACACGTATCCTGTCCCACACCCCAGCTCTATTGCATCGGTATCGGTCATGTCCGCCGGAAGCAGGTTCAGGCCGTCGTCAGGATTGCCCCAGTTGCCCCAGCGCGGGGTTTCAAGGCTCCATAGGTCGTGTGCGACCGCCACCCAATTGGATGCGTCGGCGTTCCAGACATCCTTGTTGATTGCCACGTGATCGCGTTTCATCGCCGCTTCTCCGGTTATGTGCAGGACTTACCTATCACACTCTTGCCGTTGGCAAACATCATCGGCCGTCTCCGGCAATCGGGGTTCCGCGCCCCCGGGGTGCGTCAGTCGTCCGGGCGCATCAATTCAAAGACGCTATCCACAGAGGTATAGTCCCGGTATCCCATCCGGCTGAGGGGGGTGAATGTGGTCACGTCAAAGCGCCCATCCACCAGACAATCGTCACGCATGTGGATGCCGACGACCTCTCCGAACACGACGAAATTCGCGGCCCCTTCGATCTGGGTGATCTGGGTCACCCGGCATTCCAACGCGGCGGGCGCGTTGGCCACGCGGGCGCAGGCGATTTCGTTGCAATCGACCTTATCGATGCCCGCGTGTGCGAATTCGTCAACCTCATGCGGCAATGTGGCGGAGGAGGCGTTCATCACGTCCTTTGCCGCCAGTTCGACAATGCTGACACAGAAGACGCCCGTTTCGCGGATGTTGGCCACGGAATCCTTGGTGCCATCCACATCTTCCTTGGCCCCGGTGGAGGCAAACATGACCTGCGGCGGCACGTAAGCGACGGCATTGAAGAAGGAATAGGGGGCAAGATTGTCCCGTCCTGCGCTGTCCCGGCTTGAAATCCAGCCGATGGGCCGGGGTGTGACGATGGCGTTGAAGGGGTTGTGCGGCAGGCCGTGGCCATCGGCAGGGCGGTAGAACATCAACTTCTCCTTGGTTTGCACCTCTGCCTACCCTCATGCTAGGGGCATGGCCACCGCAATCCCTGAAAGCCCCGCGCGTTGTACCAGCTTGCCCCCGAAAAACCCGCCGATCATTGGGAGGTCGAGGCGCTGTATGACCTGTGTTTCGCGCCGGGACGGGAGGCGTTGTCCTCTTACCGGCTGCGCGATGACATCCCGTCGGTAGAGGGCCTTAGCCTTGTGGCGCGGGATGCGGATGCCATCCTGAGCGGCGCGATCCGGTTCTGGCCGGTGCGCATCGGTGTGGTGCAGTCGCTGTTGCTGGGCCCGGTCGCCGTGCACCCCACGCGGCAGGGTGAAGGGCTGGGCCATGCGCTGATCGAGGAAAGCCTGCGTCTGGCGCAGCCATCGGGTTGGGAACGGGTGATGCTGGTGGGCGATGCGCCCTATTACGAACGGTTTGGTTTCAGCCGTCTTGCCGGTGTGGAAATGCCGCCACCCACCAACCCCGATCGCGTGCTGGGCCGGGATCTGGTGCCGGGGGCGTGGGACGGGATCACGGGCAAGGTCCGCCGCTGGCTGGATTGAAATCCGCCTCCCGGTGCCCCACATCATGGGATGAAAGGATGCCCGATGGATATTTCCAATACGCTGCCTGCCACGGTCGATGTGGAGGCTCAGCTGGACCGGATCGCACGCCGTTACAAGTCCGCAGGGGGCGTGGGCATTCATGTGCTCAATGTGATTGGTGGGTCTGCGGATGGTTTGCTGGATCGCTTGCCATCCCCGGTGCGCCGCAATCTTGAAGGTGCGACCGTCAAGGCGCTGGAGCAGGCGATGAAAGCCGCACATTCCAGCCGGGATTATGTGCCGGATCAGAAAGACTGGCTCAATCAGGCGGTGAGTGCGGCGATGGGTGCTGCGGGCGGGGCAGGTGGTCTGCCGACAGCGCTGGCGGAACTGCCCGTGACCACGACGCTGCTTTTGCGGGTTATTCAGGGTGTCGCAGTGGAGCATGACTTTGATCCCGCGTCAGAAAGCGTGCAGTTCGATTGCGTTCAGGTCTTTGCAGCGGCTGGGCCCCTGTCGCAGGACAACGGGGCCGATCTGGGGTTCCTGTCGGCCCGTCTGGCGCTGACCGGCAAGGCGATGCAGGCGGTGATTGCCCGCGTTGCCCCGCAATTGGCCGTGGTGCTGGGCCAGAAGCTGGCTGCACAGGCGGTGCCGGTGCTGGGAGCCGTGGCGGGGGCCGCGACGAATTATGCCTACACCAGCTATTATCAGGATATGGCGCATGTGCATTTCGCGCTGCGCAAGCTGGCCATTGACGGCGATACCCCGCACGACGAACTGGTGGCGCGGTTGACGCAGAAGATGGGCCGTCCGCCGGTGCGCAAGGTCTGAACCTCAGCGTCCGATGCTGCCGGGGGCGACCGTGGTGGCCTTGAGGATGGCGTGGCAGGCCATGCCGGGGGTCAGTGCCATTTCCGCCACCGCGCGGGCGGTCACCCGCGCCAGCAAGCGGTCCGACCCGGCGCGCAGTGCAATGGCCGCACCGGGGCCGTCACCGGGGTGGATCGCCTCGACCGTGACGGGCAGCACATTGACAGAGGACAGACCGCGCGGCTGGTCGCGGGACAGGATCACATCCTGCGCCAGGACCCGCAGCCTGACCTTTGCGCCAACATCGGCGCGGACACCCGGCAATTCCAGCTGTCCTGCGCTGATCGCAAGGGTAGACAGGCCATCGCTGGCGTGGGCCAGCACCTGCGCTTCGATCACGGCACCCGCTTCGCGCACGCCCAGCAGCGGCACCGCAGCGGGATCGGCCATGACTTCGAAAAGCGGCCCCTGACGTGCGACGCGGCCCTCCTGAAGCAGCACCAGCCGGTCCGCCAGCCGGGCAATTTCATCGACAGCATGGCTGACGTAGAGCACGGGCAGGCCCAGTGGCCCGTCGCGCAGGCGTTCAAGGTAGGGCAGGATGTCCTGTTTGCGCGGCCCGTCGAGGCTGGCCAGGGGTTCATCCATCAGCAGCATGCGCGGACGGCTGAGCAGCGCGCGCCCCAGCGCGACCCGCTGCTTTTCGCCACCGGACAGCGTGCCGGGCGCGCGGCCCAACAGACCCTCCAGACCCAACAGGACGACGACTTCATTCAGTGCCGGACCGGACCTGCCTTTCGGCGCATAACGGGTCCCGAATGTCAGATTTTCCTTCACGGTGAGGTGCGGGAAAAGCCGGGCGTCCTGAAAGACATATCCCAGCCCGCGTGCCTGCGGCGGTATGCTGGCGCCTGCGGCTGCGTCGAAAAGGGTTTCTTCCCCCAGCGTGATGCGCCCGTCATCGGGGCGCAAAAGGCCTGCCACGGCGTTGATGATGGTGGTCTTGCCCCCGCCTGAGCGGCCAAAGAGGGCAGTGATGCCGGGACCAGCTTCGAAACGCACGTCGAGCGCAAAGCTGTCAAAGCGGTGGCGAATGTCGACCTGAAGGCTCATCCGCCGGCAATCCGTGCGGCCACGCGCCGGGCCAGTGCTTCGGACAGCGCCACGGCCGCCAATGCCACGATGCAGGCCATCACCACCATGACCGCCGCCTGTCCTTCGCCGCCGGGGATCTGCAAGGCGGTCCAGATCGCGCTGGGCAGAGTTTGGGTCTGGCCGGGGATGTTGGCGACAAAGGTAATGGTCGCGCCGAATTCACCCATCGCCTTGGCAAATCCCATGACGGCCCCGGCAAGGATGCCCGGCATGATCAGCGGCAGGGTCACGCGGGCAAAGATGGCGGCGCGCGGGGCGCCCAGCGTCGCGGCGGCGTCCTCCAGTTTCGGGTCGACCGCTTCGATGGCCAGCCGCATGGCCCGCACCATCAGCGGAAAGCCCATGATGATCGCGGCCAGCACCGCACCCGACCAGTGGAACGCCAGCCCCATGCCAAGGCTTTCCAGCAGGCGACCGATGGGCGCCGTGCGGCCAAAGGCGATCAACAGCAGGTAGCCGGTGACAACCGGTGGCAGGACCAGCGGCAGGTGCACCAGCGCGTTCAGGACCGCCTTGCCCCGAAACGACCGGCGCGCCAGCAGCCACGCCACCCAAAGCGCCAGCGGCACGGCAAGCACCGTCGCCCAGCAGGCCACCCAAAGCGACAGGCGCAAGGCCTCCCATGCGGCGGCGTCCACCGTCATGGCGGGACCGGGGCGAAGCCATGGGCCGCAAAGCGGCCTTGCACGGCAGGTGTCAGTAGGTGCGCCAGAAGGCGTTCGCCTGCCGGGGTCAGCGCCGCGGCGGGATAGGTCACGGGATCATGCGCGTGGCCAGGAATTTCGTATACAACGCTGACGCGCGGTTCGGCCGTTGCATCGCTGGCATAGACGATGCCAAGCGGCGCGTCGCCGCGTGCGACAAGGGCGAGGGCGGCGCGGACGTTGTCGGTTTCCGCCAGATGCGTTTCGATGCCAGGCCAAAGACCAGCGTATTCAAGCCACTGGCGGGCATAGACCCCCGCAGGCACGGCGTCCCGCTGCCCCATGGCAAGACGGCCTCCGCCAAGGCGATCCTTGAGGGTCGCGGGATCAGCCATGGCAGGCGCGCCCTTCGCCCCGATCAGTACCAGTGCGTTGCCCGCAACTGGCTGCGGGGCATCGGGCGCAACCACACCTTGCGAAACCAGCCACGCCATCCAGTCCTTGCTGGCCAGAATGGCCAGATCCGCAGGTGCGCCCGCCGCGATCTGGCGTGCCATTGCACCTGAGCCACCGAACGACAGGCTTAGCGGGATATCATGGTCGGCTGCCACGTCTTCCAGCACCCCGCGCAGGCTGGCGGCGGCAAAGACGGTCACGCGGGGGGTGTCGGCCAGACCTGCGCTTGCCGCACCCCATAGCGCTGTCATAAAAAGGATTGCCCGTACCATCGCGGCACTATCGAACATGGCCCGAAAGGGTACAAGCGCTTCTGCGCGCGCTGGCCTTCATTGCGGCTGCGCCCTATAGTCGGACCGAAGTTTCACGGCGCTTTTACGGGGTGCGCATGATCAAGCAATTGCCCATTTCGCTGCATGGCGCAGCAAAAAGCGACGTGCGGACGCAATTTGCAGCGCTGTGTTACAGGGTCAAACGGGGCAAGGTGCAGATATTATTGGTCACATCGCGCCGGACAAAGCGTTGGATCGTGCCAAAGGGCTGGCCGATGGAAGGGCGCACGCCGGCGGCATCCGCCTTGCAGGAAGCCTGGGAGGAAGGTGGTGTGCAGGGCCGCAACGATGGTCCCTGTCTGGGTGTCTATTCCTATGCCAAGGGGCGGACGGAGACAGGGGAGTTGCAGTGTGTTGCCATGCTTTACCCGGTTGCGGTGATCGCTCTGGCCAAGCGCTTTCCAGAAAGCGGGCAGCGACGCAGGCGCTGGGTGTCGCGCAAGAAAGCGGCGCGGCTGGTCGCGGAACCGGAACTGGCACAGTTGATCAGGGATTTTGATCCACGCCCTGCAAAACGCCGGGATACAGCGGATCCGGCAACTTGACGCAGGTGCCGCGCTGCCCCATGTCCCATGTCAGCAGGAACAGGGGCCGCGATGATCAATTACTCGCTCAGATGTGATCAGGGACACGACTTTGACAGTTGGTTTCAGTCTGCATCCGCATATGAGGCGCTTGAAAGGGCGGGGCATCTATCCTGTTCGGTCTGTGGTTCGTCGGTTGTCACGAAGGCGGTGATGGCACCGCGCGTGGCCAAGGGACAAGACGATGCGGCGACACCAATGGCGTTGAGCGCACCCGGTTCTGACGCAGAGCGGGCCCTTGCGGAGATGCGCCGGAAGGTTGAAGAAAACTCGGACTACGTTGGCGACCGCTTTGTCGAAGAAGCGCGATCCATGCATCTGGGAGACTCGCCCGAACGGTCAATTTATGGCGAAGCGCGTCTGGATGACGCCCGCGCGCTGGCGGAAGAAGGCGTGCCGGTGATGCCGCTGCCGTTCAAGCCGAAGAAGAAACTGAGCTGACAGGAGAGCGGAACCATGGACATTCTCATCACCGGGGCGACCCGTGGGATCGGCGCGGGGCTGGCCGCGCATTACCGGGATGCAGGCCACGCGGTGATCGGGACAGGCCGGTCCGCCAATGCGCAACTGACCCTTGATGTGACGCAGCCGCGGTCGCATACGGACATGGCGGCCACGCTTGAGGACAAGGCGATTGATCTGCTGGTCTGCAACGCGGGCGTTTATCTGGACAAGGGCGACACCCTTGAGGACGGATTTGGTCCGGATTTGTGGGCACAGACCTTTGCTGCGAATGTGACAGGCGTCTTTCTGACCATTCAGGCGCTGTTGCCACACCTGCGGCGGGCAGACAGCGCCAAGATCGCCATCATCGGCTCGCAAATGGGGTCTGATACCCGTGCGCCGGGGGGCAGCTATATCTACCGGGCATCCAAGGCGGCCGTGTTGAACCTCGGACGTAATCTGGCCGTGGATCTGAAGCCAGAAGGGATTGCCGTGGGCGTCTATCATCCCGGCTGGGTCCGCACGGACATGGGCGGTGATGCCGCGGATATCAGCACCGATGAAGCGGTGCACGGCCTTGCCGCGCGGTTCGACGCGCTGGGCATGGACAACACCGGCTGTTTCGAGACATGGGATGGCCGCGACCATCCGTTCTGAGGGGTGACCCGGGGCAGGGCAGCAATATATCCGCACCGCCCGCGATTGGAATGAGCGGCGTGGTGCTGCTTGCCCTTGCACTGGCATCAGCGTAAACCGCCGCAGACTTTAGGGGCGAGGGATCATGCCTGTTCTGGTGATGAAATTTGGTGGCACGTCGGTGGCCACGCTGGACCGCATCCGCCGCGCGGCCAAGCGCGTTGGCGTGGAAGTGGCGAAGGGCTATGACGTGATCGTCATCGTTTCCGCGATGTCGGGCAAGACCAATGAACTTGTCGGCTGGGTGAACGAGACATCGCCGCTGTTTGACGCGCGCGAATATGATGCGGTTGTTTCAAGTGGGGAAAACGTGACGGCGGGGCTCATGGCGCTGACGTTGCAGGAAATGGATGTGCCCGCACGGTCCTGGCAGGGTTGGCAGGTGCCGGTGCGCACCACCTCTGCCCATTCTGCCGCGCGGATCGAAGAGATACCCAGTGACAACATCATGACCAAGTTCACCGAAGGCATGAAGGTGGCCGTCGTCGCGGGTTTCCAGGGGGTCAGCCCCGAAGGGCGGATTACTACGCTGGGCCGGGGCGGATCGGATACCACGGCGGTGGCCTTTGCAGCGGCATTCGAAGCGGAGCGGTGTGATATCTACACCGACGTGGACGGCGTTTACACAACCGATCCCCGGGTCGAGGCCAAGGCGCGCAAGCTCGACAAGATTGCCTTCGAGGAGATGCTGGAGCTGGCCTCTCTCGGGGCCAAGGTCTTGCAGACCCGTTCGGTCGAATTGGCAATGCGCTACAAGGTGAAGCTGCGCGTGTTGTCGAGCTTTGAAGAACAATCAGATGACGCAGGCACGCTGGTCTGTGATGAGGAGGAAATCATGGAAAGCAATGTGGTTGCAGGTGTCGCATTCAGCCGCGACGAAGCGAAAATGACGCTGGTGTCGGTGGCCGACCGTCCCGGCATCGCCGCCACGATCTTTACCACGCTCAGCGATGCAGGGGTGAATGTCGATATGATCGTGCAGAACATCTCGGAGGAGGGGCGGACCGACATGACCTGGTCCTGCCCGGTGGATCAGGTGGCGCGCGCGGAAAAGGCCATGGCACAGGCGGCGACCGATGGCGTTTTCAACTACCAGGAATTGATCGTGGACGATGACGTGGCCAAGGTCAGCGTCGTCGGCATCGGAATGCGCAGCCACACCGGGGTGGCCGCGAAAATGTTCCAGTGCCTGTCTGCGGAAGGGATCAACATCAAGGTCATTACAACGTCGGAGATCAAGATCTCCGTTCTGATTGACCGCAAATACATGGAACTGGCGGTGCAGGCGCTGCATGACGCTTTTGAGCTTGACCGGGTGGCCTGAGAGGCGTCTGGCCACCGCCTGACATGCGCCGCAGCGTTTGACAGGGTCCGGCGTGCCATCGGTACGGTGCTGTCAGGCCAGATTCGCAATAAATGTGCGTGATCGCATTGTGGCGCGCATAACGTGTCCCGCAATCCCAGCGCGCGCGGTGCCTTGGCCCTAGACAGACGGGCCACTTTTCCTCTCTCATGAACTATGTTCTAAGCCGCAGTATGCACGGGGGAGGCGCAGCGGAATGCCAGAGCGCTTTGAGACAGAAAGCCGGAAACTGCTTGGCCGCTTGCGCGATGCCATGGCGGGCGATGATCCCGGTCAGGCGCGGCTTAACAAGATCACCCATCTGATCGCCACTTCCATGGGGTGCGAGGTCTGCTCCATCTATCTGTTTCGGGACGAAGACACGCTTGAACTGTGTGCGACTGAGGGTCTGAACGCCGAAGCCGTGCACCAGACGCGCATGAAAATGGGCGAGGGGCTGGTGGGCCGGGTGGCCAAGCGGCGCACGATCATCAACACCCCCGATGCCCCGCAGGCCACGGGTTTCCGTTTCATGCCTGAAACCGGGGAAGAGATTTTCTCCTCCTTCCTTGGCGTCCCGGTACAACGATTGGGTGAATCGCTGGGCGTTTTGGTGGTGCAATCCAAGGCCGCGCGGGAATTCTCCGCCGATGAGGTCTATGCCCTCGAAGTCGTCGCGATGGTTCTGGCCGAAATGACCGAACTGGGCGTTTTCGTGGGCGAAGGGGCGGCCATGTCCGCACGCCACAGCCAGCCGGTGATGACCCGTGGTACGGTGGGCCAGGAAGGGGTGGCGGAAGGCCATGTCTGGCTCCATGAACCCCGCGTCGTTGTCTCCAACCCGATTGCGGATGATCCCGCCCGCGAGGCGGAGCGGCTGACCGAGGCGGTGGACCAGTTGCGCCTGAGCGTGGATCAGATGCTGACCATGGCAGCGGGAGACAAGGATCAGCAACAAGTCATTGAAGCCTATCGGATGTTTGCCAATTCCAAAGGGTGGATGCGGCGCATGTTGCAGGACATTCAGAACGGCCTGTCCGCCGAAGCGGCCGTGGAGAAGGAACAATCGCAGGCGCGCGCGCGCATGAACCAGATCACCGATGCCTATCTGCGCGAACGGCTCAGCGATCTGGACGACCTGAGCAACCGCCTGCTGCGGATCCTCACGGGTCAGGGGGCGGATACCGGGGCGGAATTGCCCAGTGATCCCATACTGGTGGCGCGGAATATCGGCCCGGCGGAACTGCTGGAATACGGCCGCAAACTGCGTGGGATCGTATTGGAGGATGGTTCTGTCGGGAGCCACGCAACAATCGTGGCGCGTGCGCTGGCGATCCCGCTGGTCGTACATGCAAGCCGGATCACCAATGAGGCACTGAACGGCGATCACATCATGGTGGACGGGGAGCAGGGGATTGTGCACCTGCGGCCAGATGAAACCGTCGCCGGTGCGTTTCGTGACAAGATCGCCATGCACACCGCCGCGCAGAAACGATATTCTTCCATACGTGACTTGCCTGCGGTGACCACCTGCGGCCATACGATTGGCCTGCACATGAATGCAGGCCTGATGGCTGATCTGCCTTCGCTGAACAGCTCCGGTGCCGAAGGTGTCGGGCTTTTCCGAACGGAACTGCAGTTTCTGGTGCGCAACAAGATGCCCAGACGTTCAGAGCTTTCCGCGCTTTACAGCAGGGTGCTGGACGCCGCCCAAGGCAAGCGCGTGGTGTTTCGCACGCTTGATATCGGGTCCGACAAGGTGCTGCCCTACATGAAGCCGAACGATGAGCCGAACCCCGCGTTGGGGTGGCGCGCGATCCGCGTTGGGCTGGACAAACCGGGTGTCATGCGGATGCAATTGCAGGCGCTGATCCGGGCGGCGAATGGGCGCCCCTTGACGATCATGTTCCCCTTCGTGGCGCAGTTCGAAGAGTATCGCGCCGCCCGTGCCGAAATCGACAAGACCCTTGCCCGTGAACAAAAGCTGGGTCACATCCTGCCCGAAAGCGTCGAAGTGGGCGCGATGCTGGAAACCCCCAGCCTTGCCTTCGCACCGCAGAAATTTTTTGAAGAGGTTGAGTTTTTGTCCATTGGCGGCAATGACTTGAAGCAGTTCTTCTTTGCGGCGGACCGTGAAAACGAACGGGTGCGGCGGCGGTATGACACGCTTAACGTCAGCTTTCTGACCTTTCTGGAAGGCATTGCGGACCGGTGCCGCAACACTGGAACGGATCTGTCCTTTTGCGGCGAAGATGCCGGGCGTCCGGTCGAGGCTTTGTGTTTCGCAGCGATCGGGTTTCGCAATCTGTCCATGCGCCCGGCTTCCATCGGACCAGTCAAGAGCTTGCTGCGGCGCTGCAATCTGGAGGAGGTGCGCGAGGTCATCTATGCGGCGCGCGACCGCGGCGAAATGTCTGTGCGCGATTCCGTCATGGAATACGTGCGCGCCCAGCATTCGGGGTGACCTGCGAGGGGGAGGCAACATATGATCGAGGTCACGCAAGGCAGTTTGCCCGTCGTTCTTGGCATCCCCCATTCCGGTTCGGAACTGCCTTCCGACGTCCTCCCGTCGCTGAGCGAAACCGGGCAGGCATTGGCCGAGACGGATTGGCATGTTGATCGTCTTTACAATGGCTTGGGGATGGATCTTAGCGTGGTGCGGACGCCCATCCATCGCTATGTGATTGATGTGGACCACCCGCCAACGGCCTTCAGTTCCTTTGCGGGGCTTATGGCATCGGGTCTTTTCCCCCTGACAGACCGCAAGGGCGCGCCGATCTACCGCGATGGAGCAGCGCCAGATGCCACGGAGATGGCCGCGCGGGTCGAGAAGTATCACGCGCCCTATCACGCGGCGGTTTCGGCGGAATTGGCGCGCGTGAAGGCGTATCATGGGGCCGCCCTGCTGTTCGATTGTCATTCGATCGGGTCGTTTAATCCACAGGACGCCCCCGTCAGTTGTCCGGATATCAACCTTTGGACAAACTTATCCAGAGCCTGTGCCAATGCTGTGGAAAGCTGTATATTGACCCGCTGTTATGCGGCGGACAGGTATCGCACGCGGTTGAGCCAGGGAACAAGCGGCGGCTGGTCTGTCGCGCAACATGGCCAACCCGGAAATGATGTGCATGCGGTACGCCTTGAACTGGCACAGAGTTGCTATATGGACGAAACACCGCCTTGGGCGTGGCGCGCCGACAAGGCAGAACGATTGAGGTCGACTTTGTACCGTGTTCTCAATGATTTGGTCGAGCTCTTGTACGAACGCGCGCAGCGATAGACCTGATCGCGCTGCGCGACGGCATTTGCGATTGAAGGGCGCCTGAGGGTTACATCGGAGGGCGTAGACCCATCGTAACGGATTGAATTGAATGGGAATAGCGTGTGTTGTTCCGGGTGCAATCAAGGGTCATCTTGTGGTATCCGCTAAGACGCGACTTGCCGTTGGTCAAGTTGCAATAGTGCTCGATAATCAACTATCTAAGCGCGATTGTTCATGTGGAAATTTGTGGGTTGTTTCGCTGCTGCAATTGGCTTCTGATACCCGGATTGGCTGCTTTGCTGACCACATGTTCTTGAGCGTCACAGCGCGACCTTGTCGCTATCGGACGCATGTTTCTGCGTGAAAGGAAACCATGCCCCAGACCCATCGCACCTCCGTCTGTATCATCGGTGCAGGACCCGCGGGGCTTTTGCTGTCGCAGCTGTTAGCGAACGCGGGCGTGGATAGTATCGTCATCGACCGGCGCGACCGGGCCTATATCGAAGGGCGCATTCGGGCGGGCGTGTTGGAGCAGGGCACGGTTGACGCGTTGACCGAAGCAGGTGTGGGCGACCGCATGCATCGCGAAGGTTTGGTGCACAGCGGATTTGATCTGGCGTTCGACGGGGACAGGCATCGCATCGATATTGCTGCGCTGACGGGTAAATCCGTGCTGGTGTACGGGCAGACAGAGGTGACGCGCGACCTGTTCGACAAACGCATGGCCGAAGGCGGGTGTTTCTTTTTCAACGTGGAGGATGTGACGCCGGGCGCGTTGAAGACGCACCAGCCGACGGTCAGTTTCCAGCACGATGGGCAGCCCGTCACAGTGACCTGTGATTATGTGGCGGGTTGCGACGGGTTTCACGGGGTGTCCCGCAAGTCCATTCCGGCGGATGTGTTGCGCACCTTTGAGCGTGTCTATCCCTTTGGCTGGCTCGGCGTTCTGACCGAACGGCCCCCCGTCAGTGATGAACTGATCTATGCCAACCACGCGCGCGGTTTCGCCCTATGCTCCATGCGATCGGCCACGCGGAGCCGGTATTACCTGCAATGCGACGCGGATGATGATCCCGAAAATTGGTCAGACGACCGGTTCTGGGACGAATTGCGCCTGCGCATCGGGGCGGAGGCCGCGGCAAACCTGCAAACCGGACCGTCGTTTGAGAAAAGCATCGCACCGCTGCGGTCCTTCGTGGCTGAGCCGATGCGATACGGAAACCTTTTTCTGGCAGGGGACGCGGCGCATATCGTTCCACCCACCGGTGCCAAGGGCCTGAACCTTGCCGTCGCGGATGTACGGCTTTTGGCGCGGGCGCTAGCGGAGCGTTATCGCAGCGGCAGTACCACGCATATCGACAGCTATTCCCGGATCGTATTGGCACGGGTCTGGAAGGTGGAGCGGTTCTCGTGGCAGCTTTCGAACCTGATGCACCAGTTTCCGGATCATACCGATTTCGAGCGCAAGATGCAGCGTGCAGAGTTTGATTATCTGGTGCAATCTGAGGCAGCATCGAAGACCATCGCAGAGAATTACGTCGGACTGCCTTTGGAATGATATGATGCCGGGGCGGAGGGGCATTTTTGGACTTCAAGACATGTAATGAAACCCTGATGGCCTATCGCCACCGGCGCGGAACGGGCCCCGTGGTGGTGTTTGTCCACGCGCTTGGGTGTGATCAAGACATCTGGGATGGCGTGATTGACGCATTGGGGCCGGGGCAGGCGACATTGACCTATGATTTGCGCGGTCATGGCGCCAGCGCGGCTTTTGAGGCTGGCCCGGGAGATGCCGGGATCAATGTTCTTGCCGCTGATCTGATCGCCCTGCTCGAAATGAAGGGTCTTTCTAAGGTTGTTCTGTGTGGCCTGTCCATTGGTGGCATGGTTGCGCAAGCTGTGGCGGCGCAGCGACCTGACCTGATACGTGCACTGGTGCTGTGCAATTCCGCGGCACGTATTGGCTCCGCTGACCTGTGGCAGGATCGGATCGACGCGGTGCAACAGGCCGGTTTGCCAGCGGTGGCGGATGAGGTGCTTGATCGTTGGTTTTCGGCCGCATTCAAGGCGGACAATCCGGATGCGGTTGCAGGATACCGTGGGATGCTGATGCGCAACGATCCTGTGTCCTATGCGCAGACCTGCGCGGTTTTGCGTGACGCCGATCTGAGCAACCTCAGCGCTGACATTGCTGTGCCGACCTTATGCGTTTCCGGCAGCGCGGACACGGCAGTGCCGCCTGACAGTGTTGCAGCACTTGCCAAGATGATCGTGGGCGCGCGGCATGTCACGCTGGAGGGTGCAGGGCATTTGCCTTGCATCGATGCAGCCCCGGCCGTTGCAGCGGCGATCCGGGATCTGATGGCGACCACGTCGGTCCCGTTGACCCGGGCGGAGGCGGGGATGGCCGTGCGCCGCGCGGTGTTGGGCGACGCGCATGTCGACCGGGCGAATGCGGCGCGCACCGCCTTTGACGATGCCTTTCAACAGCTGATCACCGAAGGGGCCTGGGGCACTGTCTGGGCCAGTGATGCCATTCCACAACGGGAGCGTTCGATGTTGACGCTGGCCTTGCTGGCGGCCATGGGCAACTTCGATGAAATCCCGATGCATATCCGCGCCACCGCGCGCACAGGCGCATCCGAGGCCGATATTGCAGAGGTCTTTCAACATGTTGCGATCTATGCCGGGGTGCCGCGCGCCAACCATGCGCTCAAACTGGCCAAGCAGACCTTGGCAGAAATGAAAGCCGCGCCCGATGAATGATGGGGTCTTCAAGCCGCGTGATCTGGGGGCGCATCCGCCGCCGCTTTACCCTGAGTACCGGTCAAGTCTGCTGCGGTCCCCCGCGCACGCACGACTGCACTACGCCCCAACCGAAACGGAGATGACGGGCCCAACCTTCGGGCATGACATTCTGGGACCAGATGATGATGATCTGATCGTCAACTATGCGGCAGCCGGGCAGACCGCTTTGGGGCCGCGTATCCTTGTGCACGGCACACTGAAGGATCAGGACGGGCGGCCCCTGTCCGGTAAACTGATAGAGGTCTGGCAGGCCAACGCGGGGGGGCGATACCGCCACAAGAAGGATGGATATCTTGCGCCGCTGGACCGCAACTTCGGGGGGTGCGGGCGCTGTATCACCGGACCGGACGGGACCTATCGGTTCCGCAGCATTCAGCCCGGGCCGTACCCCTGGCCCAACGGCGGAAACGACTGGCGGCCCGCGCATATTCACTTTTCCGTCTTCGGGGATGGGTTTGCCCAGCGGTTGATCACCCAGATGTATTTCGAGGGCGACCCCCATATCGCGCTATGCCCGATCGTGCAGTCGATCCCGGACCCCAAGGGCATCGACACGCTGGTGGCACGGCTGGACATGGCGCAGACCGTGCCGATGGATATCCGCGCCTACCGCTTTGACATCACGCTGCGCGGGCGGCAGGCGACCTACTTTGAAAATCAGCGGGAGGGAACATGACCGGACCGACACGGGAATCGCCGTCGCAGACCGCAGGGCCCTATGTGCATATCGGCTGTGTGCCCGGTTTCGCGGGGCTGCGGGACATGTACGGCGGTCAGGACCTTGGTGCGCTGATGATCGTGGGGCAAGTGACGGGCCAGCGGATCGTGTTTTCCGGGGCGGTTTTTGACGGCGATGGCGCGCCTGTGACCGATGCCTTGATCGAGATCTGGCAAGCCAGCCCCGACGGCAGTTTTGCGCCGGAGGGATTTACCAGTTGGGGGCGTCAGCCTGCTGATGCCAACGGCGCGTTCAGGTTCGAGACGCTCAAACCCGGTGGCGTGGGGGCGCAGGCGCCGCATATCCTGATATGGATCGTCGCGCGGGGCATCGGCCTTGGGCTGACGACACGGGCGTATTTCCCGGATGAAGACAACCAAGGCGATCCGGTTCTTGCGTTAGCCGGTGCGCGGGCGCAGACACTGATGGCAGCAAGGACCGCAGACGGCTATCATCTGGACATTCACCTGCAGGGTCAAAAAGAAACGGTGTTCTTCGATGTCTGACAATCCTTGTATCCTGTGTTGTGCGATCACCGGATCGGTCCCCACCAAGGCCAACAATCCTGCGGTGCCCATTTCGGTGAACGAGCAGATCGAAAGCAGTCATGCGGCGGTAGAGGCGGGGGCGTCCATCATTCATGCGCATGTGCGTAACGACGACGAAACGCCGTCTTCCGATCCGGAGAAATTTGCCGCACTCAAGGAGGGGTTGGAGAAACACTGCCCCGGGGTCGTGATCCAGTTTTCGACCGGCGGTCGGTCGGGTGCGGGCAAGGAGCGGGGGGGCATGCTGCCGCTGAAGCCTGACATGGCATCGCTGTCGGTCGGCTCCAACAACTTTCCAACGCGGGTCTATGAAAACCCGCCCGATCTGGTGGCATGGCTGGCCGGGGAGATGGCCAGATACGGCATTACGCCTGAGATCGAGGCGTTTGACCTGAGCCATATCCTGCAGGCCATTGCGTTGCACAAGGCGGGGGCGTTGCCGGGCAGGCTTTATGTGCAGTTCGTAATGGGGGTCAAGAACGCCATGCCTGCGGACCGCGAGGTTTTTGATTTCTATGTCAAGACGATGCGCCGCCGCGCGCCAGACGCACCTTGGTGTGCCGCGGGCATTGGCTCGGCACAGATCGAGGTGAACGAATGGGCCATTGCGGCAGGTGGGCACACGCGTGCGGGGCTGGAGGACAACATGCGCCTTGATCGTGCAACGCTTGCCCCTTCCAACGCCGCGCTGATCGCGCGCGCCGCCGATCTTTGCGAGAAATACCAACGGCCTGTCGCCACCTTTGCCCAGACCCGCGAAATCCTGGGACTTGCGCCCTTTACCGCTTGAGCGGGCCATTGGCATGGTCGCCTGATCGCCGTCGCCGAAGAAGTTGATACACATCTTGCGTATCTGTTAGTCGATGGCTCAGGTTCTGATTTTCTTGAATCCGGCGCAGTTTGCCGCTACCGCACCGGAATGAAAAAATTCCTGATCCTCCAATTACGCCCGGAAACAGACGCGTCAGACGATGAGTATGCCGCCATTCTAGCGAAATGCGGGATATCCGCAGATCAGACGCACCGGATCCGCGTCGATCAGGAGGATATCCCGGCGGGGCTGGACGTGACCGACTATGCCGCCGTGATCGTGGGCGGTGGTCCGGGGTGTGTCAGTGACACGCCCGAACAGAAAAGCGCACAGGAAGCGCGGATCGAGCGGCAAATCCTTGATCTGATGCCACAGATCACCGCGCAGGATCATCCATTCATGGGGTGCTGCTATGGGCTTGGTATTCTGGCCGAACATCTGGGGGGCGAGGTCAGCAAGGAACGCTTTGGAGAGCCGGTAGGCGCGTCAACCTGTGGTTTGCTGCCCGCTGCCGTGGAGGACCCACTGCTTGCCGATCTGGAAGGGGAGTTCGACGTCTTTGTCGGGCACAAGGAAGCGGTGCAGAGCCTGCCGCCTGGCACGGTCCACTTGATACACTCCGTCAGTTGTCCGATCCAGATGATCCGATATGGCCAGAACGTCTATGCCACCCAGTTTCACCCCGAAGCCGATGCAAAGGATTTTGAAAGACGCATTCGCATCTATCGCAATCACGGGTATTTCCCACCCGAAGATGCTGACAGGTTGATCGAAGCCTGTCATGCGGCCGATGTCACCGTGCCGGGTGAGATCCTGCGCCGGTTCGCCGCCCGCTACGCCTGATATCCGCAAACGGTTGGGGGTTCTGGCGCAGTTGCGGTCCTGCGGGTTTGACCGCGCACGCACTTGCCCAGATGGTGTCCTGACAACGCGCACTAATTCACCTAACCTGCGGAAGATATTGTAATTCGGATTGGATGCAGGCGTCAGGTGGTTCTGGCGGTGTGCATGTCGGATCAACATTTGCGGAGAACGGGTAATGAAACATGACGCTCCTTCGTTCACTCTTGGCGTTGAGGAAGAATACCTGATTGTCGACGTGGAAACGCTTGATCTTGTTGCAGCCCCGGATGCGCTTATGGACAACTGCATCGACAAGCTTGGCGGGAAGGTCAGCCCGGAATTCCTCAGATGCCAGATTGAAGTCGGCACAGGTGTCTGCGCGACCGTGGCCGAAGCGCGCGAGGACCTTGCCCATCTCAGGCGGTCGGTGAAACAGGCCTGCAATGAATTCGGTCTTGAGCCTATTGCGGCGTCGACACATCCGTTCGCAGCCTGGCAAAAACAGAGGTTCACCGACAAGGAGCGGTATCAGGCCCTTGAAAAGGATCTTGCCGGTGTGGCGCGCCGGATGCTGATCTGCGGGATGCATGTCCATGTCGGGATAGACGATGACGACCTGCGGATCGATTTGCTGAACCAGTTTTCATACTTTCTTCCCCACCTGCTTGCCTTGTCCACGTCTTCGCCTTTCTGGGAAGGGCGCGAAACCGGATTGCATTCCTACCGATTGACGGTGTTCGACAATCTGCCAAGGACCGGGCTGCCCCCGGTCTTTTCAAGTTTTTCTGAGTATGATCGCTCTATCCAGACGATCATCGGGGCTGACATCGTCGAGGATGCAAGCAAGATGTGGTGGGATGTGCGCCCTTCGGCGCGTTTTCCAACGCTGGAATCGCGGATTTGCGACGTGAGCCCGAAGATCAGCCATGCCATCGCGATCACCGCGTTGACGCAAAGTATCTTCAGGATGCTCTATGAACTGCGCAGGAAGAACCAGCGGTGGCGTCTATATGAGCGGTTTCTGATCGAAGAAAACCGCTGGCGTGCGCAGCGGTACGGCCTGTCCAAGGGTTTGATCGACTTTGGCATCGGACAGATCGTGCCGTTCGAGGAAATTCTTGAGGAGATCATTGACCTTGCAACCCCTTACGCCAGCGAATTGGGCTGCCTGAACGAGGTTCAGAGCGCGCGCAACATCCTGAAAGACGGGACAAGCTCCCAACGTCAGGTTTCTGTATTTGAAAAGGCGGCCGAGGCAGGCGCCGACAAGGAAGAAGCCTTGAAGGAAGTCGTGCGGTCGTTGGTAACGGAGTTCGGCCAAGACCTTTGAGGGCATCTTTGGACATCTCTTCACGGATTTGACCTGGTAGCGTGGCGCAGCGCCGCGGCCTCGTATCAGCCCGGAAGGAATCGTGATCGCTGGACCGGGGTGCACCGCGGGACCGGGAGAATGCGGCACACAATTCCCGTATTGCGGTACTTTTTAGCATAATAGTGCAGAATTCCCAAATTTTCTCCGGTTAGATCCCAGAAAATCGCGATGTCAGGCAGCAGGGACTGTATGCTTTGACCAGTGATTTCAGGGAAGGTGATGGAGGATCGACCATGGCGCAGCAGGAGTTTGGCAGCCTCATGTCTGACATCGCATCCGATCTTGAGGGGCGCGCGGTGGATGCAGAACTGGCGACCTATTTGAACAAGACATATCCGGTGGACGGCAAGGTATTCTCGGAACTGACGCAGCTTTGCGAAGCGGGGGAGCGTGAAGGCTGGCTGATGCAGCACGAAGGGGGCGGCATCAAGTTCGGTCGCGCGATCAAGCCCGGCGGCAAGGCAGGTGCGTTCAGCGTTGACGTCGTTCGGATGAAGAACGTCAAGGGGCCGCATCATATTCATACGACCGGCGAGATTGGCGCGATCATGCCAGTGGAAGGTGCGCCCCAGTTCGATGGCATTGAACCGGGTTGGTATGTCTATCCGCCCGGGTCGGATCATTATCCGACGGTCAGTGGCGGCGGTGCCTATGTCCTTTACCTGCTGCCTGATGGCGCAATCGAATTCACAGGCAAATAGGCACGGCAGATGGGAACGGCAGGACGAGATGAAGGAAAGTGCGATAATTCAAAGCTTTGAGCAGAAGGGATCACGATGACTTCCCCATGGGTTGCGGATGGAACGCTGATTGCCGGGGGCAAGACCCTTGAATATGCGTGCCACGGGCCGCCCCCCGCAGACGCGCCGACTTTGGTGTTGCTGCATGAAGGGCAGGGATGCGTCGCACTTTGGCGGGACTTCCCCAAAGCGCTGGCAGCGGCCACGGGGTTGGGCGTGTTCGTTTATTCACGCGCTGGATACGGCAGGTCTGACGTCGCCGACCTGCCGCGCCCGCTGGATTACATGACCCGCGAAGCGACAGGGGTTCTGGGCGACGTGCTGGACGCCATCGGGTTTCAGAGGGGGGTGCTTGTCGGCCACAGTGACGGGGCCACGATCGCGGCAATCTATGCCGGCAGCGTGCCGGACTACCGGGTGCGCGCGCTAATCCTGATGGCGCCGCATTTCTTCACGGAAGACATGGGCCTTGCTGAAATTGCCAGAACCAAGGTGGCGTATGAAACCGGCGATCTGCCGCAGCGATTGGCGAAATACCACGTCGACCCTGCCAATACCTTTCGGGGCTGGAATGACAGATGGCTGGACCCGGCATTCCGGGATTGGAACGTCGCGGATGTGATTGATCACTGGCGCATTCCGACACTGGCAATCCAGGGGCGGGACGATCAGTTCGGCACGCTTGCCCAGATCCGTGAAATGGAGACACGCGCCTATGCGCCCGTTGATACGCTGATCCTTGATGATTGCCGTCATGCCCCGTTCCTGGATCAACCCGATGCCGTCACGGACGCCATCAAGGAGTACTGCGACCGGCTTTTGCAAATCGAGGCGGCCGGGCTTATCGGCGCCTGATGGGGGCCGCAAACCCTTGGCCGACCCATGCTTACGTGCCCGGCAAGACAGCGCGCCATCCCGAAGACGCGTTCGATGAGGTAAGGCAGACGGCGCGCGCAGGTCTGACGCCGAAACAACTGGGGGAATGCCGCGCTTTTCGGCTGGGACTGCGTTATCTTGGTGCAGGATACTACTGGGAAGCGCATGAGCTTTTTGAACCTGTCTGGATGGTATTGCCAGACCCAAGCCCGGAGCGGCAATTCGTACGGGCTTTGATCCAGATCGCGAACGGCTTCCTGAAGCTGGAGATGGATCGCCCAAAGGCAGCAGCGCGTCTTGAGGGCATCTCGCGCGGGCTTCTTTCCGGGATAGATCAAGGGACTGTTATGGGCGTCGATACGCGCGAAATCTATGACCTGATAGACGTAATGCGAGATCAAGTTGGTCTAGCATTATAATGCATAATTTGGATATTTGATCCTAATATTTCTTCAATAGATTGTTTCTGATAGATTTAAATAGTGCTTTATTGTGCATCTTCGCGTTTACTTACTGTCTGACGAAACTTACAATCAGCGACATCACGCGTTGTTGGGGGACGCCATGTCCAAGATGATCGACTTTCAGACCGACCCATCCAGATATCGCCATTGGAAGGTGGTGTACGACGGCCCGGTGGCGCATCTCATCATGGATGTGGACGAAAAGGGCGGGCTGTTCGATGGCTATGATCTGAAGCTGAATTCCTATGATCTTGGTGTCGATATCGAACTGAACGACATCGTTCAGCGGATGCGGTTTGAGCATCCTGAAGTTAAAGTTGTCGTAATGAAATCGGGCAAGGACAAGGTGTTCTGCTCAGGTGCAAATATCCGTATGCTTGGTGGCGCAGCGCACAGTCACAAGGTGAACTTCTGCAAGTTCACCAACGAGACCCGCAATTCCTATGAAGCGGCAGCTGAGGATTCCGGGCAGAATTATATCGCTGCCATTCGCGGGGCCTGTGCGGGCGGGGGGTATGAACTGGCGTTGGCCTGCAATCACATCATGCTGACCGATGATTCAATCTCCGCCGTGGGCCTGCCCGAAGTGCCATTGTTGGCCGTTCTTCCGGGCACTGGGGGGCTCACCCGGGTGACGGACAAGCGCAAGGTGCGTCGCGATCTGGCTGATGTGTTCTGTTCCATCGAAGAGGGTGTCAAAGGCAAGCGCGCGTTGGAGTGGAGTCTGGTTGACGAGGTGATTGCGAATTCCAAATTCGATGATGTTGTCACGGAACGTGCGCTGGAATTTGCCGCCAAGTCGAAAAAACCGGATGTGGCCAAGGGAATAAGCCTCGGCCCGCTGAACCGTAACATTTCCGATCGGGCCGTGATCTATGACCTGATCGAAGTTGAACTGGACCGTGCCGGTCGCACGGCAACCATCACCTTGAAAGGTCCTACCGAAGACGCACCCGCCGACATGGCAGCGTTCCAGGCGCAGGGCGATCAGGCGTATCTCTTGAAGCTCGCGCGGGAGCTTGAAGACATAATCCTGCATCTGCGCGCCAATGAAAATGAACTTGGTCTATGGATATTCAAGACCGTGGGCGATCCAGAGAAATTTGCCCGCCACGAGGCGCTTTTGACCGACAATGGCGATCACTGGCTTGCGAATGAGACGCTGGAATACTGGAAGCGCACGCTCAAGCGGGTCGACGTCACATCGCGTTCGCTTGCGGCATTCGTCGAGCATGGATCGTGCTTTGTCGGCGTTCTGGCGGAGCTGCTGTTTGCTGTCGACCGCACGTATATGATGGAGGATGAATTTGAAGGGGACAATCGCCCGATGGCGGCGATCACCCTGACAAGCACGAACTTCGGTCGCTTGCCGATGGGCAACGGGATCAGCCGTTTGCAGACAAGGTTCCTCGCTGAGCCTGAGCATGTCGAAACCCTCAAGGCATCAATCGGGACACCGCTTGACGCGGAAGCCGCCAACGCGGCGGGCCTTGTCACCATGATCCTTGATGACATCGATTGGGAGGACGAGGTGCGCATCTTTATCGAAGAACGTGTCGCCTTTTCGCCTGACGCGATGACCGGCATGGAAGCGAACCTGCGGTTTGCGGGTCCCGAAACAATGGAAACCCGGATCTTTGGCCGCCTGACGGCATGGCAGAACTGGATTTTCAACCGTCCCAACGCAGTCGGCAAGGATGGCGCACTGCAGCGCTACGGCACGGGTGTGCGCGGGGATTACAACATGGAGCGCGTCTAAGGCGCGTGGATATTCTCAGGAGAACGATATGTCAGCACCGCTTGATGTAAGCTATGACACGAAAATCCCAAATAACGTGGGCCTCAGCAGCGACCGCAAGGTTCTCAAGGCGCTGGAGAAATGGCATCCGGGCTACCTTGACTGGTGGAACAAGCTGATCCCGCAGAGTTTTCAGGAATCCATGGTGTATCTGCGCACGGCCGTTTCGGTTGACCCGAAGGGTTGGGCGAAGTTCGACTATGTCGAGATGCCGGATTATCGCTGGGGTGTCTTGCTGGCCCCTCAGGTCGAGGATCGTGTGATCCCCATGGGCGAGCACAAGGGCGAGCCTGCGTGGCAAGAGGTGCCTGGGGAATACCGCAACATGCTGAAGCGGTTGATCGTGATCCAGGGCGATACGGAACCCGGTTCCGTTGAGCAGCAACGGTTCCTTGGCCTGACCGCGCCGTCCCTTTACGACATGCGCAACCTGTTTCAGGTCAACGTCGAAGAAGGCCGCCACCTTTGGGCGATGGTCTATCTGTTGCAGAAGTATTTCGGCAAGGATGGCCGCGAGGAAGCGGACGACCTGCTGGTCCGGTGCTCCGGCTCGGAAGAGGCGCCTCGGATGCTTGGGGCGTTCAACGAAGAAACGCCCGACTGGCTGTCGTTCTTCATGTTCACCTATTTCACCGACCGGGACGGAAAGATGCAGCTGGAAAGCCTGGCCCAGTCCGGATTTGATCCCTTGAGCCGCACGTGCCGCTTCATGCTGACCGAAGAAGCCCACCACATGTTCGTGGGTGAAACAGGCGTCGGTCGTACGATCCAAGCGACGGTAGAGGCGATGACCGAGGCAGGGATCACGGACCCCTACGACGTCGGCAAGATCCGCGATCTTGGCGTGATTGATCTGCCGACGATCCAGAAAAAGCTGAACCTGCATTATTCACTGTCACTTGATCTGTTTGGTCAGGAGGTATCGACCAACGCGGCAAACGCCTTCAACCAGGGCGTCAAGGGGCGGTACATGGAACACCGGATCGATGATGATCATCAGTTGCAGAACGATACCTATATCGTGCGCAGTGTGGTGGGCGACAAGATCGTCGCGCAGGAGGTTCCCGCCCTGACAGCGATCAACATGCGCCTGCGGGACGATTATATCCGTGATGCATCAGGCGGCATTGGCCGCTGGAACAAGATCATTTCCAAGGCGGGCATCGAATATGAACTGGCGCTGCCGGATGAAGCCTTCCACCGTCAAATTGGTGTTTTTGCCGCGGTCAAGACGGATCCGGGCGGCAAGATCATCTCGGACGCAGATTGGGAAAAGCGATCTGGTGATTGGCTTCCCACCAAGGCGGACGGTGATTTCATCCAGTCCCTCATGGTGCCGTGTTATGAACCGGGCAAATACGCGTCGTGGATCGCCCCGCCGAAAGTGGGCATCGACAACAAGCCGGGCGAGTTTGAATACGTGAAACTGCACATGGCGTAAGAGCGCCGCTGCGGCAGCAACATCCTCACCCGTCCGGCACACTTCAGGGAGCCACATCCGTGACCGTACCGTTCAAACAGCACCTGATCGACCCGGAGATCTGCATCCGGTGCTACACCTGTGAAATGACGTGTCCAGAAGAGGCAATCGAACATGATGACAACAACGTCGTTGTCGATGCCTCCAAGTGCAATTTCTGCATGGACTGCATTCCGGTCTGCCCCACCGGATCGATTGATGAATGGCGCGTGGTGGCCAGCAAGGACGATGCCTATGCGCTGGACGATCAATACCGCTGGGACGAACTGCCGGAGCAGGGCGAGAGTGTCGCGTCAGAAGCGGGTGAAAAGGGCGGCGAGCAGACGGATGACATCGACCCTGTAACGGCGTTGCTTGCCGAAGCCCACAAAGGGGCAGGGGGCAAGGCGACCCCACCCGCCACATCCGCGAAACCGACGATCAACCTTTATAACCTTGGCCATCCGATCGAAGCGGTCGTGCAGGGCAATTACCGCATCACCACCGAAGCGTCAGCCGTTGATACGCGCCATGTCATTCTTGAATTTCAGGGCAAGCCGTTTCCCGTTCTCGAAGGGCAATCCGTTGGGATCATCGCGCCCGGAACAGACGCGGATGGCAAGCCGCATCTGCCCCGGCTCTATTCCGTTTCCAGCCCGCGTGACGGGGAACGTCCGGGCTATTACAATGTCTCCCTGACGGTGAAGCGTGAAGACAAGGGCGTGTGTTCCAATTACATTTGTGACCTCAAGAAGGGTGACAAGGTGCATGTCACAGGCCCGTTCGGGGCAACATTCCTGTTGCCATCCGATCCCGAAGCAAGGCTTTTGATGATTTGCACGGGCACAGGGTCTGCACCGATGCGCGCGTTCACGATGGCGCGGCAAAGAACCGTCGGCAAGAAGTCCGGGGGCATGGTCATGTTCTTTGGCGCGCGTGCACCGGACAGCCTTCCCTATTTCGGGCCCTTGAACAAAGTGCCGTCCAGCTTGCTGCAAAAGCATCTGGTGTTCAGCCGGATGCCCGGACAGGACAAGGAATATGTACAAGACAGGATGCGCGTCGAAGAGGATCTTGTCGCCGAGATGTTGCAGGACCCCAAGACTCACATCTACATTTGCGGCATGAAGGAGATGGAGGACGGGGTTGAGCTTGCCTTCACCAACATCGCGGAATCCGTTGGTGAGCAATGGCAGGCCCTGCGTGATGTCATGCGCGAAGAAGGGCGTTTTCACGTGGAGACGTATTGAGTTGGAACAGCGGCCATCCAATGCCCATCAGCATTCGATCCGGGTCGCTTGGGGGGACTGTGATCCAGCGCGCATCGCCTACACCGGGCAGCTGCCAAGGTTCGCGCTTACTGCCATCAACGCCTGGTGGGAGGCCAAGCTGGACGGTGATGGTTGGTACCAGATGGAGGTTGACCGCAATGTCGGCACACCGTTCGTGCGTCTTGAGATGGACTTCATGTATCCCGTGACCCCCCGCCATGTTCTGGAGTGTCACGTCTGGCCTGTTCATCTGGGCAAGACATCCATCGCGTTTCGGGTAGATGGAGAACAGGATGGAAAACTGTGTTTTTCATCCCGGACCGTCAGTGTCTTCATCGTGGCCGATCAGTTTCGCAAACAGCCTCCTCCGGATGAGATCAACCAGATTGTTCTGCGCAACCTTCCATCGTCGGAGGCCGGAAGATGCTGACAAAGACGGACAGGAATTCAGGCGACGTGACTCAGGCGCAGGTGAAAGCACTGATCGAGCTGGTCGGATCACACGTCCGCGCGGCACGCATCGGTGCGGGGTTCTCCCGTCGGGAGTTGTCGGAAAGATCAGGTGTATCAACGCGCTATCTTGCACAGTTGGAAGGGGGGGAAGGCAATATTTCGATCGGTCTGCTTCAGCAGATTGCCATCGCGCTTGAGTTGCCGATTGAAGCCCTGCTGACCGAGAGCGATCCCGAAAACGCTGAGGTGGCGCACGTTTCCTTGCTGTATCAAAAGGCGGATGCCGCGACGCGTGCGCGGGTTCTTGAGGTTCTTGATCCCGCCCACGAGCGCAAGTCAAAGGCACAGCGCATCTGCCTGATCGGGTTGCGGGGGGCGGGAAAATCGACTTTGGGTGCGCTTCTGGCGACGGATCTTGGCATGCCTTTCGTGGAACTCAATACCCGGATCGAAGCCCGCATCGGGATCCCGGTGGGTGAGATCATCGCGCTTTACGGCGACGATGGGTATCGCCAGATCGAAGCGGAGACCCTGGCCCAGATCGTGGCGGAGCACGATCGGCTCGTGCTTGCCGTTGCAGGCGGAATTGTCGCATCGAAACAAACGTTTGACACGGTTCTGAGGTATTTCAATTCTGTCTGGATCAGGGCGCAGCCTGCCGAATACATGGACCGGGTACGTGCGCAGGGTGACTTGCGTCCGATGGCAGGGAATCCACAAGCGATGGAACAATTGCGCCAGATCCTCAAAGCGCGTGAGATACACTATTCCCAGGCGACCTATCAACTCGATACCAGCGGAAAGACGATCCAGACGTCACGTGCCGAACTCAACGCTCTGCTGCTCGCCCACCGCGTCGCATCCCCCGGTGTCAAATAGGCCTGATTGGCTGCAGCGGGAATGAGGTGGGTGTCCGCTCAAACGTCCTCAGGTGTCTTTTCCGCGCCACCTTCTTGCGTGCGCGTCCCTCGTGCAGGACCGGCTTGTCAGTGCCGTGGGCAAGCATTCCGAAAACCCCGGCACACAACTTTTCATGACTTCACCCCGGTCAAGGACCCTCGTGCTGTCAGTGCGAATGGCCGGATCGCAATGTGTTCCACGAAATGCGCACTGGCAGTGGGGGCCTATCGAAGCTTTTCAAAGGCATTGTGGTCACGCGGCCTTGCGCCTAGGCTCGCTTTGGTGCGCTCAAGCAGTGCTGTCGGCAAGGGATGAGTGATTTGGTCAACAACAGCGATGAAGTCGCCGCCCAGCAACAGCGTGTCATCAATGCCCTGAAAGTGGTGCAGCAGGAGGTCCGGGTGTACCGGAAGCTTGCTCAAAAGCCGCCCGTTTTTCTGAAAGACGGCGTTCCGAAGAAACTACGATCCGATGCCCTGACATCTGTACGCCTTTACTCTGACAGGTTCGATCTGATGCGAGACCTTGTCAAAGGTGGTGCCGGCGCAGAGGTCGGTGTCCAGCATGGTACGTTTTCTCGTTTTTTGCTGGACCACATTCAACCGACCAGCCTTGATCTCTTCGATTTGACCGCAGACCTGGTGCAGAAAGATATTCTTGATGACGCCAGGACGACGATGCATGTCGGTGACTCCTCAACCCTGCTTGGCAAGTTGCCAGATCAGAGCCTTGACTGGATATATGTTGACGGAGATCACAGGTATGCCGGCGTAAAGAGAGATACCGACGTTGCTCGGCTGAAAATCAGGCCGGGGGGCATGTTGATATTCAATGATTATGTGCCGTGGTCGGTCGCCGAAGTCATGCCATACGGTGTGATGCCGGTGGTCAACGATCTTATCAATGACGGGTTCCCGGTCGCAGGGCTCGCCCTCGCCAATCATGGGTACTACGATATTGCTGTTCGGTACGCCCCGCTTTGATGCCTGGCGGATTTTCGGATCCGCGATCACATTCTGACAGGCGCAAATCGCCAAGCCGCGCACGCGCTGCCATAACTGCATGCGGGAGAGATCGTCCGCTTTGGCCTGTCAAAACTAGCGACAATGCCGGTCCGCGTCCCGACTGCCGCCAAACTTCAATTGTGTATTCTGACAGGCGTTGTTGGATCTGGCCGTGATCAAACTGCGAAAGGTCGCGCCGGCAGCCAGTCTTTCCGTTAAGCGCTTGATTTTAAATGGAGGCGAGTACCGGAATCGAACCGGTGTACACGGATTTGCAATCCGCTGCGTAACCACTCCGCCAACTCGCCGCCGTGGTTTGGCCAGTGCTAGCGGATCGGTGCAGGTGCTGCAAGGTACGATCTTGCTCAAATCGCGCGGGAGCAGTTGCCGCAGGCGGCGCGATATGGCACATCTGCGGCAACGCAATTGACCCCACGAGAGAAGCTGATGCGCGATTTCGCTAGCCGACGCACGATGATGGTGGATACGCAGGTTCGTCCATCCGATGTGACCAAATTTCCGATCATTGACGCCATGTTAACCGTCCCACGGGAGAACTTTGTCCCATCCGCGCAGCGGGAAGCGGCGTATATGGGCGAAAACCTCGATTTGGGGCAGGGCCGCGTCATGCTTGAGCCGCGCACGCTGGCAAAGATGCTGGATGCGCTGGCGATTGGGAATGGTGAACTTGTGCTCGATCTGGGGTGTTCGATGGGTTATTCGACCGCCGTGATCGCGCATATGGCCGAAGCCGTGGTCGCGGTCGAGGAAGATGAAACCATGGCGCATGAAGCACAGGAAGCGCTTTTGGCGGTCGGTGCGGACAATGCGCTGGTCCATCATGGCCCTTTGACCGAAGGCGCGCCGAAACATGGCCCATACGACGTGATCATCGTGGAAGGCGGCGTTCAGAACGTACCGCAGGCGCTGACTGACCAGCTCAAGGACGGCGGACGCATCGCCTGTTTGTTCATGGAAGGCGCGCTTGGAGAGGTGCGTTTAGGCCACAAGCGTGACGGAATTGTCAGTTGGCGCATGGTATTTAATGCCTCAGCGCCTGTAATACGTGGATTTGAAGCGGATTCTGTGTTTAGCCTGTAAGGGATAACAAGGGCGGAAACACGCCCGGTCAGGCAGAGAATTCACAGGACAGGAGTTTTAGCGATGATGGCCAGGAGCCGTGTGATGTCATTTGGGCGCGCTTTTTGCGTCGTCCTTGCAGCAAACGTGGTGACCGTGCAGGCGAAGGCGGAAACGCTCGCGGATGCGCTGGTCGGTGCCTACAATCACTCCGGTCTGATCGAGCAGAACCGCGCATTGTTGCGGGCGGCAGACGAAGATGTGGCGGCAGCAGTATCAGTCTTGAAACCGGTATTGAGCTGGTCCGCTGAAGTCACCCAGAACTTCGGCAGTTCGCGTTTTTCAAACAACGCAGCGTTTCGGAGCGAAAACGATGACCTCACCGTCGGCGCAAACCTGACGGCTGAATTGCTTCTGTATGATTTTGGGGCCAGCAAATTCCGTGTGGAAGCGGCCAAGGAGACCGTGCTGGCCACCCGCGAAGTGCTGCGTAACGTTGAACAGCAAGTGATGCTGGCAGCCGTCGGTGCCTTTTTTGGCGTGCTTGAAGCGTCTGAATTCGTGGCATTGCGCCAGAACAACCTGCGTCTTTTGACGCAGGAATTGCGCGCAGCGAAGGATCGTTTCGAAGTGGGCGAGGTCACGCGGACTGACGTCGCCCTTGCCGAAGCGCAGCTTGCCCAGGCCCGCAGTGGTCTGGCCGGTGCCGAGGGCGATCTGTTGCGTGCGATCGAGGAATATCGCAACGCTGTGGGCCGCACGCCCGGAAACCTTCGCCAGCCGCCACGGCTGCCCAATGTCGGATCTGATGTCCGTACGGCCAAGGCGCTTGCAGTACGGCAGCATCCGCGGATTCTGGCCGCGCAATTCCGTACCAAGGCGGCTGATCTGCTGGTCAACGCGAGCACGGCGGACCTCAACCCGCGGATATCCCTTCAGGGTGTTGCGCGTGTTTCACGTGATCTCAACTCCGCTGCGCGCGGCAATACTGCAAGCGTGGGTGTCATAGCGAACCAGACGATCTATCAGGGGGGGCGGTTGTCCTCCGGTATCCGGGCCAACATGGCCCAGCGGGACGCGCAGCGGGCCGAATTGCACGTCGTCAAGCATGATTTGCAGCAGGCTGTCGGTGATGCCTACGCGACGCTTCTGTCTGCCCGGGCCCAACTGGAAGCGTCCGAAGGCCAGATCCGTGCGGCGCGAATCGCCTTCCAGGGTGTGCGCGAAGAGGCGACACTGGGTGCACGTACAACCCTCGATGTTCTGGATGCCGAACAATCCTTGCTGGATGCGGAAACAAATCAGGTGACTGCACGCGCCAACCTTTATGTGGCGGCCTACACGGTTCTGGCCTCTACAGGGCGCCTGACGGCCAAGGATTTGCGTTTGCCTGTGCAGCTGTATGATCCGGCCGCCTATTATAATTTGGTTAAGGATGGACCTGCTAAGAAGTCGGAGCAGGGCAAAAAGCTCGACCGCGTCCTGCGCGCGTTGCAAAAAGACTGACGTTCTTGTCGGTTCCGTTGCGGGAATCGCCAAGATCGTTACCATAAGGGCTGAGGAAAGAGTGGTAATATCTTATGTCTGAACCCGTCACAAATGCCGAGGTTGAAGATGTTCTGTCTTCGATCCGCCGCCTTGTTTCCGAGGAAAAGCGACCTAAACAAGCCGAACAGCCGAGGCAGAGCGCGGACAGGCTTGTCCTGACCCCGGCATTGCGGGTGGAAGATGAACCCGACCTGCCAGAGACAGACACCGCATCTTTCGCACGACAGAGCGGGTCTGATCAGGGTGCCATGGAAGCGGCGGCACGGAAACTTGCCGACAGCTCTGACGAGATGGAGCCGGACAGCAGTGATCAAGGCCATACGGAGAACCCCGAAGGATCGGGTGGCGAAGAAGCGCTGTTTGAGGGCATTGAGGATCTTGGCACGGACGAGATCGATCCGGATGAGGAGACGTCGACACCGCCTTCGGCAACCGACGCCAAACAGGAAGAACACGCCGACGACTACAGCGACGATCCCTATGATTTCGTCGGGGACGAAGAGGGTGTCGATGAAGACAGTCCGTCATTCGATGAGGAAGAGGCGGGCGTCGATGAACGCGACGCTGATCCTGCCGATGACCTGACAGCCGACGCGGCCGATGAAACCGAAGAGCTGACGGACCTGTCACAGGACGCCGCAAGGGAAGCTGATGCCACTTCGGATGACCACGATATGTTCGATTTTGGTGTTCTGAAGAACCGTCGGCGCGAAATGGCGTCCGAGCAAATGAATACAGACATGGAACCCTCCAGGGCAGAACCCGAGGCGGCCCCGGTTCAGAGTGCGGATGCACCAGACGCCGATCGCCAGGCGGGACTGGCGGCGGCCAACAAGGCCGCAACGCTCAGCGCCAAGATTGCGGCCCTCGAAACGGCAATTGGAAACATTGCCGACACGTGGGAGCCGGATACCCCTGACACGGATGACTATTCCGGCACCTCGCAACCGGCTATGGCATGGGAAGATGATGTATCGCGGGATGCAACAGGTGTTCCGCTGCGCGCAGAAACGAAACAATCTAATCTGCAGGAAACGCAGTCCGATGTTCCCACGATCGGTGCAGCGAAGGTGATCGCTGCCGCGGCTTCAGCAGCGAAAGACGAACAGTCGCCGGTTGAAAAGCCATCGGATGCGGCAGATCAAGAGAAACGCGCGCGCGCTGCCGCTGCGGACGATCAGGAAGCAAAGGACCGCGCCATCGCCGCGGCGCGTGCTGCCGCCGCTGCACGACTGGCAGCAAACAATCGCGCGGCAGAAGAACACGAACAGCAGGCCCTTGCCGCGCAGGAAGAAGAAGCATCACAGCAAGAACAGGCTGCGGTGCAGGAGCCTGAGACGGAAACAGCAGCTGTGCCTTCAACGGCTGTTGAGACGGAAGCAACTGCCGAGACGGAAACAGGCGGCGGGCTTGAGTATACTGACGATAGCCAATTGATTGATGAAGACGCACTGCGGGATCTGGTCAGCGAAATTGTCCGCGCCGAGTTGCAGGGCGCGTTGGGAGAGCGGATCACGCGCAACGTGCGCAAACTGGTGCGGCGTGAGATCCACAGGGCCTTGACCGCGCAGGAGCTTGAGTAGGGGCGGCGCCTAGGCGTTTCGCACCTTCCGTGCCAGCGACAGAAGCAGATCGACGTTCATGTACCGCTCCACATGGTCGGCAAGCGCGTCGAGCGCTGCATCAACGCCCGCTTCGTACCCGTGTTTTGAAGAAACCCCGAGTTCCGCGAGATAGGCTTGCCTGAAAGCATCCGCCGCGAATATGCCGTGCAGGTAGCAACCGGCGATCTGCCCATTTGCGCTGCTGGCACCTTCGGGTTGACCATTGAAAGACAACCAGCTGCGGGCGCAATCCGGGCCGGTCGTCTCTCCGATGTGGATTTCATAGCCGTTCAGACGCGTACCGCTGGCCGGGTGCACCCCTTCCTTGAGGGATAGATGCTTGATCGGCGCCATGACAGTTTCCACATCGAGATGGCCCAGTCCCGCAACCGTGCATGGGCTACCTTCAATGCCGTGTGGATCCGCAATGCTGCGGCCCAGCATCTGATATCCACCGCACAGGCCCAATACCCGCCCCCCACGCCGTACATGGGCCTGTAGGTCAGTATCCCACCCTTCAGCCCGGAATGCCTCCAGATCGGAAATGGTTGCCTTGCTTCCCACCATCAACACCAAATCGGCATTGCCGGGGAGGGGGTGTCCGGGCTCGATCAGGCGCAGATCGATGCCGGGTTCGGCAGCTAGTGGATCGAGATCGTCGAAATTTGATATACGTGGAAGTCGCGGCACCGCGATGACACAGCCTGTCCCGCCAGAGCGCGCGCGCGGGACCAGGTCCATCACGTCTTCGGCGGGCAATCGATGCGCCTGATCGAACCACGGGATCACCCCCAGCGATGGCCAGCCCGTGCGCGCGACAATGTCGTCGCGACCTGCATCGAAAAGGCTGCGATCCCCGCGAAACTTGTTGACGGCGAAACCTCTGATCGTGGCCCGGTCAGCGGCATCCAGAACGGCTTGCGTGCCGACGATCTGGGCAATCACACCGCCCCGGTCGATGTCGCCCATCAGCACCACGGGCACGCCCGCTGCGGTCGCGAAACCCATGTTCGCGATGTCGCCAGCCCGCAAATTCGTCTCTGCCGGGCTGCCTGCGCCTTCAACGATGATCAGATCACACGTGCCGGCAAGACGTTGAAAGGATTGCATGACCGCAGGCATCAGAGTGGCCTTGTTCTTGCCGAAGGCCGCGGCTTCCTGATGACCGGCGATCTGGCCCTGAACGATTATTTGAGCGCCTGTTGCGGATTGTGGCTTCAACAGGATCGGGTTCATATCTGTGTGAGGGGGGACGCCGGCGGCGCGCGCCTGCAGTGCCTGTGCGCGGCCAATCTCTCCGCCATCTTCGGTCACGGCGGCGTTGTTCGACATGTTCTGCGGCTTGAACGGGCGGGTGACCACCCCACGCCGCGTCGCCGCCCGGATCAGACCAGCAACAATCATCGACTTGCCGACATTGCTGCCGGTGCCTTGTATCATGATGGCTTTTGTCATGTGATGGCTCTGGTGGTTCTTGGGCAAATTGGCGTAAATCCCACACGGGGGAAAGAGGCAAGCGATGAACACACCAGCGCATCTGTTGATCGGGGCGGCAGCGGTATTGCATGTCCGGCGCGGCGCGGACGATGCTGCGCCGCAGCATCTTGTCTGGGCGGCGTTGATCGGTGCGCTTCTGCCGGATCTGTCCCTGTATCTGCTGTCGGGCGCGGCGCTTGTGATCTATGATATCCCCGCAGAGGTCGTCTTCAACGAACTCTATTTCTCCCAAGCGTGGCAGCAAATCTTTGCCATCGACAATTCATTTATCATCTGGGGTGTCCTGTTTGCGGCGGCGATATGGTTTCGGCGCGGATGGGCCGTTGCGCTGACAGGGGCGGCGCTGTTGCATCTGGCGCTGGATTTCCCGCTGCACCACGATGATGGGCGCCCTCATTTCTGGCCGCTCTCCGGCTGGGTGTTTGAAAGCCCGGTCAGCTACTGGGATCGCCATCAGGGGGCAAACTTAATCGCCCCGGTGGAGGCTTTCGCCTGTGTCATGGCCGCGATCCTGTTGTGGCGCCGTCGCCCCGGCGTCGTCCTTTCGGTCCTTGTTGCCGTCTTGCTGATTGTCGAGATCAATGTCGCGCGAACATGGTTGTTTGTGTTTCAAGACAGTTAGTTACGGCATACCTCAAATAAAAAAGCGCAGCCCGGAGGCTGCGCTTTAAAACTCTGAAGATATGCGGTGTGATCAGGCGGCTTCGGCCTGAAGTGCCGCATTGCGGCGCTCTGATTCTTCGCGCGATAGCGCGACAGAGGTGCGCACACCCTTGCCGACAAATTCCATCAGGCCCGACACAACGCGTTCGTTTGGGTCAATACCTGCGCAACTCAGCACTTCGCGGCCGTCGCGCGACCGCGCCCAACGGGCAATCTGCTCGGGGCCGTTTCCATATTTCTTATCATCGGCGATCGCATCATCGAGAGCCGCAAGCACCACAGCAGCAAAAAGCTTCCGGGCACGGTTGCCCTGCTCGTTATTAAAAGCGGTGCCATCAACGAAATCTCTCATCTCGTCGTCCTTTCAGTTATTCTTGCTCTTGTCATTTCGGCGTGACGTCCCTTATGCCGCATCTGGTTCGATTCGGATACCACTATATCGCATGTCTCCCATGCGCCTCGTGCATATCTTGTTGCAGGTGCAGCATAGGCGGACCCTTGCTTGCATGCCGTCATACCGGTGGATATAGACCGGGTTAACGACACATCAACCTTTTGACGGGGTTTTCAGGCATGCCAAAGATTAACGGAAATGAAATTCGCCCGGGCAATGTGCTTGAGCATAACGGCGGCCTTTGGGCGGCGGTCAAGGTGGATCACGTGAAGCCCGGCAAAGGCGGCGCGTTTGCTCAGGTGGAGTTGCGCAACCTGCGCAATGGTTCCAAGCTGAACGAAAGGTTCCGGTCCGCCGACAAGGTGGAACGGGTCCGGCTTGAGCAGAAGGATCAGCAATTCTTGTATGAAGACAGTGGGATGCTGGTTTTGATGGATACCGACACATATGATCAGGTTCAGCTTTCAGCAGAGCTTTTGGGCGAACGCCGCCCCTTCCTGCAAGACGGTATGATGATCGTCGTGGAGTATCACGAGGACGAGGCGCTGAACGCATCACTGCCGCAAAAGGTCACCTGCAAGGTGGTCGAGACGGAGCCCGTGGTCAAAGGCCAGACCGCCGCGAATTCCTTCAAACCGGCCATCCTCGATAATGGCGTGAAGGTTTCCGTGCCGCCGTTTGTGGGGCAGGACGAAGACATTGTGGTCAACACCGAAACGATGGAATACGTCGAACGCGCCTGACAATAGCCGTGCCCCGGACCCTCATGACGTGGCGTCATGGGTGTGTGTCGGCTGATCCCCGGCGCGATTCGGGTGGTTTTCGCCTCTACTCGGGGGCGGTTTCGTCCCGTCGCACCGCAATTTCGCCCGCCTGCATCGGGCCCGTTGCGCGATCAAACCGGAGATATGCCAGCCCTTTGTCGTGGGCTTGAGTAAAAACAGCCCCCGCCGGTTTGCCATCTGCCGTCAGTTCGGTCCCCTTGGGCACCGCGCCTTCCACAAGCACACGCGCCAATCCCTTGCGCAGCGATGTCTTGTGCTTCATCCGCGCGGTCACTTCCTGTCCGACATAGCAGCCTTTGCGAAAATCGACGCCGTTCAGCCGCTCGAAACCCATTTCAAGGATGAAGCTGTCCGGTGTCAGCTCGACACCGGTTTCGGGGATCATGTGTTCGACGCGCAGGGCGTCCCAGTCCGTGTGATCCTTCGCCTGCGGCGTGGGGGCAAAGGCGCGCCATCCCATGGCGGCGTTGCGCGGGTCGACATATCCATTGTCCGGTGCTTCCCCGGTGCCGCGATGCAAGTGAAGGTCTGCGGGCGAAATGGTGACATCGGCGCGCAGCTTGTACATGCTCAGGCGCTGAACCAACATGTCACCCAACGTCTCCGCCACATCAATCAGAACCGCGTCGTCCTGCGCGCTGACAAAGAAGTCCGCGATAAACTTGCCCTGCGGCGTCAAAAGCGCGGCATAGACCGGCCCGTGGTCGATCTTGTCGATGTCGTTGGTGATCAGCCCCTGCAGGAATGCGCGGGTGTCAGCGCCTGTCAGGCGCAGGATGCGGCGGTTGGTCATCTTCTGTCCTTTGCAGTTCAGGGATGACATATAGTCTGCAACCGGCATCCAAAAGGGGTAAGCATGCGCGCGCCGATTTCCATCGTCATTCCCACGCTGAACGCGGCAGAGCAGTTACCGGACTGCCTGACTGCGCTGATGGAAGGGATCGAGGCGGGTCTGATCCGGGAACTGATCATCAGTGATGGCGGATCAACGGATGCGACAGGGGCCATTGCGCAGGCCTGGGGGGCAGAGGTGTTGCAGGGCGCGCCGTCCCGCGGCGGGCAGCTGCGCCGGGGCTGCGCGACTGCACAGGGGGCGTGGTTGCTTGTCCTGCATGCTGATACCGTGCTGTCGCCGGGCTGGGCACAGACAGTGGCAGCGCATCTGGATCAGCGTGATACGGCCGGGTGGGCGCGCCTTACCTTTGACGGGGGCGGGCTGGCCGCATCCATCGTGGCCCGCTGGGCCAATCTGCGCAGCCGTTTCGGGCTGCCTTACGGGGATCAGGGGCTGCTGATTTCGCGCAAGCTGTATGACCGGGTCGGCGGCTATCCCGACCAGCCGTTGATGGAGGACGTCGCACTGTCCCTTGCGTTGAAAGGGAACCTGACCCGCCTCGATATGGTCGCGACGACCTCAGCCGCGAAATACCGTCATCAGGGGTGGCTCCGGCGGGGCGGGCGGAACCTTCTGACGCTGCTCCGCTATTTTGCGGGACAGGATGTTGAACGCCTTGCGCACCGCTATCGTCAATGACGGGATGGGCTAGCCGAACAACCGCTCACTGATCCGTGCAAAGAGGCTGGGTGCACGATCCGCGTCCTTGCGCATGCCAGCCTTGCGGGCATCCAGCCGCCGGGTGTCTGTTACGGCCTTGCCGTCCTGGAACTGCAGCCGATACAGGTCCGCATAGATCCCACCGCGCGACAGCAGTTCATCATGCGTGCCTTCGTCCACGACCTTGCCCTGATCCATCACAATGATCTTGTCGGCACTGCGGATGGTGGCGAGCCGGTGTGCAATGACGATTGTCGTGCGTCCTTCGGACAGCTTGTCGATGGCGGCCTGGACCAATTGCTCCGATTGCGCGTCCAGTGCGCTGGTTGCCTCGTCCAGCAGCAGGATGGGCGTGTCGCGCAAAAGCGCGCGCGCGATCACCACCCGCTGTCGCTGCCCGCCGGAAAGCGCCGATCCACGTGGACCGACCCGTGTGTCCAGTCCTGCTTCGAGGTTGGGCAGGAAATCACTGACATGCGCCGCGTCGAGTACTTCTTTCAAACGCGCCTCGGAGATGTTCTTTCGCCCCAGCACGATGTTTTCGCGCAGGGTCTCATCGAACAGCAATGCCTCCTGTGTCACGACGGAAAACAGGCTGCGCAAATCCGCGATGGCCATATCTGTCGTCGCTGCCCCTCCGATGCGCACTGTCCCGGACCGGGGGTCTATCAATCGGGTCAGCAGGTTGAAGATTGTCGATTTGCCCGCGCCTGATGCCCCAACCAGTGCAGTCGTCTGCCCGGCGGCCGCTGTCAACGACAACTGATCCAGCACCTTGGTGTCGCCATAGAAAAGGTCGACACCGTCCAGCGCGATGTCGGGGTCCTTGTCCGGCAGGGCGATGGGGTTGGGCGGATTTCTGAGGAGCAGCGGCGCATCCATCAGTTCCTTGATCCGTTCCAGTGCAGCTGCCGCGATCTGCCACAAGCCACTGATCCCACCCAGACGCCGCAACGGGCTGAAGGCAAAACCCATGGCCGTGAAGAACGTCATGAACTGGCCGATGGTCTTTTCACCCGATATGATCTGCGAGCCGCCATAGAGGATCACGGCCATGAACCCCAGACCGGAGATGATGTCGATCAAACCGGGTATCGCGGAGTTGCCAAAGGCGGCGCGGACCTCCGTCTTGATGAATTTGCCGGTAAGATCACGGTACTGGCGCGCCTGATAGTCCTCAAGAGCGTTCAGCTTGATCTGCACCAGCCCGTGAAACACCTCGTCCAGCCGCGTCGCCAGATCGGCCCCCAGATCGCGCGCCTCCCGCGACCGACGGCGCACGAAACGTTGCGCGGCGGCAGCGGGCAGGACCATTACGGGGATGCCCACACAGGCCAGCAGCGCCCAAATGGGATCAATTGAGATCGCAACCCCAAGCAGCACCAGCAAGCCAATGAAATCGCGGCCCGCCCCGGTGATTACGGCGCGCCATACATCGCCCACGGCGTTCACATCACTTTGCACCCGTTGGATCAGAAACCCCGGTGGATGGGTTTGGTGAAAGGCGCCATCCTGCTTCATCATCCGGTCCAGCAGATCAAGGCGCATGTCCGCGGCCGTGGCCTGCGCCACCCGCGTCAACAGCACCTTTTGTGCCACACCCGCGATGGCGCGCAGCACGAAAATCCCGATCAGTACCAGCCCGACCCAGATCAGGGCATCCTGCTGGCCTGCCACGAACACCCGGTCGAACATCGGCTCCATCAGGCGGGCCAGCGCGCCCAGCGTGCTGCCCTCGATGATCATGAAGACCACCGCAACGCTCATCAAACCGACATGTTTCCGGAGGTAATCGCGCCAGAGCCATCGCAGCAGCTGCCCGGAGGTATAGGTTTGGTCGTTCATGTCCGGGCCAGCCTCCTGAAGGCAAAGGGATTAGCGTGGTTTACGCAAGCCTTGGGGGCAGGGCAAGCGCAGGGGCGGTTGACGCCGGGTGCCGCTGAGATACCTTCGCGCAAAGTCAAACGAGAGTTTCTTCATGTCGCAACCTCCCCTGTCGGCGCCCGGTCGGCATTATCTGGCCATTCCCGGCCCGTCGGTCATGCCTGACGCCGTGCTTCAGTCCATGCACCGTGCCGCACCCAACATCTATGCCGGTGAGGTGGTCGATATGATGCCGTCGCTGGTTGCGGATCTGAAGCGTGTTGCACGGACGGATCAGCATGTCGCGATCTATATCGGCAATGGACACGCCGCATGGGAAGCGGCGCTTGCCAATGTGATTGCCACCGGTGATCGGGTTCTGGTGCCCGCAACGGGGCGTTTTGGGGTCGGCTGGGGCGAAATGGCGACGGCCATCGGGGCAGAGGTCGAATTGATCGACTTCGGCCTCGAAGCGCCGATGGACATGGCGCGGATCGCCGATGCCCTGCGTGCAGATAAAGATCACCGGATCAAGGCCGTGCTGGCAGTGCATGTGGATACGTCATCTTCCATCCTGAACGACATTCCCGGTCTGCGCGCCGTCCTGGATGATCTGGGCCATCCCGCGTTGCTGATGGCGGATTGCATCGCGTCGCTGGGTTGCGACCGGTTCGAAATGGACGCATGGGGCGTCGATGTGATGGTCACAGGCTGCCAGAAGGGCCTGATGGTGCCACCCGGCGTGGGGTTCGTGTTTTTCAACGACCGCGCCCACGCGGTGCGGGGGGCCATGCCGCGGGTCAGCCGGTATTGGGACTGGACCCCGCGCGCGTTCCCGGACCTGTTCTTTGAGTATTTCGGCGGCACCGCACCCACGCATCACCTTTATGGTCTGCGCACTGCTCTGGACATGATCCACAGGGAAGGGATCGAAAAAGTCTGGGCCCGACACGCGCAACTCGCCCGCGCCATATGGGCCGCTTGCGAGGCGTGGAGCATGGAAGGCAGTCTTGCCCTGAATGTCAGCGATCGCGCCCATCGCAGCACGGCCGTGACGGCCCTGCGGCTCGAACCCCCTCAGGCCACTCAGTTGCGCGATTGGACCGAACAGAAGCTCGGCCTGACGCTGGGCATCGGTCTTGGCATGGCACCGCCGGACGATCCGGCATGGCACGGGTTTTTCCGGCTCGGGCACATGGGGCATATCAACGGTCAGATGGTAATGGGGATGCTGGGGGGCATTGAGACGGGACTGCGCGCGCTGGACATTGAACATGGTCCCGGTGCGTTGGATGCGGCCGCGGCGATCATTGCGGGTTAGACGGGCTTGCGCGGCATCATCCGCGTGCCGCGTCAATCCTGCTGATCACCTTGTTCACGGCCCATCCGGTTGCGGCGGCGGCGATCAGACCCCAGACAACCCAGATTACCATAAGGATCCACGTCAAGTTGACGCCAAACATCACGATGCAGGCGACGGTGAAATCGGGCGCGGAAGGGCGGTTATGATCATTGCGCATGTGCAGGCTCGTATCAGACAACGATGAACTGAAATATAGCGCGCCTGCGCGCCGCGTCAGCCCTTTTTCGCATCGTCCAGAGCAGGTTTGAGCGCTGCGGCGAAGGCAGCGAGCTGTGCGTCGGTGCCGCAGCTTACCCGAATGCAGCGGTCTTGCGGGGCGACAAAAGGCATGCGCACGAAGATGCCGCGTGACACAAGCCCGTTCAGAACCCGGCGTGCGAAGTCACCATCCCGCCTACAATCCATGGCGACGAAATTGGTCGCCGATGGCAGGGGCGTCAGCCCGGCCTCGCGGGCGATCTGGCAAAGCCTGTCGCGGGCATGGCCGACTTTGCCCTGCACCTCTGCCAGCCATACGCTGTCCTGCAAGGCGGCCAGCGCGCCATCCTGCGCGGCGCGGTTCATGCCAAAGTGATTACGTACCTTGTGAAAGGCCGTAATCAGATCGGGCGCGCCGATACCGTAGCCAACCCGCGCACCGGCCAGACCGTAAGCCTTTGAAAACGTTCGCAGGCGGATCAGCCTAGGGTCATCCGCAGGCAGCGGCACAGCCGTGCCTGTCGGTGCCGTTTCGACATAGGCTTCGTCAAGAACCAGAACTGTCCGCGACGGCAGATGATCCATCGCTGCAACCAGATCAGCACCGCTGTGCCAACTGCCCATCGGGTTGTCTGGATTGGCAAGATAGACCAGTTTGGCATCCACCTCAGCCGCCTTTGCAAACAGGGCCTGGGGATCTTCGTGATCGTCGCGGTACGGTATCTTGTGAAGCGTGCCACCGAAGCCCGCGACATGGTAATTGAACGTCGGATAGGCACCATCAGAGGTGACAACCGCATCCCCCGGCCCGACAAAGAGCCGCACCAGATAGCCCAGCAAACCGTCAATGCCCTCGCCCACGATGATGTGATCCGGCGTGGTTCCGTGATGCACCGCCAACGCGGTGCGCAGATCATGGCTTTCGGGGTCGCCATACATCCAGTGACCCGCCTGCGCGATGGCGCGTGTCGCGGCGGGGGAGGGGCCAAAGACGCTCTCGTTTGCGCCCAACCGGGCATCAAACCTCCGGCCTGCGACGCGTTCCTGCGCCTCGGGACCGACGAAGGGGACGGTTGCGGGCAATTGATCGGCAAGCGGGGTCAGGCGGTATGTGGTCATATCGTGGTGATAAGGATTGGGGCCGGGTGCGGCAAGATGTTTGAAATCACGGGGCGAAACCCTTACATGAGAACCACTCGCAACAAGGAGACACGCATGGCGACCCTTTCAAGACGCGGATTTATCGCCCCAACACTGGCCGCAGGTGCAGTGCGCGCGGTGCCGATGATCGCCAGCAAACCCGCGGCACGGCGCATCCTGACACTGGTCTATGACAGGAAACTGGGCATGATGCGCGCCATCGACCGTCTTGTGCCGTAACGTCCCCCCTCGCCACGGCAGGGCCTTTGCGCTCTAGTCGCATCAGCCAAAGGGAGAATGCCATGAGCCGTGTCAGTGTGATAATCGAGAACCACATCGCGCAGGTCCGCCTGACACGGGCCGACAAGATGAATGCTGTTGATCAGGAGATGATCGACGCCATCATTACCGCCGGGCAGGAGGTCGCAGCGTCCGATGCCCGCGTCGCGGTGCTGTCGGGCGAAGGCAAGGGGTTTTGCGCAGGCATCGACGTCAGTGGGCTGTCAGCAATGATCGGCAAGGATCCGGCGGACCTTCTGATGCCCCGGACCCACGGGGAGGGCACCACGAACCAGTGGCAGGAAGTGGCGATGATCTGGCACCGGCTGCAAATCCCCGTGATCGCAGCACTTCATGGCGTTGTCTACGGCGCAGGGCTGCAACTGGCACTGGGCGCGGATATCCGCATCGCAGCACCTGGAACGAAACTGGCGGTGATGGAAATGAAATGGGGCATTGTACCGGATATGGGCGGGATGGTGTTGCTGCCCCGCCTGGTGCGCTCCGACGTGCTTCGGCGGTTGACCTACACGGCAGAACCCGTGTCGTCGGAACAGGCGGAGCGTTGGGGTCTGGTGACAGAACTGGCGGATGACCCGCTTGCGGCGGCCAATGCGCTGGCACAGACGATAGCAGGAAAGAGCCCGTCGGCGATCGTGGCGGCGAAACGATTGATTGCGCTGGCAGAATCCGGTGTGCCCGCGCAAGATGTCCTGAACGCGGAATCCCGTGAACAGGCGGACCTGATGGGCAAACCCCACCAGATGGAAGTTGTCGCGGCCGAGTTCGGCAAACGCATGCCGGTCTTCAAATAGGGTAATGAAAGGTTAGCCCCATCTGTTTCCAGACGGGGCCTTCCAAATGGACGATCTTCGTCACCACGACTAGGACCGCATTAAGGTTACTATTTCGTAATCCCTTCCAAATGGTTAAAAAAACCCCACCGGAGGTCCTAAATCTCTTATGGCAGTCCAGAAAAGATTCATGACCTCCGGTGGGGTTTCTAAAACCATTTGGAAGCAGAGGGTTACCCCATTTCTGCCAATCTGGCGAGGGCCGCTTCGAGTTGTGTGGCTTCAGACTGGCGTTCTGCAAGGTTGGCGCGGGCCTCATTGACCACCTCTTCCGGCGCGGAGGCGGCGAATTTGGGGTTGTTGAGACGTCCGTTCAGACCGCCGATTTCCTTGGCCAATTTGTCGAGGGATTTTTGTAAGCGTGCCTTCTCCGCGTCGATGTCGATCAGCCCTTCAAGCGGCAGGCCGAAGGTGGCACCTGCGGCAGGAATTGAAGCCGTACCTTTGGGGAAAGTGTTCACCTTTTCAAGGTTTTCCACCCGGGCGAGCCGTTTGATCATTGCTTCATTCCGCTCCCACGCGGCTTGCCCCTGGGTGTCGATGTCGGTCATCAGCATCGGCACCTTCAGGCCCGCAGGGACGTGCATCTGGGCGCGGGCGGAGCGGATGTTTTCGATCAGCGTGATGACCCAGTTGAGTTCGCGGTCGGCGTCCTCATCGAGGCAATCGGCGAGCGTATAGGTGGGCCAATCAGCGTGGATCAGCATCTTTTCGCGTTTGGCGGTGGTCTGCCACAGTTCTTCGGTGATGAAGGGCATGATCGGATGCAGCAGGATCAGGCATTGATCCAGTACCCAGGCCATTGTTTCCCTTGTCTCTTCTGCTTCGACTGCGTCGTCTTGCAGGAGCGGTTTGGAAAGCTCCACGTACCAGTCACAGACCTTTCCCCAGACAAAGGCATAGAGCGCATTGGCGGCGTCGTTGAAACGATAGTTATCCAGCGCCGCATCGACTTCTTCGCGCACGCGCGCGGTTTCGCCGACGATCCATTTGTTGAGGGTCGCGGTGGGTTTGGGCATGCCGCGCTGCTGACCGGTGAAGACGCCGTTCATCTCCGCGAAGCGGTGGGCGTTCCACAGCTTCGTGCCGAAGTTGCGATAGCCCTGAATGCGGGCGGGGGAGAGTTTCAGGTCGCGGCCCATGGCGGCCATGGACGTCAGCGTGAACCGCACGGCGTCGGCGCCGTAGTCGTCGATCAGTTCAATCGGGTCGAGGACATTGCCGAGGGATTTCGACATCTTCTTGCCCTTCTCGTCGCGCACCAGCGCGTGGACATAGACAGTGTCGAAGGGGCGTTGATCCACCACGGCGTATTGCATCATCATCATCCGGGCGACCCAGAAGAAGATGATGTCAAACCCAGTGATCAGAACCGAGGTGGGGAAGTATTTATCGAGCGCTTCGGTTTGCTCGGGCCAGCCGAGGGTGCCGATTGGCCAGAGGCCGGAGGAGAACCATGTGTCGAGGACGTCGGGGTCGCGGGACAACACTACTCTCGACAACCGCATGTTTGAGGGCGATCCAATACTAAAGGCAGTAGGATTCGCCTTCTTCATTGCCCCTTCAGCAGCAAGCAAATTGTCGAACTTGCTCAACTCGATTTCAACGTCTTCACCGTAGTATTCTTGCGCCTGAGCGACAGCTTCTTCTTTACTTGGGGCGCAGAAATACTTTGGAGGGTTATATGTGAGATGGTAGCCAGCCTCATTGTCACCGACAACCTTCGGCCCATACCAAACCGGTATCTGATGCCCCCACCACAATTGCCGCGAGATACACCAAGGCTCAATGTTCTCCAGCCAATGGAAATACACCTTCTTGTCCTGCTCGGGCAAAATCTGCACGTCGCCATTGCGCACGGCCTCCAATGCAGGGCCAACGATCTTGTCGGTGTCCACGAACCACTGATCCGTCAGCATCGGCTCGATGACCACCTTGGATCGGTCACCGAAAGGCTGCATGATCTTTTTGGCCTCGACGAGGGGGGCGGGCGTGACCTCGACCTCTTCGCCTTTTTTTGGAGGTTTGCCGCCAAGGCGCGGGTCGTCGGAGGTGGTCATCACCGCGAGACCTTCAGCAGTGATGGCGTCGACCACACGCTGACGCGCCTCGAAACGGTCCAGCCCGCGCAGGTCTTCAGGGACGAGGTTGATGTTGCCCACGTCCGGCAGGGGTGTGTCCGACAGTGAATGAAAGCGGCTTTCGGCTTCAGTGATCAGCGCCGCCGTCGCCTCCGCCATCTTGCCCGCTTCGGCGGCCGCCTCTTCGTAAGGCAACCCGTCACTGCGCATGGCACCTTTGGTGTCCATCAGCGCGTAGAGTGGGATGCGGTTGCGCATCGCGACGCCGTAGTCGTTGAAATCATGCGCCCCGGTGATCTTCACCGCGCCCGAGCCGAAATCGGGGTCGGGGTAGTCGTCGGTGATGATGGGGATCATCCGGCGATGCTCTTTCGGGCCAACGGGGATTTCGCAGAGTTTTCCAACGATTGAGGCGTAGCGTTCATCTGAGGGATGCACCGCAACCGCCCCATCGCCCAGCATGGTTTCGGGCCGCGTGGTGGCGATGGAGATATAGTCGCGCTCTTCTTCCAGTGTGACGTTGCCGTCTTCGTCCTTCTCCACATAGGTATAGGTGGCACGTTCACCATTTTCTTTGGCCGCCAGCGGGTACTTGAAGTGCCACATGTGACCGTCGACTTCGGTGTTCTCAACCTCCAGATCGGAAATCGCTGTTTCAAAATGCGGGTCCCAGTTCACCAATCGCTTGCCACGATAGATGAAGCCCTTGTTGTACATGTCCACAAAGACCTTGATCACCGCATCATGGAAATTGTCGTCCATGGTGAAGGCTTCGCGCGACCAGTCCATCGATGCGCCAAGGCGTTTGTCCTGATCCACGATGGTGCCGCCGGATTGCTCCTTCCACTCCCAGACCTTCTGCACAAAAGCTTCGCGCCCCAGCTCCCTGCGACCGGGCTGCTGGCTCAGCGCCAATTCACGCTCCACCACCATTTGCGTGGCGATGCCCGCGTGATCGAGACCGGGCTGCCAAAGCGTGTCGAACCCCTGCATCCGCTTCCAGCGGATCATCACGTCCATGAGCGTGTGGTTGAAGGCATGGCCCATATGCAACACACCGGTGACATTGGGCGGTGGCAACAGGATCGAGAACGTATCGGCCCCCGGTTTGGCGTTGGCCCCGGCGGCAAAGGCACCGGCTTGTTCCCATGCGGCGTAAAGGCGTGCTTCGGCATCTGCCGCGTTGAATGTCTTGTCGAGGGCCATGTCATCTATCCCGTGTGCAGTTGCGCCTGATCTAGCGGAGGATCGCGGGAAGGAAAAGGGTGGCAGGTCATCGCCACTGGACAAGGGGGGCGTGGTGCTTATCTCTAGCGACATTGCCCTTCAGATATCGCGCAAGGAGAGACGATGGAAAAGTTCGGGAAAAGTCAGTCGGTCGTGCGGACCGAGGATGTGCGGTTTCTGACCGGCGAAGGCCGGTATGTGGATGATATCGCGCCAGATGGGGCGCTGCATGGCTATTTCTTTCGGTCCTCCAATGCGCATGGGGTGATCGCGGAACTGGATGTGGCTGATGCGGTGGCAGCAGAAGGCGTGCATGCGGTGCTGACCTGCGCCGATCTGGAAGCGGCGAGCATCAATATCGGATTGCCGGGCACGCAGGTCCAGAACCGCGACGGCACCAAAGGCGCGGGGCCATTGCGCCCCATGCTCGCCAAGGACCGTGTGCGCTATGTGGGGGAGCCGGTCGCGTTGATCGTGGCCGAGACCATGGCACAGGCGCGCGATGCGGCTGAATTGATTGTCTTTGATGTGGATGATCTGCCGGCCAAGGTTGATATGGCGGCAGGCGGGGAAACCCTGCACTCCGAAGCACCTGACAACATGGCATTTGACTGGGCCACAGGGGATGAGGCCGCTACGCAAGCCGCATTCGATGCAGCCGCGCGCAGCGTGGCGCTTGAGGTGGAGGACAACCGTATCATCGTCAATTCGATGGAGCCGCGCGGGTGTTATGCCGAATGGACGGACGGGCGTTTGCACGTGGCCAACAACGGGCAGGGCGTCTGGGCGCACAAGGACTATCTGTGCAAGGCGTTCGGCTTGGATGAAGGCGCGGTGCGCGTCACCAACCCGGACACCGGTGGCGGTTTCGGCATGAAGGCGATGGCCTATCCCGAATATTTCTGCGCGGCTGAAGCCGCGCGGGTCACCGGCCGCCCCGTGCGCTGGATGTCGGAGCGCACCGAAGCGATGCTGAGCGATAATGGCGGGCGGGATCTTACTTCGCTGGCGGAGTTTGCCTTTGACGCGGACAACCGGATCACCGCCTACCGTGTCCGGACACGCTGCAACCTCGGGGCCTATAATTCGCAGTTCGCGCAGGCCATTCAGACCAACCTCTTCAGTCGGGTGCTGATGGGGGTCTATGACGTGCAGACGACCTGGTTGCAGGTTGAGGGGTATTATACCAACACCACACCCGTGGATGCCTATCGCGGGGCAGGACGGCCGGAAGCGATCTATGTCCTGGAAAGGCTGATCGACCGCGCCGCGCGGGAGTTGGGTGTCGATCCGTGGGAGCTGCGCCGGGCCAATTTCATCAAGCCCGATCAGTTTCCCTACAAGACCGCCACCGGAGAGACCTACGATGTCGGGGACTTCAACCTTGTGCTGGACCGGGTCATGGCGGAGGCAGACACCGCCGGTTTCGCCGCCCGCAAGGGGGCTGACGCCGAACGTGGCCTCCTGCGTGGGATTGGTCTGTGCTATTATATCGAGAGTATTCTGGGTGATCCCACCGAAGGCGCCAAGGTCGATTTTGAGCCGGACGGCAGCGTGACCATCTATGTCGGCACCCAAAGCAATGGGCAGGGGCACGAGACGGTCTATGCCCAATTCCTGTCGGATCAGACGGGCATTCCTGCGGATCGGATCCGGGTTGTGCAGGGGGACAGTGACCTGATCAAGCAGGGTGGGGGCACGGGTGGATCCCGCTCCGTCACCACGCAGAACACCGCGACGCTCGCTACTGTCGACACCATCAAATCCGCTTTCACCGCCTTTCTGGCCGATGAAATGGGTGTGCCTGCGGCGGAGATCACTTTCGATGACGAACGTTTCCGCGCCGAAGGCAGCAATTTGACGCCGACCATGCTGGAGGTGGCCGAGATGGCGCGCGACAAGGGCCGGGACGAGTTGCTGAGCCATCACGAACGCGCAACGCTACCTGGGCGCAGCTATCCCAACGGGGCGCATGTGGCGGAGGTGGTGGTCGATCCCGACACCGGGGTGGTCACCACGGATCGCTATACGGTCGTGGATGATTTCGGCAACCTTATCAATCCGATGCTGGCCGAAGGGCAGGTACATGGCGGCGTTGTGCAGGGCATCGGGCAAGCGGTGCAGGAGCGTGTCGTCTATGACGCGGATGGCCAGCTGCTCACGGCAACGTTCATGGACTATGCCTTGCCGCGGGCGGCTGACGTTCCCAATATTTCCTTTACCTCTGAACCTGTACCCTCCACCGCGAATGTGATGGGCATGAAGGGTTGCGGGGAGGCGGGAACAGTTGGTGCACTGGCGGCAATTGCAAATGCCGTGCAAGATGCACTTTGGGAACAAGGCGTGCGTCAGGCGGATATGCCCTTCACGCCGCACCGCGTGTGGGAGTTGTTGCAAGTTGAGAAGATCGCCGCCGAATGAATCACGGCTCGAGTCGTTGCTGGGCCTGCTGCTGGGGCGAATCTGGCGGCGGCCCGCAACGGATTTTGCCCCCCGCCGGGGGCCGGTCACGCATCTGATCATTCTGGACGGGACGATGTCGTCGCTCGATCTGGGTCGGCAGACCAACGCCGGCCGCGCCTATGCGCTTGCGCGTGAAATGGGGGCGGCGCTTTCGATCTATTACGAACCGGGTGTCCAATGGCGCGACTGGCGCAGCGCCGCCGACGTCATCATGGGGCGCGGAATCAATCGGCAGATCAGACGTGCCTACGGGTATCTTGCATCCCGGTATCGGGAAGGCGACCGAATATTCATGCTGGGCTATTCCCGGGGCGCCTATGCGGTGCGGAGCCTGGCAGGGGTCATCGACCAGGTGGGTCTTTTGCACGAAAACGCTGCAACGGAGCGAAACGTGCGCGCGGCTTACCGACATTATGAATGCGCACCCGGTTCCGATGCCGCACGGGCCTTTGCAAAGGCCAATTGCCACGACCGGATCGAGATCGAGATGATCGGGGTCTGGGACACTGTCAAATCGCTGGGCATCAACGCGCCCATCCTGTGGCGGCTGAGCGAGGACCGGCATGCCTTTCACACCACCGGCCTGAGCGGGATCGTGAAAAACGGGTTTCAGGCATTGGCACTGCATGAAACCCGCGTGGCCTATGCCCCGGTCCTGTGGGACACCCACGATGACTATCATGGCCGCGTCGAACAGGTCTGGTTTCCCGGCACACATGGCGATGTCGGCGGTCAACTGGGCGGTTATGAAGTGGCGCGTCCGCTGGCAAACATCCCGTTCATCTGGCTGCTGAGCCGCGCTCAGGAATGCGGCCTGCCATTGCCCAAGGGCTGGGCGCTGCGCTATCCCACCGATCCGCTGGCCCCGTCGCTTGGCACCTTCCGGGGCTACGGCCGCTTCCTTGTGACCCGGCGCAAACGCAAGGTGGGGCAGGACGCCTCGGAACGATTGCATGAAAGCGTCGAACTGCGCGCCAATGCACAGGTCGACAAGCCCGGCTTGCTGGAGCAGCTCCGGCTTAAACTGAGCGCCTGACCCTTGCCTTCCAAATGGTTTAAAAAACCCTGCCAGAGGCCTGAAATCTCTTTTGGTGGTCCAGAAAAGATTTTAGCTCTCCGAGGGGGTTTTTGGAACCATTTGGAAGGGATATGGACGGCTCTTGCCTACACTTCTGTCCTGTCGCCAATCTGCATGACGATGCAGGTGGTCGACCCGGTCGCATAAAGCTTGCCATCCTCCACACCGCGGATTTCCCCATGCGCCACCCCGGTGGAGCGGCCCACATGATCGGTTTCGCCAATGCAGTCGATCAAGGTGCCAAGGGGGATGCCGCGCAGGATGTTGATTTTGTATTCCAGCGTCGTGTAGATGGCGCCGCGCGGAATGCAGGTCATCACCGCACAGGCCATCGCACTATCAAGCAGTGTCCCGTACCAGCCACCGTGTACCGTGCCCATGGGGTTCGTGACCTTGAATTCAGGTGCGCCCCGAAACACGGCACGTCCTTGGGACACCTCCCGCAGGGTATAGCCCATGGTCGCGGCGATGGGCGGACCGGGGTTGGTCCCGTCGAGGATCTTCTGCATGAATTCCAGACCTGACAGCTTCAACGCGTCGGACTGGTGCAGCAGGTCTTCCGGCTTTTCGGCGATACGCGGCATGGGGGCTCCGGGTTGCTCAATTCCCCGGAGAGGCTAATCCCGCATGCCGCAGCGGCAAGGCTTACGCTACGTCCTGCAGCGTGGTTTGCGGCGTGATCCCCAGCGCACGGCAGACGTCGCGTGTCAGTTCCGCGCGGTTGAGCGTATAGAAATGCAAGGCTTCGACGCCTTCGTCGACAAGATCGCTGCACAATTCGGCGCAAAGGGCGGTGGCCAGAAGATCATGCCGATCATCGCGAATCGCGGCGTCAAAGCATTGATCAAGCCAGGCAGGCACGATCGCACCACAACGCTGCGCAAAGCCGCGGGCGGATTTCCAGTTCACGATGGGCAGGATGCCAGGGGTGATCGGCTTGTCGATCCCGGCGGCAGCACAGGCATCCCGAAACCGCAGGAATGTTTCCGCCTCAAAGAAGAACTGCGTGATCGCTTCATCCGCGCCTACGTCGAATTTGCGTTTCAGCCACTCGATGCTGGTCCGTTGGCATGTGGCTTCGGGGTGCAGTTCGGGGTAGGCGCCGACGCGGATGTTGAATTTGCCGGTCTCGGCGATGGCCGCGATCAACTCACAGCTGTCCTTGAACCCATCCGGATGGGGCGTGAAGCTTTTGGCGCCATCCGCCGGATCACCGCGCAAAGCGACAATTTCGGTCACCCCGGCATCGGCATAGCCTTGGGCGATTGCCATGGTTTCAGCTTTGCTAGCGTCAACGCAGGTCAGATGTGCCGCCACCGGCAGGCCGGAGGTCCGGTGCAGCACATGTGCGGCGTCTTGCGTCAGATCCCGCGTGGAGCCCCCCGCGCCGTAGGTGACGGAAAAAAAGCGCGGTGCCAGAGGGGCCAGCGTTTGCGCGGTGTCCCACAAAGTGAAGGCAGCCCCGACGGAGCGGGGTGGGAAGACCTCGAAGGAGATGGCGGGGCTGGGCATGGGACTGTCCTGATGAATTGCGTTGACGCTGTATCCCATATTTGGTGATATGAGGCAAATTCATAACTCTCATCTTTTATATGAGGATGACCTCACATGCATATCGAATTTCGGCATCTGCGTACCATTCAGGCCATCCATGAAGCGGGTGGGCTGGCGCGCGCAGCGGAACAGATGAACATCACCCAGTCCGCCCTGTCCCATCAGGTCAAGGGGCTGGAGGATCAAGCAGGTGTGGAATTGTTCGTGCGCCGTTCCAAACCGCTCAAGCTGTCACCCGCGGGGCAGCGGTTGCTGAAGCTGGCGCAGCAGGTATTGCCACAGGTGAAGGCCCTGCAGGACGAATTTTCGGGCCTGCGCGAAGGCAGCACCGGACGGATGCACATCGCCATCGAATGCCATGCCTGTTTCGAATGGCTGTTTCCCGTGCTGGAGCAGTTTCGGCGCACATGGCCGGATGTGGACGTCGACATCCGCCCGGGCCTGGCCTTTGACGCGTTGCCCGCGCTTTTGCGGGAGGAGGTCGATCTGGTGGTTTCCTCTGATCCGGAGGAACTGCCGGGGGTGAGATTTGTTGAACTCTTTGACTACGAGGCGGTTTTCGTCGCGGCCAATACCCATCCCTTGGCGGGCAAACCCTTTGTCGAGGCGGCTGATTTCCGGGGGGAAACCTTGATCACCTATCCGGTGGACCGGGCACGGCTGGATGTGTTCAGCCAGCTGCTCATCCCCGCCAAGGTGGAACCGGCGTCAATCCGGCAGGTCGAACTGACGGCGGTGATCCTGTTGCTGGTGGCCTCCAACCGCGGGGTATCGGTCTTGCCTGACTGGGTCGTGCGGGAGGTCAAATACAGTTCCGATTATGTCACCCGCCCCCTGACGGAGAGCGGGATCACCCGCAGGCTCTATGCGGCGGTGCGCGAGGATGATCTGGACAAGCCCTTCATGCAGGAGTTGCTGTCGCTTGCCGGAGACGAAGCGCGCAAATTGCAGGCGATCTAAGCGGGGCACACCCCCCTTGGCAATCTTCACCGGCGGGCCTATACGCCCCCTTCGGAACCCCAGCAAAGGACGCCCCTCATGGTCGGTAGCGCAAATCTCAACGTCATGATGAAAACCGCGCGCAAGGCAGGGCGGGGCTTGCTCAAGGACTTCCGCGAGGTGGAAAACCTGCAGGTGTCCGTGAAGGGCGCGGGCGATTTCGTCAGCAAGGCCGATCTGACCGCGGAACAGACCATCAAGCATGAACTGCGCAGCGCGCGGCCATCTTATGGCTGGTTGGCCGAAGAGGGCGGCGCGGAAGAGGGCGAGGATCCCACGCGTCGCTGGATCGTTGATCCGCTGGATGGCACGACGAACTTCCTGCACGGGATGCCGCATTGGGCCGTTTCCATCGCGCTGGAGCACAAGGGGCAGGTGGTGGCAGGGGTCATTTATGATCCGTCCAAGGACGAGCTTTTCTTCGCCGAGAAAGGGACGGGGGCCTTCATGAACGAGACGCGGTTGCGCGTATCGGGCCGCACCCGGATGCTGGAATGTGTGTTTGCGACCGGGCTGCCATTTGGCGGGCGGTCGGACCTGCCAGAGACATTGCATGAACTGGGGCGCGTGTTGCCGGGCTGCGCGGGTGTGCGGCGTTGGGGATCGGCAGCACTTGATCTGGCTTATGTGGCCGCCGGGCGCTACGACGGCTTTTGGGAGCGTCGCCTGAATGCCTGGGATCTGGCGGCGGGCATGCTGATCGTCAAAGAAGCCGGCGGGCTGGTGGAGCCCCTCGAAAAGGGGGGCGATGTTCTGGAAGACGGGTCGATCCTCTGCGCGAACGAGCCGATGTTCGGGGCACTGGCAAAACTGGTGCGTGGATAACCTAGCTGTCTGAGGGGTGGTTCACCCCGTCGGTCCAGCGAATGGGCTCATGCTCCCACGTGTTCACACCATCGATGCAACCGATGTTGATCCCGCATTCCGTGGGGTCCGAGCGGCGTTGGTGGTGGGTGTAGATGCCGCAGGTCTTGCAAAAGTAATGTTGCGCGGTGCGGGTGCCCCAAGTGTAGAGCGTGAGATTTTCCTCCCCTTCCAGCACCTTGACGGTTGAGGCCGTGGCCATCACCGCGCCTGCCTGACGGCGGGCACAGAATGAACAGGAGCACCGGCTGACATCAGCCAGCCCGCGCGGCAGGTGAGCCGTCAGAACAACTGCGCCGCAATGGCAGCGGGCCGTGATGCCGCAGCCTTTACTCATCTGCGGCGCACTTTTGGCAGGCGGCTTTCAATCGCGCTGTAGTCGGCTTCGGGGTGGGGTGGGTGGCCATCAGTGCGCTGCCAGAAAGCGGGCCCGCCCCGTTTCAGCCAGAGCGGCAGCGCAAGCAGCATCCCCGCGACAAAGCCCCCCGCATGCGCCCAATAAGCCACACCGCCTTCAAGCGGATCGGTCCCCAGACCACCAATGAATTGCATGGCGAACCAGACCATCAGCATGATCCACGCGGGGATCGGAAAGATGCGGAAGAACACAATGAAGATGATCAGGATATCCACCTTGGCCTTGGGAAACAGCAAAAGGTATGCCCCCATCACCCCGGCAATCGCACCGGATGCGCCGATCATGGGAACGGTCGATGTAGGCTCAAAAACCACCTGCGCCAGCCCGGCTGCGGAACCTGCCAGCAGATAGAAGATCAGGAACGGCATGTGCCCCATCTCATCTTCTACGTTGTCGCCGTATATCCACAAAAACAGCATGTTGCCTGCAAGGTGCATCCACCCCCCATGCAGGAACATGGATGTCAGCAGCCCTTCGAAACCCTGTCCCCCACTGATGCGTGCGGGAAAGAGCGCCCATTCGTAGTAAAAGGCACCGATGGCGCGCTCGTCCGACAGCAAGGCGGCGTAGCTCAGGAACACGCCGATGTTCAATGCCATCAGCACATAGGTGACATAGGGCGTGCGCCCCGAAGGGTTATGGTCGCGGATCGGAAACATGGGTGCACGCTGGGTGATCGGGCACCCAGCGTCAAGGTCTGTCAGGTCGCAGCGCCCAGCAGCGCGGCGTTGCCGCCCGAAGCCGTGGTATCGACACAAACATGCCGTTCGCCGCGCACCCGCGCGATGTCGGGCAAACCGCGCAAAAGCGGCAGGATCGGACCGGTGCGTTTGGCCAGTGCCATCTCAATGGCGCGCGCGGTTTCAGCGTCTCCCCACCACAGAACGCCACCATAATCCGGACCATCGATCAGCGCGTCGGGGTCGATCAGCCCGGTCGCCTGCAGCGCCATACCGCCAAGGGCCTCGACCGCGCGCGCCTGTGCGGTGGCGGCGTCCGCGCCCGGCCCCATGCATAAAAGCGCGGCGCGGGGCAGGGTGGACAGGCGGTTCGATTCCCCCGTAGGTCCAGGCATCGACAGCGTTTCGATCGGGGTGCCATGGTGCGTGGTAGACAGGGCAGGCAGCGCGTCTTGGGCGTTGGACCAATGTGCAGACACGTCCTGCCGGTCCGGGGCGCTGAACCGGGGCAGGTAGTTTGGCCCGCCCGCCTTTGGCCCGGTGCCTGACAGCCCTTCACCCCCAAAAGGCTGGCTGCCGACAATCGCGCCGATCTGGTTGCGGTTGATATAGATGTTCCCCGCTTCGATCCGTTCGGAGACATATTGCACGCGGTCATCGATCCGGGTGTGCAACCCAAAGGTCAACCCATAGCCGGTGGCGTTGATGTCATGGATCACCCGGTCCAGCTTGGAAGACTTGAATGTTGCCAGATGCAGCACGGGGCCAAAGATCTCACGCTCCAGATCATTGATGCTGCCCACGGAGATCAGCGTGGGTGCGATGAATGTCGCACCTTCGGGTGTGGGCAGTTCTGCGATCACACGCCCGTCCTTGCGCGCCGCATCGATATGCGCGGCGATCCCCGCGCGGGCGGCTTCGTCGATGACAGGGCCGACGTCAGTGCTCAGATGCCACGGATTGCCAAGATTGAGGGCTCGCATCGCGCCGACCAACATCTCGGTCAACCCTTCGGCAATGTCTTCCTGCACGTACAGGCAGCGCAGCGCGGAGCAGCGTTGCCCGGCGGATTGGAACGCGCTTTCCACGATGGATTGCACGGCCTGTTCCGGCAGGGCCGTGCTGTCAACGATCATGGCGTTGATGCCACCGGTCTCCGCGATCAGCGGGGTGCCGGGGGTGCAGTTTTCGGCCATCTGCGCACGAATGCGCAAGGCGGTTGCTGTGGAGCCGGTGAAAGCCACACCGCCCAGCCGCGCATCGCCTGTCAATGCCGCACCCACCGCGCCGCCACCGGGCAACAGTTGCAGCGCACCGCGCGGCACGCCCGCTTCATGCAACAGCCGCACCACCAGGTCCGCCACCAGCGGCGTCTGTTCAGCAGGCTTGGCAAGGACCGCGTTGCCCGCCGCCAGCGCCGCAGAAACCTGCCCGGCAAAGATCGCCATCGGAAAGTTCCACGGTGAAATGCAGGTATAGATACCTGCGGCCGGCGCATTTGTGGCCTGTCCTGCGTAATACCGTAGGAAATCAACACCTTCGCGCAGCTCTGCCACGCAATCGGACAGCCCCTTGCCCGCCTCGCGTGCCAAAAGTGCAAAGATCTCGCCGTAGTGATCCTCGATCATGTCGGCGGCCTTGAGCAGGGTCTTGCGGCGCTCTGCCAGTGGCGCGTCCCATGGTGCCGCGTTGTCAAAGGCGGTTGCCACATCTTCAAGCGATGCAGGCTTCACCGTGCCGACGGGCTGATCGGGCAGATAGGGGTTCGCGACGGGTTCGGCCGCCTCCGGCGCGACAGGGCCTGCAAGCAGCGGGGCCGCGTGCCATTTGTGATCCTTGAAGGGTGCGCGCGCCGTGTCGATGGCGGCCAGTGTCGGGGCGTGCGTCAGGTCAAAGCCACGCGCGTTTGCCCGCTGGGGCAGAAACACCTGCGGACCGGTGGGAATTGTGATCGTCGCCTCCTTCAGCTTGTCGAAAGGGTCTTCGGCAACCACTTCCGGCGGGACATCCTCATCCACGATCTGATTGACGAAGCTTGAATTCGCGCCGTTTTCCAGCAGGCGGCGGACCAGATAGGCCAACAGATCGCTGTGTGCGCCTACGGGTGCATAAATGCGGCAGCGTGTCTCGTGCTGCTTCATGACCAGCTTGTGCAGCGTTTCACCCATCCCGTGAAGTCGTTGGAATTCATAGGCTTGCGCGTCGGCGTTCATGTGCAAGATGGCAGCAACCGTATGGGCGTTATGGGTCGCGAACTGGGGATAGATGCGGTCGGTCATGCCCAGAAGGCGCCGGGCATTGGCGATGTAGGACACATCGGTCGCCGGTTTGCGGGTGAAAACGGGAAAGCCGTCAACCCCTTCGACCTGCGCGCGCTTGATCTCTGTGTCCCAATAGGCGCCCTTGACCAATCGTACCATGATCTTGCGGTCGTGACGCTGTGCCATGTCGTAAAGCGCGTCAATCACCGCCCCGGCACGGGGGCCGTAGGCCTGCACCACGATGCCGAACCCTTCCCACCCGGCCAGTGCAGGCTCGCTCAGCACCCGGTCGATGACGTCGAGCGACAGCGACAAACGGTCGGCCTCCTCCGCGTCCACGTTCAGGCCCATTCCCGCTGATTTGGCCAACAGCGCCAGCGCCCGCAGGCGCGGCACCAGATCGGTAATCACCGCGTCTTCCTGCGCCACTTCGTAGCGTGGGTGGAGCGCGGAAAGCTTGACGGAAATGCCGGGATTCTGGCGGATATCGTCATGGGTGCAGGCGGTCGCAATGGCCGAAATCGCGCGCGAATAGCTGAGGTGGTAACGCTTTGCGTCTGTTTCGGTGCGGGCGGCTTCGCCCAGCATGTCATAGGAATAGGTAAAGCCGATTTTCTCCATCCCTGCAGCGCGTTGCATGGCGGCGTTAATGTCTTCTCCCAGCACGAACTGACGGCCCATTTCCTTCATTGCGCGCGAGACGGCGGTGCGGATCACCGGCTCCCCCAGCCGCTTGATGGCGGCGCGCAGGTGGCGCACGGGGCCGGGTTGATCATCGTCAAGCACCCGTCCTGTCAGCATCAAACCCCAGGTGGAGGCATTCACAAGGCTGGACGTGGAATGGCCAAGGTGACGGCCCCAGTCCGACGGGGCGATCTTGTCTTCGATCAGCGCATCGATGGTGTCGGCATCCGGGACCCGCAACAGCGCTTCGGCCAGACACATCAGCGCGACACCTTCGTCGGTGGACAGCCCGTATTCGGCAAGAAACACCTCCATCAAACCCGGTGCGGTGCTTGATCTGATCTGGCGCACCAGGTCAGCGGCACTGGCGGTGATTGCCTTGCGGTCCTGCGCGGAAAGGGCGGCCGTCTTGATCAAATCGGCAAGAACCGCATCGGGATCGGCATATGTCAGGGTGTCAATCTGATGGCGCAGGTCGTGAGCTGAGTCGCGGGGCATGGCGTTCTCCTGGAGGTGATTTGGCCATTATATACTATGCGCCACAGGTGGTTTTCCCTATCCTGCCCAAATCGAAGGACGATTGATCGGAAAAAGGGATGGAAAACGCTTCAAATGACCTGTCTGCATTTGATCGCTTTGATCGGGCGATTCTGGCAGTACTGGCCGAAGATGCACGGATCAGCGTGGCTGATCTTGCGCGACGCATCGGCTTGTCCAAATCTCCGACCCAGGCGCGCCTGCGCAGGCTTGAGCAGACGGGCGTGATCCTTGGGTATCGCGCATTGCTGGATCCCATCCGGCTGGGGCTGGATCACGTGGCCTTTGTCGAAGTGCGCCTGAGCGACACAAGGGAAGCCGCACTGCGCGCCTTCAACGCCGCTGTGGCCCGAGAGCCTGAGATCGAGCAAGCTCATATGATCGCTGGCAATTTCGACTATCTTCTGAAGGTGCGAACCCGCAACATGACCGCCTACCGCCGCTTTCTGGGCGAGACGGTTTCGGCCCTGCCGCACGTGGCCAATACGTCCACCTATGTGGCGATGGAAGCGGTCAAGGAAACCGTTTTGGGGGTTGAGACTTGACCTGAAGGCGCCGCGTGCCATTCTTTGTGTTCATGAGAACCACGATTTTTTCCGCTGTATTGGCTGTTTTGGCACTCCCCTCGCTGGCGGATTGCCCGGCACCGCAAGACACCCGACGCGAGATGCTGAACCTGATCGCGAAGTCACAAGCTGCGCCCAACCACATGGAAGGACGGCGCGTGTCCGGGGAGATGTGGGAATTGTGGCTCAAGGCCCCCGATGAAGCGGCCCAGGAGGCGCTGGATGCCGGGATGCGTCGGCGCGATGTGGCGGATTTTGTCGGGGCGTTGGCGGAATTCGATCGGCTGACGGAGTACTGTCCCACGTATGCCGAAGGCTTTAATCAGCGGGCGTACCTTTATTTCCTGAGTGGTCGGCATGAAAAGGCACTTGTCGACCTCGACATTGCGCTCACCCTGCAACCCTTGCATATCGCGGCGCAGGCGGGTCGCGCACTGACATTGATGAACCTTGGTCGGATCGACGAAGCGCGCGAACAGATGCTGATCGCGGTGGAGAACAATCCGTGGCTGTCGGAAAAAGCATTGCTGGCGGAAGGTGCGCCGCTGGGTCCGAAAGGCAAGGACATCTGAGCATTTACACCGCGCGCCGCTGGGCTATGGTGCAGCCCATGCGGGCGTGATGGAATGGTAGACATACCAGACTTAAAATCTGTTGGGGCATAGCCCCGTGTGGGTTCGAGTCCCACCGCCCGCACCACCTTTTTTTCCGATAAGCGATCTTCCCCCTGCATGGAACAAGATCAAGACGATGTATCTCCCGCCAACCGGGCAGGGCGGCTTCCTGTTCAGCGGTTTTTGATGCGCTCAGGAACCTTGCGCGCCGTGTTGCGTTGGACCACACCCGGACGCGTCATCCGGACCAAGCACCGCCGGAGGCCCAACATCTTTGTGTTCACAATACTGCTTCATTACATTGCAGCCGCCTGCGGAAAGACGTTAGATCACCTTCAAAAGGACTGGCCATCGGGACCGGTCACTTTGCGGTGGTGCGCAAGCGTTTTCATGAAGGGGTCGCGCATGAGGAATGCGTCTATCGGGTATCGCGCCCGGACAGGTTTTGCAGGTTTGGCGCTTGGCCTGCTGATGTCTACGACCTTGTCGGCAGCCGATCTTACCCTTCGCGGGGTCGACCCTGAAAGTGATCTTTACGCGACCTTGCTGGGTGGATCGCTGCTGGCTGAGCAGACCGCAGACGATGCCGATCCATCGACACAGGAACTGGTCGCCGCGGCACAGGCGGATTACGGAAGGCTGCTGGCGCTACTGTATGATGCTGGCTATTTCGGGCCGGTGATCACCATTTCGCTGGATGGCAGGGATGCAGCGGCCATACCGCCCGTACAGCCGCCCCGAAGCATTGACCGTGCGATCATCACGGTTGAAACCGGACCGAGGTTCCGCTTTGGTCGCGTGGGCATCGGGCCAACCGCCCCCGACACCGAATTGCCGGAAGGTTTTGCCACCGGACAGACCGCACGCTTGGGGGTACTCAAGGATACCGTCGCGGTCGGCATCGACGGGTGGCGCGCTGCTGGCTACGCGAAGGCGCGTCTGGCCGGACAGGACCTGACCGCGCGTCATGACGATCAACTTATCAACGCGGATATCCGTTTGGCACCCGGCAAACGCCTGCGCTTTGGCCCGTTGACGGTAAAGGGCGACAGCAAGGTTCGAACGGAACGGATACTTGCGATCGCAGGGCTTCCCACGGGGGAGGTGTTTTCGCCCGATGAATTGAGGCTTGCACAGGCGCGGCTGCGCCGGACCGGCGCGTTCAATGCCGTCGCCTTGATCGAAGCGCAGCAAGTCGGCCCCGGCGATACGCTGCCAATCACCGCGCAGGTGGCCGATGCGCCCCAGCGCCGCTTCGGTTTCGGGGCAGAGCTTTCATCGTTGGAGGGGCTGACGCTCAGCACGTTCTGGATGCACCGCAATCTGCTGGGTGGCGCCGAACGCTTGCGGCTGGAGGCCGAAGCAGGCGGGATCGGCGGCAATTCGGGGGGCGAGGATTACCGCCTTTCCGCGCGGTTTGAACGCCCTGCGACCTTCAATGAGGACACCAATTTCTACGCGCTGGCCAAGCTGGAGCAGCTTGACGAGGTTAATTTCTTTTCCCGCCAGTTCGACATCGAAGCAGGGATCGAACGGATCGCAAACGAGAACCGGACCTACCGCCTGGGCCTTGGCCTGCGCACGGCCGAGACGGAAGACGCCTTTGGCATCAACCGCTACACGCTGCTGACCCTGCCACTGGAGGCGGAGTTTGATTACCGGGATGTCGCGCTGGATACGACGGACGGATACTACCTCAAGGTCAGCGCTACGCCGTTCGTGGCCGTGGACGGCGCTGACAACGGGATGCGCAGCTTTGTCGATGCCCGCGCCTATCGGACTTTCGGGACGGAGCGGCCTGTGACCCTTGCCCTGCGCGGCCAACTGGGTTCGGTGATCGGCCCTGCGCTGAATGAAGCCCCGGCGGACTATCTGTTCTATTCGGGTGGGGGAGGGACCGTGCGCGGGCAGCCGTATCAGGCGCTGGGCGTTGATCTGGGCGGCGGGAATGTCGCCGGTGGGCGCAGCTTTGTCGGACTACAGGCAGAGGCGCGCCTGGCCGTGAACGACACCATCGGCGTCGTGGGCTTTGCCGATCTGGGGTATATCGGGTCGGAGGAGATTTTTGACGGCTCGGGGGAGTGGCATTCAGGTGCCGGGCTCGGGCTGCGTTATGATACCGGGATCGGGCCGATCCGGTTGGACGTGGCCGTGCCGACATCCGGGCCGGATACGGGCGAGAATTTTCAGGTCTATATCGGCATCGGGCAGGCGTTTTGATGCGCCGCCTTCTTCATATCACCATCGTCCTGTTCCTTTGGGCTTTCACCCTGACTGCATCGGTGGCGCAAGACGCGGATGACGACAAGGGATTTCTGACCCGGACGCTTCAGAACGTGCTCAGCGGGGCAGGGCGCACCGTCAGCATCGATGGATTTGAAGGCGCGCTCAGTTCGCGTGCCTCCTTCGACAGGATGACGATTGCGGATGATGAAGGGGTCTGGCTGACCCTTGAAGACGTGCTGCTGGACTGGAATCGCAGTGCGCTGCTGCGGGGCCGGTTAGAGGTGCAGAGCCTGACAGCCGCACGGCTCGATATCCCGCGGTTGCCGCAAGGCAATACAGACACGGAATTGCCCGAGGCGGAGGCGACACCCTTCAGCTTGCCGGACCTTCCTGTCTCCGTCGATATCGCTGATTTTGCGGTGGAAACGATCAATCTGGGCGCCCCCGTTCTGGGCGAGGATACGCAACTGCGCGTGACGGCCAATGCAGGGCTGGATGATGCAGGCGCGCGCATTGATCTGCAAGCGGAACGCACCGATGCCAAGCGCGGGGTTTTCACCGTCAAGACTGACTTGAAGCGCGAGGAAAATGTCCTTGACCTTTTAATACGGCTTTCGGAAGGGGAGGAAGGGATCGTGGCGCGGCTTTTGTCGATCCCGGATCAGCCGACGCTTGATCTGATGATTGAAGGGGCAGGCCCGCTGGATGATCTGGTGACTGATCTTGCGCTTTCCACCGCTGGGCAGGAACGTCTGGCGGGCCAGGTTACGCTGGGTGTTCAGCCCTCGCGCCGCAATGCCGCGCAACCCGATCGCCGTGTCCAGGCCAACATCGGCGGGGATGTAACGGCATTGCTCGCCCCGCGGTTTCAGGAGTTCTTCGGAGAAGATGTGCGGCTTCGTATCGATGCACTGCTGGAAAGCAGCGGCGCGGTGGAAGTCAGCACCTTTGATTTGAATGCACGGGCGGCTCAGATCGCAGGCAATCTGACCTTGAACGCGGACGGCTGGCCCAGCCTGATCGACATCACGGGCCGCGTCGCGAATCCAGATGGGACACCCGTTCTCCTGCCTTTGGGCGGAGAGGCAAAGACGGTTGAGGGAATGGACCTGCGTGTGGCCTATGACGCGGAGAATGGCGACGCACTGGATGCGAATTTCGATATCACTGCGCTGTCGATGCCCGGCGTTGCAATCGCCTCAACCCGATTGGGTTTGGATGGCACCTTGAGCAGCAGCACCGGCGCGCAAGGCGCGTTCGAAGGGGAAATACGATTTGATGCGCAGGGCCTCGCGCTGACGGATGCCGCCGTGTCAGAGGCGCTGGGCGACAGCATCGCCGGGCGCGCGCGCATCGGTTATGTGGAAGGCAGGCCGGTCAGGATCAGCGGACTTGATCTTTCCGGGGCGGATTATGCCCTGACAGGGAATGCGGTGATCGACGGTGTGGAGGCAAGCCTGCGCACGGAGCTGGACGCGCGGCTTGAAGCCAGCGACCTGAGCCGTTTCTCCGCGTTGGCGGGACGGGAGCTTGATGGCAGCACGGCGCTGGAACTGCAGGGTACCGTCACGCCACTTGACGGGGCATTCGATCTGGTGGCCAACGGCAATACCGATGACCTAAAACTTGGCATCGCTCAGGCGGATGCCGTCCTGGCCGGGCGAACCACCGTTTCAATGCAGGCATTGCGGGATGAAACCGGGACATTCCTGCGGGATCTCGTCTTGCAGAACGAGGCATTGAACCTGACGGGCCGCGCGGCGCTGCGCACCGACAACAGCGACGTGGAGGCGGATTTCAGGCTGGAGGACATCGGGCTGGTGGCGCCGCAGTACCAAGGGCCGGTCACGGTCCGCGCCACAGCCACCCAGGATGCCGAAGGCTGGCGCGTGGATGCGCGCACGGAAGGGCCTTACGCGGCCGCCATCCAGATCGACGGATTGGCATCGGGCCCCAATGCCCTTCTGAATTTCAGTGCCGATATCCCGGAGGTCAAACCCTTCGCGGATCAGATTGAGGGTCCGGTGAACGCAAGCGGGATCTTGCGGCAAACGCCGGACGGCTGGCGGATCGATACCAGTGCCGCAGGCCCCTATGACATTGAGGCCCGTGTCGAGGGGCTTGTGACCCCGCTCGACATCACTTTTGATCTGTCCGCACCGGACGTGAATCCGCTGGTTCCGCAGGTCAAAGGCCCGCTGGAGGCCAAAGGCCGCCTGCGCCAGACCCAGAACGGGCTGGAGATCGAAACACAGGCAACAGGACCATACCGGGTCGAGGCCAGTGTCGCGGGACAGATCACGCCGAAGATCGCGGTGTCCTACGATCTGAGCCTGCCTGATGTGCAGCCACTGGTCCCGCAATTCAGCGGCGCGTTGAGCGCGCAAGGGACACTGCGTCAAGAAGATGCCGGGTTTTTTGTCGATACCACGGCCCGGGGGCCCTATGGTTTGCAGGCCGCTGTCGAGGGGTTGGCCACCGGCCCCGACATGCGCCTGACGTTCGACGCCAGCCTGCCGGACGTCGGCCCACTTGCCCCCGGCATCAACGGACCGCTGGCCGCGACAGGAGTTGTGCGCCAGACCGAAGATGGCATAGCGCTGGACACGAATGCCACGGGACCCTATCGATCCACCGCATCGGTCCAAGGGGTCGTGACGGGGCCGCAGGCGGCTGTGGCGTATGATGTTTTCCTGCCCAATCTCGGCGCGCTGGTGCCGCAGATCAATGGGCCACTTACGGTCAAGGGGGACGCCCGCAAGCAAGGCGATGCGTGGCGCATCGACACCGATGCTGACGGACCATCAGGCACACAGGCGCAAATCGCAGGCACGGTGAACCCCGGCGGGACGCTCGACCTTGATATCAGCGGCACCGCGCCCCTGGGCCTGAGCCGCCCGTTCATCGCACCGCGCAGCCTGCAAGGACAGGCGCGTTTCGATTTGAGCGTCGATGGCCCGCCCGCGCTGTCTTCGGTCACCGGCACGATCCAGACCGACAATGCGTCGCTTAGCGCGCCCAATCTGCGGGTGGCATTGGAGGGGATCGCGGCCAACATCCAGCTGGCCCGCAATCGCGCCGATCTTGAGATCAGCGGGAGTGCTGTGAACGGCGGGCGCCTGCGGGTAGGGGGCAGCGTGACCCTGACCGGGTCTTTGCCTGCCGACATCCAGATCGGGTTGGAAAACCTCGCGTTGGTTGACCCCCGGCTTTTCGCCACCACCGTAAGCGGTGCGCTGCGTCTGGCCGGACCACTGACCGGGGGCGCCCGGATCAGCGGCGCCGTAGATGTGGGAGAGACCGACATCAGCGTGCCTTCGACCGGACTCACCTCCATCGGAGACATTCCGGCCATCGACCATATCGGCGCCACGCGTCCCGTCATGGCGACGCGGCGCAAGGCAGGTGTGGACGCGGCAAGTCAGGCCGAAGCAGATGCCGCACGCACTGGCCCGGGATTTGGACTGGACCTGCAAGTAAACGCGCCCAACCGGATCTTTGTGCGCGGGCGCGGGCTGGATGCGGAATTGGGCGGCGGGCTTCGCCTGACAGGAACCACCAATCGCATCATTTCTGCTGGGCGTTTCTCGCTTTTGCGCGGACGGCTGGATATTCTTGGCAAACGGTTTGACCTGCGCGAGGGGTCGATCCAGTTCCAAGGCGATCTGGTGCCTTTCATCCGGTTCGTTTCCGCGACCGACACGCAGACGGGCGAAGTCCGCGTGATTGTCGAGGGACCTGCGGACGCGCCCGAGGTCAGTTTTGAATCCACACCCGAAGCCCCGCAGGATGAAGTGCTGGCACAGCTTCTGTTCGGGCGGAACATATCAGAGATTTCTGCCTTTCAGGCCCTTCAGCTTGCCAATGCGGTGGCCACTTTGGCCGGGCGCGGCGGGACGGGCGTGATCTCGAACCTGCGGGAAGGGTTTGGGTTGGATGATCTGGACGTGACAACGACGGACGATGGCGCGACGGCAGTGCGCGCGGGCAAGTATATCTCAGAAAACGTTTATTCGGACGTGACGGCTGCGTCGGATGGGTCTGCGGATGTCTCCCTGAACATCGACATCACGCCCAATCTGAAGGGTAAGGCCACGCTGGGCTCCGATGGGGATACCGGGATCGGGATCTTCTTCGAAAAGGACTATTAACTCTCCGCGCCGGCGCTGAAATGGCCGAACCGGCCCCGATCGAACAACAGCCCCGCGCCGGAGCCCTTGCGCTCTGCCGCGTGCATGACCTGCCCAAGGATAATCGAGTGATCTCCGCCGGGATGCACGGCGTATCGGTCGCAATGAAAGACGGCCAGACAGCCCGCAATTGTAGGCGCGCCGCCGGGTCCCGGGGTCCAGTCAAGGGTGTCGAACCCTTCACCCTGACGCGCGAAATGCTGCGCCAGCCCCTGTTGATCCATTCCCAGCACGTGGATGGCGAAATGGTTGGCTCTTGCGAAGGCGTCGTGCCGTTTGGACCGGATCGCCGCAGACCAAAGCACCAAAGGCGGATCGAGAGAGACGGACGTGAACGAATTCGCCGTCATGCCCAAGGGGCCGATGTCGCAGTCGGTCGTGATGACGATCACGCCTGTCCCGAACCGCCCGAAAGCGGAGCGGAGCGCCTCGGTATTGGCTGCCGGGGCGAAAGGGATCATGTCATCATGCACATTCATCCGGCAAGCGGTGCCATGAGGACGCAGAATTGTCCAGAGAAGGGGTAGGATTGAAGGCGTTGAAAGGGCATGGGCGCACATGCCTTCATCAGATATGCGTTCGCATGTATGGCTCCTGCGTGAAAATGATGAAACACAGGGGCGTGTTGATATCCCGCCCCATCCTCTTCGACTGTGACGGCGTTCTGGTGGACAGCGAACATATCTACCAGGCCGTCGAACGGGCCTGCTTGGAAGAAATCGGATTGGTGTACAACCGGACCGACTATGGCAATCGCTTCACGGGGTTGCCGGAGGACGCATTCGTTGCGACGCTCAAACAGGACTTCGAGGCACGCGGGCTGGGCCGGTTTCCAGCAGCCCTTCCAGAACGGATGAATGCACGGTCACGCGAAAGACTGCAGCAGGAACTGACGCCGATCGCGGATGTGGCCGGTTTCCTTGGCATGATGACCGGCAAACGGGCGGTTGCGTCCTCCAGCGGTGTGCAAACGCTACGCTGGAAGCTGACGCACACTGATCTGGCGGGGTTCTTTGGGCCGCATGTCTACTCGGGCGAATTGGTCGCGCGGGGCAAACCCGCCCCTGACCTGTTTCTCCTTGCCGCCGACAAGCTGGGCGAAGTCCCCGCCGCCTGCATCGTGATCGAAGACAGCCTGAACGGCGTGCGCGCAGGCGTCGCGGCAGGGATGGAGGTCTGGGGATTTACGGGTGGAAGCCATGCCGATGTCACCCTGTCCCACCGACTGCGGGAGGCGGGTGCCTCACACGTGTTTGCTTCCTATGCGGAGATGGGGGTGTTCGCGCAAACCGACGTTCGCTAGCCACCCCCAACCCCGTCGCGTTATCCCCGGTTCATCCGGTTTTCGATCAGATCATCCACCACCGATGGGTCGGCGAGTGTGGACGTATCCCCAAGCGTGCCATAGTCATTCTCCGCGATCTTGCGCAGGATGCGACGCATGATCTTGCCGGAGCGCGTCTTGGGCAAACCGGGGGCCCACTGGATGAGGTCCGGTTTGGCAATCGGGCCAATCTCTGAGCGGACCCATGTCTCAAGCTCCTTGCGCAGCGCATCCGTCGGTTCCTGACCGCCCATCAGCGTCACATAACAGTAGATACCCTGACCTTTGATGTCGTGCGGATAGCCGACGACGGCGGCTTCAGCGACAGTCTCATGCGCGACCAGGGCGCTTTCCACCTCCGCCGTGCCCATGCGGTGACCAGAGACGTTGATCACGTCATCCACGCGGCCCGTGATCCAGTAATCGCCATCCGCATCACGTTTGCAGCCGTCACCGGTAAAGTAATATCCCGGATAGTCAGAGAAATAGGTCTTTTCGAACCGTTCATGATCGCCCCAGACGGTGCGCATCTGCCCCGGCCAGCTGTCTGCGATGACCAGCACGCCCTCCACCGGATTTTCCTCCAGCACCTCGGCCGATGTCGGTTCGAGGACCAGAGGCTTGATCCCGAAGAAGGGCTTCATCGCCGCGCCCGGTTTCATGGCGTGTGCGCCGGGCAGGGGGGTCATCAGGTGACCGCCCGTTTCGGTCTGCCACCAGGTATCCACGATGGGACAGCGCCCGCCACCGACGACCGTGTTGTACCAGTTCCACGCTTCGGGATTGATCGGCTCCCCCACGGTGCCCAGCAGGCGCAGGCTGCTCAGATCAGCTTTCTCGACCCACTCGTTTCCCTGACCCATCAATGCCCGCAACGCCGTGGGCGCGGTGTAGAACTGGTTCACTTGATGCTTTTCGCAGACCTGCCAGAACCGGCTTGCATCAGGATAGGTGGGAACGCCTTCGAACATCAGCGTCGTCGCCCCGTTCGCGAGCGGGCCATAGACGATATAGCTGTGTCCCGTGACCCAGCCGACGTCTGCGGTGCACCAGAAGATATCGCCGTCATGATAGTCAAAGGTGATTTCGTGGGTCATCGCGGCATAGACCAGATAACCGCCTGTGGTATGCACCACGCCCTTGGGCTGCCCGGTGGAGCCGGAGGTGTAGAGGATGAACAGCGGGTCTTCGGCATTCATCGGTTCGGCCGGGCAATCATCGTCGATCCCCTCCAACTGCTCATGCAGCCAGAAATCCAGATCGCCCCGCCATGCGACCTGTTGGCCGGTACGCTTGACGACAAGGCATTTCACCTCGTCGAAGTCATTCAGAAGCGCCTTGTTCACATTGTCCTTGAGGTTCGTGACACGCCCCCCGCGCGGCGCACCATCCGACGTAATCACCAGCTTGGCGTCACACCCGTTCACCCGCGCACCCAAGGCATCCGGAGAGAAGCCGGCAAAGACGATGGAGTGAATCGCCCCGATCCGCGCACAGGCGAGCATGGCATAGGCCGCTTCGGGGATCATTGGCATGTAGATGATGACCCGGTCGCCTTTGCCGATGCCCAGTTTCTTGAGCACATTGGCCATCCGGCAGACGTGGCCGTGCAATTCACGGTAGGTGATGTGCAGGGCTTCATCGTCGGGGCTGTCCGGCTCCCAGATGATCGCCGTTTGATCGGGCCGGGTCTCCATGTGGCGGTCCACGCAATTGGCCGCCACGTTCAGTTCACCGTCCGCATACCAGTTGATTTGGACGTTCCCCAATGTGAAATCGACGTCTTTCACCTGCGTAAACGGCTTGATCCAGTCGACCCGCTTGCCCTGCTCGGCCCAGAACGCGTCCGGGTCTGCGATGGAGGCCGCGTACATCTTCTCATAGCGTTCGGCGTTCACATGTGCCTTGGCGGCAAGATCGGCACTGGGCGGATAGGTTTTGGCGGTGTCGGACATGGTTGAGGTCTCCTCCGGTAGTGGGGCTGCGTCTTGGATCGCACAGTGTTCCCGTCATTTGGGCAAATCCTATGGGCTTCGGCCCTTGAAAGAAACACGCAGGCTTGGTCCGCAGCGACCTTCTGTAAAGTTTTTTCAAGTTGGGTGGAAAACTTGTAAATTCGAGTCCGGGGAACACGGCGCTCGGCAACATTGGCTGCGCTCTTAGGGAGTAGCGGCACGCCTGCGCTGAAACCATGGCGGCGTAGATGCGACAGGGGTCCGGTAATGTGTTAAGCTGATCGCCGGAGGATATCATGGCCGCAGTGGCAAGCGTTCTTCTCGGCACGACAAAGGGTGCTTTCGTCCTTCGCCCCGATGGCACGGACTGGTCGGTGTCTGGCCCGCATTGTGATGGCTGGTGCATCAATCACGTGATTGGCGACCCAGATCACGATATGATCTGGGCGGGCGGTGGCAGCGATTGGTCCGGGGCCGGTGTCTGGCGATCCGAGGATGGCGAAAACTGGGAGCTGTCCAAGCTGTCAAAGGGCCAGATCGATGAGTGGGCGGCCTCCGATCCGGACACAGCGGCGTTCTTCGATTGGAAACCGACCGAGGTTCCCTTTGAAAACCTGATGGCGGTCTGGTCGCTGCACAGTGCCCATGGTGTCCTTTACGCCGGGACCAACCCGGCCTCGCTTTTGTCCAGTTCGGACGGGGGCCTGACATGGCAGAGGAATGCTGCCTTAGATGCGCACCCATCCCGCGAAGGCTGGAACCCCGGTGGTGCCGGTCTGGTGCTTCACACGTTGATCAGTGATCCACAGCATGCCGACAAGATATGGCTCGGCATTTCCGCAGCTGGCGTCTTTGCGACCGAAGACGGTGGCGCAAGCTGGGAACGCCGCAATCGTTTGTCCAACGACACGGTCTGTACCGCACATCCGCACCCGGCGGCACCGCGTGACGGTGATACGGGATACTGCGTGCACAACATGCAGCGTGGACCCGGTGATCTGATGTATCAGCAGAACCACCACGGCACCTACCGCAGCACGGACGGCGGGCGCACGTGGCGCGATATCACCGCTGGGTTGCCGTCGACATTCGGCTTTCCGATCGCAATACACCCTGACGATCCCGATATGATCTGGGTGGTCCCCCTGAACGGTGATTCCGTCGGCCGCTATCCGCCTGATGCCTCGGCGGCGGTCTGGAAATCCGCTGACGGGGGCGAAACGTGGCACGCCAAACGCGATGGACTGCCGCAGGGGTCATGTTTCTTCACCGTATTGCGGCAGTCCATGGCTACCGACCCAAAGGCGGGCATCTACTTCGGCACCAACACCGGGTCCGTCTTTGCCAGTTTCGATGAAGGTGAAAGCTGGTCTGAAATCGCGCGGCACTTGCCGACGATCCTGTCGGTGGAGACGCTGACCCAGTAACAGTGCAAAAGAGTGGCAAATCACCGACTGGCGATACCGGCCTTCAAATCCATCTCCGTCTGCAAGTTGCGCTGATCCGCTGGCTCCGTTTGCTGCTTGTCGTCCCCGCCGGTCAGGGCGCGGGGGTTCCGACGATCTCATGCAATACAGCCCGTCGTGCCAGACTTTCTGTGGACCAGATATCCTTGATAACGAAATACTCTTCAAAGGCAGGAACGTCGGATGGCAGGATGACCCATGGCTGTTTTGTCGACGTGAAAATGTGAACGTCGGGCGCAAACGGATCCGGGTTGTCAAGCGTGCCTACGCGGATAAACCGAACGACTTCACCCAAGCCTCCGCGCATGGCCAGATAATTGGTCCAAAGGGTGACGTGGCATTTGGGGCAGCGTGCAAACATTTGCCCGACACCGCTGAGGGAGGGGGTGAGGATTTCTGCCACCTCGCCCTTGGTGACCTGTACCCGGTCCGCCTCGATCAGCGCATTGACCGCAAATGACGCGCCGCTCTCCCGTTGGCACCAGCGACAATGGCACCCGTGCACGATCATTGGCTCGGTGGTCATTTCATAACGAACGTGCCCACAGGCACAGCCCCCTTCAAAAGGTCCGGTGTGTTTATTCATGCTTCAGCTTTCTTCTTCAGGGGATTGCCCCAATCACGGCGGCAAGGACTTTTTTGTAATAAAACGGACCGTAGCAGCATACCTTGAAAAAACGAAATCAGATGCCAAACGATGGCCTGTCGGCTTTGAAAGCAACCTCAGTCAGTGTCCGCCGACCGCCGGAGTACCGCACGTGGCTGACGTCCCTTGCCCTTTGTTATCCCACCCTTCAGGATCCCCTGAGCGATGCCAACGCCGGAGTGCCTGATGACCGATCTGCCCCGAACCATGTCCGCTTACGTCCTGCACCAACACGGTGGCATGGAAGCGCAACAGTTCCACACCGACTGGCCGGTGCCACAGCCCGGACCGGATGATGTGTTGATCAAGGTCGGCGCCTGCGGGTGCAACAACACCGATATCAACACACGGACCGGGTGGTATTCGAAATCCGTGACAGGTGCTACGAAGGGCGACGCCGCTCAGACTGCTGAGGGGCAGGACGATCCGGCGTGGGGCGGCAGCCCGATCCAGTTCCCGCGTATTCAGGGGGCCGATGCCGTGGGCATCGTTGTGGCGACCGGGCCCAATGCTCCGTCGGAATTGATCGGCAAACGGGTGATGCTGGACTGCTGGCAGCGCGACTGGTCCGACCCGCTCAACCGCGACAAGACCGGGTATTTCGGGTCAGAGCGGGATGGCGGTTTTGCGCAGTACACGACAGCCGATTACCGCAATACCCACGCGGTCGACAGCACCATGACCGATGCGGAACTTGCGACATTCAGTTGTTCGTATTCCACCGCCGAAGGCATGCTGTCGCGGGCGCTGGTGGGGCAGGGCGAACACGTGCTGATCACGGGCGCATCAGGCGGCGTCGGATCCGCCCTCGTGCAGTTGGCAAAGCGGCGCGGGGCGGTGGTGATTGCATTGTCGTCGCCGGGTAAACACGCGGCGCTCAGCGCACTTGGCGCGGATATCACGCTGGAGCGGTCCCCGCCCGATCTGCCCGATGCCCTGAGGCAAGCCACGGGCCGCGCGACCGTCGATGTGGTTTGTGACGTGGTCGGCGGCGACGACTGGCCGCAGATCATCGACGTGATGGCGCGGGGCGGGCGTTATGCCTGCTCGGGTGCGATTGCGGGGCCGATGGTCGAACTGGATTTGCGCACGCTTTATCTGCGCGATCTGACGTTTCATGGCTCCACTGTCGTGCCGCGCCACATCTTTACCGACCTCCTGGGCTACATCGAGCGGGCGGAGATCAAACCACTGGTCGCCGCCACCTATCCGCTGGCCGAATTGCCCGCCGCGCAGACCGCTTTCATGGACAAAGCGCATATCGGAAACATCGTGGTGTTGCCCGCTGCGGACTGACCGGGGCGGCAGGCGGATTTGTGCGGAAATCCGCACACTCCCTTACCTTGCTGACAGACCCCAAGATCAAGTTTGCTGTGCAGATCACTGATTAGATTGAAAGAATCAGACTGCCAAGTGATTTCCCGATAAGTGTTTGCAACCCTCCGCGCCTCAGGCTTTTCTTGGCACAGTACCGCGCGCGATTCCGGGCACAGAAGGCGGCAACCAAGCTGTCCTGCATTTCGACCCATTGCGCGTGCACACTGATGTGCCTCAATCGGCACTTTGATAAGGGAGAAACCAATGACCAAGTTTTTGAGCGGCGCAGCCGTTTGCGCCATCAGCTTTGCCTTCGTGAGCGAGGCCGCTGCGACCGAATGGAATGTGTCCGTGTGGGGCAAACGCCGTGCGTTCACGGAGCACGTTGAAAAGATTGCGGAGCTCGTGTCCGAAAAAACGGGCGGCGAATTCACCATGAACATCAGCTACGGCGGTCTGTCCAAGAACCGCGAGAACCTCGATGGCATCTCCATCGGCGCGTTCGAGATGGCGCAGTTCTGCGCGGGCTATCACCGCGACAAGAACCGCGTGATCACCGTGCTGGAACTGCCGTTCCTCGGTGTGGAAAACCTGGAGCAGGAAGTGGCCGTGTCCAAGGCCGTCTACGCGCACCCGGCTGCCGCAGAAGAAATGGCGCAGTGGAACGCGAAACTGCTGATGACGTCGCCGATGCCACAGTACAACCTTGTCGGCACCGGCGAGCCGCGCGATGACCTGTCCGATTTCGAAGGCATGCGCGTCCGGGCCACGGGCGGTCTGGGTCAGGCGTTCGAAGCCGTGGGCGGTGTGCCAACTTCCGTGACGGCGACAGAAGCCTTTCAGGCAATGGAATCCGGCGTTGTGGACACCGTTGCCTTTGCCCAGCATGCGCACCTGAGCTTTGGCACCATCAATGAGGCCGACTGGTGGACAGCGAACCTCAACCCCGGCACGGTGAACTGCCCTGTGGTGGTGAACATCGATGCTTACGAAAGCCTCAGCGACGCCGAGCGTGACGCGCTGGACAGTTCCGTGGACGAGGCGCTGGATCACTATCTGGCCAACTACGCTGAGTTGCTGCAGCGTTGGGACAGTGTGTTGGAAGAAAAAGGCGTGCAGAAGGTCGAGATTGCCCCCGAGGTGATCGCGGAATTCCGCGCCAAGGCCGCAGACCCGATCCGCGATGCCTGGATCGCGGACATGGAAGCACAGGGCCTGCCCGGTCAGGAGCTGTATGATCTGGTGGTCAAGACGCTGGCCGAAGCTAAGGGCGGCAGCTAACCTAAGCGGTTGAGGTGCGCAATGAATGCGCACCCTACGTCAGAGCGCACATCCCGTGGGGTGTGCGCTCTGCGCGCACCGCTCCATCGGTCATAGCAAGGAAATACCCCCATGGCAGGCTCCGCCGCAGTCCTTGAGGATTCCAGCCTCCTCAGCCGCCTCGACCGCGCGCTGTTACCGCTTGAGCGGTTCTGCGCGCTGATCTCCGGCCTCGCAACCTTTTCCCTGATGTTTCTTGCTGCCTATTCCGTCACGGGCCGCAAATTCTTCGCCTCCCCCTTGGCGGGCTATGTCGATTATATCGAAGCAGCTATGCCAATCATCGCCATCATGGGCGTCTCTTATGTCCAGCGCGACGGCACCCACATCCGCATGGACATGCTGGTGGGCAACCTGAAGGGTCGCCTGCTGTGGCTGTTTGAGCTGATCTCGGTGCTGTTGATCCTTTTGCTGATCGTCTTTCTGACATGGGGCGCGTGGGAGCATTTCGACCGCTCTTTCGATTGCGCGAGACCCCTGTGCAGCCGCGACAGTTCCATCGACATCGGGTTGCCGATCTGGCCCAGCAAACTGGTCGTACCCTTCGCCTTTGGCGTGCTGGTGCTGCGGCTGCTGTTGCAGACATGGGGATACGCGCGTGCGCTGGTGCTGGGGTTAGAGACCCCCGTCGCGGTGCCGCTTTCGCTGACCATCGAAGAACAGGCCATGGCCGAAGCCCGCGCGCTGGAAGGGTCTGACTGATGGAACCGATCGAAATTGGCATCTGGGTGTCGGGCGGCATGCTGCTTATGGTGGTGCTGGGCATGCGCGTGGCCTTTGCAGCGGGTCTGGCCGGTTTTGTCGGCCTTGTCTGGCTGCGCTGGAACGGGTTCGACTATGATCCTGAACGGTTCTGGAAAGCGGTGGAGATCAGCACCAAGATCGCCGGTCTGACGCCACATTCGAAGGTCAGCGCGCAGGTCCTGTCGCTGATCCCCGTCTTCATCATGATCGGATACCTCGCCTATCACGCCAAACTGACCATGGCGCTGTTTGAGGCCGCAAAGCGCTGGGTTGCATGGGTGCCTGGTGGTCTGGCGGTCGCCACGGTATTCGCCACCGCGGGCTTCGCCGCCGTCTCCGGTGCGTCCGTCGCCACCGCCGCCGTTTTCGCCCGGATCGCCATCCCGGAGATGCTCAAGGTCGGCTACAACAAGCAGTTTGCCGCCGGTGTCGTGGCTGCAGGCGGCACGCTCGCCTCGCTTATCCCGCCCTCTGCGATCCTGGTTATCTATGCCATCATCGTGGAACAGGACGTGGGCATGCTGCTGCTTGCCGGGTTTATTCCGGGTGCGTTTTCGGCCATCGTCTACGCCGCAATCATCATCGGCATCGCCATGGTGTTCAGAACCGTCGGCCCGCCGGTCAGCGGCTTCACATGGGGTGAACGGTTTGCCGCCCTGCCTCCGGCGCTGCCGATCGTGGCGGTTGTCGTGATCATCATCTTCTTTGTCTACAACCCCTTCGGTGACGCATGGGGTACCCCCACCGAAGGCGGCGCGGTGGGCGCGTTCATTGTCTTCCTGATGGCGCTCTACAAGGGCATGCGGTGGAAGCAGCTCAAGGAGGCACTGCTGGAAACGGCCAAGCTGACGGTGATGATCTTCACGATCATCTGGGGCGTGTTGATTTATGTGCGGTTTCTGGGCTTTGCCGAACTGCCTGATGCCTTCGCCGAATGGATCACCTCGCTTGAAATGTCTCCGCTGCTGATCCTCATTTGCATCCTGCTGGCTTATGCGGTGCTGGGCATGTTCATGGACGCCATCGGAATGCTGCTGCTGACCCTGCCGGTGGTCTACCCAGCGGTCATGGCGCTGAACGGCGGGGAACTGGTTTCTGCCGCCGACAGTGCGTTTGGCATGTCAGGACCGATGTGTGCGATCTGGTTCGGGATCCTCGTGGTCAAGATGGCGGAATTCTGTCTGATCACGCCGCCCATTGGGTTGAACTGCTTTGTGGTGGCAGGCGTGCGTGATGATCTGAACGTGCAGGACGTCTTCAAGGGCGTGACGCCCTTCTTCATCGCAGATGCGGTCACGATTGCGCTTCTGGTGGCCTTCCCGGGGATCGTGCTGTGGTTACCATCGCTGGCGGGATAGGGCGCTTGCCCGATCGGGTAGGCACTTGAAAGCGTGGCGGTCCAGTGTTTTTCCGACGCCGACCGCCACCGGGCAAAAGGATTGAAAGGCTGGTCTTGATGCCCGCCATCGCCTCCGCCATTGTGCCGACAGCGGCCGCTGCGGTGGCGGCCCTGCCTGAGCAAAGAAAGACGCACCTGCATGAACGCGTTTGAGCGGTATCTGTCCCTTTGGATCGCCTTGGCCATGGTAGCGGGCATTGCCATCGGCACTGTGGCTCCCGGTTTGGTTGCGGCCGTTGCGGCAGCAGAATTCGCAAGCGTCAACCTTGTCGTTGCCGTGCTGATCTGGGCGATGGTCTATCCGATGATGGTTGGCGTTGACCCGCGCAGCCTGCGCGACGTGGTCAAGCAACCCAAGGGGCTGGCGATCACGCTTGTGGTCAACTGGCTGATCAAGCCCTTCACCATGGCCGCCCTTGGTGTGCTGTTCTTCGAAGTGGTTTTTGCCGATCTCATCGCGCCTGATGATGCGCAGCAATATCTTGCCGGGCTGATCCTGCTGGGGGCTGCACCCTGCACGGCGATGGTCTTTGTCTGGTCCCAACTGACCCGCGGCGATGAAAGCTATACCCTGTTGCAGGTATCGGTAAACGACGTGGTGATGGTCTTTGCCTTCGCACCCATCGTGGCCTTCCTGCTGGGCGTGACGGACATCGCGGTTCCGTGGGAGACACTGGTGCTGTCGGTTGTCCTGTTCGTGGCGCTGCCCCTTGCGGCAGGCCTGTGGACACGGGCGCGGCTTGGCAGTGCGGCGCGGATCGAAAGCTTTCAGGGGCGGATCAAACCATGGTCGATGATCGGGCTGATCGCGACGGTTGTAATCCTGTTCGGGCTGCAGGGGCAGGTGATCCTTGACCGCCCGATGGTCATCGTGTTGATCGCCGTGCCGATCCTGTTGCAGTCGTATGGTATCTTCGCATTGGCCTACGCGGCCGCCTATGCGCTACGGGTGCCGCACCGGATCGCGGCACCCTGCGCGCTGATCGGGACGTCGAATTTCTTTGAACTTGCCGTCGCTGTGGCGATCAGTCTTTTCGGCCTCAACTCCGGCGCTGCACTTGCCACGGTGGTGGGCGTTCTGGTCGAGGTGCCTGTCATGCTGTCGCTGGTGGCCTTTGCCAATCGCACCCGGTCGCGTTTTCGGGATGCCGCATCATCCGGACCGCCAGCGCAATAGGACGGGCCGCGTTCAAATGATGGCGGCAAACCGGTGTCAGCCGATCACCGGCAAGTCAGGCACGGCGCGGGTGGTCAACAACCGCGCCCCGTTTGCGCTGACGACTATATTCTCCTCATGCACCATCATCAGCCCGTTGCCGTAGGACAGGGACGGTTCAATCGTCAGAACCATGTTTTCAGTCAACACGGTGGTATCGAATGCAGCATGGGAGGGCTGTTCGGTCAGTTGCATGCCCAGCCCATGCCCAAGCCTGCCGACGTCACCGCCCGACGTGTCCATTTCCGCGATCACGGCAGACATCGCCTGAAAAAGATCACTGCAGGTGTTGCCGGGCTTTGCTGCAGCGATCCCGGCTTCAGTTGCGCGCCAAAGCACATCATAGGCCCGCCGCGCGGCGTCATCTGCGGTACCGATGGCCCAGTTACGGTCGAAATCGCAGAAATATCCGTCCCAGGTGCAGCCTGTGTCCAACATCAGCACGTCGCCCGCCTGCAAGGGCCTGCGCGACGGGGGAGAGATCACATCGGCGTATCCGCCCCGGTCCGCACCACCGACAAGATAGGGCACATCGTCCGCACCCGCCTCAATCGCGGCGATGCGAAACGCGCGAAAGGATTCCTCCAGCGGCTGGCCCGCGTGGATGATCTCGGGCACTTTTGCGAATGCGGCCGACCCGATCCCACAGATTTGGCTGAGCTTTTCAATCTCTGCCGTGGATTTGACCATGCGCAGCCCCTGCACAAGGCCCGTCGCATCGCCGATCCCAAGACCGGGCAAGGTGGCCATCAACTGCTCCCAATCAGCAAGCGGCATGCGCAACTGCGTCTCATGGCCCTTCATGATGCCGATCGTTGCGCCCTGCTTCGCGACAGGCAACAGCAGGTCTGTCAGCAGGCTGATGCCATCGTCATGGGGGGCAGGCGCGCTCCAGGTGCGGATGTCGTCGATCCAGCAGCCGCGCATCAGCGCTGCGCCAATCTCGGGGATGATGGCGATGGGTTTGCCGGTGGCGGGCACAAAGACGAACCAGGGCCGCGTCGGGCTTTGCCAGAACAGCGTGTGAAATCCAGTGAAGTACCGCACCTCGGCCTCGGTCATCACAAGCAAACCGGCAAGCCCCGCATCCGCCATCAGGGCCTGTGCATTCGCGGTCCGCTGGCTGAATTCCGCGTCATCGAAACCGCGTCGGGGCGGGCTGGTGGTCTGCATCAACTCTCTCCTGCTGCTTCCCGCTTAGCCGCTGGCGTTTCCGCTCACAATGGGGCGCGTTGAGATTTGGCGCTCGGGCTGATATGCGGATCTGGACCCCTCGTGTCATCCGGTCCGATGGCGCCGTCCCGCAGCTTGGCGGCGATATGCGAAAATTCATCTTGCGTGAGCGCGCCATCGCGGTGATGTACGGGGAAACTCTGATCAAAAAGGCCTGCTCCATGGAAAACGCAAAGAACTTTTACATCGACGGCAAATGGGTCGCCCCGCAGGACGGGCGCGACTTTGACGTAATCGACCCCTCCACGGAGGAAGTCGCCGCGACGATCTCGCTTGGGGGGCAGGCTGATACGGACGCCGCCGTTGCCGCCGCCAAGGCGGCCTTTCCCAAGTGGCGGCTGTCCTCCAAGGCGGAACGGCTGGACTTGATGGAGACGATCCTTGAGGTCTACAAACGGCGCTCCGACGAAATCGGTGCGGCGATCAGCCTTGAAATGGGCGCGCCCATCGACATGTCGAAGGTGCAGCAGTCCGGCACCGGGTCCTACCATCTGGAAGGCTTCATTCAGGCGCTGAAGGACTTCGAATTCGAAGGCCCGCTGCGCGCGGGTGATGAAGACACGCGGATCATCCACGAACCGATCGGTGTCTGTGCGCTGATCACGCCCTGGAACTGGCCGATGAACCAGATCACGCTGAAAGTGGTCCCGGCACTGGCAACGGGTTGCACCATGGTGCTCAAGCCATCCGAACAATCGCCGCTGTCGGGCATCCTGTTCACTGAAATCATGCACGAGGCAGGCGTGCCTGCGGGTGTCTACAACATGCTGAACGGCGATGGCCCCGGTGTGGGCAGCCAGTTGTCCGAACACAAGGACATCGACATGGTCAGCTTCACCGGCTCTACTCGCGCGGGCCGTTTGATTACCAAAGCAGCGGCTGAAACGGTCAAACGGGTCAGCCTTGAACTGGGCGGCAAGGGGGCCAACATCGTCTTCGCCGATGCCGATCCCAAGGCGGTCAAGCAGGGCATCGTGCGCTGCTTCAACAACACCGGCCAATCGTGCAACGCACCAACGCGCATGCTGGTTGAACGGTCGCGGTATGATCAGGCCGTCGAAGAAGCCAAGGCCGCGGCCGAGGCGACAACCGTCAACGCCGCATCGGAGGAAGGTCGCCACATCGGGCCGCTGGTCTCAGAGATGCAATTCAACAAGGTGCAGGACCTGATCCAGCAGGGCATCGACGAAGGCGCGCGGCTTGTCGCGGGCGGTGTCGGGCGTCCTGACGGTCTGAACCGTGGCTTTTTCGTGCGTCCGACCGTATTTGCCGATTGCAACAACGACATGACCGTCATGCGCGAGGAAATCTTCGGCCCGGTTCTGTCGATGATGCCCTTCGACACCGAGGATGAAGCGGTCGAGATCGCCAATGACACCGATTACGGCCTGACCAACTATGTGCAGACGTCAGATCCCGAACGCGCACGCCGCATGGCCCGGGTCCTGCGGAGCGGCATGGTCGACATGAACGGCAAGGCACGCGGTGCAGGATCGCCATTCGGCGGGATGAAGCAGTCGGGCAATGGCCGTGAAGGCGGCAAATGGGGTTTGGAGGAATTCCTCGAAGTGCGTGCCATCGGCGGTTGGCCGGTCGAATAGGTCCGACACCGGATATGCAGGATTGACCCGCCCCGGACGTGATCCGGGGCGGGGCCGTCAAGACAAGCTCAGGCGGGCAGGGCGCGGTCGATGATCGCATCCAGATCGCAACCCCGTGGCAGGGTACCAAACGACCCCCGGTAGCGCAGGCCCAGCCGAGAAGCGCAGAACGCCTCGGCCACAGCCTCATCGCCGTGGCAGGTCAGCAAGGCCCCCTGAAGCGTCAGGGCCATCAACTCCGTAATCGTCCGCATCTGTCCCTCGACCCCGTCGGGGGCCTCCAGCGCATCGCGCAGATCATCAATGGCCCGGTCCAGATTGGGGTGGTTGCCCCGCGCCCGTTCAAGTTCGGCAAGATAGGCCGGGATCGCTTCCGGCTCGCGCATGACGGCGCGCAAAACGTCGAGGCCCATCACATTGCCAGACCCCTCCCAAATCGAATTCAGCGGTGCCTCACGGTAAAGGCGCGGCATGATGCTTTCCTCCACATATCCCGGCCCGCCATGGCATTCGAGCGCTTCCACCACGAGGCTGGGACAACGCTTGCAGTTCCAGTACTTTGCGATGGCCGTCCCGATCCGGGCCAGTGCGGCTTCGGCGGGATCGTCCGGCGCATCCATCGCCCGCGCCACGCGCAGCCCCAGCGCCAGCGCGCCTTCAACCTCTATCGCCATGTCGGCCAGCACGTTTTGCATCAGCGGTTGCTGGATCAACCGCTTTTGGAACGCGCTGCGGTGGCTGGTGTGGTGCAGCGCCTGCACCAACGCCTGTCGCATGATCCCGGCGGAAGACATCGCGCAATAGATCCGGTTGCCGGTCACCATGTCGATGATCGTGCGGATACCGCGCCCTTCCTCGCCGACCATGACGCCGAAGGTGTCCTGAAATTCCATCTCGGTGGAGGCGTTGGATTTGTTGCCCAGCTTGTCTTTCATGCGCTGGATGAAAAGGTTGTTGCGCGTGCCATCGGGCCGCCAGCGCGGAACAAGGAAACAGGAAATGCCCATGCCGTCCGTATTGGCCAGCACAAGGAACGCATCGCACATGGGCGCGGAGCAAAAGAACTTGTGCCCCGTAAGCAGATACCCGTCTTCCGTTGGCACAGCGACGGTGGAATTGGCGCGCACATCTGACCCGCCCTGCTTTTCGGTCATGAACATGCCAATCATCGCGCCGGTCTTTTCCTGTGCGGGGATGTCGCGGCGGTCATATTGTGTCGACAGGATGCGCGGCATCCATTCCTTTGCCACGTCCGGCGCCATGCGCAGGGTCGGCACCACGGAATAGGTCATCGCCATGGGGCACATGACCCCGCCTTCGGGTTGTGAAAACATGTACGTCAATGCCGCCTGACCCAGATGGCCGCCGTTGCCTTCGTTGTGCCAGGCAAAGTTGTGCATCTGGCTAGAAATCGTCAGCTCCATCAGGTCGTGATAGGCGGGGTGAAACTCCACCGCATTGATCCGCATGCCGTAGCGGTCGAAGGCGCGCAGTTCCGGGACCACCCGGTTGGCCTGATGGGCAAGATCGAATGTGGCGTCTGCCCCCGCGACCTTGCCGACCTGCGCAAGGTGGTCGCGGTGTACATCACCGCCGAATTGCTGGGTCCAATGGCGCAGGGCGCGGTCGTCCTGCCAGAGGTGTTGATCGCCCATGTGCGGCGGCATGTTGGTCACGTCATGGGTCGGTAACTGCGATATCGGGCTGCGTGGCTGCATGATACGTCCTCCCTTGTTTCAGCCTAAGCCCAAACCGGGCGCGTTGCCAAACGTGACGCCGCGTGCCGTGCAGGTCTGCTCTGGTGCGCTATGGGTCATCGATACCGTGGAATGCGACGCGGGACACGGTCGAAGGAACAGGGTAAGCCGACCGCACTCAAAGCGCGGCGTTTGTCAGGAGTGTGCCAAGGGACAGGGACGAAGTGACTTCAGCCGTCGTCGTCCAGATTTCCATGGATGGCGAATTGATCCAGCCCGGCATCGCGCGCCTCCACGATCCGGTAGCTTTCCTTCACGCCAGCGTCCGTCAGTTCCCGCGATACCAGCAAAAGCGTGTTTGCGGGCTGTCCGTCGCAGATGTCGACCATCTGCATCATTTCGTCCCGGGCCACGCCGCGCGCGTCATCAAGGGACGGCGCGCCATAGATATCAACGAAATGCTGCGCCAGCGCGGTCACAAGCACATCGAGTTCCGCCTGTTCGATCTGGGTGACCGCAACAACAGACACCCGGCCAAATGTCTCAACGCCCAGCCAGCCGTTCGCGAAGGCCTGCCGCGCCTTTCCGGTCAGATCGGCATTGCTCCAGTTGGAAAATTCAAAGCCGCCCGATATGCACCATTCCCCGGTGCGGGCGGGGGCATGAAAGATGTTCATGTCGCTTTCGTCGAAATGGATGGCCCGTGCCAGCATCATGTCAGGTACCCTCAAGCAAATTGATCAGGGGGATCAGGTGGGTGGTCTGGTCGTCGCGCAACAGCATGCCGAATTGTTCGTCCGTGCCCAGATAGGTGCCGCGCAGGCCTAACATGTCAATCTCTTCACCGATGCCCTGCGCAAGACCGCGCCATTCGCTGTGCAGGGGGCCGGCACCTTCTTCCTGCCACCTGTTGATGCCCACCAGCGTGTGCTTGACCCATGCTTCCAGCAATTCCGCCGCGTCCACATCCGCGCAGCCTTCGGCATAAAGGGCGGTCTGGTCCGGGGTTTCTCCGGGGTCATCGCTTTGAGGCCAAAGCGGCAGTGTCAGGCCGATCACCAGCCAGTCCGGCTCTGCGGAAGGATCGCTGGTGGAGGCCCCAACGCGCAGGCGTCCGCAGGATGCCCCATTGATCCGCAAGCCTCCGTCCCAGTCCAGATGCACCGCAACCTCGGGCGGGGCCAGCGCCCCCAGCGCGTTTTGAAAGCCGACGCCGCACAGGGGCAGCATCGCCATCGCATCCGCCAGCGGCACATCGGGGGCAAAGACAAGGGCCGCGCGCAGTGTGTTGGCCCCCAGATTGTGCACCACCACCCCCGCGTCACAGCCCCGCGCGGCTTCCACGCAGGCCTTGTCGAACGGGTCAATCTGGCCTTCGACGGCAAGCCCGCTGAAAAGCGGCGGGAAAGTGGGCGTGGTCATGCCTTGCCAGCCTCCACCAGGGCGCGGGCCACGGTACGGAAGGCCTGCGCCTGTGCGCTATCGGGTTTGGATACGACAATCGGTGCACCGCCATCGGCCGCAACCCGGATATCCAGATGCAACGGTATTTCCGCCAGCAGCGGTACGCCCAGTTTCTCCGCTTCGGCCCGCACGCCACCGTGGCCGAATACGTGCTCCTCGTGCCCGCAGTTGGAACAGATATGCGTGCTCATGTTCTCGATCATGCCGATGACGGGCGTGCCCATCTGGTCGAACATGTCGATCCCCTTGCGCGCATCCAACAGCGCCACATCCTGCGGGGTGGAGACGATCACCGCCCCGTCAAGATGCGCCTTTTGCGCTAGCGTCATCTGCACGTCACCGGTGCCGGGGGGCAGATCGACGATCAGCACATCCAGCGCGCCCCACTGAACCTGTCCCAGCATCTGCTGCAAGGCGCCCATCAACATCGGCCCCCGCCAGACGACAGCCTGATCCTCGTTCGTCATCAGCCCGATGGACATCATTGTCACGCCGAAGTTGCGCAGCGGCAGGATCAGCTTGCCATCAGGACTTTGCGGGCGGCCCGATACGCCCAGCATACGCGGCTGCGAGGGGCCGTAGACATCCGCGTCCAGCATCCCCACACGCCGCCCTTCAGCTGCAAGCGCGCAGGCAAGATTGGCCGCCACGGTGGATTTGCCGACCCCGCCCTTGCCGGAGGCAATGGCGATGATGCGGTCGATGCCGGGGATCTTTTCGGGGCCTTTGGGTTCGGCTTTGCGCCCGGCTTTCAGATCGGGAGGCGGGGTTGGCTTGGTATGGGCCGTCATCACGATGGACACGGATGTCGCACCGCGTGCGGCAAGTTCCTGCTCGGCTTCGGCCTTGGCGGCCATGAAGGGGTCGGGCTGATCCACTTCCATCACGAAGCGCACCGCGCCGTCCTCTACGTTCAGCGCGCGCACCAGACCGGCTTCGACCAGATCGACACCGGAGGGGGCCTTGATTTCCTTGAGGCAGGCGAGAACCTCTTCACGGGAAAGAGCCACTTATGCGCCTTCGATCTTGCCTGTGACGACATGTTCAAGGTCGATCCCGTCCACGGTCAAGACCATCCTGGCCTCGAACGTCTTGCCTGACGTGTCACCCGCGTTCCGCATCGCCTCTTCTATGGCTTGCTGGGATGTGACGCCCACCTGCTTGAGGAATTTGCGCATCGACATGTTGAAATCTTCGCTCATGGGGATGTCCTTTCGACGTCTGGGAATGTTGACTGCGCCACCCTAGCGCCACTAGGCTGATGTGCAACCAGCCGGGCAAAAGGAGGGCAGGCGAGATGCTCAAGAAACTGGCGATCCTCGCCGTTCTGTCGGCGGGTCCGGTTGCTGGGCAGGATAAATCGTTTACCCTTGCCGCCCCCGATGCGCTGACAAAGACCGGGTTTCTGAAGCATCTTCTGCCGCGCTTTTCGCTCAAGACCAGTATCCGCGTGACGCTGACCGATGGTGGTGCGGATGCCGCTTTCGGGCCGCAAGGCACGCCGGTCTTCAGGAAAGGCGATGCGATCTGGCATTTCGCGGGGGCGGATAACCCCAACATTGTCGCTTTTGAGGAATGGTTGCTGTCGGACGTGGGCAAGCGCACCATCGAAGCCTTCGCGCCCGAGGGCGATGCGCTTTTCAGTGCGGATCTTGCAATGGCCGCCACGGTGCAGACTGCAACCTTGTCGGGTGATGTGGCGCTGGGCGAAAGGGTCAGCCTCAAACGATGCGGGCGCTGTCACGTTGTCAACGACAGCAACCGCATGAATGCCATAGGGTCCTCGCCGTCCTTTGCGCTGATGCGCAATTTCCCTGACTGGCAGGAACGGTTCGAGACGTTCTTCCTGCTCAAGCCTCATCCGGCCTTCACTCAGGTACATGGCGTCACCGACCCGTTCCCTGACACGCAACCCTCGCCTATTGTCCCGATCGAGGTGACCCTGAACGAGATCGAGGCGATCACCGCCTATGTCGGGTCCATCGCGCCTGCCGATCTGGGTGCGCCCTTGCAAACTCAGTGATCCTTGCGCTTTGAAAAATAGTCTTCCGAGGTCCGCACGCGCGGACGTTCACCACCCTGAAAGGGATTGTCGGTGGAATGGTATTGCGCCTGAATGCGGCAGTTGTCGCACATCTGGATCATCTTGGCGGCCTCTGATGTGGCGAACATCGCATGTTTGCCGGCCAGCTTTTCGGTGATCTTCTCAATGGTGGATTTCGATCCGAACAGGCTGCCGCATTCGATGCAGGCAAAGGGTTCTTCCTCGTGCAGGACACGCTGCGAAAAGGCCGCGTCGGTCAGGTTCATCTGCGGCTCCAGCGTGATCGCCTGTTCGGGACAGATCGTGCTACACAACCCGCACTGCAGGCAGGCATCCTCCTGAAAGCGCAGCTGCGGCAGGTCGGGATTGTCGCCCAATGCGCCCGACGGGCACAGCGACACGCAGGACAGGCAGAGCGTACAGGCGTCCGCGTCCACTACGATTGCGCCATAGGGTGCGTTCTGGGGCAGGGGGATGATATCGATATCAGGCTGCAAGGTCTTGGCTGCCAAACGTGCCACCTGTCGTCGCGTCCCCATCGGCAAGGCGGGGGTGATCTCCAGCGGTGCAGCGGCCTCTTGGTGAAGGGTGTCGCAAAGCGCGTCGGGATCGGCCGGATGCAACAGCCGAACGGCGCCCGCGCCGCTCATTACGCGCGCAAGTTCTGACTGCGCTTCGATAACCTCCGTCTCGGTTCTGGGCGACATCAGCACATCCACATGCGCGAACCCGCAGGCCAGCGCGGCCAGCATCTCAGCATGTCCGAAGCCGGACAGTGCGTCCACTTCAAGCGGGATCACATCGGCAGGCAGGCCACGTCCAAAACGTGCGGCCAGTGAAATCATCTCCACCCCGAAGTCCGCGTCGTGGACCAGCAGGCGCGGGGCTGTGCCGCCTGCCTCTCGGTAGGTTGCCGCCAACGTCGTCATCCTGCGGAAGATCGCATCGACGGGCGGCGCATCATAGCTGATGGCCCCGGATGGGCAGACCGCCGCGCAAGACCCGCAACCCGCGCAGACCATCGGATTGACCGTCACATGCTCACCCGTCGATATGATCGCACCTGTCGGGCACACGTCCAGGCAATTCGAACAGGCAGTCTGTTCTGCCCGGCTGTGGGCGCAGAGCGTCGGTTCCATTCTCACATAAAGCGGCTTTTCAAACGTGCCGACCATCTGGGAGGCTTCCAGAACGACCTTCGCGACGGAGGGTGCATGCGTGGGATCAGCGCGCAGATATCCCTCGCGCTTGTGCGGTGCGGGAACCAATGCCGTCCCACCGCTCAGATCCACAATGATGTCGCAACTTGACACAACGCCGTCCTGCGGCGCTGTCAGGTCAAACGCGCCCCGGCCAGCCGGATTGATCTGACGAAGCGCGTTGAACGTCACGCTGAACCCACCAAGCGCACCCGCGACATTGCGCACGTTGCCCGTGACGCAATCAAAGCGCCGGTCGGCCGGGATCATGTCGGCGTCTGGCAGCAGGACCGTGACCGCCATCGTCCCACACAGATCGGCAGCCCCGGCAAGGGCCGCTTCGCCCCCGATGACAAGGCACGTCCCTTCGGAAATGACGTCGACGGATTTGGCGATGGGCAGGGACAGCGCCGCCTCTGCCGCGAGGGCCGCCATCTTCGGCGTGGCATTCCCTTCGCCCCATCCCGCACGGTCGCGCAGATCGACAAATCCGGGCAGATCAACCTGCAATTCCTCGGCCAGTTCCTCAAACCGCTGGCGCTCCTGCTGGCAGGCAATCATCACTTCGCCGCCTTCAAGCGCCTTGGCTGCCAGATCAATCTGGGTGGTGCACAGGCTGCTGTGGACCTTTGAGCAGTGCATCCCGCAGGCTTTGGATATGGCCTCCGCGTCAACGGACTGGCTGCCTTCGCAGTTGCATAGAATGAGCTTCTTGACCATCAGATGTCCCTCGGGGCGCCATCTGGAACTGCGGCGCGCGTGTCAGGCTAGTCATGATTCACCCCTGTGGTAAACATCATTTCGACGCCCGGATCGCTTATCCCGGCCATGCTGCAGGTGCGAAGAAAAAATGTTTGCGGCGCATCTTCAAAGTCGGGCGGGCGCTGCGGCCAATATCTATTGACGAAATCCAATAAACAGCCTTTGCCGCACCGCAGCGCACGCGCAATTTATCGAGAGGGACGCCAGAAATTCCTTTGAGAATGCGCCCCGATCATACAAACTCGGACACAGCCAAACCTACCACCGGGGACACCTTGAACTGCCACAGCCAGAAATCCGTTGTCATGCCGCTGGGGATCGTGATCCGCCGGGTGCCGGGTGTCACGCGCTGGGCGACACATGTCTGGAAAGCGGTGGCGGTCCTGCCCGGCGCGGGCGGCGCGGACTGGAAAGAAATGCGCCGTGATGGCGACGCGGTTGAATATCATGCAGCCACCCTGCCTCTGGAACTTTTTCGCACCGACACCGAAGCCTACCTGCATGGTCTTTCGGCCAAGGAACCGGCGATCTATGTCGTGATGCGCCCGTCTGAAAGTGACCGACCGCTGGACATGGTGCTGGCCACGGCGTCCCCTTATGAGGCGCAGGATTATGCCGACACCGGGGAAGAGCTGGTGGAAAAGGTGCCGATGCCCGAAGGGCTGATTGCCTGGATCCGGGATTTCGTCGAACTGCACCACGAGGATGAAGTGTTCGTGAAACGTCGGCGTGACAAGGCGCGGATCGATCGTAAGGAAGATGGCATCGGAGACGCGCGTATCCGACAAGTGGCGGATGTCTACCGCGCCCCCTCCCGCAAGGAGACGGTGCATTGAGCCGGGGCAGCGATTTCTGGGCCCGCAGACGGGCAGGTGTTGCCGCTGAGGCAGAAGCGGAGCAGGCGGCATTGGACGCGCGCGCCTTGCAGGCCGAACACGCCGCCTATCAGGAAATGAGCGAAGCGGAGGTGCTGGAGGCGCTTGACCTGCCCGATCCCGATACGCTGACCCACGGCGATGATTTTACCGTCTTTATGGCAAAGGCCGTGCCAGATCAGATTCGCCGCCGCGCGCTCAGGACGCTTTGGCGCAGCAATCCGGTGCTGGCCAATGTCGACATGCTTGTGGACTACGGAGAGGATTTTACCGACAGCGCGATGGTCGTGGAAAACCTTCAGACGGCCTATCAGGTCGGCAAGGGCATGCTCAAACACATTGAGGAGATGGCGCGTCAAGCGGAGGAGGCCGCCCATCCCAAAGGCGATGCGGAAGAGATAGATGATCAACCGGCCGAAGACGATGTGCTGATTGCCGCTGTTGGGGACGACGTCGTTAAGCCGTCCGAAACAGCGGAAACGGCAGATCATATTGCCCCCGCCCCTGCGGAGGCAGAGGCAGAGGAAACCCTTGCCGCCCCGGCCCCCCGACGGATGAAGTTCAGGATTGAGGAAACCGCGTGAGCGCTGCCATGGATATCGCCATTGCGTCCGAGGACCGCCTGCGCGCGGACCTTTACAACTTTCTGGGTCTGATGCTGTCCGGGCCGCCGGATCAGCTGTTGCTGGACCAATGCGCAGGCCTGTCGGGCGATGAAAGCCCGCTTGGTTTGGCGATTGCCGGGCTGTCGCGCGTGGCGAAGGTGACCAAACCCAAAAAGGTCGAAAGCGAATTCAACGCATTGTTCATCGGGCTGGGGCGGGGCGAATTGCTGCCCTACGCCAGCTATTACCTCACCGGGTTCCTGAACGAGAAACCGCTGGCGATCCTGCGCTCCGACATGACGGCACGCGGCATGTCCCGCGCCCCCAACGTGTTTGAGCCGGAGGACAATATCGCGTCGCTGATGGAGATGATGGCAGGCATGATCGTCGGCCGGTTCGGAACAGCCGCGACACTTGAAGACCAGAAGACCTTTTTCAACAAGCACATCGCTCCCTGGGCGGGACATTTCTTTACCGATCTCGAAGCGGCGAAGAATTCGGTCCTTTACGCGTCGCTCGGCAGTGTGGGACGCGAATTCATGGACATCGAACGCGAGGCTTTTCGCATGACCGCAGGGTAGCACCCCGCGACAACACCGGTGGGGATGCCCACCACAACAAGGGAGGGAGACATCCCCATGACCAAGAAGACAGACGGCACCAACCGCCGCGACTTTCTGAAACTGGCCGGTACGACTGCACCTGTTGCCGCCGTGGCACTTGCCGCTGGCACCACAGAGGCGGACGCACAGCCCGTCGATCCGACATCGGAAAAGATGCAGGACACCGCGCACACCCGCGCCTATCTCGACAGCGCCCGGTTCTGAAGACCCGGACGCTCCTGAATGACTTCCTGACGACTGGTTGCGTGACGCCCGACTGTCAGGATCAAGGGAGGAAACGAACATGCTGAAGAAGAAAACCAACGGGGTTGCGCGACGCCCCCAGCGGACCGGCATCCTATCTGACATCGCGGAGAAATCCGTTGACCGCCGTGCGTTCCTGCGCGGCTCCGGTCTGGCCATCGGTGGCCTTGCCGCAATCTCTGCCACGGGGGGCACGGTCACCCAGGCAAATGCCGCATCGGCTGCAACCGGCGCGGTTGAACTTGTCAAATCCGTCTGCACCCACTGCTCCGTCGGCTGTACCGTCGTGGCCGAGGTCGCCAATGGTGTCTGGACCGGGCAGGAACCCGGCTGGGACAGCCCCTTCAACCTTGGTGCCCATTGCGCCAAAGGGGCCGCTGTGCGCGAGCACGCCCACGGCGAACGCCGCCTGAAGTACCCGATGAAGAAAGAGGGTGGAGAGTGGAAGCGGATCTCATGGGATCAGGCGATCAATGAGATCGGCGATGGCATGATGAACATCCGCGAGGAAAGCGGCCCCGACAGCGTCTACTGGCTGGGCTCTGCCAAGCACAACAACGAACAGGCCTATCTGTTCCGCAAGTTCGCTGCCTACTGGGGCACGAACAACGTGGATCACCAGGCGCGTATCTGTCACTCAACCACAGTTGCGGGTGTTGCGAACACCTGGGGCTACGGTGCGATGACCAACAGCTACAACGACATCCACAATTCCAAGGCAATCTTCATCATCGGCGGCAACCCGGCAGAGGCGCACCCCGTCTCGCTGTTGCACCTGTTGAAAGCCAAGGAGCAGAACAACGCACCCGTCATCGTCTGCGATCCGCGTTTCACACGCACGGCGGCCCATGCAGATGAATATGTACGCTTCCGTCCCGGTACGGATGTGGCACTGGTCTGGGGAATCCTCTACCACATCTTCGAGAACGGCTGGGAGGACAAGGAGTTCATCCGCACCCGTGTCTGGGGCATGGATCAGATCAAGGAAGAGGTCGCCAATTGGACACCTGAAGAGGTGGAGCGCGTCACCGGTGCACCCGGTTCGCAGCTCAAGCGCGTGGCGCGGACCATGGCGAACAACCGTCCCGGCACCGTGATCTGGTGCATGGGTGGTACGCAGCACACCAACGGCAACAACAACACACGCGCTTATTGCGTGCTGCAACTTGCGCTGGGCAACATGGGCACTGAGGGTGGTGGCACCAACATCTTCCGCGGCCACGACAACGTGCAGGGCGCGACGGACCTTGGCGTTCTCAGCCACACGCTGCCCGGCTACTATGGCCTGTCCGCAGGCGCATGGGCGCATTGGGCACGGGTCTGGGAGGAAGACGCCGATTGGCTGAAAGGCCAGTTCGCCATGACCAAGGATGCGGAGGGCAAGGACAAGTCCCTGCAGAACCTCACCGGCATCCCGGTGTCGCGCTGGATTGACGGCGTGCTGGAAGACCCTGAAAACATGGACAATCCCGACAAGGTACGTGCCATGGTCCTGTGGGGTCACGCGCCCAATTCGCAGACGCGGATGAAGGAAATGAAAACCGCGATGGAGCAGTTGGATATGCTTGTCGTGGTCGATCCCTATCCAACGGTGTCTGCGGTGCTGCATGACCGGACCGACGGCGTCTACCTGCTGCCGGCCTGTACGCAGTTCGAAACGCGCGGCTCCGTCACCGCCTCCAACCGGTCGTTCCAGTGGCGCGACAAGGTGGTCGATCCGCTGTTCGAAAGCCTGCCGGACGAGGTCATCATGGCCAAGTTCGCCAACAAGTTCGGCTGGGGGGACCGGCTTTTCCGCAACATCGAGATGGAAGATGCGGAGACCCCCGTCGTGGAAAGCATCACGCGGGAGTTCAACCGCGGCATGTGGACCATCGGCTATACCGGACAGGACCCGGACCGGATCAAAAAGCATATGGCCAACCAGCATACCTTCGACCGGACGACATTGCGCGCCAATGGCGGTCCGGCGGACGGCGACTATTATGGCCTGCCATGGCCAAGCTGGGGCACTGCCGAGATGAACCACCCCGGTACGCCCAACCTCTATGACATGTCCAAACGTGTTTCCGAGGGCGGGCTGACCTTCCGCGCCCGCTTTGGTGTGGAACGGGATGGTGACAACTTGTTGGCCGAAGGTGTGGCAAGTCTGGATTCGGATATTCAGGATGGATACCCCGAATTCACCTACCAGATGCTCAAGGACCTCGGCTGGCATACGGAGTTGACTGAGAAGGAGCGCGCGTTCATTGCGAAAGCAGCAGGTGTGGACGGCTTCAAGGACTACACGCATGAAGTGGGTGAGCAGTCCATGTCACCGTTCCCGTCGGATTACGACGACATGGTCGCCAAGGTGAATTGGAAAACCGACCTGTCAGGCGGTATCCAGCGGGTGGCGATTGCGCATGAATGTGCGCCCTTCGGCAACGCGAAGGCCCGCGCGGTTGTGTGGACTTTCCCCGATCCAATACCGGTCCACCGGGAGCCGCTTTATACCAACCGTCGCGATCTTGTCGCCGATTACCCGACATACGAGGATCGGAAGTTCTATCGTCTTCCGACCATGTATGCTTCGATCCAGAAGCAGGACTTTTCAAAGGATTACCCGATGATCCTCACGTCCGGGCGTCTGGTCGAATACGAGGGTGGCGGTGATGAAACCCGGTCGAATCCATGGCTTGCGGAATTGCAGCAGGACATGTTCGTCGAGATCAACACCCGCGACGCCAACAACCTGGGCATCCGTGACGGTGCACAGGTTTGGGTCGAAGGTCCGGAAGGTGCCAAGGTCAAGGTCATGGCCATGGTTACTGAACGGGTCGGCGAAGGTGTGGCCTTCATGCCGTTCCATTTCGGCGGCCACCTGGAGGGCGTGGACCTGAGGGACAAGTACCCCGATGGCGCGGACCCCTATGTGTTGGGTGAAAGTACCAACACCGCACAGACCTATGGCTATGATTCCGTAACCCAGATGCAGGAGACCAAGGCCACTCTCTGCAAAATCTGGACAGCGTAAGGAGGACTGAACAATGGCAAGAGCAAAGTTTCTCGTCGACGCCGAACGCTGCATCGAATGCAACGCCTGCGTCACTGCCTGCAAGAACGAGCATGAAGTGCCTTGGGGCATCAACCGCCGCAAGGTGGTCACGATCAACGACGGCTCTCCGGGGGAGCGGTCGATTTCCGTGGCGTGCATGCACTGCTCGGATGCGCCCTGCATGGCGGTCTGTCCGGTAGATTGCTTCTACCAGAACGAAGAAGGGGTGGTGCTGCACTCCAAGGACCTCTGCATCGGGTGTGGTTACTGCTTTTATGCGTGTCCCTTCGGCGCGCCGCAGTTCCCGCAGGCGGGCAATTTCGGATCGCGCGGCAAGATGGACAAATGTACCTTCTGCGCCGGTGGTCCCGAAGAAACCCACTCCACCGCAGAGTTCGCCAAGTACGGGCGCAACCGTATCGCAGAAGGCAAACTGCCGATCTGTGCGGAAATGTGCGCCACCAAGGCGCTGCTGGCGGGCGACGGGGATGTTGTCTCCGGCATCTACCGCGAACGTGTGGTGGCGCGCGGCTTTGGTTCCGGTGCATGGGGCTGGGGATCGGCATACGGCCAACGCGACGGCTGACCGGCCCTGACTGGATCAAAATACAGATCAGGGCGACCCCGCAACGGGTCGCCCTTTTCCGCTGACATGAAACAAGAGGAATTTCGATGTTTCGCACGCTGATGGCACTGTTGCTGACCTTGTCTTTCGTCACCACGGCATATGCGCAGGACGCCGCAGCACCTGCGCCGGACCGTTCCGCCACGGGCGGGGCGCAGACCCTCGAAGATATCATGGCCCGTCAGCGGGGCGAGGAAGTGGACAACAGCTTCCGGCGCAACGCAACGGGCGACCCTGACAGTGCTGCAGGCTTGGCCAATCAGCTGGGTACCCTTGGCGGGGCGTCCGATCCCGAGCTTTGGCGCGCCCTGCGGTTTGGAGAGGCGAACATAACATCGACCAGCACCGGGCCTGCGGCCACGACCCTTATTCAGGATGGCGGCATGTGGTGGCTGACCTTCCGGGAGGGGCCATTGGCCAAGTACGGCAGTTATCTGCTGGGCGGCACGCTGGTGTTGCTGGCCTTGTTCTATCTGCTGCGCGGGCGCATCCGGATCGACGGTGAAAAGACCGGACGCCGCATCGAACGCTTCAAGGCGGTCGAACGCTTTGGCCACTGGTTGCTGGCGGGGTCCTTCATCTTGCTGGGCATCACCGGGCTGGTTTCCCTGTTCGGGCGCAAGGTGCTGATCCCTGCCTTCGGGCACGAGGCTTTCGCGACCGTCGCGGAGGCGTCGAAATGGGTACACAACAACGTCTCCTGGGCCTTCATGGTCGCGCTGGTGATGATCTTCGTGATGTGGGTCGTCCACAACCTGCCGGACCGGACGGACATCAACTGGCTGCTTAAGGGCGGTGGCATCTTCATCAAGGGGCACCCGCCCGCCAAGAAGTTCAACGCCGGTCAGAAGCTGATCTTCTGGTCGGTGATCCTGCTGGGTACCTCCATTTCCGTGACTGGTCTGGCGCTGCTCTTCCCGTTCGAGATCAACATGTTCGCCGCCACCTTCGCCAAGCTGAACAGCTTCGGCATATCGGAGGCTGTGGGCCTGGGCGAGTTGCGCACAACCCTCGCCCCGCATGAAGAAATGCAATACGCGCAGCTTTGGCATGCCATCGTCAGCTTTGTCCTGATGGCGATTATCCTGGCGCATATCTACATCGGGTCCGTCGGGATGGAGGGCGCGTATGACGCCATGGGCTCCGGGCAGGTGGAAGAGCAATGGGCGCGCGAACACCATTCGCTTTGGGTGGAAGAGGTGAAGGCGCGCGAGAATGCCGCCCCCGAAAGTGGTACACCCGCTGAATAGATGCTGCGTGCGTTTGTCATAGCGATGCTCTTGGCAGCCCCGGTGGCTGCACAGGACTTCTATACGCTCAAGGGCCATGGCGGGCCGATCATGGATATCGCGGTGTCCCCCTCCGGACAGATCGCAACGGCCAGTTTCGACAATTCGGTGGGGGTCTGGTCCGCAAGACAGCCCGCTTGGTTCGAGGGGCACAGGGCGGCGGTGAACACGGTTGCCTTCTGGTCCGAAGATGTGCTGGCGTCAGGGGGGGATGATTTCAAGCTTTGGCTGTGGTCGCGGCGTGCGCGCGCAGGGCGCCTGATGGCAGAGCATTCTGCCAAGATCACCGATGTCGCCTTTGCCCCTGATGGTCAGACAATCGCGACGGCGTCCTGGGACGCGACGATCTGGCTGATGCTGATAACCGGACGGGAAGGGCCGATTGAGGAGTGGCAGGTCATTGGCAAGAAGCTTTCGGGTCACAAGTCGGGGGTGAACGCGGTTGCTTTCACGCAGGACGGCAAGACCCTTTATTCGGCTTCGGTGGACGGCACGATACGATCTTGGCGCTATGACGGACCGCAGATGGTCAGCAACGTGATCGTCAAACACGGCTTCGGGATCAACACGCTGATCGTGAACGATCAGGGGGGCTGGCTTGCCTATGGGGCCAGCGACGGTGGCACCCGGATGATTGATCTTGAGACCGGAGAGCAGATTGCCGATTTCACCCAAGGCCGTCGGCCCATCCTTGCCATGGCTCTGGATCCGGCTGGACAGCAACTCGCCGTGGCCGACGGACAGGGCTACATCATGATCATCGATACCGACAATCTGCGCATCACCCATGATTTCCGCGCCGCGCGGCAAGGCCCGGTCTGGGCGCTTGCGTTTTCGCCTGATGGTCGAAACATCCACGCAGGCGGGATAGAGGATATCGTTTATTCCTGGCCGGTCGAGACGATGACCGAACAAACCCCGATGGCCGGTGGTACGCGCAGTTTCCTGCAGGATCCCAAGACGCTGCCCAACGGGGAGCGGCAGTTCAAGCGCAAATGCTCCATCTGCCATACGCTCACCGAAGGCAGCGCGCGCAAAGCAGGGCCGAGCCTCTACGGCGTATTTGGCCGCAAGGCGGGGACGGTGCCCGACTACGCGTATTCCGACACTCTTGACGGGTCCGAAATTGTCTGGTCAGCAGAGACGATCAATGCTTTGTTCGACCTCGGACCCGATCACTTCATTCCGGGGACAAAGATGCCGATGCAGCGCATTGTCAAACAGACCGACCGGGATGATCTGATCGACTACCTGCGCACCCAGACGGTGCAGAAAGAGGACTGACATGAGAGCCATGCTGACGGCCTTTGTGGCCATCGTCGTCATTGCGGTCGCATCGAACGTGATCCTCAACCAGATCGGATTTTCCAGTCAGGATCGTGCATCGGGTTCTGCCGTGCGCCTTGATAACTAACGGATCATTCCGGACAGGACCGCTTTGCAATGAACGACATCTGGGCCGGCATCCTGGCAGCGTTCCGGCTGATCGTCACGCTGGATGCCGATCTTGTCGAAATTACACTGCGGTCCCTGCAGGTCAGCCTGTCTGCGCTTGTGATTGCTTCAGCGATTGCGTTGCCGTTCGGCACATGGCTGGCCATCCGCCGGTTCCGGTTTCGCCGCGCCACCATTGCCACGCTGAACGCACTGATGGGACTGCCGCCGGTCGTGGTGGGACTTATCGTCTATCTGCTGTTGTCGCGGTCCGGCCCGTTTGGGGTAATGGGGCTGTTGTTCACACCCACCGCGATGATCATCGCGCAGGTCATTATCATCACGCCGCTGATTGCCTCCATCACCCATCAGGCCATGCGCGAGCTTTGGGCGGAATACCATGACCTGCTGATCTCCCTCAACACCAACGGCCGCCAGCGCATCACGACCCTGATCTGGGACGGGCGGCGCGCCTTGCTGACCGGGGCACTGGCAGGCTTCGGGCGGGCGATCGGCGAGGTCGGCGCGATCATGATCGTGGGAGGCAACATTGATCACGCGACACGGGTTCTGACCACCGCTATCGCGCTGGAAACCGGCAAGGGGGATTTTGCCCTCGCGCTAGGGTTGGGGTTCGTGCTGATTGCGATGGCCCTTATTGTCAACTTTGCGATTCACACCCTGTCCCGGACAGAGCGGGAGGGCAGATGGTAGAAGACGCACTTTCCGTCAGCCTCAAGGGCGTCGCGGTTCATCGCCGCAATGCGACATTGCTTGGCCCCATTGATCTTGATCTGGACGGGTCTGGCATCACCATTGTGCTTGGCCCCAATGGTGCCGGCAAGACAACGCTGCTCAAGGTCCTGCACGGGGTTGAGCGTATCTCCAACGGGACGCTGCAATGGTCCGTTCCCGATGCCGAGGCGCGGCAGGCGCAGGCCTATGTGTTTCAGCGTCCGATCATGTTGCGCCGTACCGTACGCCAGAACCTTGCCTATCCGTTGCAACTGCTTGGGACGCCCAAGGCCGAGATCGCCGCGCGGGTGGAAGACTGGGCCGGGCGCGTGGGGTTGGCGGTGCTGCTGGATCAACCCGCGCCCCGTCTGTCGGGAGGGGAGAAACAGAAACTGGCCATCGGCCGCGCACTGATCCGAACACCCAAGGTGCTTTTCCTGGACGAGCCTTGTGCCAATCTCGATGGACGTTCGACCCGTGAGATTGAAGAGGTGCTCCACCATGCCAATGCCGCGGGTACACGCATTGTCATGACCACCCACAACCTGGGGCAGGCGCGGCGATTGGCGAAGGATGTTGTCTTTCTTTTGAAAGGCCGGATACATGAAAGCGGCGCCGCACCTGAAATATTCGCCGCACCCCGCGCCCCCGAAACCCAGGCGTTTTTCAAGGGAGACATTGTCGAATGATACGCATCCTCACTTTTCTGGCCTGCCTGATGGGCAGCATCGCAACCGCAGAGACGATGAAGATGGCCGTGACGACCAGTTTTCATAATTCCGGCCTGTCCGACGTTCTTCTGCCTGCCATTCTTGCGGACACCGGGCTTGAGGTGCAGTTGCTGGTTGTCGGCACCGGACAGGCCCTGCGGCTGGGCGAAGCGGGTGATGTCGATGCGATCCTCGTGCATTCCCGCGCGGCGGAAGAGGCTTTCGTGGCCGCGGGCAACGCCCCATACCGGCGTGAGATCATGTATAATGACTTTGTGTTCATCGGTCCGCAGGCCGATCCCGCCAAGATCGACACCGCCACTGACGCCACGCAGGCGCTGCAACGCATCGCCGCCACACAAGCGGCCTTTGTCAGCCGCGGCGATGACAGCGGCACCCACAAGAAAGAAAGCGCCCTGTGGCAGGCTGCAGGCCTTGTACCTGTGGATTTCGGGGATTGGTACAAGGCGGTCGGGGCCGGGATGGGGGCCAGCCTTAACACCGCTGCCGGGCTTGACGCTTATATTCTGGCGGACCGCGCAAGCTGGCTGAACTTCGGCAACAAGGGGACGTTGGCGCTGCTGTTTGCAGGGGACCCGGCGCTTTTCAATCAATACGCCTATCTGCCGATCTCGAAGGACAGGCACGCGCATGTCAACGCTGTGGCTGCGCTTGCACTGGAAGACTGGCTGACCGGATCCAAAGCGGAGGCTTTGATCAACGGCTACCAGATCGACGGCGAAGGGCTTTTTGTCTTCAACGCCAAGCGTTGAAGGGGCGGGGCGCCCAGAACCCTTTGGTCAAATATCTGACGCGCGGTGCGTGCCCGTCCGCGTCAATCCAGATCCATCCCCTTGAGCTGCATTTCCTTGCCGTCCTGAATATGGGCGATCATCTTCTCCGCGGCGGTCGATCCGTCCCCGGTTTCGATCGCGTCCACAAGGGCAAGGTGACCGCCAAGGGATTCGGAAAGGTCCACGTTCTTGATGGAGGCAAAAAGCGTGAAAGAAGATCCCCGGTTCCAGATGTTGTCGAAGAATTCCAGCAGGAAGCGGTTCTTCGTTGCTTCGACAAAGGACCGGTGGACGTTCATGTTTGCCTTGAAATAGGCATGCACCGAAGGCTCGCTGATGTCTTCGGTTCTGGTGATCAACTCGCGCAGGTCCGCGCAGATCTGGGGGTCATTGCGATCGGCCAGGATACGGGCGGCATACCCCTCGATCGCCGCGCGTGAGCCGTAAAGCTCGGCGATTTCCCCTTCGCCCAGCTTTCTGATCTGGAAACCACCGCGCCCGGCGACCATCAGGATGCCTTCCTGCTCCATCCGAAACAAAGCCTCCCGCACCGGCGTCCGGCTGATCTCGAACTCCTCGGCCAGCTTTTCCTGCACGATGCGGTCGTTGACGGAAATGGCGCCCGTGCGGATGGCCTGCATGATCTGATCATAAACCTGATCGGCAAGACGCACGCGCGGCTGTGACAGCGATTTGAACGGCATATGCGTCTCCTTTGGACTTTGTCTACCGTATACAAAGTATGCCGAACAGATGGCTTGGCCAGCGACAATGCAAATTGTCTTGTAAGTTCAGGAATACTGTATACAGTATACGATATTCTGACTGAGGGGACAATATGTGCGGTATCGCTGGTAGAATTCTGAACGCACCCGGCAAGGTTGGGTACGATCTGGTAGAGCTGATGCACGCTCAGGAACACCGGGGCGCCGATTCCACCGGATTTGCGATTTACGGCATCCCCCGCGACAGCGGATATGTCGTGCGCGCCATGGGGTTTGAGCGCGAATGCCTGTCAGAGGACCTCGAGGATTTCCACGCCATCCTGAAGGAACACGGCAGCGATTTTGTTGATGATCCGACCTGGGATGACACCCGCACGCGGCACTATTCCGTGCGAATGACAATTACCGATCCCGTGGATGTCGCGCGATGGACCAAGGCCGCGGACGAGATATGCGAACGGCTGGAGGTTCAGTCGGTCGGCCGGTCCCTCGAGATCATCAAGGACACGGGAGGTTCCTATGATGTGGCGGACAAGCACGGCGTGCGGGATATGATCGGCACGCACGGTCTGGGCCACGCGCGGCTGGCCACCGAAAGCGATGTGCGCCCCAATGCCAGCCACCCGTTCTGGGCGCGCCCGTTCCCGGACGTGGCGATTGTCCATAACGGCCAGATCACTGACTACTACACCTGGCGCAACCGTCTGGAACACAAGGGTTATCGGTTTCTGACCTACAACGACAGCGAATTGATCGCGGTCTGGGTATCGGACCAGATGAAAGGCGGGCTCAGCATGGAGCAGGCCCTGAGCCGGTCCATCGATGAAATCGACGGCGTGTTCACCTTCATGATCAGCCGCCCCGACAAGATCGGCTTTGCCAAGGACCGCTTCGCAATGAAACCGCTCGTTGTCGTCAACGAGAACGGCGAGATTGCCGCCGCAACCGAGGAACAGGCCGTACGGCGGGTGTTCGAGGACGACGACGTTTCCATCATCAACTATGACGGCCCTTGCCAGAAGGGCATCTGGGGCGTCGGCAACCGGAGGGCAGCGGCATGAGCGATGTTGTCATAGATGTCGGCAAGCGCCCGATCAAAGAGGTGCATCAGGAAATCCTTGCCGCCGCCGAAGCCGGAAAATCCATTGTCGTGACCAACACGCTGTCGCGCCACAACCTTGGTGTCGGTCTGCCACCCGGTTGCAAGGTCCGTTTCGAAGGATCGGTCGGGTATTACTGCTGTGGTCTGAACACCGGAGCGCAGGTCGAGATTGAACGCAATGCCGGCTGGGGCTGCGGCGAGGCGATGAGCGAAGGCCATATCACCATCGGCGGCTATGCCGGCATGTCGGTAGGGGCGGCGATGCTGGGCGGGACGATCCACGTCAAGGGTGACAGCGGCCCGCGCGCCGGCGTGGCGATGAAGGGCGGCAACATCATCGTTGAAGGCAAGATCGGCTACCAATCCGGTTTCATGGCCCACGGCGGCAAGATCATCGCACTGGGCGGGGCTGGATCCAGCTGTGCGGATGCGCTCTGGGAAGGGGAGGTCTGGGTCACCGGCGATATCGAGGACCTGGGCGTCGATGCCGTCGTGACGGAGCCGACGGCGGAACAGGTCGCCGAGGTGGACGCCATTCTGGACCCGCTTGGCCTCAAGGACACATCGCGCGACTGGCGCCGCATCATTGCCGGGCAGCGCCTTTGGTATTTTGAAAGCAGGGACGCAAAAGCATGGCTGATGATATAAAACCACCCTACGAATACCCGTTCGAGGAAGCGACCGAAGATCAGATCGCCTTTGGGGAACAAGCCATTGCGGGGCGTCCGGCGGGGGTGCCTGCGTCCTATGACAAGGGCGGATCGGCACGCTGGACACCCGAGGCGATTTCCGAAGTGCACGCCCTGGCCCGTCTGGGGCGCTACCAGGTGCGCGGCTGGAACACGTTCAACGACCGCCTGCCGACGTTTGATGATCTGACCTTCGTGCCCGCGACGATGACGCGCCTGCCGCTCGAAGGTTATCGCGAGAAATGCGAGACCAAGACGGTTCTGGGTGGGGGTCGGGGGTTGGTGGAAAAACCGATCGAACTGGATATCCCGATCTACATCGCGTCGATGTCCTTTGGCGCCCTGTCTGCAAATGCAAAGGCATCACTGGGCCACGGGGCATCCAAGGTCGGCACGATGACCTGCACCGGCGAAGGCGGCATGCTGGAGGAAGAACGCAGCGCGTCAAGGACACTGGTCTATCAGATGTCGCCTGCGCGCTACGGTCTCGACCTGGATCACCTGCGCCGGGCGGATGGTCTGGAACTGGTCGTGGGGCAGGGGGCCAAGCCCGGTACGGGCGGGTTGCTGCTGGGCATGAAGGTCTCTCCCCGCATTTCGCAAATGCGTACGCTGCCCGAAGGCGTCGATCAGCGCTCCACCATCCGGCACCCGGACTGGCTGGGGGCCGATGATCTTGCCGTCAAGATCGAAGAATTGCGGATCGCCACCAATTATCAGGTCCCCATCTTCATCAAGATGGGTGCGACCCGCCCGCGCTTTGACGTGGCAGTCGCCGCAAAGGCCGGGGCAGACGTGGTCGTGGTCGACGGTGCCGAAGGCGGGACCGGGGCCTCCCCTGAACTGCTGCTGAATCACACCGGCATTCCCTGTATGTCAGCCATCCCTGCAGCAAGGGAAGCGTTGGAGGAGGCAGGCCTGTCCGGCAAGGTTTCCCTTGTCGCGGCCGGGGGCATTCGGACCGGCACGGACGTCGCCAAGGCGCTTGCCTTGGGGGCGGACGCCGTGATGATCGGAAATGCAGCAATGGTTGCTTTGGGATGCAATGCGCCGCAGTATCTGGAGGATTATCAGAAGCTCGGGACCAGCCCGGGGGCTTGCCATCACTGCCACACGGGCCTTTGTCCGGTGGGGATCGCAACGCAGGAACCGGATCTGGAAAAGCGTATGGATGTCGCCTCGGGCGCCGAACGGGTGGCGCGGTTCCTGACGGCAATGACGATGGAAGTGACCGCGCTGGCCAAGGCATGCGGCAAATCATCGGTGCACAACCTTGAAACAGAAGACCTGCGGGCGCTCTCTTTCGAGGCTTCCGCGTTCACCGGCGTCAAGATGGCCGGCATTGACCGACCCTTTGACTGGGAAACGGCCCGCAAGGCCTGAAAAGGACGTCTCCCATTTTTGGGAGACGTATCTCGGGACAGCCCCTTTTCATCCCGCTAGCAACGACAGGGAAAAAGATGAAACAGAACGATTTCAGCCTACCGTCCGGAACCCATACCGTTGCCCTCGGCATGGGTGATCTGAACGGCATCATGCGCGGCAAACGCATTCCCGCCTCAAATTGGGAAACGGTATGCAAGGGGGGCAACGCCCTGTCCATGGCCTTGCTGGCGATCGATATGACATCGGACGTCTGGGATACGCCTTATGTCAATTTCGACAACGGTTATCCGGACATGCACATGTTTCCCCTGTCCAAACCCGTGGCATCCCCCTGGGAAGACGGCGTGGCGTTCTGCATGGCGCGGGCGGAGGGCATGGACCACAAACCCGTCCCGATTGACCCGCGCGGCGCACTGGTTGCACAGGTCGAACGGGCCGCGGCCATGGGCTATGAGGTCAAGACCGGGACGGAGCTGGAATTCTACCTGCTCGACCCCGAAACCCTGCAACCCAAGGATCAGGGGATACAGGTCTACAGTATGGCGCGGGCGGCGGAGATGGAGCATGTCCTGGGCCCCATCCGCCAGCAGATCAACGAGCTGGGCATCCCCATCGAACAATCGAACCCCGAATACGCTCCGGGTCAGGTTGAAGTGAACATCCGCTATGACGAAGCGCTCAGATCCGCCGATCAGGTCGTCATGTTCCGCGCGCTGGTCAAGAAACTAGCCCATGTGCACGGCTACCTGGCAACCTTCATGGCAAAGCCCTTCATCGATCAATCCGGCAACGGGTTTCACGTGCATTATTCCCTCTGGAAGGGGGGCAAGAACGCCTTTGCCACCAAAGGCAAGCTGAATGCCACCGGCAAATCCTTCCTCGCGGGGTTGCAGAATAACATGGCCGATATCGCCCTGACCGGGTCCACCACACCCAATGCGTTCCGGCGGCGGCAGCCCTATTCTTTCTGCCCGACAAACGCCTCCTGGGGCTATGACAACCGCACCGTCGGGCTGCGGGTGATCGAAGGGTCCGACAGCGCCGTGCGGGTGGAAAAGCGCGACGCGTCGGCTGATTGTAATCCCTATTACCTTCTGGCCTGCGACATCGCGGCCGGTCTTGACGGCATCGAACAGGGTCTCGAACCCTCCGCGCCCTGCCTTGGAAACGCCTATGAATTGGAAGACGCCATGCCATTGCCGGGTGATCTGCCCGAAGCCATCGAACGGGCGCGTCATTCCGACCTGATGAAACAGGTGCTGGGCGAAGACCGCCGCACGATCCTGATCCAGCAGGCCGAACGCGAGCTGGAGTTCCTGGCCAATCAGGTCACCCCGGTCGAAATGGACCGTTACGTGCGCAATTTTTGACCTTTGCAGCGCGACTGCAAGAGGGAGGGGCGGGGTCCGAGACGGAGACATGCTGAACGAAAGGGGCCGGACCGGCGACCGCGCCCTGCTGACACGAAGTGAGAGCACATGGCCGAGTTAAGCTACGTTTGCGGCACCAGCGACAAGCCGCTGTTGTTCAAGACGATCGGCAAGGCGATCGAGGAAGCGGCCCAAAGGTGGGGGCAGCGCGAAGCGCTTGTCGTCAGCCATCAGGGCATCCGCTGGACCTATGCCGAATTGCTTGCGCGCGCGGACGATATCGCGGCAGGGCTGCTGGCGACGGGGCTGGCGCCCGGTGACCGGGTCGGTGTCTGGTCCCCCAACAATGCGGAATGGGTGCTGGCGCAGTTGGCAACCGCACGCGCGGGTCTGATCCAGGTCAACATCAACCCCGCCTACCGACTGAACGAACTGGAATATGCGCTGAGTGCGGTTGGCTGCAAGGCGCTTATCCTGGCAGAGCGTTTCAAGACCAGTGATTATATCGGGATGGTGCGCACACTGGTGCCCGAACTGGCAAGCGCGCCGCCCGGTCAGGTCTCCAGCGCCGCCCTGCCGGCGTTGAAGACGCTGGTGACCATTTCTGAGAAAGCGCACGCCGGCTGTATCAGGTTCGACGATCTTACCGGGCTGGCAACAGCGGCGGACCGGCGGCGTTTGAGCGAACTGCAAGCGGTATTGCAACCGGACGATCCGATCAACATCCAATTCACATCCGGCACCACAGGCAGGCCCAAAGGCGCGACGCTGACCCACCACAACAGCCTGAACAACGGCTACTTCGTGACCGAGCGGCAGCATTTCACCTCCAAAGACCGCCTGTGCATCCCGGTGCCGCTTTATCACTGCTTTGGCATGGTGATGGGGGTTCTGGGCTGCATAACCCACGGATCGTGCATGGTTTTCCCGGGTGAGGCTTTCGATCCTGCCATCACATTGGCCGTCGCTGCGCGCGAGAAATGCACGGCACTTTACGGCGTGCCGACGATGTTCATTGCGATGCTCGAAGATCCGGGGTTTGCCGATCACGATCTTTCCGCGTTGCGCACCGGGGTGATGGCCGGGTCAAGCTGCCCGGCGGATGTGATGAAACGCGTCATCGCCGAAATGCACATGTCAGACGTGACCATCTGCTATGGGATGACCGAAACCAGCCCGGTCAGCATGCAATCCAACACCGACGACCCGGTGGAAAAGCGCGTCTCGACCGTGGGGCAGATACACCCTTTCGTGGAGGTCAAAATCATCGACGATCAGGGGCGGGTGCTGCCGCGCGGACAGCAGGGCGAATTCCTGACCCGTGGCTATTCGGTGATGAGCGGGTATTGGGGCGACGCGGAGAAGACGGCCGAAGCCATCGACCGCGCAGGATGGATGCACACCGGTGATCTGGCCGTGATGGATGATCAGGGCTACGTCGATATCACCGGCAGGCTCAAGGACATGGTCATCCGGGGCGGCGAAAACATCTACCCGCGCGAGGTCGAAGAGTTTCTTTATACCCATCCGGCCGTGCGGGATGTGCAGGTCTTCGGCATTCCTGATGACAAATATGGCGAAGCCGTCTGCGCGTGGATCCAGCTCAAAGAGGGGGCGCAGGCTGACGCGGATGCCATCAAGGCATTCTGCAAGGATCAGATCACCCATTTCAAGATCCCCAGCCATATCCGTTTCGTGGACGCATACCCGATGACTGTGACCGGCAAGATCCAGAAATTCGAGATGCGCAATCAGATGATCGAAGCCTTCAAGACAGATGCAAAACAGCACAGGCGCGCAAAACCTTCCGCGCAGCCGCAACCAGGACAATAAGGGAGCCCGAAAATGTTTCAGAAAATGCTGATCGACGGCAAGCTCGTCGGCAAGGATGCCAAGGGAAAGACCATCAAGGTCATTAACCCGGCTGATGCCAAGAAGTTCGCCAAGGTGCCGAAAGGCACGAAAAAGGACATCAACAAGGCGGTGGCAGCCGCCAAGAAGGCGTTCCCCGCTTGGGCGGCGATGCCGCTGAAAAAACGTCAGGCGATCGTCAGCAAGATGGCCGACGTTGTAGCTGACAATGCCGAAATGCTGGCCCGGCTGATGACCAAGGAGCAAGGCAAACCATTGCCCGAAGCGATGGGCGAAATGGCGTGGGCGGAAGGCTACCTGCGCCACTATGCAACGCTGCAACCCAAGGGCCGCACCATTCAGAACGACGATGAGTTCAAGATCGAGGTGCGGCGCGTGCCATTGGGCGTCGTGGCAGGAATCTGCCCGTGGAATTTTCCGGTTCTGGTGCCGTTCTGGAAGATTGGCCCCGCGCTGATTGCAGGGAACACGATCGTCATCAAGCCCGCGCCGACAACACCGCTGACCATCCTGAAGATCTTGGAAATGTGCAACGAATTCGTGCCCGCCGGGGTCATCAATGCGGTCACCGACGAAAACGATCTGGGTCCGGTGCTGACCAATCACCCCGATGTGGCCAAGGTCAGCTTCACCGGTTCATCCGAGACCGGCAAGAAGATTATGGAATCCTCCGCCGGTACGATCAAACGTGTCACGCTGGAACTGGGCGGCAACGATCCCGCCATCGTGCTGCCGGATGTGAATGTGAAGGAAACCGCCGAAAAGATCTTTGGTGGGGCATTCCTGAACGCGGGGCAGGTCTGTCTGGCGGTCAAGAGGGTCTACGCCCACAAGGACATCTATGATGAATTCTGCGATGAGCTGGCCAAGCTGGCAAAGGACACCATCGTTGACGATGGCCTCAAACAGGGCGCAACCATGGGCCCCCTGCAGAACGAAGCGCAGTTCAAAAAGGTCAAGGCCCTGATCAAGAGCGCCAAGAAGGATGGCGAGGTTTTGAGCGGCGGCGTCGTGAAGGGCAAGAAGGGCTATTTCGTCAAACCCGTCATCGTCAAGAACGTCAAGGACGGCGATGATATCGTGGACAAGGAACAATTCGGCCCGGTGCTGCCGGTGATCAAGTTCTCCGATATCAAGAAAGTCGCAAAACAGGCCAACGCGTCGGACTACGGGCTGGGGGGCTCGGTCTGGTCCAAGAATACCGCCAAGGCGACGCGGATCGCCTCGACCATCCAAAGTGGTTCTGTCTGGGTGAACCAGCATATCAACATCGGGCCGCATATTCCGATGGCGGGGTTCAAGGCCTCCGGTCTGGGGGTGGAACAATCCGACGAGGGTCTGGAGGAATACACCCAGATCCAGGTCATGAACGTGGCCAAATAGATGGGCACGTATGAACAGGTCCGCGCCGCCTTTGAATGGGAACGCCCCACCCATTGCAACTTTGCGACCGATGTCATCGACGTCTGGGCCAGGGATGCACCGGACAAGGTGGCACTTGTGTGGACCGATGACAGCGGCACGGTGATCAACCGGACCTTTGCCGAAATCAGCAATGCCTCCCGTCGGGTGGCGAACGTGCTGTCCGTCCATGGAGTGAAACGCGGCGACACGGTCCTGATCATCCTGTCGCGCCAGATCGCGTGGTGGGAAGTCCTGACTGCAACACAACGCATGGGGGCGGTCGCCTCTCCTGGCACCACGCAGCTTTCGACCAAGGATATCGCGTACCGTGTGCAGGCCGCAGGGGCCACGTGCATCGTCACCGATGACGCCAACGCCGACAAGGTGGACGCGATTGCGGACGATCTGCCTGCGGGTTTCGTCAAGGTGCTGATTGACGGCAGTCGAACAGGATGGGTCGATTACGAACGCGCGGTTGCCGATGCGTCAGACGGGTTTGCCGACGTCAGCACCGCAGCCGACGATATCGCGTTGTGCTATTTCACCTCTGGCACGACCGGAAACCCCAAGATGGCCGTGCATGGCCACGGCTATGGGTTTGGGCATGTGACGACGGGCAAATACTGGCTCGACCTGGGGCCGGATGATCTGCACTGGAACATCTCCGATACAGGCTGGGCCAAGGCCGCATGGTCAAGCTATTACGGCCCGTGGTTGCAGGGGGCGGCGCTTTTTGTGCACCATACAAACGGGTTTGATCCTGCGCGAACCCTGCAGATGTTTGACGCCTTCCCGATCACCACCATGTGCAGCGCGCCGACGATCTATCGCATCTTCGTGCAACAGGATCTGAGCCAATATGCCTTTCCCCATCTGCGCCACTGCGTCGCCGCAGGAGAACCGCTGAACCCGCAAGTAATCGCCGTCTGGAAGGCGGCCACGGGGCTGACCCCGCGCGATGGCTATGGCCAGACGGAAACCACCATCCTGTGCGCCAACATGCTGGACATGCCGACCCGTGCGGGGTCGATGGGCAAACCCGCGCCGGGCATCGACCTTGACGTGATCGATGACAACGCACAGCCCGTGCCGCCAAACACCGAGGGCGACATCGCGGTAAAGGTCAAACCGCAGCCACCGCGCGGCCTGTTCCAAGGCTACAAGAACGACCCAGCCAAAACGGCAGAGACGTTTCGCGGCGACTACTACCTGACCGGTGATCGCGCCTACAAGGATGAGGACGGCTATTTCTGGTTCGTCAGCCGCGCGGATGACGTGATCATCTCCGCCGGGTACAGGATCGGACCTTTTGAGGTCGAAAGCGCCTTGCTGGAACATGATGCGGTCATGGAATCCGCTGTGGTGGCCAGCCCGGATGAAACACGCGGTGATGTGGTCAAGGCCTACGTCGTGCTGGCCGACGGGTTCCAGCCCTCCGACACCCTGACCAAGGACATCCAGGATTTCGTCAAGAGCGCAACTGCCCCCTACAAATATCCGCGTTTGATCAAATACGTCGACACCCTGCCCAAGACGGTGTCGGGCAAGATCAGGCGTGTGGAACTGCGTGGCGAAGGCTGACGCAACTGTCTGTGTGCCGGAAACACGATGGAGCGGAAAGGAAACACATGCTGAAGTCCGATCCCTACTGGTGGGAAGATTTTGCCGCGTTCGAAGATCAACCTGCGGACCTGCCGACCGACTGTGACGTTGTGGTCGTGGGGGCAGGTCTGACGGGCTGTTCGGCTGCGCTTACCTTCGCAAAGGACGGAAAATCCGTTGTGCTGCTGGACGCACAACGCCCGGGATATGGGGCAAGCACCCGCAACGGCGGCATGATCGGCGGCGGGTATCGGCTATCTCTTGACGAAATGACGGAAAAGTACGGGTCAGACACCGCACACCAGCTGCTCAGGGAATCCCATATCGATTCACTCGCCTTCGCCGCCGCACGCATCAAGGAGGAGGGGATCGATTGCGACTACCAGCAGTACGGGCGGTTTCGGGGGCAGTGGAACAAGGCGGAATACGACGAAACCGCGCGCGGTCTGGACAATCTGCGCAAGTTGCTGCCGGTCAACATCGACATGGTGCCGCCTGAAAAGCAGAAGACGGAAATCGGCTCTACCCTCTATAGCGGCGGCATGCTCTTGCATGATCATGGTGGTGTGCATCCGGGCAAGTACCTCAACGGGATGCTGAAGGCGGCGGTGCGGGCAGGGGCGCAGGTGTTCGGGGAAACCGCCGCGACAGAAGTCGTTGCCGCCGGATCGGGGTTCGCGGTCACGACCCCACGGGGCGTGATCCGGGCGGGGGCCGTGCTGATGGCCACGAACGGTTACACAACTGCGCAATTTGCTGAACTCAAACGCCGCATGATCCCCGTCTCCAGCTTTCTCATCGCGACCGAGGAATTGCCGACGGGCATGGCGGACGAACTGATGCCGGGTCGGCGCATGTGTGTCGAAACCCGCAACCGGCACTGCTATTTCCGGCTGTCCCCCGATGGCAAACGCCTTGTGCTGGGCGGGCGGGCCGCGATGAACAAGGTACCCTCTGCCCGCTCCGCGCAAGTGCTGCGGGGGCTGCTGCACGAGATTTTTCCGCAAACCAGGTCGCTGTCGCTGACCCATAGCTGGACAGGCCAGACCGGCTTTTCATTTTCCTTCATGCCACAGATCAGCACCTTTGACGGTGTGTGGCACGCGATGGGGTATTCCGGATCAGGCAACGCGATGGCGCCTTACCTGGGCCACAAGGCGGCCCTTCAGATGATGGGTGACCCGGCCGGGGAGACTGCGTTTTCCAAGACCACCCTGGAAACCCGGTTTTGGTATCGCAAGGAACCCTGGTTCCTGCCTTTTGCGCATTGGCTTTACCGATTCAAGGATCTACGGGACGACAGGGTGCGGGCCAAATAGGGCCATACAACCGCCGGGCGAAACGGCGGACGATTGAAGATCTATGCACTGCCGACGGGGGCTCCGGGCGGCAACCATGCTTCGCGTCGTTTAGAAAATATGTATTTAAGTCAATGTGTTGTACGTCACACCTAATGTCATGGTTGTGGCGGATATGTTGACAGGTTTCCGTGAATGTGTACTGTATACAGAATTCAACCTGTCAGGGAGGCAGATATGACTTGGAATTTGCGATATGCCGCTAAAGCTGGTGCGGTCGCGGCGCTCACGCTGGGGGCTGGTGCCGCGACAGCGGATGTAAAGGTCGGTTTCATCGGCGCACTTGCGTCGGATGCGGGGCGCAGCACGCTGCGCGGCGCCCAAATTGCCATTGATGAACTGAACGAAGGGGGCGGCGTTCTTGGGGGTCAGATGATCGAACTGGTCGAAGCCGACACCGGGGAAGACGTCACCGAAGGGATCAAGGCCTACGAATACCTCGCCGAAACGGCGGAGGTCGATTTCATCATCTCGGGATCCATCGACGATGTGTCGCTTGGCTGGCTGCCGCGTATGGTCGAATACCAGATCCCCACGCTGGATACTTGGACATCCTACATCGGCATCATCGACAAGCTGGTAGAGGACTACGACAACTTCAAACCCTACTTCATGAATGTCGCCTCGGACGAGGCGCTCGCGACACTCTACATCGACTTCGGCAAAGACATTCTGGCAGAAAAGATGGGCTGGAAATCTGTCGTCATCCTGCAGGAGGACACCGCGTTCGGCGGGGCGATCAACGGCCTTGTCAGCCAGCTTCTCGCACCCGAGGCGGGGATCGAAGTCATCGACACGATCACCTATGACGTGGCCACGGTCGATTTCTCTCCGATCTTCAACCGCGCGGTCGAAAGCGGCGCGGATTTCATCTATATCATCAGTTCAGTCAATTCGCAGGTCGTCAGTTCGCAATACGTGAAACTTCAGGTGCCTCTGGCAATGACCGGCGTGAACGTCTCCGCGCTGGGCCAGGAATACTGGGAAGATACGGGCGGTGCGGGCGGTGGCATCTCCACCCTGTCGCCTGTGCCTTCCGTGGGTTTCGCGCTTGATCCTGCCTCAAAGGCCTTCGCAGACAAATATGTGGCACTTTACGGCGACAGTCGCCCGAAGTTTCCGCATTTCAATGGCTTCAACGCCTATCACGGCATCAAACAGGCCTTCGCAGCCGCCGAGGAAGCAGGCGAATTCAACAATTCGACCTGGGTCACGGCGATGGAAAAGCAGGACATCGTGCTGGAAAAAGACGGCGAGATGTGGCTGCGCTACGGCTTCTGGCAACCCGGCGAGGTTGAGCCGCGCACGGGCCGGACCTATCCGCACAACATCAAGTTCGACATCACCGCCCCTTATGATGACGGCGCGCCGTCCATGGTGGTGATCCAGTGGTACGAAGACGGCTCGAACGCGGTGGTCTATCCGCCCAAATACGCGACGGGCGAATTTCAGGTACCGTCCTGGGTCAGGTAACACCGCACTGACCGGAGCGCCTGCCGCGTTCCGGTCCCGGATGGGTTGAAGGAGCAAGTGATGAGCCAGATCCTGATCCAGGGACTGCTGCTGAGCGGTCTTTACGCGCTCATCGCCATCGGTTTCACGATGATCTTCAGCGTAGGGCGGGTGCTGAACCTCGCCTATGGGGCATACCTGATGCTGGGCGGATATGCCTATTTCCATGTTGTGCAGGTGATGGGCATGCCAAAACTGATCGGCATGCTTGCCGCCATCACCATCGGCATGGTGGCGGGCCTGCTGAAGCACCGGCTGATCGTCAAGCCGCTCAAAAGCGATCCCGTCGCGGTAGAGATTGCAACGCTGATCCTTGCGGTGGTCATACAGGCCGGGATCGTTCTGGTGTTCAACGACAGCGCCAAAATCATGCATCCCATCGTCAATGGCGTCTGGCGGATTGGCGGCGCGACCGTCACCCTGAACATCCTGACCGCCACGATTGCCAGCTGGGTGATCCTGATCGGGCTTTACCTGTTTGTGCGCAAGACCCACGTGGGCCGCGCGATTTCCGCCGTGTCGATGGATGTCAAAGGCGCTGCAATCTCAGGCATCAACCCTGATCGGATCAACATGATCACCTGGGCCATTTCCGGCGCCTTGGGGGCCATCGCGGGGGTGTTCTTTGCCAGCTACACGCAACTGTCGCCCTCCATGTGGGTGGCGCCGCTGATCATCGCGGTGGCGGTGGTGATCGTCGGCGGCATCGGGTCGATCCTCGGCACGCTGATCGTCGCACATATCATCGGTTTCATGGAGATCATCTCCACCACGCTGATCGCCGCCGAACTGCGCGGCGTGTTTACGATGCTGCTGATCATCGTGGTGCTGGTCCTGATGCCCAAGGGCCTCTTCGGACGGGGGGAGCTTTAAGGATGGAAGAGAAGACCTTCAAATGGCGGCATCTTCTGCTCTGGGCGCTGTTTCTGGGCGGCATGGCAGTGCTGCCGCAGTTCGTCGGCAAGGGGACATTGCGCACGATCATCTTCGCCAATTATCTGGCCATCTTCGCGATGAGCTGGGACGTGCTGTCAGGCCGCACGGGGTATATCAGCTTTGGCCATCCGTTTCTGATCGGCATCGGTGCCTATACCACAGCCATCCTCAGCTACAGGTTCGACGTGCCGGTGGGCCTGTCGATCCCCATAGCCGTTGTGGTGACCATGGTGGCCGGCACCCTGTTCTTTCTGCCGGCCTTGCGGATCAAGGGCACCTATTTCGCGCTGGTCACGCTGGCGTTCATGGAATTGATGTACCAGCTTGTGCAGGTCATCCGCCCGGACCTGACCGGCGGCACGCGCGGAATCTCCGGGGTGCAGACGCTGACGCGGGGGGCGGTGAACGGTTACTATCTCTCGCTGTCACTGATGGCAGTCATCGCGGTCAGCCTCTGGGCGATGATGAAAACGCGACTGGGCACGGCGCTGTCGGCCATCGGCATGAACGAGGAATCGGTGGAAGGCAGCGGCCTCAACACCACCAAGCTCAAGCTGTTCGCCTTCATGGTCGGTGCGGCGGTGGCCGGGGTTGGCGGCGCGTTTTATGTCCACTACCTCGGCTCGATCGCGCCAAGGGCCCTGTTTGACATCAATTTCCTGTTCACCATCATCGTGGCCGCCCTGATTGGCGGGGCCTCCACCATCATCGGGCCGATGGCGGGGGCGTTTTTCCTGACCTTCCTGCTGGAATACCTGCGGCCCATTCTGCCGGGTGCGGAGCGCTATTTCATCTACGGCGGCATTGCGCTGGTGCTGTACATGTACCAGCCCAAGGGCCTCTACGAAATCCTGCGACAGGCACGCCAGACATTCGCGGACCGTCGGTCATGACCGTCATCCTGGAACTTGAAAATGTCGTCAAACGCTTCGGCGGGCTGACGGCGACGAACAAGATGTCCTTCACCATCGACAAGGGGGAGTCGGTCGGCCTCATTGGCCCGAACGGAGCGGGCAAGACAACGATCTTCAGCCTGATCATGGGCGAACACAAGGTCAACGAAGGATCAATCCGCCTACACGGGGAGGAACTGACCCGCCTCAAGACCCACAAACGCATCAGGCGGGGAATTGCGCGGACCTACCAGGTGCCGCGCCCCTTCGCCGATATGGACGTTCTTGCCAACATCGAAGTGGGGCTAATGCCCGATTCCATCTTCGCCATGCTGACCAGCCCGGCCAACCATGCAGAGGGCAGGGCGATTGCCCGCTCGATCGGGATATCGGACACGGACCTGCACAAATCCCCCTCCGAATTGTCCATGGGTGATCTGCGCAAGCTCGAACTGGCCCGGACCCTCGCCACAAAGCCCGAAGTGATGCTGCTGGACGAAGTCTTTGCCGGGCTGACCGCGGGCGAGATTGAGCAGATTTCAGGTCTGTTGGCGGAGAAACGGCAGGAGGGCATGACCTATATCATCGTCAGTCACGATCTGCGCTCGCTTGAGCCGCTGATTGACCGCGCCATCGCCATGACCCAGGGCACGTTCGTCTGTCAGGGGACCTATCACGAAGTGATGGAAAACGAGGCCGTGCGCATGGCCTATCTGGGGCATTAGGGGGCGGTCATGGCGATGCTTGAAATCGAGAACCTTTCGGCCTTCTACGGGCGGGCGCAGTCCCTGCACGAGGTCTCCTTCAACGTCGAGCAGGGCGCGATTGTTGGCGTCATCGGTACCAATGGGGCGGGCAAATCCACGCTGATGGATGCGATCATGGGCATGGTGCAGACCACCGGGTTCATCCGTCTGAATGGCGAAGACCTGACGGCCCTGTCCACCGGCGATATCGTCAGGCGCGGTGTCGGTTATGCCCCGGAACGCGCGCATCTGTTTCCCTTCATGTCGGTCGAAGACAATCTCCTTGTCGGCGGCTATACCGCACGCGAAGACATCGCGCGCAACCTTGCCCATGTGCACGAACTCTTCCCGGTCCTGCGCGAGCGCGCGCATCAGGAAACCTCGACCCAATCAGGCGGGGAACGTCAGATGGTGTCGGTCGGACGTGCCCTGATGACCAGCCCGAGCCTGCTTTTGGTGGATGAGCCCACGATCGGTCTTTCACCGAAGGTCTGCACCGAAATCGCCGAAACCCTGCGGCGCCTGAACCGGGAGAACGGCCTGACCATCCTGATCACTGAACAGAACATCAACTTCGCCATGGAACTCGCGACGGAGGTGCACGTCCTGGAGACCGGGCATCTGCGGATCTCCGGTGCTCCGGCAGAATTGGCGCAGGATCCTGAGTTGAACAGGTCATATTTTGGCGAATAGGGCAATGCACCCACAATATCTTGCAAGTCCCTGACGGTGTTAGAAAACCGTTGTGTGGCTCAGGTGCCTATCGTATACTGTATACATGACTATCAAGAGCATATCCGGCGGCGGACGCTTTGAAAAAGCAGGCTCCTACAGCCGCGTCAAACGTGTCGGCCCCTTTGTCTTCGTCGCGGGCCTCACGTCCATGCAGTCAAACGGCAAGGTCTATGCGCCGTTCGACGTCTACGAACAAACCGTATTCATCTTCGACAAGATCGAAGATTACCTCAAAGAGGCAGGCGCCAAGATGCGCCATGTCGTCCGAACCCGCGCCTTCCTGACCGATATGCGCGACGCCGGTGGCTTCATCCGTCGGCACGGCGAGGTTTTCCAGGGTATTGAACCGGTTCTGACAGGGGTTGAAGCCGGGCTGACCACCCCCGGCATGATGGTCGAAATCGAGGTTGACGCAATCATTCACAACCGCAAGGGCGAGATGTCCTTCAAGTAGGCCCCCGCCCGACAAACCATCCACATGGCACCCCGTGCAGACGATCCACTGATCGTTTCCTTCAGGGTGGCCAGATCCGCCCGCGCAGCCGCAACAGCAATCGGGTTTCTTTGTCCGAGGATGCCCACCACGCCGCTGCGCCACCAAAGCGTCAGTAATAATTCCCGAAAGTGAAGGCGACGTCATCCGGCCGCCCAGCCATTTTGACCGTTCTTCAGGTGCGTGGCTGCCCCCGATCCGCGCCCTTCCACCCCGCGCGTGGCGTGCCCCGCAGGGGATGGTGTGCCTTGCGCCTGTTGCATATTATATGCAGACGAACACCAAACGCATTTCGCCGTCCAAGGAGACCCGCAGATGCCCTCAAACGCAGCCACTCAGGCCGCGAGGTTATCCGTCGCCCCGATGGTGGATTGGACATGTTATTTCTTATTTTCAATAACATAATTGGCGTCGTGTGCAATGCGTGTGCAACATGAAGTCGCCTTCTAGCGTGTCATGTCGGCCGTTCGGCGGTTGTGAAGATCTGGTCAAATTTGAGCGGGTTGGAGCCGGACCGACCTACGGTTTTCACCCACCCAGAAACGGTCGTTTTTGACCGATGATCCGCCGCTTGTTCGAGGATTTTTGCTTAGGGATGACTGCGGGAAGTTGGATTATGGCATAGAATGCCCTCCAATTCTTCCTGCATATCCAGACATCAGCACGGCGCTGACGCCAGGAGCTTACTACTGGACTGAACGGCCGCTGGCTGAGAGCACTTGTACCCCTTGTCTCTGCGTGGTGAATGCAGCCTTCCAGCGGTTGTCGCAAAGCTACTGCCATATCCAGAGCCCGGATCGCACAGCCCAACTTCATCCAGGTGCTGATTACTGCCCGGCAAGGTATCGCGTAGCAATGTCACGAGAGCGGCCCAGCGATGATGCGATGGGAATACAGATCGGTGATGACGGCCAGATACAACCAGCCTTCGCGCGTCCAGATTTAGGAGATGTCACCCGCCCATTTCCGATTGGGCTCGTTGGTCGAAAATCCTGCTTCAGCAAGTTGGGCGCGATATTGAGAGCGTGGCTGCTGTCCGTCGTAACCTTGTGTTTCTGGGTTCTTACCACAGATATGCCGATTTGGTGCATCAGCCTGCCAACACGGCGATGACCCATATCCAGAACGGTTTCTTTCAGCTCTTCGGTCAGGCCCACCGTCGAGCGTCTTGTATCGAGCCGACATAGCGGCAACACTGATCGGCGCTTGGCCCCTTAACTGTGGCCGCAAAGATGAGATGAGCGAAATGACAAGCACAGAGGTAGAAAGACGGCTCGCAGCGGTTCTGGCAGCCGATGTCGCTGGCTACACCCGGCTTATGGCGGCGAGGGAGGTCGAGACCCTCCAGGCGCTCCGGGACGTCCAGAAGTCAATCTTTGATCCGGTAGTTTCGCGACATCATGGTACCACGATCAAACGTATGGGCGACAGCTGGCTGATCGAGTTCATCTCGGCCGTTGATGCAGTGAATTGCGCTATTACGCTGCAGGAAAAGCTGATGGAGCACGAATTCATCAAGATCAGGGTGGGCGTTCATGTCGGTGACATCATGCATGCAGATAGCGACATTTTCGGCGACGGCGTGAACATCGCTTCGCGGCTGGAATCGATCTCTGAGCCTGGCGGCATTGTGGTTTCCGACACGATCTACTCGTTTTTGGATGGCACCCTTCGGCCAGCGTTTCATGACGGCGGCGAACGGCAACTGAAGAACGTGGTCGATCCCGTAAGGGTTTGGGTTCGAGGTTCATCGCTCCGTCGGGGGATCGAACTATCTGGAAGAAGCGGCTCCGAACATTCAGCGCTGGTCATCGCTCCGTTTGCCACGTCCGATACCCGCGCCGAAGTCCGTGAGCTTGCCACCGCGTTGACGCGCGACGTGGTGGCGATGCTCGACACGCTAGAATGGTTGAGGGTGCAAATCAGCGAGGAAACCCTGACCCGTGCAAGCATGCTGCGTTCCACGATCCGCGCCAGTGGTGATCGGATACGCTTCGAGGCTGTCCTGTCTCGCGCTGACGGATCGAGAATCTGGGCAGATCGATATGACGGAAGACTGGGTGAGGTCTTTGACTGGCAGGACAGCACTGCCGAGAAGCTCTCCAGTGCGGTAAGAACGCATTTGTTGGAAGAGGAGATCCGCCCGCTGAAGGAGCTTGAGCCCGAATCGATGACGGCAGGTCAATGCCTGCTGCTCGGCACCTATCATCAGGCGACGCTGACAGTGGAGGATGCGCGCCGGGCGCTTGAGTTCTTCAAGCTTGCAATGGCTAAGGATCCGTCATTGGGTCTCGCCTTCGGGCGGGCCGCGGGCGTGCTGAACCGGGCAAAGGTCAACGGATGGACACGCTTTTTCAGCGACGAAATGCCCAAGCGCGATGAGTGGTTAGCCACTGCTCAGTCGCTTTCGCCGGACAGTGGAGAGATCGCAGTCCTGACCGGATTGATCCAATTACGCGAGGGTGAACCGCTGAGCGTCGTGCGGGGTGATTTTGAGCGGGCGCTCTGGCTTGAGCCTAACAGCGCCTGGATCCTGACTTGGGTTGGCTGGGGTCATGTCTATTGCGGTGAACCGCAACAGGCGCTTGTGTACCTCCGCAAGGCGGCCCGGTTGTCGCCATTCGACCGGGGCCGGATTTTTGCCGAAGCCGGGCTCGCCCTTGCGTCGCTACACCTTGGCTTCGATCAAGAGTGCGTGGAGCATGCGCAGAAGTCTGTCGCTCTTGGCCCGGGCTTTCCATCACCCTGGCGGAGCATGCTTTCAGCGCTCGGACATCTCGGCGACAGCGACGCCATCGAGATGGTGCGCGCCCGCCTCATCGCGCTCGTACCGAACGAGACTATCTCCGAAATTAAGAGCCGGAACGGGTACCTCGACGACGTTTATACGAACCGGTTTCTTGATGGGCTGCGACTGGCCGGACTACCGGAATAAACGACACCAGACCTATTTGCGCTCATTATATTAGCGGGGCCAGAGCCTGACCAAGGTGTGCGGGACCGCTCCGCTCAGAATTCGCGCATAGACAGTTCGGCCGTGGCGTGCCGCCAGCTTTTGCGCAACCCCTCCTCCAGCGAGGATGGGATTGCACGGTCGAGCGCCCGAAGCGATTCGATCAGCCCGAACATCATGCGCGGATAGCCGCGGTTCTCCTCAAGGCCCTCGCGAAAGACGGCTGCAGCGTCGTCGAACCGTCCGGCACGATAGAGCGCGCCGCCAAGCGCCTCGCGCATGGGGTAATACCAGTTCGGCGGCTCGGCATAGTTCAGGTCATCCTGAATCTTTACCGCGTGTTGCAGAAGAGAGATGGGCAGGTCGTCACCGGCGGAAAGGGCATCTGCATCTCGGGCCAGCGCGGGAATATCGGCCATCCGTATGTGGGCGCGCCTTACCAGCCGGTGCCGGGTGGCACCATCGAACCGCTCAGTGAGACGAGCCAGAGCGTCTAGGTTGGCCAGCCGCAAGATGTCTGCCGCGCTGTTGTTGTCGAAAGGCAAGCCAGGCGGTATTGCCGCGACGCTCTCCCAAAACCTATCGAATGCTGCCAGCACCGTATCCATTTCGGTGCTATTGCGCTCGATAAGCTGAAGGATGTCGGAATAGTCGAAGAATGCCTGCGCAACGCTAAGGTTCCAGCCTCTTATCAGCGGTGGAAGTTCTGCCTCAAGGCGCGCCTGCAAATCACTGTCCCAGGCTCGGTTGCGGATGATCGCGACCATCGGGATGGTCAAGAATAGCTCGTCTCGCGAGGCAACAATCGTCTGGTTGTGCAGCTGGTTGTAGGCGTTCCCAGTGAATTTCTTGGTGTTGTCGAATAACGCTTCGGCCGCGGCCATCGATTCAGATTCCCGGCCCTCGATGATCAGTGACAGTGTGAGAAAGTGAAGGTTGTGGTTCAAATAGCGCAGTGGATATTGCGCGCTTTCTGGGGTTTGATCGATATAAGCGCGGTCGGCTGCGACTGCACGATAATTGGCAGCTGTGGCTTCGGCGTGTTTTCCCATCCGGCGGTAGATGTGCGATGGCATATGCACGATGTGCCCGGCACCGGGTGCCAAGTCGGCCATGCGTTCCGCACTTGGCAGGGCTTCGGCTGGGTCAGGCGACTGCTCGGTGGCATGAATAAAGTAGTGATTAGCACCGATATGGTCCGGCTCGAGGGCCAGAACATTTCTCAGAACGGAGCGCGCCAAGCTGGCCTCAGGGGTCAGCGCGCCGTCATGCCACCAATGCCAACGGGCAATATTCAGAAGTGCCGAAGCGTAAAGAGTGGCGACATCGTGGTCCTTCGGATACTGCGCTGCGACTTCACCCATTTCATTGGCATAGCCGCGGGCATCGACTTCAATTGCCCCGCCATTGCGCTTGTAACGGGTGCGCTGTGCTTCGATGATCTTTCGCTCCTTCTCGCTGAGCCATGCGTGTTCAGAACCGTCTGTATCCCGCATATCGGCCAGTTCGGCGGCGCGCTTGACCGCCTCTGCGGCAAGCGAAAGACACTCTGTTGAAGGCGTGGTGTTGATATCTGGCCCCGCTGCAAGGGCGATACCCCAGTAAGGCATGGGAGCGCCGGGGGCGGCCTTAGCCGCCGCGACGAAAGAGTTGATCGCCTCAGGTTTGTTGAAGCCGTAGACTGAAAGCAGCCCCTGACGGTAAAAGCGCTGCGCCTGATTTGCATTTGGCCCCTGAAACACGGCCTCGGCGCGCGTTTCGCCCAGCCCGGAGTAGAGGCGCGCAGGATTGGGTCCCGGGTTCACGCATGCGGAAACCTCGATAAGTGGGGTGTTTTTGTCGGCCAGCGCCGCAGACGCGACCATGATTGCTGCCGCCGAAACGAGAAAAAGTGCTTTGTACACTGGCACACCCTCTAATCAGGTCCAATTCCGCAGGTGCAGCATCTCGCGATTCCTCTGGGCTGGCAACCTCCGTCAGTTGCAGGCGTAATCGACGTCTGCACCGATCAACGATTTGACTTCCTGTCGATTCCCACGACACTTGTCGCCCAGCAGTTTGTTGAACGGAACAAGATGTCCTTAGCCAATGGCCCAATTCTTTTCGGTCTGCCTGGGCCGACGCCGATACCCGACCGCGTATTGCGTGCGATGCAGCGCCAACCACTCGATATCTATGATCCTGAGTTGCTGGAGATTACGCGTTCCTGCAAGGCGGATCTCGCGGACATCATCGGCACCTCTGGCGATGTCCACATCTACGCCGCGAACGGCCATGGCGCATGGGAGGCCGCCCTTGTTAACACGCTTTCGCACGGCGATTGTGTATTGGTGTTGGAAAGCGGGCGCTTCGCCACGGATTGGGGTCATCTGGCCAGAGATTTCGGGCTGGAAGTCCGCCGACTGCCGGGCGACTGGCGCACGGCGGTCGATCCGTCGCAGGTCGAGGCGTTCTTGCGCGACGATGCCCAGAAAGAGATCAAGGCGATCCTTGTGGCCCAGATCGATACAGCGTCGGGCGTGGCCAACGACATCGAGAAAATCAGTGCTGCAATCGCGTCGGCAAGACATCCGGCGTTGTTCATGGTGGACGTCATCGGCTCGCTCGCCTCGGTCCAGTTTCAAATGGACGCATGGCATGTCGACGTTGCGGTGGCAGGGTCACAGAAGGGGCTGATGTGCCCACCCGGGCTTAGCTTCGTCGCTGCGGGTACCCGGGCGCTAGAAGGCCATGCCCGCGCTGGGGAGCCGCGACACTACTGGGATTGGACAGGCCGTAATCGACCGCTTCACTATTTCGAGTATTGCGGGACACCGCCCGAGCATTTGCTTTTCGCATTGCGCGAGGCGCTCAACATCATTGCAGAGGAAGGTCTCCCGGCGGTGTTGGAGCGGCACCGAATTCTGGCTGGCGCAGTTCGCAGCGCGGCCGAGGTCTGGGCGGCTGGGCCGAACGCCGCCGTTTCATTCAACGTGGTCGACGCCGCAGCGCGCGCCGACTCTGTAACGACGCTGCTTGTCGCGGACGGTCACGATCCGGCGGTGCTGTTTGATTTCTGCAAGAAGACCTGCGGACTGGTTATGGGCATGGGGATCGGCGATCTGAAGGGAAAGGCCTTCAGGATCGCGCATATGGGGCACATCAACGCCGCAACGATCCTCGGCGTGCTTTCTACGATCGAACTTGGTCTGACGTCGCTGAACTGGCCGGTCGGTTCGGGCGGCGTTAACTCCGCTATAGCGCATCTCACAAAACATACGCGTTCAAAGAACAACGCTGCCGACACTTGAGATTCGTGCCAACCAGTCCTGCAATGACGATCAAGCCGATTGTTCGATAAGCTGTTTCGCGCGGCGCAGATCGGCGGTTCCAAAGCCTTCACTGAACCGGCCACTAATCTCTGCGACCAGGCCCAGGGCCGTAGGATCGATTTGCACCATGCTGAGGGCAGCACGCAGTTCGCAAGAGAGCGCCGACTGGGCTTTCGCGATGTCGAGCGCTTGCGCGAAATCTGTTGCGGCCCCGAGCGTATCCCCCTCATCGAAGCGTATCGCGCCGCGCACGCGCATACATTCCGGACTCACCAACTCCTCTCCCGTCACCGCTTTGACCGCCAACGCCTCATCAATCAAACGGCGCGCTTCGGCGTACTTTCCGGCGCGGCGTTGCGCATCCGCCAACAACATCAGGAACCAAGGCTTGGACATGAGGCTCGACGAGCTCAGATACTCCTCGTAGCCACGCTTCATGCGTTCGTTGCCCTCCTTGTTCCGGCCGCTCTCCACGACGCCCCATCCCCACAGCATCTTGCTGACTCCACTGAAGAACGGGAACCCATACCTGTCCGAGATCTCCGCCGCTTTGGTGGCGACTTCAATCAGCTCCTTGGTTTCGCCGCGGAGCTGGTGGCTGTGCGCCACGAACACATAGGTGCGTGCGAGGCTGAAGGGGTGGTCGATCCGGTGCGCGGCCTCTAGCGCCGCAAGACAGCGTTCCAGCGATTGATCAGGACAGCCGAGGAACCAGAGCGCGCGTCCGAGGTAGGACAGGCAGGCCAAGCCAGGGTCGTCACCATAAGACAGGGTATGCGCTTCCGAAATCCGCTCGATATAATGGGGTACCCCGGCTTCGAGATGGCGTCGCGCGTCAGAAAGCCTGCCAGTTGCAAAGCACGTGGCACCGAGAGCCCTGTCCGCTTCGAGGATCAATCCCGGTCGCCCAGTCATCTCCGAGATCTTCAACATCTGCCGTGCGGTCGCGTCGGCGGCAGTATAGTCGGCGCTCATTTGCGCGTACATCCACTGTCCACGCCTTACGGCGAACATTTCGTCGGGACGCCCCAGCTTATCGGCCAGTTGCTCGGCACGGTCGAATGCCGCGCGCACGGCCAGTGACCCGTAACCTTCCGAGGCCGTCAGCGCCGGCCCGATCGAGAGCTGCAGGGCAAGCTCCTGCGCCTCCACTTCGGGCGACGGTGCCAGCCGTTCGACCAGCTTCAGGGCCCGCCGGTAGAGCTCGATCGCCTCGCGCTCAGCCGAACGCTCAATGGCCTGCTTGCCGGCTGCATGCCAGTAGCTGATCGCCTTGTCGAAAACGTCCGCGGCAGTGAAATGGTTCGCCAGCGTCCCCAGATCCACCTCGTCGCCGGCTTCAAGGCTGACTTCCATAGCGTTGGCGATTGCCAGATGCACCTCACGGCGCCGCGATCTTGTTTGAGACTGGTAGGCCGCTTCCTGAATCAAGGCGTGACGGAACACATAAAGCTGTTCGCCGTCCCTGCTCTCGACGATGATGAGGTTTGCCGCAATCAGGGCGTTCAGATCGTTGATAACGGCCGCTTCCTGCTGGCGCGCGACCTGGGTCAACAGTTTGATCGGGAAGACCCGGCCGATGCAGGCGGCAATCTGCGCCGTCCGCTTGGCGGCACCGGTGGAATCGAGCCGCGTTGCCAGCACGTCCTGCAGGGTGGCCGGAATGCTGATAGCGTCGTCCTCCCCGGCGGCCTGCCACTTGAGATCGAGGACCGAGCGGGTCAGCTCCTCGATGAATAATGGAACGCCATCAGTCGTCTTGATGATCCGGGTGAAAAGGTCGGGTGACAAAGCCCGGTCGGCAGCGATCCGATTGATCATCGCCTCGGCCGACTTTTGATCCAGCCGAGGGATATCGATCCGGCTGGCGCTAGGGGCGTTGACCCATCCGGGTGCATACTCCGGTCGCGCTGTTGCCAAGATCATAACCGGACGCATCGCAAGCCGAGCCGCCAATTCCGCCAGCAGTTCGTCGGTTACGAGATCGACCCAATGGCCGTCTTCCAGAATGACCAGCAGTGGTGCTTCCTCTGCCAGGCTGGAAAAGACCCGTTCCAGTGCCGTCAGCCAGACGCTTTTGCGCTTATGCGTCGATTGCTCTAGCGGCACCACTCCGAGTCCCAGAAGATCGCCGAGATCCGAAACGAATAATTCAGAGGCCAACCCGAGGTCCGCAGCATAGGATGCAAACTTCTTCTGACGCTCGCCAACGTTGTCCTCCCGCGTACACCCTGCGGAGATCTTCAGGTAGTCGATCACCGGGTAGAGCGTTGCATCAGATCTGTACGGCCAGCATTGCATCAGTGCGACATTGTGCTTTTGGTCTTTGAGTTCTGTGCGGAAATGATCGACAAGACGGGTCTTGCCCATTCCCGCCTCGGCTGTAACCAGTGTCTGCCTTGCGCAGCCGCCGCTGACAACCTCAGTCCACTGCCGGTGCAGTTGTCTGATCTGAACGCTGCGGCCGACCAGCTGCACACCAGCCGTGGAGTCCTGCCGCCGCGCCCGGGTTGGCGTATCGACAACGCCCTGGACCTTCCAAACCTCCACGGGTTCGGCAAAACCTTTCAGGTCGTGCTCGCCGGTATTTTCGAGGCTGAACGCATTACTGAGCAGCGCACGCGTCGAGGCAGCGATCAGCACCTCGCCCGGTTCGGCTAGCGTCTCCAGTCGGGCAGCGAGGTTCGGTGTGGCACCGAAGGCGGTTTCGGTCATCGCGCTGCCCTTGCCGTACTTTCCGCCAACCAAGACCAGGCCAGTTGCCACACCGATCCGGGCATTGATCCGGGCTCCGGCCGGTGCATCGATCTCGGGCACGTTGCGAATGATCGAGAGGGCGGCCTGAATCGAACGGTCGGCCGCGTCTTCGAAAGAAAGTGGCCAACCAAAGAAGGCCAGTAATCCGTCACCGAGGTAGTTCGCGACATGTCCGCCCCACTCGGCAACCTGTCCGCCGCAGATGGTGAGGAAGCGACTGACCAGCTCCTCAAGATCCTCGGGATCGAGCACCGTCGCAAATTCGGTGAAGCCGACCATATCGCAGAACAGCACTGTGATCTGCCTGCGTTCGGTATCATCCATCTCGACGTTTTCGGTTGCAGGCTCTGTGTGTGCATCGGACAACTCAGCGATTGCCGCTAGCAACCGCTTCCGGTCACCGAGAGGAATCGCCAGCTCTTTCAGGTCCTCGTTTGTAAGGGTATCGAGGACATCGAAGTCAACTTCGTTATCGGCAAAGCGCTGCCGGTACTTTTGCAACCCGACCCCGTCGAGCCAGGAACCGATATCGCGTTCTGGTGTCATGTCAGTGGTTGCGCTCCAGCGAATGGCCGAGAGCCATCTCCGCCCCCGTGAAACCTGAACATGTCAGCCGAAAGGCACCAGCAACGCGCCGTTGCGTCAGCTTGTGTTCCCGTGGCGTCTGTGTCAACATAACCTAGGGGTTTAGCATGATAAAGTTATCGCGTCGCGCCATTCTCGAACTTGCAGGGACGGCGATACTCGGTGGTGGGGCGCTCTTGTTGGCCCCACGGGGCGCGACAGGCACGACTGGTCAATCACCGATGAATTTTCCCGGTGATTTACCCAATCCGCCAGTCCTGCAAAGTGAAGCGGGCGTGCTTTCGGTAAAATTAAACGTCAACTATGGCGAAGCGGCTCTGCCACAAGGTCCGGCACGGCTGCGGCTATACGATGGTGCCATGCCGGGCGCTTGCTGGCGCGTGAGGCCTGGTGACCGGATTGAAGTGGAGCTGTGCAACCGGCTTCCGCCCGATCTTGAGGATAGCGAAACCGCAGCGGCCGGATTGCCGGCGAAAGTCGTACACGCCAATCGGCCCAACAGGTTCAACACAACAAATCTGCACTTCCACGGAATGCACGTGGATCCGCGCGGCGACAGCGACAATGTTTTCTTGGAAATCCATCCCGGTCAGGATTTTCGCTACAATGTCGACATTCCCATCGACCATCCGCCGGGTACCTTCTGGTATCACCCGCATCGACACGGCTCCGTCGCTATCCAGATCGCCTCAGGCATGGCAGGGATGATCGTAGTCGACGATCCGTCCGGGCAGTCGGACCTGGTCGAGCGACAGATGGTCATCCAGGCACCGATCGTTGGCGAGGATGGAACACTCGAGGATCCGGCGCTTTTCATGGCCCTGGAAAACGAGCGAGACTTCCTGATCAACGGTGTCCATGCACCGCTGATACACATTCACGAGGGCGAGACGCAGCTTTGGCGGCTTTTGTCTGCCAACGACTCGCAATTCTTGCCGCTCGATTTTGGGGCCATGGCCGGAGTTGAGGCCGAACTGGTAGGATGGGACGGGATTCCGCTCGCTGAACCTCGGCCGGCAGGCCAGCTGACGCTTGCGCCCGGCAATCGGGCAGATCTTCTGGTCACGGGTCGGCGCAAAGGAAGCCATTGGTTCGGTCGCAGCGCTTTCGATCAGGGCCTTGTTCGCCTGCCCGAAGCGACACTAGGCGAGATTGTCGTCCTTGACGCCGGATCTGCCGCAGTGTCCGCCACATCACCCGTCTATCTTCCTGCCTCATCGATGCAGCGCTACCGCCTTCGACCGATCCGGGACGAAGAGATAACCCAGCAGCGGGTGATCGAATTGGGTCATATCCGTAGACCCGGCGAGACCCTGGACGTGAACTTCACCATCAACGGTGTGCCGCACCAGCACCACGCCTTTGATATCGTCGGCAAGCTTGGCGAGGCAGAGGAGTGGACTTTTATCAACCTCACACCGTTTCCCCATCCGATGCACGTCCACGTGAATCCGTTTGAGGTGATTGAAGTCAATGGCGTGCCAGTGCCAGATCGACCTTGGATGGATACCGTCATCGTACCCGCCGCAGGCGTCGTTAAGATCCGCACTCGGTACGAAGATTTTCCCGGAGACTTCGTCATGCACTGCCATATCCTGCCACACGAAGATGCTGGCATGATGATGAATATGAGGATCGTCGAATGAAACGCTTGGTTGTCACGGCCACAATGGCAATTTTTTTCGGCCTTACCGCAACAGCCGAGGCACCGCCGCTCACCGCACAATGCCTGAGCTGCCACGGGGTCAACGGCCGGTCCCAGATCCCCTATGTACCGATCATCCATGGCCAGCAATCGGAGTATTTGCGCCTCGCGATGCGCGAATATCGCGACGGCGGCCGGACCCATGGCCGCGCGCCTGTAATGGGCCGCTATATGCGCGACCTGAGCGACGCCGAGATCGACGCCTTGGCCGACTGGTTTGGGGAGGTGCGTGACGAGGCAGTTGGTGCGGCCAGCGGGGAGTATTCCGCGCTCCCTGTTACCGTTGCTGAGCTGGCAATTGAGCCTGCGTTTGAAGCAAGTGAAATCGCGCGAGTGCAGTCACCTGATCGGATCGTCTATATTGACGAGAACGAAGGCTGGCAGCGGATGCTGGACGCCGAACACAACCGCGATTACTTCATGCTCAACTCCTATGTCGAAAGCGAGAAGTTCCTCACTTTCTGCTCGATCGCCAGCATGGCTGCGGTGCTGAACAGCCTTGAAATCAAACGGCCGCTCGATCCAGTGCGATATCCCTACCCGTTTTTCACGCAGGATAACCTCTTTATCCTTGCCAACCAGCAGGTCCGCACGTTCGAGCAAGTCGTCACCGCTGGGCTGACGCTGGCCGAAATGGGGAAGTTCCTAAAGCATTTGCAGGTACACCCCGAAGTTCACTTCGCTGGCGATATGACAGTCGACCAGATGCGCGAGGCTGTTCGCGTGGGGCTTGATGACCGGGATAAGCGGGTGATCGTGAACTATGATCGTGCGGTACTTGGCCAGAACGGGGCGGGGCACGTCTCACCGATTGGTGCTTATGACGAAGAAACCGACAGTGTGTTGGTGCTCGATGTTGCGCGCTACAAATACCCGCCCGTTTGGGTTCCCTTCGCAACCATGTTCGATGCCATGCAGAGTGTCGATACCGGATCAAACCGCTCGCGTGGAATCGTCGTCGTCGGGGCACTCCAATGATCGCGCGCCGCAGCCTCGACCGGAGGAGACTGCTGGCGATGCTGGCCGCACTGCCCGCCGGGCCTGCAGCGGCGCGACTGGGAGAGACGGCAGCCCGACCGGGAGAGACGAGAGATCTGGACGTATTCCACGACGTGGTACAAATGATTGGTGGCGTTGCAACGCTTTCGCCTCCGTTACTCGACGGCTGCACCGAAGAATTCACCAGGGCCTTCGGCGCGCCTGCAATCACCGCATTGGCGAAACTTGCCCGAAGGCACCGCACGCTTGATGCGCTGGAAGCCAACGCCGATGCACAGATCGCGGACCAACTCACTTGGATCGCACTGTTCCTCTATTCCGGTGAGACGGCAGAGGGTTCGGTCTACTATCCTTGGTGCCTTGGCTGGCAGTCACTTGATTTCGCGACCGCACCCGGACAATGTGGCGGGCCATTCGACCATTGGGCTGGGCCACACACGTGAGCGCGCTGCCTGATAAGACGGACATCCTGGTCATCGGTTCCGGTATGGCCGGAGCGCATCTGGCGCTTGAACTCGCTGGTGCTGGTCGCCGGGTAACCATGTTGGAGGCCGGTCCCCGGAAGGAACGGTCGGAATGGTACGACAATTTCACCCGCAATCCGGTAAAGGGCCCACAATCTCCCTATCCGAGCGTGCCTTATGCACCGCATCCCGAGGATGGGGCCTATGACGATTTTTACGTTCAGGCTAGCGCGGAAAAATTTGTCGGCGCGTATCTCAGGATTTTCGGCGGCTCGTCCTGGCACTGGACCGGTTTTGCAGACCGACTGCGTCCGGCCGACTTTCGCATGCACACGCTTTATGGCGTGGCAAAGGACTGGCCGGTGTCCTACGACCAACTGGAGCCCTTCTACGAGATCGCAGAAGCAATCTGGGGTGTCGCTGGCGACCCAGATCACGTGTGGGGCGCACCGCGGCGTACGCCATACCAGATGCCGCCGATTGCAGCGACCTATCTCGACAACCAGGTCGAAAGTGCACTGAATGCCATGGCGCTGCATTCTGCGGTCTTTTCGCACGCACGCAACTCGGTCCAATTCGACAACCGCCCGCCCTGTTGCGGCAACAACACCTGCGTGCCGATCTGCCCGATCGGAGCGAAGCTCGACGGATCGATCATCGCCGAGAAGGCAGAGGCCGCTGGAACCGAAGTCATCACCGAGACGCTGGTCGACTTCCTCGAACTGGACGCTGACGGACGGGTCGCGCGCGCCCATGTCCGGCGGCCGGACGGCAGCCGCCACCAGATCGAGGCCGAAACATTCGCGCTCTGCGGTCACGCAATAGAGAATCCGCGACTGCTCCTGAACTCAGCGCAGCCTGCGGCCCCAAACGGCGTGGCGAACGGCAGCGATGCGGTTGGTCGATATCTGATCACCCAGGCCAACCAGGATACCTCAGGGGTAACTGCTGCACCAGTCTATCCCTATCGCGGCCCTCAGCAGACCTCCGGGCTGGTCGAGTTACGCGACGGTCCGTTCCGTGCCGATCACGCCGCAGTCGGCACCTCGTTCATGAACAGCGGTCACAGCGGTAATTCCGACGGCGTCGACGTGGCCAAAAAGCTGATAGCGAAGGGGCTGAAAGGAACGGAACTGTCACAGGAGCTCAATCGCATCGTCTCGCGCCATTTGCGGCTGAATTCATCAGCCGAGATCCTGCCAGCCCCTGAGAACCGCCTGACCTTGGCCGATACGCGCGACACCGCCGGGGTGCCGAAACCAAAGGTCTCAGTTACGATGGATGACTATACGCGTGCGGGCCTCGAGCGGTCTGAGACAATCAACCGCGAAGTGCTAACACGGCTCGGTTCAAGCGAGATACAGTCGAACGAGCCCTATCTTTCGAATGCAATTATCGGCGGAACGGCGCGGATGGGCACAGATCCGCGAACTTCGGTCGTCGATCCTTACCAAAGGGCTCATCAGCATCCCAACCTCTTCGTTCTCGGCTCAAGTGCCCATGTCACCATGCCGGTAAATGCCCCGACGCTGACCATTGCTGCGATGGCGGTGCGTACAGCTCGTCACATCATGTCGAGATAGGGGACACTGACAAAAACAGACCGGCTTAAGGTAGATTGGGCGGGTTCTTGGCGCCTAGAAACAAGCAAAGTTGATCCATTAAGCTATTTCAATACAAGCCGTGAAAATAACCATTCGGCGGTTATGCTATTTGTTCGTTTTCGGTTTGCACATTCAAAATGTCGAAGATCTGCCACGTGAACGGGGCATTTGTGTGAGCCAGAATCTGTAACGTATTGGCGGAACTGGTTTGGCACGTTTTTTGTTTCCTCGTTTGTCCCGAGATAGATCTTGCGCCACACACGCTGTTTGGGGCCGCCATGTTTGTGGGCGTGCCATTTGCCTTCGCCGTCTACATTGATCGCCGTGCTATCGATCAGCAGGTGCAACGGGCCCTTGGAGCCGCGGTAGGGGATGTTGACGGCCAAGGCCTCGTGACGGCGAGACAGCGTGCTGAAGTCGGGCACCGTCCAGTCGAGGCCAACCAGCCGCAGCAGTCTCTCGACGAATCCGGTCGTTTGCTACATCGCCATGCCGAACAGCACCTTCATCGAAAGGCACCCGCAAATGCTACGAGGCGATTGCAACCAGAGACGCCCATGCGGTGATCCCACCGCGCAAGAACGCCAAACCCTGGAAGCTGATGAGCGTGGGAGCCGTTGCCCGCAATGAAGCGGTCAATGTGCAGCGACATCTAGGCCGCACCCTGTGGCGGCGCTGGAGCGGATACAAACCGTCGAAACATCGTCGAAACCGAGATGCATCGTATAGAACTGCTCGGCCAATCGTTGATGGCCAGGGACTTCGAAAGGCAGGTGCCGAAATCCAAACCCGTTTAGCTGTCCTGAACCAGAACACCGCTCTTGGCATACCCGTCACTGAGTTTGCAGGCTAAGTCGGTCCGAGGAAAGGGGAAGTCTGAACCTCACCCGATTTGTGCAACAAAGCCCCAACGTTAGAGAAATAGTTTGAAATCAGTACCTCGTCGTTGGAGCCAACGGCCGCTTCGGCGAACGAGTTGCAATGCTCGAAAGACATGCTGCAGATGCGAGGATTTTCTGCACGAGCAATAGCGGTCTTTGCGAAAGTCGGGTTAGTCCGCGGACTGTAAATTCGATCTCTGTTCCTTGCTGCGTTCTGTGTGAATGGCCCGTTTTCTCGCTGCGCGGCGGCACGAAATTTCTCGCGCTGCGCGCGTACGCAGCGCGAAAATTCAATACCCGCAATAGACTCTGAGCCAGCCTCGGCCGCCAAGCCCACGAAGGTACGGTGTTGACGACGACGTTAAAATGCACGCTGGCCGACCCATGGAAAATTGCAATAACCTGGCCGGGGCCTGGAAAAGTCAGCGATTGGGGTGCGCATCAAGCCTCTCTGAGAGTCAGCGTCATTTCTAGGTTTCCCGAAAGTCCATGACCGCCTGCATCTAGCGGTACGCTGGGGTTTGTGATCACTGACCCACCCAATCACCGCCGTTCACAGGTCTTTACTCTCGGGGGGCTAGACCACCCCATTTCGTGTGCAGTATGTGTGCAACATGGACGCGAAAACCGGATCGCGGACCATAGGAGAACAAGGAATGCCCAACACCGCAGCCACTCAGGCCGCGAGGTTATCCGTCGCGCCCATGATGGATTGGACCGACCGCCATTGCCGCTATCTGCACCGGCTCCTGAGCTGCCAGACGCTGCTTTACACCGAGATGGTAACCGCACCGGCGCTTGTTCGGGGCGGGGCGTTGCATTTGCTGGAGCATCACAAGACAGAACATCCCGTTGCCCTGCAACTGGGCGGCTCAGATCCGGCGGAACTCGCGCAGGCGGCGCGTTTGGGGTCGCAGGCAGGGTATGATGAGATCAACCTAAACGTCGGTTGTCCGTCAGACCGCGTGCAATCGGGCTGTTTCGGCGCGGTGTTGATGGAGCAGCCCGCGCTGGTCGCACGGTGCGTGGCGGAGATGCGCGCGGCGGTCGATGTCGAGGTTACCGTCAAATGCCGCATCGGCGTGGATGATCAGGATCCGGAGGTCGTCCTGCCGGAATTCCTGGCCCAGATCGTCGCGGCGGGATGCACCCGCGTGGCCATCCACGCGCGCAAGGCGTGGCTGCAGGGCCTCAGCCCCAAGGAGAACCGCGATATCCCACCGCTGGATTACGCGCTGGTCATGCGGATGAAGGAGTATTTTCCCAACCTGCATATCTCGATCAACGGTGGCATCACGTCGCTGGCGGAAGCTGAAGCGCTGCTGGCCAGCGGGCTCGATGGTGTCATGGTAGGCCGCGCGGCCTATCACCAGCCCGCCGATATCCTGTGTCAGGCAGACCGCCGCATTTTCGGTGCGGGGCCCGATACCAGCGCCGAAGACGCGGTGTGCGCGATGCTGTCCTACATCGAAAATCACCTTGTGCAGGGTGGCAAGCTCAACCAGATCACCCGGCACATGCTGGGCCTGTTTGCAGGGCGCCCTGGCGCGCGCCTCTGGCGGCGGTCCCTGTCCGAGGGTGCCGCAAAACCCGGTGCCGGTCCGGAACTGGTGCAGGCGGCACTGAACGCGGTCACCGCTGCCGCGCAGGTGCACGCTTCGGCGGTCTGAGCGATCCTGCCATGTCCGGCGGGCCGCATGCGTGGTGCTGTTGGATTTCAGACCTCCGGTGGGGTTTTTTGAACCATTTGGAAGGGGCGAGGGGGACGGGACCTGTCCGGGCCGGGGGTGACGGGCGTGTTCATTGGATCCGATCCGGCGGGTCGTGCGTATCCGTTCCATTGTCTGGAGGTGACCCCTTGCACCACATTCCCTATCTGCTGAACATCCTGATCCTCGTTCCGGTGGTCGCGGGCCTGATCCGCCACACTGCGGGCGCGCCCGTGTCTGCGTTTGATGGCGTTCCTGACGCGCCGGTCTTACGGATGATGGTGGCAAGCCTTTGGGCCGGGGTGCTTGTCGTCTCCGCCATCGCGCTTTTCGATCCCGTGCGCTTCTGGCCGGTTCTGGTGTTTCAGGTGATCTACAAGGCGCTATTCGTTGTTCTTTGGTGTTTGCCCATCTGGATGGGGCGCGCGGACGGGGTGGTGCCGTCCGGGCCAACCGCAGTGTTCGTGGTCATCATCGCCCTGTGGCCCTTTTTCATTGTGGCCGCCCAGCGATCAGGGCAGATGTAGGCCCGCATCAACCAAGGACGCCCGCAATGCCCGACCTCACGCTTCTGATCAGCATGGCGCTGTTGCTGGCCGCCATCGGCGCTTTTGCCGGGGTTCTGGCGGGGCTGCTGGGGGTTGGCGGTGGCATCGTGCTGGTGCCTGCGTTCTTTTATGCCTTTCAGACCCTCGGCTACGACGGGCCACAGCTGATGCAGATGTGTCTGGCGACCTCGCTTGCGACGATCATTGTTACATCCCTGCGATCGGTGCATTCGCATAACCGCAAAGGGGCCGTGGATTGGGAAATCCTGCGCGGCTGGGCCCCCGGCATCGCGGTGGGTGCCGTGGTGGGGATGTTCGTGGTCGCCGGACTGCGGTCGCAGACCCTGCAAGCGATCTTTGGCATACTCGCGCTGATCGTGGGCCTTTACATGGGGTTTGGCCGGGCGGAATGGCGTCTGGGTCAGGCCATGCCGCGCGGGGCGGGACGGCTTGCACTGTCGCCTGCGGTGGGCTTTGCCTCTGTGCTGATGGGGATAGGCGGGGGCAGCTTCGGCGTGCCGCTGATGAGCCTTTTCAATACGCCCATCCACCGGGCGGTCGCCACCGCTGCGGGGTTCGGTGTGGTGATCGCCGTGCCTGCTGTTCTTGGGTTTCTCTTTGTCGACATGACCGCGGGCAAACCGCCGCTGACCATTGGTACGGTCAATCTGGTGGCCTTCGGCATCGTGATCGCGATGACCCTGGTCACCGCGCCGCTGGGGGTGAAGCTGGCGCATTCGCTTGATCCCAAGCCGCTGAAACGGGTCTTTGCCGTCTTTCTGGTCGCCGTGGCGCTGAACATGCTGAGGAAGGCGCTGTGGGGCTAGAAGACGCCGGTTTTATCGTCTTTGACGCCGATGCCGATGTGGCCCGTTGGGCGGCTGCCGCGCACCGGCTCGGTACCGCGATTGCAGCGGAGCCGGACACACGCGCCGCCAACCTGCGCCATGGCGCGACATGGTTTGTCGGTGTCGATGCCCTGCCCAACGATGCCGATGGTGCGATCGATGGCGTGCCGCTGGACGGGCCGTGGCGCGACCACGTTACCGCACCTGCGCACTGGCATGCCGCCCAGCTTTCCATCGTCTACCCCGGCTATCCCAGACAGGATCCGCTGGAATCCGACGCCAATCACCGCTTTCGCATCACGCGCCATGCCGCCCATGTCGACGGCCTGCTGCCCGAAGGCCCCGCGCGCCGCCGCTTCCTGCGGGAGCCGCATGCCTTTATCCTCGGCCTGCCGCTGAATGCCTGCATCGCGGCCCCCCTGGTGGTCTGGCCGGGCAGCCATCTGATCATGGCTGCCGCATTCCGCAAGGCCACCCGGGGGCAAGACCCATCCACAGTGGACCTGACAGAACCCTATCAGGCCGCCCGCCGTGCCGTCTTTGATCAGATCATGCCGCAGCCTGTGCAGGCGGCACCGGGGCAGTCGGTTCTGCTGCACCGCCACATGTTGCACGGCGTTGCCCCGTGGGAGGACGGCCAGACCGGCCCGGCGGAAGGCCGGTTGATCGCCTATTTCCGACCGCAGACAAATGCTGCCGATTGGCTCTGATCAGCAAACAAACCGCGAAATGGCCCCCGCATTGTCGCCTGAATTCCCCCTCACCGCCCCATTGTCGCCATCTCGGCAGGAATAATCAGACCAAGGGACAGCGTGAGAGTTGGGGAATTGGTTATGAAAATCGTAATGACAGGACCGCAGTTGGGGTCACTTGGCAACCTTCTGTATTGCAACGAGGAAATGCCGGAACGCGGCCAGCACGCCTTTGGCATGAAAGGCAACTTCCGCCTTGAGGAAACCCTCGGCTTCACCACGATTTCCGGATATGCTGCCAATGCCAATTACGCACCCGAAGGCCTGGGCGGTGCCATCACCCATGATCTAGGTCTCGACTTCCTTTTTAGCATCGCGGGCGCGCGTTAAGCGTATCACACTGCCCTGACGGGTTTCAGGTCTTGCGTGCCAGCCGTGCCGCGCGGCCTCCGCGCCGCTTGGTCAACTGACCTGCGCGGGCGGGCAACTCCGCCATGATGGCGCGCCGCACTTCGTGCGACATGCGCGACCAGCTTCCGATCTCCTCGATGGACCGCAAACAGCCGGTGCACAGCCGTGTTTCGGGGTGAATCACACAGACTTTCACGCAGGGACTTTCGATCTCCGCGCGTTTCCAAACGTCGTCACTCATCATGTACCTCTTGCCTGCGCAGCACCGCCAGACGGTCCAGCAGCCCCTGCAGGATATAGCCCGCCGCCACGTGATCAATCACTTCCGCGCGGCGCTTGCGGGTGGTGTCGGCTTCCAGCAACGCCCGTTCGGCTGCAACCGTGGACAGCCGTTCATCCCAGAAGGTGATGGGCAGGGGATGCATTCGGTCGAAATTGCGCGCAAAGGCACGGGTCGACTGACAGCGCGGCCCCTCCGATCCATCCATGTTGCGCGGCAGGCCCAGCACCATGCCCCCGATGGCCCGCGCGCCGATGATCTCCACCAGCCGCGCGGCATCCAGCCCGAATTTGCGCCGCCGGATCGTCTCAAGCGGGGTGGCGACACTGCCGAAACTGTCGCTGACGGCGACGCCGATGGTCTTTTCCCCCAGATCGAGGCCAACAAGGGCCTGCATCCGGGGCAGGGCCGCAGCGAATTCGGCGGTATCCTCGAAGATCATTCCGCCACCCCGGCCTGCGATCCCGCATCGCGGATGATGTCCAGCGCGCCCGCGTCCCCGTCAAAGACCTGCATCGCATTGTCGAAGACCGCGCGCGCCTTCGCGGGCTCACCCAGCACCCCGAGCGAGGTGATCAGCCGCGCCCAATCTGTCGGCGGGCCGCCTTCGCTGGCCAGCCGGTCGGCCAGACCTTCGACCATGGCACCGATCATCTCCATCCGCTCCGCCACGCTCAGATCTCCGGCAGCGTCGATGTCATCCTGCGACGGACCGGGCGCGCCAGACCCCACGGCGGGGATTTCGTAACGCACCCCGGCAAGGGCCGCGACCTGACCGATCTGCTGCTGGATGGGCGCGATCCAGGCCGCATCCGGCGGACCCCGACGCAAGAGCTGATCCCAGATGCGAAACGTGATGTCGGGCCGCCCGGTCTGGATCCGCATCAGCCCGATGTAATAGCGCGCGCGCCCGTCGGTTTCGTCCAGATCAAGGGTGGCGCGCAGGACCCGCTCCGCCTCGGGCGAAACATAGCCGCCCGCCGCCAGCACCAGCAGTTCCGCATAATCGCCCAATTCTTGCGCGCTCACCTGCGTGCCGCGGATCCGCACCAGCGCGCCCTGCGCCCGCGCCGCCGCGGCGAAATTGCCAAGCCGCGCTTCGGTCTGCGCCAGCAGTATATTGCCCTGCGCATCATCGGGTCGCTGCGCCACGGCAACCCGCAACCTTTCGACCAGTTCCATGAATTCAGCGGCTGCTTCAGGCGCTTCGGGGCCAGGGGGCAGGCTGTCTTCGGCGGCCTGCTGACTGGGACGGTTTTCGCGCATCTGCTCGGCAAAGGCGATCCGGTCGGCGCGCGACATGTCGCCATAACCGGGTGCGCCCAACATCGAATAAAGTGCCACCGAAGCGCCCACCAGCGCAAGCGCAAGGGCGGCGATCATCATCCCCTGCGGCGGTCCGCCTCGATCCTCAACGTCACGTCCCGCGGCATCCGCCGTCAGGATACGTCGGGAAATTTCCGTCTTGGCCTGTGCGGCGTCCTCTGCCGAAATCACACCGCGCGCGACGTCCCGCTCTACCTCTGCCAGCTGGTCGCGGTAGACCTGCAAGTCATACCCTGCCGCATCCGCAACCGGCATCTGCGCCCCGCGCATCATCGCCCGCGCCAGCAAAAAGGCGACAGCGGCCCCCATGGCCACGGTGATGATCCAGAATAGCATGGCGCGTGCGGCCCCTTGTTCAGGTCTTTCAGCTCAAAGCAGACTTAATCGCTGAAACGCCCGCGCAAAAGGGGCCAATTGTGTCGCACCCTGTCAAAGGTTGCGTCAATTGCGGCCCATGTCGCAAAACTGCTAAGGAATGCCGTGGGGAGTATCCTCTTATCTGATCATCCGGTCAGAAGAGACATCAGGAGGCGCGCTGTCTCCGAATCCCGTATCGCATTGTCATCCGCCGGGGACGCATATGAAAAAGTATTCCGTATTTGCAGTGGCCCGTGAGGCGATGCGCCATCACACCGGCTGGACCCGCGCGTGGCGCGATGCACAGCCAAAGGCCCGCTATGATGCGATCATCATCGGGGCAGGGGGTCACGGGCTGGCTACGGCTTACTATCTTGGCAAGAACTTCGGCATCACCAATGTGGCGATCCTTGAAAAAGGCTGGCTCGGCGGCGGCAACACCGGGCGCAACACCACGATCATCCGCTCCAACTACCTGCAGGACCCGTCCGCGGCGATCTATGAAAAGTCCCGTTCGCTTTATGAGACGATGAGCCAGGACCTGAACTACAACGTCATGTTCTCCCCGCGTGGCGTGATCATGCTGGCCCAGACCGAACACGAGGTTCGCGGCTACAAACGCACCGCCCATGCCAACGCGCTGCAAGGGGTGACGACTGAATGGATCACACCTGCGCGCGTCAAGGAACTCTGCCCGATCATGAACATCGACGGCCCGCGATACCCGGTGCTGGGTGGGTTGTGGCAGGCCCGTGGCGGCACCGCGCGCCATGATGCGGTCGCTTGGGGCTATGCCCGCGCCTGCTCCGATATGGGCATGGACGTCATCCAGAAATGCGAAGTCACCGGCATCCGCTCCGAAGGCGGCAAGGTCGTCGGCGTCTCCACCAACCGGGGCGACATCGACTGCGACAAACTCGGCATGGTCGTCGCGGGCCACTCCGGCCATCTGGCCGACATGGCAGGCTTCCGTCTGCCCATCGAATCCGTCGCCCTGCAGGCGCTGGTCAGTGAACCCATCAAACCCTGCATGGACATCGTCGTGATGGCCAATACCGTGCACGGCTACATGAGCCAGTCCGACAAGGGCGAAATGGTCATCGGTGGCGGCACGGACGGCTACAACAACTACACCCAGCGCGGGTCGTTCCACCATATCGAGGAAACCGTGCGTGCACTGGTCGAAACCTTCCCGATCATCTCCCGCCTCAAGATGCTGCGGCAATGGGGCGGCATCGTCGACGTCACCGGCGACCGCTCCCCGATCCTCAGCAAAACGCCGGTCGACGGCATCTTCATCAACTGCGGCTGGGGCACGGGTGGGTTCAAGGCGATCCCCGGTTCCGGCTGGGCCATGGCCGAACTGATGGCCAAGGGCCGCTCACCGCTGACGGATGCCTTCGGGCTGGAGCGTTTCCGCGAAGGCCGCTTCATTGACGAAAGCGTCGCAGCGGGGGTGGCGCATTGAAAAGGTTCCTGAAAAACGCTGGGCTTCATGTTTTGATGAGCCTCCCGATTTATGCAGTTGGAGGAATTGCAGGGCACCTACTTATATGGGAGAGTCCGCAATCATTCCAAAGGTTCGGAAGCATCGCTGTTCTGATCGGCATAATACTTTTTGGCTTGAGTTCAAACGCAATCACGCGGCACTTACTTCACCGAGAAAATGCAAATAGCAAAATCACAGAAAGTGAGGTACCCAGTCTTTTCCTTCGAATTCAGGCGAGGGAGCTACGGGTTGCAGAGTTTTTTCTGATTTCAATAGGCACCTTGCAGTGGGGATATGGTGATCTCTTTCACTGCTGGTTCAACGGAAATGGGTGGAAAACATGCTGAACGTCCACTGCCCCAACTGCGGCATCACCGCCGAAGAAACCGAATTCCACGCCCACGGCGAAGCGCACCTCACCCGCTTCGGCCCCGGCGCCTCCGACGACGATTTCGAGAGCTACCTCTTCATGCGCCAGAACCCCAAAGGCGTGCACTTCGAACGCTGGCGCCACCAGAACGGCTGCGGCAAGTGGTTCCATATGGCCCGCTGCACCACCACACTCGAAGTCTTCGGCACCTACAGCGCCCAAACGACCGAGCCGCCGCAGGACATCCTCGACAGCATCAAGGAACGCCGCCCCGACTGGGAGCCCACACCGTGACCGCCCCCCTCTTTTCTCAAAAATATCCCAGAGCGCGAGACAGCGTCTCGCCCATTTTTGCCAAAGCAAAAATCATGAAATCAAGTGCGGGCCTGCCCGCACACTTCTGCACCGATGCAACACCGCGAAAGGTCTGCTGACATGAGCACCCGTCTCGCCACAGGTGGTCGCCTGCTGAACACCGACCAACCGCTGAATTTCACGTTCAACGGCAAACAGATGCGCGGCTACGCAGGCGATACGCTGGCTTCCGCACTGCTGGCCAACGACCAGATGATGGTCGGCCGGTCGTTCAAGTATCACCGCCCGCGCGGGCTGGTGGCAAGCGGTGCGGAAGAACCCAATGGGCTGGTCAACCTCGGCGCCGAAGGCCGGTTTGAGCCCAACGCCCGCGTGACCACTACCGAACTCTTCGACGGGCTGACGGCGACAAGCCAGAACCACTGGCCCAGCCTCGATTTCGACGTCGGTGCCATCAACGCGCGGCTCAGCCGCTTTCTGCCTGCAGGCTTCTACTACAAGATGTTCATGTACCCGCAGGCCGCGTGGAAACATGTCTATGAACCGATCATCCGCAAATCGGCGGGCTTGGGCAAAGCACCGCAGGCGCGCGATGACGACACCTATGAACACTACTATGCCTTTTGCGATGTGCTGGTCATCGGCGGTGGCGTCGCGGGTCTGGTTGCGGCGCGCACGGCGGCCCGTGCGGGCGCGCGCGTCCTGCTGATCGAACAGACCGAACACTGGGGCGGGCGGGCGCCGGTCGATGGCGGCAGCATCGACGGACAGCCTGTGGACAACTTCGTGGAAGAAATCCTTTCGGAGTTGAAATCGCTTGAGAATGTCACCCTTCGGACCCGGACCATGGGGGCAGGGGTCTATGACCATGGCTATGTCACCTGTTACGAACGGTTGCGCGATCACGCGCCTGACACACCCGGCCCGCGCCACCGCCTGTGGCGGGTGCGTGCTGGCCATGTGATCACCGCAACGGGCGCGCTGGAACGCCCGCTCAGCTTTGCGGGGAACGACATTCCGGGCGTCATGCTGGCCTCCGCGATGCGCGACTACGTGGTCAATTACGGGGTCTCCACCGGCGATCGCACGGTGCTGGTGACGAACAACGATAACGCTTACCTAACGGCAATTACGCTCAAGCATGCTGGGCTCGACGTGCCGGCGATCCTCGATGCGCGGGTGCTGGCGCAGGACAGTGAACTGGTCGCGCAGGCCCGCGCGCTGGGCATTCGCATCATGATGGGCCACGCGGTTTCCAGCGTGAAGGGCGGCAAACGCGTGACCGGCGTCGCGGTGTGCAGCCAGGCAGGCGAAGGTGCGGTGCTTGAGGAAATCCCCTGCGACGCGGTGGCCATGTCCGGTGGCTGGTCCCCGGTGGTGCACCTGTGGTCCCATTGTGGCGGCAAATTGGTCTGGGACACCGAAAAGGCCTGTTTCAGCCCCGATGTGGATAACCCGCCGAAAGGCGCGGACGGTCTGGGCTTTGTCACCACAGCGGGTGCGGCCTCCGGCATGTTCCCGCTGGACGATGTGCTGTGCGATGCCCATGCCGCAGGCGATGGCGTGGCCACTACGCTTGATTTCAAACTGCCCAAGGATGACACCGCCCCTAAGGCCGCCCGCCGGGAGGAAGCCGCGCTGATGCCCGTGTGGATGATGCCGCATGGCGCCTCCGTGAAACTGCGCGAAAAGGCGTGGCTGGATTACCAGAACGACGTGAAGGTCTCCGACGTGCGACTGGCCGCACAGGAAGGCTTCGTGTCGGTCGAACACACCAAACGCTACACCACGCTTGGCATGGCCACGGATCAAGGGAAGCTCAGCAACATCAACGGTCTGGCAACACTGGCGGGTGCGCTGGACGCGGACATCCCGTCTGTGGGCACAACCACCTTCCGCCCGCCGTATCATCCGATCTCGATGGCGGCCATCGGCGGGGAGGCGCGCGGCGACGTATTCCAACCCATCCGCCGCACGCCCCTGCACGACTGGCACGAAGCCAACGGCGCGGAATTCGAACCCGTCGGCCAGTGGCGCCGCCCCTATGCCTTCAAACGCAGTGGCGAAAGCACTCATGACGCGGTGATGCGCGAGGTCACGAACACCCGGCAGAGCCTCGGCCTGCTGGATGCCTCCACCTTGGGCAAACTGCTGGTCAAGGGGCCCGATGCGGGCAAATTCCTCGACATGCTTTACACCAACATGATGTCCAACCTTAAGGTTGGCAAATGCCGCTACGGGCTGATGTGTTCGGAAAACGGATTCCTCATCGACGATGGCGTCGTGGCCCGGATTGATGAGGATACATGGCTGTGCCACACCACCACCGGCGGCGCGGACAGCATCCATGCCCATATGGAGGAATGGCTGCAAACCGAATGGTGGGAATGGAAAGTCCACGTCGCCAACCTGACCGAACAATATGCGCAGATCGCCGTCGTCGGCCCCAACGCGCGCACCGCGTTGGAAAATCTCGGCGGCATGGATGTCTCGAAGGAGGCGCTCGGTTTCATGGAATGGGCCGACGGCACATTGGGGGGCTTCCCCGTCCGCGTCTACCGCATCTCCTTCTCGGGGGAGCTTTCGTATGAGATCGCCGTAGAGGCGAGCCATGGCCGCGCGTTCTGGGACGCGCTGATGGTGGTCGGGGCCGATCTGGGCGTGATGCCTTACGGCACCGAATGCCTGCACATCATGCGTGCCGAAAAGGGCTTCATCATGATCGGGGATGAAACCGACGGCACGGTGATCCCGCAGGACCTCGGCCTGCACTGGGCGCTGTCCAAAAAGAAAGACGATTACCTTGGCAAACGCGCGCAGGAACGCAGCCATATGGCCGATCCGAACCGCTGGAAACTCGTGGGGCTGCAAACCGTGGATGGCAGCACCCTGCCGGATGGTGCCTATGCGGTGGGCACGGGCACCAATGACAACAGCCAGCGCAACATGATCGGGCGTGTGACCTCGACCTATCATTCGCCCACACTGGATCGCGGCATCGCCATGGGTCTGGTGCACAACGGCCCCGATCGCATGGGCGAGGTGATCGATTTCCCGGGAACAGACGGCAAGACATACAGCGCGCGCATCGTGGACCCGGTTTTCTATGACAAGGAAGGGGAGAAGCAGAATGTCTGAACCCGTCACCGCCCTTAACAACGCCTCTGATCACACTGGTATCGTTGAGATTTCCGAGGTCGGCCCTATCGGCATGATCACCCTGCGCGGTGATCTGGCCGACAAGAAGCTGATCAAGGCCGCCGTGGCCGCAGGCGGGGTCAATGTGCCCGAACAACGCCGCATCAACACCGAAGGCGACCGCGGCATGGCATGGATGTCACCTGATGAACTGCTGATCCTGTCGCCCTACGCAGAGGTCAAAGACCGCACCGCAGATCTGGCCGAAGCGCTGGCCGGTCAATTCGCGCTGGCCGTCAACGTCTCCGATGCCCGCGCGGTGTTCGAGGTGAAGGGCAAACACGCCCGCGATGTGATGGCCAAACTTGCGCCGGTCGATCTGCACCCTGACCAGTTCACCCCCGGCATGTTCCGGCGCACGCGACTCGCCCAAGTGGCGGCGGCGTTCTGGATGCCGGAGGAAGATTGCTTTCACATCGTTTGTTTCCGATCCGTGGCACAATACGTCTTTGATCTGCTTAAAGTTGCGGCGCAGCCCGGGTCGGAGGTTGCAATCACCTGATTGTTTCCAAACCAGCGTATTGTTGACCGCGCGAAATTCGGGCTATCCTGCCATCTTTAGGACATATTTCGAAGGTGGTGGCCCAATGCGTCTGTTGTTTCTGAGTGCTCTTGTTTTCGCGTTTGGCGTGCAAGTCCAAACCGCCACTGCGGCGCAGGGATACCTTTACGACTGCGACATGCAGTACGTGAAACAGGGCAGGGGATGGGTCTCTCCCAAGATCGCGCTGGTGTTTCCCGGTGATGGTACGGTGAAGGTGGTCGATTCCGTCACGCTCCATTTCAACGAAGGGCCGCTTCTGGGAACCATCGTGCGGGAGAACGCAACCCGCATGGTCGTCAAATGGTCGGTCGAAAATGCAAAGGCGGAGAACGGCACCAGCTTCAACAATTTCGACTACCGCGCGTCTATCGCGAAACGCACCGGCGCGATTGAACTCACGGCAATTCCGCGCCATTACGATTCGGGCCTGCGCAGTCCCGGCACTTGTCGCAAGCGCACCCAATAAACTGGTGACGCAGCGCCGGTTTCGGCCCGGCGGACCTTGACGAAAGCCCCCTGCGCACTCCATCAGGCTAAGAGACTAGCAATAAAATGGAGGCCCAAATGGCTTTTGAACTTCCCGATCTTCCCTACGCACACGACGCCCTTGCCGCCAAGGGCATGAGCGCGGAAACGCTGGAATTCCACCACGACAAGCATCACAACGCCTATGTGGTCAACGGTAACAAGGCGATCGAGGGCACCGAATGGGCCGACAAATCCCTCGAAGAAATCATCAAGGGCACCTATGATGCGGGTGCGGTCGCGCAAAACGGTATTTTCAATAACATCAGCCAGTTGTGGAACCACAATCAGTTCTGGGAGATGATGGGCCCGGGCGACAGCAAGATGCCGGGAGAGCTGGAAAAGGCGATCACTGACAGCTTCGGCTCCGTCGACAAGATGAAGGATGACTTCAAGGCCGCAGGTGCCGGTCAGTTCGGTTCAGGCTGGGCGTGGCTGGTCAAGGACGCCGATGGCGGGCTGAAGGTCACCAAGACCGAAAACGGCGTCAACCCGGTCTGCTTTGGCCAGACGGCATTGCTGGGTTGTGACGTGTGGGAACATTCCTACTACATCGACTTCCGCAACGCGCGGCCAGACTATCTGGCGAACTTCCTGGACAATCTGGTGAACTGGGAAAACGTCGCCGCACGCATGTGAAATTGACGGTATTCTCCCAGTCACCGACGCCCGCCGCTTTGCGACAGTCTGGATGAACTGGGAAAACGTCGCCGCACGCATGTGAAATTGACGGTATTCTCCCAGTCACCGACGCCCGCCGCTTTGCGACAGCCTGGGTGAACTGGGAAAACGTCGCCTCGCGCATGTAGGCCGGGACCGACACTTTCAGGATTGCTGACGTAATGTCAGTCGAAACGCCCCGTCTTCGGATGGGGCGTTTTCTTTTGTGCATCTGTCGATGGAACTGCATTTCCTTTGCTTGCGTTGGGTTTGCAAAGGGTAACACGCAGGAGGAGATCCCCATGGCAGAACGGCACCGTTCCAAGGATGGCAGCAAGGACAGCGAGAAATTCACGTCGGACGACGGACCGGTCGCACAGCAAGGACGCGACGGCGGCAATCTGCAACGTGATGTCGGCACCCGGGACGACGCCAAGCGGGCCAACGAGAAACCCTCTGGCGCAACCCGCGTGACCGGGCAGGACAAGCGTAACCACGGAGAGGACGAATGACCAAGCTGACACAGGGCACCTGGGTGCTGATCGCTGATGGCGAAAAGGCGCTTTTTCTGGAAAACCGTACTGACGGCGAGGATCCGTTTCTCGAAGTGATCCGCGAGGAGGCACAGGAAAACCCACCCAACCGCGAACAAGCCGCCAACCGGCGTGGTCGCTTCAATGATGGCCCGTCAGTGCACAGATCGGCGGTGGACGACACGGACTGGCACCAATTGTCCAAGGACCGTTTTGCCGGGGATTTGTCCGACATCCTTTACCGTCGTGCGCATGCGGGCGATTTTGACCGTTTGGTGGTCGTTGCCCCGCCCGGCACGCTGGGTCAGATGCGCGATGACCTGCACAAGGAGGTGCGCGACAAGATCATCGGTGAAGTGCCCAAAACCCTGACCAATCACCCCATCGATGAAATAGAAAAGATCGTCAAACGCGAGCTGGCGTCCTGAATGCGGAACCGCGCCCGCGTGCGCTTTTCAAATGCGGCTGCTCAGGGCGTGCAGCGCGTCGTCGGCTCCAGAAACCAGCGTGATGAACCCCAGCAGGCTGGCGTCCGCAAATCCGCGCGCCACGACATGCTCCAGAAGTTGCATCAAGGGCGTCCAGTAATTATCTGTATTCACCAGGAAAATCGGCTTTTCATGCAAGCCAAGCTGACGCCATGTCAGAACCTCGAACAACTCGTCCAGTGAACCGGCACCTCCCGGCAGCACCACGACTGCATCGCAGTTCATGAACATCACCTTCTTGCGTTCGTGCATCGTCTCGGTCACCACGTAGGTGGTCAGGTCGGTCTTGCCGACCTCACGATCCACCAGATGCTGCGGGATCACCCCGAAGGTACGGCCACCCGCCGCCTGTGCCGCGCGCGCTACGCTGCCCATCAACCCCACATCGCCCGCACCATAAACCAACCGCAGCCCCGCTGCGGCCAGCCCGGAACCCAGCGTTTCCGCCTCATCGGTGAAGTCGGGCGTGTCGCCGGGGCGGGATCCGCAATAGACGCAGACGGATTTCTCAGGAACAGGTTGGGTCATTACGGCACCTTTCACGCAGAAATCATCACCCGCGTGCGGGTGGTGTTTTGACCCGTGTTAGCGCCCCTGATAGAAAGGCTCAACCTTCTGGAGTGGGATAGAAGATGAACGAGCGTAGAACAGGTCCGGGCGGTGCTGCGGGCCTGTGGCTGGCAGTGGGGGCCAGTGTCGTGATTGTGGGGGCGGCGGCGTGGTTCAATCTGAACCGCCAGACCGATGTTTCACAATCCGCCCTTGTGCCACAGCAACAGCCCTCGGGGACACCTGCACCCGTGGCGGAACCGGCCACCGCAGCCGCGCCGACGGCTGACGGGGATGCGGCGGGACAATCGAATGTGGAAAGCACGCAGGCCGCCGCGCCTGCGCCGCGGGAGACAACCGATCTTTCCGCGCCGACCGCCACCGAAACGCAGACCGACACCGTCGCGCTGACGCAGGAAGCCGCAGCGGCCGTCCAGCCGTTTGCCCCCGCCTTCGACGAGGTGCGCCGCGAAACCGATGGCATGACCATCATTGCAGGTCGCGCCACCCCCGGTGCCACGCTGCGGGTGCTGCAGGACGGCACCGAAGTTGCCGGTTTGACAGCCGATGCCAGCGGCAAGTTCGCCACCTTCCTGATGATCCCGCCGGACGGGCAAGGCCATGTGCTGAGCCTTGAGCAGATACAGGACGGCGTGATCACCCCGTCGGATGATCAGATCATTCTTGCGCCCCTGTCCGTTGCCAAAGCGCCCCCGGAGCCTGTCGCGGATCCAGAACCTGTCGCCGAAGCCCAGATGCAGGCAGAAGCGGGTGCGGCTGAAGACGCTGACGCAGCGCCACAGACGGCTACGGCGGTCGCTCCGTCGCAGGCCCCGCTTGATGACACCGATGAAGACCCCCAACCCTCCTTCGCTGAGGCACCTGCCGCGCCGACCACCGATCTGGCGCTGTTGGACCCGGATGCGGATGCCCTGCCGTCGGCGGAACCCGCGACACCGGCACCTGCATCCTCCGGTGTGGTTCTGAAATCCACATCTGACGGCGTTGAAGTCCTCAATACTCCGGCGCCCGAAGTGATGAAGCGCGTCGCACTTGATACCATCAGCTATTCCGATGTGGGGGATGTGCAGTTGTCCGGTCGCGCGCAGTCGCAAACGGAGGCGGTGCGCGTCTACCTCAACAATGCGCCGGTCGCGAGCCTGCCTGTCGATGCTGCCGGACGCTGGCGCGGCGATCTGCCGGACATCGATGAAGGCATCTATACGCTCCGGGTGGACGAGGTCGCAGAGGATGGCACGGTGACCAGCCGGGTCGAGACCCCTTTCAAACGCGAAAACCCGGCCGCACTGGCGCAGGCCGCGCTGGGTCAGGAGGGGCCGCTCAAGCGGATTACGGTGCAAAAGGGCAATACGCTTTGGGCGATTGCGCGCGAACGGTATGGCGATGGGCTGCTTTTTGTGCGGGTGTTCGAAGCCAACGCGAATGACATCCGCGACCCCGATCTGATCTATCCCGGACAGGTCTTCGACTTGCCCGATTGACCGGGCTTATCGGGGCTGCGGCACTGGCAACTGCGGGGGCGGCGGGCTATGTAAGGTGTTCAAGACAGAAAGCACCCGATGCCAGCCGACACCACCACAGACACTACAGCCGACACAGCGCAAACGACGGACCCGATCGAGGATGATGCGCGCCGCTTGGAGGCGCAGGAACGCCAGTCCGCGATGCTGGTGCTGCGCAAGGTCGTGCCCTATCTGTGGCCTGCGGACATGGCGTGGGTCAAACGCCGGGTGGTCTGGGCGCTGGTGGCGCTGTTTGTCTCCAAGCTGATCTCCGTTGTGACGCCGCTTTTCTACAAGGGCGCGGTCGATGGGCTGTCGGGCGAAGGGGCGCCGATGCTGGCGCTCGGGGCGGTGGGGCTGACCATCGCCTATGGCGTGGCGCGCCTGATGAACGTGGGTTTTCAGCAATTGCGCGATGCGATCTTTGCCCGCGTCGGCCAGCGCGCCCTGCGGATGCTGGCGCTGGAGACGTTTGAACATATCCACCGCCTGTCGATGCGCTATCACATCACCCGCAAGACCGGCGGGCTGAGCCGGATCATTGAACGGGGTGTTAAGGGCGTGGAATTCCTGCTGCGCTTCCTGTTGTTCAGCATCGGGCCGCTGATCTTGGAACTGCTGATGATCGGGGTCATCCTGACGGTGCTTTTCGACTGGTCGTACCTGGCGGTCGTGGCGCTGACCATCGGGGTCTATGTCTGGTTCACCTTCACGGTCAGCGAATGGCGCGTGCGCCTGCGCCGCAAGATGAACGATCAGGACACCGACGCCAACCAAAAGGCCATCGACAGCCTGCTGAATTATGAAACGGTCAAGTATTTCGCCGCCGAAGAGCGTGAAGCGCACCGCTATGACAGTGCGATGGCGGGGTATGAGGAAGCGGCGATCAAGACCTCCTATTCGCTGGCCTTCCTGAACTTCGGTCAGTCGATGATCATCACCGGGGGCCTTGTTGGTGTCATGGTCATGGCCGCCCTCGGCGTGCAGCGCGGCGATCTGACGGTGGGCGATTTCGTCATGGTCAACGCCTACATGATCCAGATCACCGTACCGCTGAATTTCCTTGGCACCGTCTATCGCGAGATCCGGCAGGCGCTGGTCGACATGGGAGAGATGTTCAATCTGCTGGAACAACCGGCAGAGATTCAGGACAAGCCCGATGCGCCGGACCTGAAGGTAACGGGCGGGCATGTGACGCTGGAGAACCTGCGGTTTGGCTACAACGCGGATCGCGAAATTCTCAAGGGCATCACGCTGGAGGCGCGCCCGGGGGAAACCGTGGCGATTGTCGGCTCCACCGGGTCGGGCAAGTCGACCATCGGGCGGCTTTTGTTCCGGTTTTATGATGTGCAGGGCGGGGCGCTGAAGATCGACGGACAGGACGTGCGCGATGTCAATCAGGTCAGCCTGCACCGCGCCATCGGCGTGGTGCCGCAGGACACGGTGCTGTTCAACGACACGGTCCGCTACAACATCGCCTATGGCCGGGACGGGGCCACGCAGGCGGAGGTGGAGCAGGCCGCCAGGGACGCACAGATTCACGATTTCATCCAAAGCCTGCCGCAGGGCTATGACACCGCCGTGGGCGAACGGGGGCTGAAGCTGTCGGGGGGCGAAAAACAGCGCGTAGGGATTGCGCGCACGCTTCTGAAAGATCCGCCGATCCTGCTGCTGGACGAGGCGACATCGGCGCTCGATTCGGAGACGGAAAGCGACATTCAGGATGCGCTGCGCCGGGCCTCTCAGGGGCGCACGGTGCTGACCATCGCGCACCGGCTCAGCACGATTTCCGAAGCCGACCGGATTGTGGTGCTGGAAAAGGGCGAGATCGTGGAACAGGGGACCCATGAGGATCTTCTGGCCCGCGATGGGCGCTATGCCCAACTGTGGCAGCGCCAGCAGACCGAAGAGGACTGAGGCGGCGGGCGCGCCCCGTCTCGGATGAGGCGTCCGGGGCAAGCGTTGCAACGGGGTATTTAAGGCCAAAAAGAGGGGCAGGGGCGGTCCCTTGTCCTGCCGCCGTGGTCCCTGCCGAAGGCGGGCAGCGGCCGAGGCCGGGCGCGCCGCCCTTGACCGATCACTCAGCCGCGATGGCCTTTTCGGTAAGTTTGTCCAGCGCGCCGGTCATCATCTGGATGTATTTGGCGTCCGCTGGCAGGCCGTGGGTCGCGGCCAGCGTTGCGGGGTCATGATAGGTCACATGCACCACCCCTTCGCCATCGGCATAGGCCAGTACACGCAGGGGCAGGTCAAGCCCGGCGGTCTGGCCGTCCAGCATTGCGGGCGTACCCAGTTTGGGATTGCCGAAGATCAGCAGTTGGGTGGGGCGCAGGTCCATGTCCACTTTCGCGGCACCGCCCGCGTGATCGACGCGGGCGAAAACGGTTGCACCGGCGCCTTCGACTGCGGCGGTAAGGCGGTCGATGGTGACGCTTACGGAATGGGGGCTGGTCTTGGCGATCATGTCGGCGCTGGCAGGAAGCGCCATGGCAGCGGTCACGGCAGCAGCGGCCATCAGGCGGGCGGGGGTGCTGGGCATAATGATCTCTCCTTTGAACAATTGCCGGAGAGTAGCAGGGTGAGCGCGCAGCATAAGGGCCGCACGCTCACAATGGCTTGATCGGTGTCATTCCGCCGGGGCGAAGCCCACGGGGCCTGCATGGGGCGGCAGCGCGGATGCGCCGGTGGGGTCGTCCCAGACGATTTCCTGGGTCCGCGCCCGCCGCGCGTCGCGCTGCAGCGACCAGTCACGCGCCGCCCGGCTGGCACGGCCCAGCGACATGCGCGCCAAAAGCCGCGCGACCCAGCGCACGTAGGTCGTGGCCCAGACGCGGATCGCCAGCATCGACGGCGTCACCATCAGCGTCAGCACCGTGGCGATGCCAAGGCCAAAGACCACCGCGGTGGCCAGTTGCTTCCACCACAGGGCGGTGGGGCTGTCGATGGTATAGCCGCCTTCGGCGAAGTTCAGGCTGATGCCGAACATCATCGGGGCAAGGCCTGCCATCGTGGTGATCGTGGTCAGCAGCACGGGCCGGATACGGGCCTGCGCGGTGCGGATGATTGCCTCGATCCGGGGCATGTACTTCTCATACTCCTGATAGGTGTCGATCAGGATGATGTTGTTGTTCACAACAATCCCGGCAAGCGCCACGATCCCCGTCCCGGTCATGATGATGGAGAACGTCTGATCCATCACCAGCATGCCGATCAGAACCCCCGTGGTGGACAGCACCACCGCCAGCAGCACCAGAATGGCGTTGTAGAAGCTGTTGAACTGCGCCAGCAGGATGATGAACATCAGACCCAGTGCGGCGGTGAAGGCGGAACTGAGGAAGGCCTGGCTTTCCGCCTGATCCTCCTGATCGCCGGTCCATTCGTAGCTGACACCCAGCGGGAATGGCTTGGTGTCCAGCCATTTGGTGATTTCGGCGATCCGTTCATTCGGATTGACGGGGATCAGGCGCAGGCTGCCGTCTTCCAATCCCGCCTCAAGGTCGACATTCCGGTCCATGTCCGCCCGGTTGAGCAGCGCATAGCTTGCCCCGTCAGCGGTCGTGACGGCGGCGGCACCCGTGGTGGGACGCAGGGTGGCAAGGGTCGTCAGTGTCTCATTCTGGCCGCTGCTTTCGGGGCGCACGACTTTCATCAACCCGCCGACCACGTCGGCCTTTACATCCAGAAAACGCTTTTGGTCCACGCGGCTGATCTCAGCCAGTTTCGGCACGGGGGTCCGGGTGATGAAATTGCTCAGCGGCACAAGGCCATCTGCGGTGCGTACCTTCAGGGTATCAAGGGTGGACAGCAGCCGGTCTTCTTCCGGCAGGCGCACGCGGATCTCGATCTCCTCGTCCGAGGTATCGACGCGCATCGTGTCCAGCAGCAGACCGCGGGTGACAAGCTGTACCATCGCGCCCACCGTCAGCACATCCGCGCCGTAGCGGCCGGCCTTTTCGACATCCACGTCGATCTGCCAGTCGATGCCGGGCAGGGGGCGGGTGTCTTCGATCAGCGTCAGGCCGGGGGTGCGTTCATATTCACCGCGCGCTAGTTCGGCCGCCTGCATCAGGTCCGTCCAGCTGTCCGATTTCAGCCGCAGGTGCACAGGCTTGCCCGATGCCGGACCGCGCGCCTGTGCGAGGATTTCGATGCGGATGCCGGGGATCTCCTGAAGCTGCGCTGTCAATTCGCTGATGATGGTGTCGCCGTCGAAATCGGGATCAGAGGTTTCGCGCATCACCTCGAACCCGATGAAGGGCACGGTGAACAGCGGCGTATTCTTGACGGGTCGGTCTTCCCACGGGATCGTTTCCAGCTGGATTTGCCCGATGGTGTCCTTGGGCGCGGTGGCACCGCCCGTGTTGCTGTCCAGCCCGCCTTCGCCGGCAAAGGCAAATGCCGTCTGCACGCCGGGGTGCGCCATGACGATCGCTTCGGCCTTGTTCAGCAGCGCGTCCTTCTCCTCAAGCGACAGGTTGCCGCGCGCCAACACATAGACAATCGCCTGTTCGGGTTCGGATTCCACAAAGAATTCCACACCGCGCGAGTTGTTGGAGAAATAGATCAGGATCGTGCCGACGAAGACAAACACCGTGCCTGCAACGACCAGAGGCATCAGCGGATTGCCCGCGATGAAGGCAATCACATGACCAAAGGCCGAGCGGCGATACCCGGCTTGAATACGGTCGGGTTCATGGCGGAACATCCGCGACACCAGCCAGCGGCCGAAGCGGCCCAATCGGGTCAGCAGGGCGAAAAGCGAGACGATCAGCAAAAGGAAAGCGCCCACCAGCAGGGCCACCAGCGCCGCCCCGATCACGATGAAGGCAAAGACGGTCGCGAATGTTGTCACCACCGAGAAGGTGGAACCGCTGTCCATGCCTGCAAACTGCGCGCCGATCCACTGGAACAGCACACCAGGGGTGCCTGCGTCACCCGGTGCCATCATCAGCATGGCGGGAAACGCCAGCAGGAAGGCCGCCGGGAACAACAGCGCGTGCAGCACGATAGGCAGTCCGGCAACAGTGGTCATGCCATCCGCGATCCAACGCTCCAACCGCCCCGTCACACCCCCCATTACAGGCAGATAGATCAGCGCCACAACCAGCGACGCCGACAAAACAAAGATCAGTGTGACCGGCAGCATGCCCATGAATTCCCCCGGGACACCGGGCCAGAACAGCATCGGCAGGAAGGCGCACAGCGTCGTCGCGGTGGAGGAAATGATCGGCCAGAACATGCGTTGGGCGGCTTCGACGTAGGCGTGCATCGGGCCTGCGCCCTCTTGCTGGCGCTTGTCGGCGTATTCGACCACCACGATCGCACCATCCACCAGCATCCCCACGGCAAGGATCAGGCCGAACATCACGATGTTGGAGATCGAAATGCCCATGAGTGCCAGAAAGGCGAAACACAAAAGGAACGACGTTGGGATCGCGAAGCCCACCAGCAACGCCGCGCGGATGCCAAGGGCCGCCAGCACCACGATCATCACCAGCGCCACGGCGGTAAAGACCGACCCCAGCAACTGTTGCACCATCGAATCCACGATACGGCTTTGGTCGTTCGACGTGCCCACGGTCACCGCCGCCTGCAACCCGTCCGGCCAGTTGGCGGAGCGTTCCTCAACGATCTGTTTCACCTGTGCGGAGGTGTCGATCAGGTTGAACCCCTTGCGCTTGACCACCTGCAGCGCAAGCGTCTTTTCCCCGTTGAAGCGCGCCGTGCCGGTGCGGTCCTCGAAGGTCAGGTTGATCTCTGCCAGATCGCCCAGCGTAACCACCCGGTCGCCATTGGTTTTCACGGGCAGGGCATAGACATCGCGCGCCTCGTCAAAGCTGGAGGGGATCTTGACAGCGAATGTGCCTTGCGCCGTCTCAACCTCACCCGCTGCAATCAACTGGTTGTTGTTCTGCACCACATTGATCAATTCACCGGCCGTGACGTTGTAGGCTTCCAGCCGCAAGGGGTCGATCAGCACCTCCAGCATCTCGTCCCGGTTGCCCGCAAGGGCGGCTTCCAGCACGGAATCAAGCGCTTCGAGGTCATCCTGAAGGTCACGCGCCACGCGCGCCATGGTGCGTTCCGGCACCGGGCCGGTCAGGTTCACGATGATGATCGGAAATTCGGAGAAGTTGATTTCGTTGATCGAATAGGTTTCGGCACCTTCGGGAAACAGCGCCTCCGCCTTGCCCATGGCGTCGCGCACATCGGCGATGATCTTGGTCTTGTCCCAGCCGAATTCGAACTCAAGCGCCACGCCGGCATAGTTTTCCGCCGCCGTGCCGGTCATCTGTTTCAGACCGTCCAGATCGGCAAGCTCCGTCTCCATCGGTTTGACCAGCAGCGTCTCGGAATCCGCGGCAGAGATGCCAGGGAACTGCACAGACACGAAAAGAGCCGGAATCTCAATATCCGGCTCCCCTTCCTTGGGCAGGGTGGTGTAGGAATATCCGCCCACCACGATGCTGAGCAGAATGAAGGCCACGACCATCCGCGCGCGGGAGGCGGCCCAGTCGACGATGCCGGTCATTGGCTCAGATCCTCCCAGGTGGGTGCGACCCTGACGCCGGCGGTGACGTACTCCTGACCGACAGTGATGATGTCCGCCGTGGCGGGCAGGCCGGTGACCCAGACGCCGTCGGCGGTGTCACGCATCAGGGTGATCGGGGCGAACTGCACCACGTTTTCGGCATCCACCAGCCGCACACCCAATGTGCCTTCGTCATTCAGGGTCAGCGCGGATTGAGGGATCAGGTGCGCCTGCACCCCGTCGGACGCGATGACGATTTCCGCCGTCTGTCCGTCGCGGATCGCCAGGTCAGGGTTGGGCACTTCGATTTCCACACGGAAGGTGCGGGTTTGCGGATCGGCGGAGCGGGACAGGAACACCACATCGCCGGTGACGTCGCTGCCGCCCGCGGCCAGGCGCGCACCGGCCTGTGCGCCCAATGTGACGCGGTTCACTTCCGTTTCGGGCACGAAGCCCACCAGTTTGATCGGGTCAAGCTGAATGACGGTCCCGCACAGCGCGCCGGGTTGCAGCAGGCTGCCCAGTTCGGCGGTGTCGCTTTCCAGAAGGCCGCTGAAGGGGGCCTTGATGGTCAGACGCTCAATCTCCTTTTCAGCCGCTGCGATGGAGGCGGTGGCCGATTCAATGCCGGACAGGGCCGCACGCAGCCCCGAACTGGCGGAGCTGACACCGGCCTCGGCGGCGGCGACATTGGCATCTGCGGTGGCCACGCGGGTCTGGGAGGCAAAACCGTCCTGATTGAGCCGGGATGCCGCGTTCTGGTTGATCCGGGCCTCTTCCAGCCGGGCGCGGGCTTCTTCAACGCGCGCTTCGGATTCAGGTACGCGCGATTCCGCTTCTTTCAGGCGGGCGCGCCATTCCTGCACCATGGCCTGCCGGGTGCCGGGATCAAGCTTGCACATCGTCTCCCCTTCGGTGATCCGCGCGCCCTTGCGCAGCGGCTCCGAGATGACGATGGCGGAGGTTTCGGATCGTACTTCGACCTGGCGGGCGGCTTCTGTCTGGCCGCGCAGGATAACGGCGCTGTCCACTTGGGTGGCCTTGGATTTGCGGACCATGACCTTGACCAGATCGGCATCTGTCTGCTGCGTCTCGGCGGCCTCAGTTTCCTGCGACTGGGTGGCCTCGGGTTCGGGCTGTCCACCGAAAGCGGCAAGAAACCGGGGACGGTCCAGAATGAAGAACGCAAGAAACAGCACAACAACAGCTGCTGCGAGAATGGAGAAAAGCCGCATTTCAAACCTCGATCAAAGTCCATGCCGCAGTGCAGAAATTCCGGGCATACCCTCTATGTAGTGCATGATAACTGAACTGACTAGTTTAGATTGGACGTTTTTTTTCGATGAGGCGACCGCGCCGTCGACCCCCGGAGCAGAAACGCAGCGGGGAAAGGGGGACTTGGCTTGCGGCGTGGCGCGGGGTATGAGGGGCAAAATCTCACTCCCATGGGCAGGCCGGATGAGCAATACCGACAGTTTTATCGACGAGGTGACCGAAGAGGTCCGCCGCGACCAGCTTTACAAGATGCTGCGCCGCTATGGCTGGATTGCGGCACTGGTGCTGCTGCTGATCATCGGGGGCGTGGCATGGCTGGAAATCCGCAAGGCGCAGGCCCGTGCGCAAGCCGAAGCGCTGGGCGACGCGATGCTGGCGGCGCTGTCAGTCGATGACACCGCAGACCGCGCGCAGGCCCTGACCGGCATTTCTGCGGGATCGGCCGAAGGGGCAGCGGTGCTGGCGATGATGACTGCCGCCGAACAGGCAAAGGCCGATGACATCCCGGCCGCCATCGCAACGCTTGACCAGCTTTCGGTCGATGGCGACGTCCCGGCGATTTACCGCCAGGTGGCGCAGTTCAAGTCGCTGATTTTGCAATCTGGCGTCACGGACGCGGATGAACGCCGCCTGTCGTTCGACGCCCTGGCACAACCCGGCAACCCCTTGCGGCTTCTGGCCAGCGAACAACTGGCCCTGATCGACATCGAAACCGGCGATACCGAAGCCGCACTTGCGCGGTATCAGGACATCCTCGGCGATGCCGAACTCACCCAGGACTTGCAACAACGCGCCCTACAGGTGATTGTGGCGCTGGGGGGCAGCCCCGAGGCCGGAACAACCGGCCAGGACGCAGGGCTGTCCTTTGGAACAGATAACTGACCGCGCCTGGCGCAGGGCAGGCCTGACAAAACGGCAGGCCCATTTTTGAAGGGCCGGAAGAGAGCGGACATGGAAAAGACAGGCAGAACCGTGAACCAACACCCGAGGTTTGGCAAAAAGGCGCTGCTTGCCGCGTTGATCTGCGGCACATGGGGGTTGGCCGCCTGTGACGGGCAGGAGACCTATCTGCCAGGCTTGCGCGAAAACGTACGTTCCGTCCTGCAGGACCCGCTTCTGTCGGCCCCGCTTGAGGGCACGGAAGTGCCGGAAAATACCAGCCAGCCGATCTCCCTGCCTGCTGCCTCGACCAACGCAAGCTGGACCCACAGCCCCGGCACGCCGCAATACCGCACCGCACATCCCGCCCTGCGGTCCGTACCGCAACTGGTCTGGAGCGCGGACATCGGCGCCGGTGACAGCCGCAAACAGCGCATCACCGCGGCCCCGGTCGTATCCGGTGGCCGGGTGTTCACACTGGACGCGGGCGCGCGGGTCACCGCCACCTCGAACTCCGGCGCGGTGCTGTGGTCGCGCGATCTGACCCCGCCTGCTGACAAGGAAGGGCAGGGGACCGGCGGCGGCCTCGCCGTGGACGGCAAGACGGTTTATGTCTCCGTGGGTTTTGGCCTGCTGACCGCCCTTGACGTCGAAACGGGCGGTCTGCGCTGGCAACAGGATCTGGATGCCTCCGGTACCGGCACGCCGACGGTCTACGGCGATCTGGTCTATGTCACCGCAGGTGACGACAGCGGCTGGGCGCTGCGCAAGACCGATGGCAAGATCGAATGGCAGGTGGGTGCCAGCGCCAGCGTGGCAAACGTGCTGGGCGCACCGGCCCCGGCGGTGACGGACCAATATGCGATCTTCGGTTTCGGTTCGGGCGAGGTGCGCGCGGTGTTCCGGCGCGGCGGCGTGGCTCGGTGGGATGCTTCCGTTGTGGGCAAACGCCCCGGTCGCGCGCTGTCGTCGCTGTCCGACGTGACCAGCGCGCCCGTGGTATCGGGCGATACCGTCTATGTGGGCAACCAGTCAGGCCGTCTGGCAGCGCTGAGCGTGGACAGCGGCAACGCCCGCTGGACGGCACGCGAAGGGGCCGTGCGCCCGGTCTGGCCCGTGGGTGGCAGCGTGTTTGCGATCACCGACCAGAACGAACTGGTGCGGCTCGATGCAGGTGACGGCAGCCGCATCTGGGGCGTGCCACTGGAGAAATTCGTCAAGGACAAGCCCAAGCGCCAATCCGAAGTCTTTGCCCATCATGGCCCCGTTGTGGCCGGGGGCCGGGTGGTTGTCGCCTCCAACAACGGCGTGCTGCGCAGCTTTGATCCGGTGAACGGTGCGCTGGTGGGGGCCGTCGAAATCCCCGGCGGCGCAACGACCGACCCGGTGATTGCAGGTGGCACGCTTTACGTCGTCTCCACCAAGGGGCAATTGCACGCCTTCCGCTAAGGGGCTATAGCGCGCGTCTGAGCAGCCCATGCCGGGCCGCCAACCCAGAGAGCCGTCATGTCCTTTACCCTCGCCATCGTGGGCCGCCCGAACGTGGGCAAATCCACGCTTTTCAACCGCCTTGTGGGCAAACGTCTGGCGTTGGTTGATGACCAGCCCGGTGTGACGCGTGATTTGCGCGAAGGGGCGGCACGGCTGGCCGATCTGCGGTTCACTGTGATCGACACCGCCGGATTGGAAGAAGTGACCGACGACAGCCTTCAGGGCCGCATGCGCCGTCTGACCGAACGCGCGGTGGACATGGCCGATATTTGCCTGTTCATGGTGGACGCGCGCGCAGGCATCACGCCCTCCGATCTGGTCTTTGCCGACATCCTGCGCAAGCGCAGCAAGAAGGTGATCCTGGCGGCGAACAAGGCAGAGGGACGCGCGGCAGAAGCGGGTGTAATGGAAGCCTACAGCCTGGGCCTTGGCGACCCCATCAGCCTGTCAGCTGAGCACGGCGAAGGATTAACAGACCTCTATAACGTGTTGATGCCATTGGCAGATGCCTATGCAGAGAAAGCCGCCGACGATGCGCCCGAGACGGATGTCGATCTGGATGAAGACACCGAGGCCGATGAATTCGCCGTCCCGCAGCCCACCAACGCCAAGCCTTTGCAGGTCGCCGTCGTGGGCCGCCCGAATGCGGGCAAATCCACGTTGATCAATCAGATCATGGGGGAGGACCGGCTGCTGACCGGACCGGAGGCCGGGATCACCCGCGATGCCATTTCCCTGCGCACCGACTGGCAAGGCACCCCGATGCGCATCTTTGACACCGCGGGCATGCGCAAGAAGGCCAAGGTGCAGGAAAAGCTGGAGAAACTCAGCGTCAGCGATGGCTTGCGCGCGGTGAAATTCGCCGAAGTGGTGATCGTGCTGCTCGACGCGGAAATCCCCTTTGAACAGCAGGATCTGCGCATCGCGGACTTGGCGGAACGCGAAGGCCGCGCGGTGGTTGTTGCCGTGAACAAATGGGACATCGAGGAAGACCGTCAGGCCAAGCTGAAGGACCTCAAGGAATCCTTCGAACGCCTGCTGCCGCAACTGCGCGGCGCGCCACTGATCACCGTCAGCGCCAAGACGGGCCGGGGCATGGACCGCCTGCACGACGCGGTCATGCGCGCCTACGAGGTCTGGAACCGCCGCGTGACCACCGCGCAGCTGAACCGCTGGCTGACCGGCATGCTGGAACAGCACCCGCCGCCCGCACCGCAAGGCAAACGCATCAAGCTGCGGTACATGACGCAAGCCAAGACGCGGCCCCCCGGTTTCGTGGTGATGTGCAGCCACCCCGACAAGGTGCCCGATAGCTATAACCGCTATCTTGTCAACGGCTTACGGATCGACTTTGATATGCCGGGCACGCCCATCCGGCTGTGGATGCGCGGGCAGAATGATGCCAACCCCTACAAGGGCCGCAAGAAAGCGCCGCCGTCGAAGCTGCGCAAGCACACGCAGGGGCGCCGCAAGGACTGACGCATCGAATTCTTTGAAAGAAATCGGTGGGAACGTTTCGAACTTTCCGACCTACGCCCGCTGGTAGGCGCGCAATGTCGGCCAAACCATAAACACCGCCCCGCCCAGTGCCAGATAGGCCACCGGCGGGGTCACGCCCCAGTTCGCCACCACAACGGCTACCAGCGCCCAGATCACCGCGATCCCATAGGTCGGCACCCGGCGCAGGGCGGCCTGCACCACCACGGCCAGCACAATCGCCAGCCCCACGAACACCAGCCCGGCCGTGACTTGATCCATCACGCCATACCCCGCCGCGAGCAATCCAAGCGACACACAAGACGCCGCCGACAACCACCCGGCATAAAGCCCCACAGGCCATGCCGCCCAGACCACGTCATAGCGCGGTGCAATGAACAGCGCGGCCAGGGCGCTCAGCAGCATCACCCAGATCAGCACCGACGCCCAGACCGGGCTGGCCACCGCCACCGCGAGCCATACAGAGCCGACCGCCAGCGACACGCACAAGGGCAGCCGCATGTCATGCCACTGTCCGTCCCGTGCCGCCCGCAACAGCCCCCAGGCCATGCCGATTCCCAGCCACAGGTAAATCAACCCCCAGATCGAAAACGCATAGCCCGCAGGCTGCACCGGCGGGTTGTCTTGCCGAACGGGGAACTGATCGGGATCAAAGCCGTTGAAATCCATCACCACGAAGGGCGAGACGGCAAAGGCGATGGCAAGAAGCAGGGTAAGCAGGGCAACGCCCGGGCGCAGCAGCGCAGACATGGGTAAACCTTTTCGTTCAGTACACAATAACAGCTAGCAGGCCCGCCCCCCATGTCAAAGGGCAGGCGGCCACGCAAGGCGCGCACGCCGGGACAACCCCCGCGTGCTTCGGTCTCATTTCTGTCTCAGGAAGGCCGGTATAAAAGGCGGCGCCGCCGTTCGGATGTCTGAGCAGGGCTGCCCCCGCACGTGTAACGTCAAACGTGAGCCCGGTGTCAGCGGGCCTCTATCCTGTGGTGCGGACGGGGTGGAAAGCCCCGCCTGCGGTCATCGCGATGGCGACGGTTCTACCCGCAGGGACTTAAGAAGGGGTAGTGTCCGCGTTCTCTGCCTGCGGGTCCCACGCAACACCCCGGGCGTACACATGGCTGACAGAACGGCCACGCCGCCCCTCTTTTTGGCCTTATATACCGTAGTGCAAGATCACCCCAGGCGCGGCGGATGCGTTGGGACGCTACACCAGCACCCCGTCCGCACCCAGCGCGGTCTTGCCGCCCAGATAACGGCCCAGCACTTCCGGCAGCACCACGGAGCCATCCGCGCGCTGGCCATTCTCCAGCACCGCAATCAGGCACCGCCCCACGGCCAGTCCTGATCCATTCAGCGTATGCACGAACTGCGGCTTGCCGCCGTCCGCGGGCTTGAACCGCGCGTTCATGCGGCGTGCCTGAAAATCGCCTGTGGTGGAGACCGATGAAATCTCCCGGTAGGTCTGTTGTCCCGGCACCCAGGCTTCGATGTCGAACGTACGCCGCGCGCCGAACCCCATGTCACCGGTGCACAGGATCACCGTGCGGTAGGCGATGCCCAGCCGTTCGAGGATATCTTCGGCACAGCGCAGCATGCGTTGCTGTTCGGCTTCGCTTTCATCGGGGTGCGTGATGCTGACCATCTCCACCTTCTCGAACTGGTGCTGGCGCAACATGCCTGCGGTGTCGCGCCCGGCACTGCCCGCTTCGGAGCGGAAACAAAGCGTATGGGCGGTATAACGGCGCGGCAGATAGCTTTCCTCGATCACATGATCGGCCGCGATATAGGTCAGCGGTACTTCGGAGGTCGGCACCAGCCACATGCCTTCTTCGGTGCGATAGCTCTCTTCGCCGAACTTGGGCAGCTTGTCCGTGCCGTACATCGCCGCGTCCGTGACCAGCACGGGCGGGTTCACCTCCGTCAGGCCGTTTTCATCCACGTGGGTGTCGATCATGAATTGTGCCAGCGCCCGGTGGATACGCGCAACCGCCCCCGACAGCACCACGAAGCGGCTGCCGGAGATCTTGGCCGCCGTTTCGAAATCCATGGAGGCGGCGACGCCCCTGATCTCGAAATGCTCCACCGGGTCAAAGTCGAAATCGGGCTTGTCGCCCCAGACCCGCACCTCGACGTTGTCGTTTTCATCGGCACCCTGTGGCACATCTTCCGCTGGGCTGTTGGGCAGGCGCGCAAGCATGTCGGTAAGCTGCGCATCAAGCGCCTTTGCCTCGGTCTGCATCTGCGCCACTTCGGCCTTCTTGTCCGCCACCAGCGCGCGCAGCCGCTCGAATTCCGCGTCATCGCCCGAGGCTTTGGCGGCCCCCACGGATTTCGACGCCTTGTTCTGTTCGGCCTGGGCGGCTTCTGCTGCCCCGATCTTGGCACGCCGGGCGGCATCCAGTTCCAGCACGGCGGCGGACATCGGCGCATCCCCACGGCGCGCAAGGGCGGCGTCAAAGCGGTCGGGGTTTTCGCGGATGGCGCGGATGTCGTGCATGGGTGTCTTCCTTGACTTGCAGGGTGCGTTGCCCCGTCTTTTAGCGAAAGTTGCAGCGAGGGACAGCAGTGTTTTTGTCAGCGGCGGCGCGCAAGCTGGTCGCGCAGCCAGCCATTCAGCGGCGCGGTCAGGGCGGTGCTGCCCGGTCCGCGCCCGAGCTGCGCCACCAGAACCGCCGCCACCCGCCAGCCCGACGGGGTGCGGACCAGCGCAGGTGCGCCGGAATTTCCCGCATACACCGGGCAGCCGAGCGTCATCTGCGTTGCCACGCTTCCGCTTTGCAGGTCGCAATCAAACCGTCCCACCGGCGCCAGTGGTCCCTTGAGGACAAAGCCGATCACGGCAAATTGCGTGGCATCTGCGCCAGCACGCTCCAACACCGGCAAGGGGGTGGCCACCTGTGCGGGCAGGGGTGCGCCCAGTTGCATCAGGGCCAGATCAACCGCAAAGCGCGCTAGGTCTGTGCGTTCGTTGTACTCGGGATGTACCGTGATCTTTCGCGCCTGCACTGCCGCGCGGGCGCGGGGGCCCAGCCCGCCGGGCATGAACCAGCGCGGCCCATCGCCGTTTGCCACGCAATGTGCCGCCGTCAGCACAAGGTCCGGTGCGATCAGCGTACCCGAACAGGCCGCGTCTCCCAACGGACCCTTGCCGTTGACCACGCCCACGCCTGTGAACATCGCAGCCTCCGCCGGGCGCAGCGGTGACAGCGGCTCAGCGGCCAGTGGCGCAAGGCCCGGCACCATCAGCGCCACAAGGGATGCGGCCCACCTGCGCCCCGCCATCTTCATCCTGTGCTCCCCGACCCGGTATGGTTGTGCGGCAGACTGCCCCTTTCACTGCGCGGTGCCAAGGGCCGTGCGCCCGGCCTGTGAAAGCCGTCGCAAACCCTGTCGGATCGCCTTGCAATGGCCGGCAGCCGCGCATAGGTTCTGCCAAACGTCGCGGGGGGGCTTTGCACCGCCGCATTGCCCGAAAAAAAGGACCTCCCATGCAAGGCATTGAGCAATTCATCCCGCTGATCCTGATCTTTGCGATCATGTATTTCCTGCTGATCCGCCCACAGCAAAAGAAGGTCAAGGAACACGCGGCCATGGTTGCGGCACTGCGCCGGGGCGATCAGGTGGTCACGCAGGGCGGGGTGATCGGCAAGGTCGTCAAGGTCAAGGACGACGGTGAAGTCGAGGTCGAGATTGCCGATGGCGTCAAGGTCCGGGTGGTGCAATCCACCATTGCCACCGTGATGTCGAAAACCGAACCCGCCAAGTAAGCGCCGGGGCCGCCGCGCCCCACGCCGCGCCGACCCGCAAGCTGAAAAGGCGGACCGATGATCCAGATTGACCTGTGGAAACGCATTGCCATTGTCCTGACCTGTGCGGTCGGCCTGTGGCTGGCGTTGCCCAACCTCTTTTACACGCCCGTCGAACAGCACAACGATGCCGTGAAGGCGATTGAGCTGTCGGGCAGCACCGCGGAGCTTGAGGCGCAGGCGGCCCTTTGGCCGGAATGGATGCCCTCGGGTCTTGTGAACCTTGGTCTTGATCTGCGCGGTGGCGCGCATCTTCTGGCCGAAGTGCGGGTCACAGATGTCTATGCCAACCGCATGGAAGCGCAATGGCCCGAAGTCCGTGACGCCCTGCGCAGCATCAGCCCCGTGCGGCGGCAGCAATCCCCGGCGGACGAATTGCGGGTGCGCTTGCAGGACCCCAGCAAGATGGCCGAAGCATTGGCCGTGGTGCGTGATCTGGCGCGGCCCGTCCCGTCGGTGACTGGCATTTCCGAAGACGATATCGACGTGCGTGGCGAAGACAACATCATCATCATCACCCTTTCGGATTCCGAACGCACCGCCACCGATGAACGCACCATGCAGCAATCGCTGGAGATCATCCGCCGCCGCATCGACGAGGTCGGCACGCGCGAACCCACGATCCAGCGGCAGGGCAGCGACCGCATCCTCATTCAGGTGCCCGGCATCGGGTCTGCAGCGGAGCTGAAGGAGATCATCGGCACCACCGCGCAACTGACCTTCAACCCCGTGGTTAGCCGTGGTTCTGACGAGAATGCCAATCCCGGTATCGGCAACAAGATCATCCCGTCCGTCGATGAACCCGGCGCGTTCTACACCATCGAAGCGGCCCCCGTGGTCACCGGCGAAGAACTGGTCGATGCGCAGCCTGCATTCGACCAGAATGGCGCGCCCGCGGTGAATTTCCGGTTCAACACATCCGGCGCGCGCAAATTCGGCGACTACACTGCCGAAAACATCGGCGCGCCCTTTGCCATCGTGCTGGATGACGAGGTAATCAGCGCCCCCACGATCCAGAGCCATATCCCCGGTGGCTCCGGCATCATCACCGGGAACTTCACGGTGGAGGAATCAACGAACCTTGCCGTGCTGCTGCGCGCCGGTGCCCTGCCTGCGGGCCTCGAATTCCTTGAGGAACGCACCATCGGCCCGGAACTGGGTCAGGACAGCATCGACGCAGGCAAGGTGGCGACCATCGTCGCCTTCGTTGCGGTGCTGTTTTTCATGTTCGTCAGCTACGGTCTGTTCGGGATTTTCGCCAATATTGCCTTGATCATCAACGTCGGCCTGCTGTTTGGCCTGCTCAGCCTGATCGGGGCCACACTGACACTGCCGGGTATCGCGGGCATCGTGCTGACGGTCGGCATGGCGGTGGACGCCAACGTGCTGATCTTCGAGCGTATCCGCGAGGAGCTTAAAACCGCCAAGGGGCCTGCGCGGGCGATTTCGCTGGGCTATGAAAAGGCGCTGAGCGCCATCATCGACGCCAACATCACCACGCTGATCACGGCGACGATCCTGTTTGCCATGGGCTCCGGCCCGGTGCGCGGTTTCGCGATCACGCTGGGGTTGGGCATCATCACGTCGGTCTTTACGGCGATTTTCGTGACCCGCCTGATGGTGGTGATCTGGTTCGAGGCCAAGCGGCCCAAAACGGTTGAGGTCTGACATGCGTTTGCGACTGTTCAAAGAAGCACCGAAGTTCGACTACTTCTCCCGCTGGAAGCTGTGGCTGGGCATTTCGGGCCTGATGATGGTGGTGGCGCTGGTGTCCTTCCTGTTGCAGGGCCTGAACTTCGGCATTGATTTCCGGGGCGGCACCACGATCCGCACCGAAAGCCCGCAGGTCATCGATATCGGCGAATACCGCGCCGCGATGGAGCAGTTGGATCTGGGCGACATCACCATCACGGAGGTCTTCGACCCCTCCTTCCGCGCCGATCAGAACGTCGCGATGATCCGCATTCAGGCGCAGGACGATCAGGAAGCCGTCACGGTGGAGACCATCGAAGCGGTTGAGGCCGCGCTGAAGGAAGTGCGCCCGGACATCAAGTTCGTGTCAGTGGAATCGGTCGGCCCGAAAGTGTCGGGCGAGCTGATCCAGACTGCCGTGATCGCTGTGGTCTTGGCCATCGCGGCGGTCCTGGTCTACATCTGGCTGCGGTTTGAATGGCAGTTCGCGGCAGGTGCTGTGCTGGCGCTGGTACATGACGTGCTGCTGACCATCGGTATCTTCTCGGAACTGCAGATCCGCTTTGATCTGGCGATCATCGCGGCCCTGCTGACCATCGTGGGCTATTCGCTGAATGATACAGTTGTGGTCTTTGACCGGGTGCGGGAGAACCTGCGCAAGTACAAGAAGCGCCCCCTGAACGAAGTGCTGAACCTGTCGATCAACGAAACGATGAGCCGTACTTTCATGACCTCCTTCACCACACTTCTGGCGCTGATTGCGCTTTTCGTGCTGGGTGGGGATGTGATCCGCGGCTTTGTCTTTGCGATGATCTGGGGTGTGATCATTGGCACCTATTCGTCGATCTTCGTGGCCTCCGCGATCCTGCTTTATTTCGGGGTCAAGCGCGACTGGTCCAAGCCTGATGCCAACGCCGGGAACCAATACGCCAACATAGATGCCTGATTTCATCGCGCTGGCCGGGACGCCCACGGGGCTGATCTGGCTGGTTGGCGCGGTGTTTGCGGCGGGGCTGGTGCGGGGTTTCGCGGGTTTCGGGTCTGCGATGATCATCATGCCGGTCGCGTCTTCGGTGCTGGAGCCGGTGCAGGCGGTTATCTTTCTTGTCGCCGCCGAGGTGCTGGGCCCGCTGCCCAACCTGCCGTCGGCCCTGCGGGTGGGCGCCCTGCGGGAAGTCGGATTGTTGCTTTTGGGGGCGGCGGTGGCCCTGCCACTGGGGCTTTTATGCCTTGCCAACGTGGACCCGCGGTTTTTTGGCTGGACCGTGTCGGTCATCGTGCTGGTGCTGCTGGTTCTGTTGATGACCGGGTGGCGATATGCCGGCGTCCTGACCCGGCCGCTGGTCGTGGGAACCGGCGCGCTGGGCGGGTTCATGACCGGGTTTTCCGGGCTCCCCGGTCCGCCGGTGATCATGCTTTACATGGCGTCGCGGCTGCCTGCGGCGGTGATCCGGGCGAATTTCCTGTTGTACCTGCTGGCCATCGACCTTGTGCTGATGGCGGTCTTGTGGGTGTCGGGGCTGATGGTCTGGCCTGCGTTTGTCCTTGGCCTTCTGGTCGGTGTACCCAATGTGATCGCCAACTGGCTGGGCGCGCGGCTTTTTGACCCGCAGGCGGAACGGCTTTTTCGCAACGTGGCCTATATCGTCATTGCCGCTTCGGCTATATTGGGTCTGCCGCTGTGGAAAGGATGAACGATGCGCCTGAATGAGATTGTCTTTACCGATGCCAAGCCCGTCGAAGGATACGGGCCGGGGTTTTTCCGCATTGGCGGTCAGGTTATCGAAGGCGCAATGCTGGTGGGGCCGGAAGGCACGCAAAGCTGGGGCGGGTTCGAGGACATCGCGCCCCTGCTGGCCATGGCAGGGCAGGTCGATGTGCTGTTTGTCGGCACCGGCGCGGATGTGGCGCATCTGCCGGACGATCTGCATCGCGGGCTTGAAGACGCCGGGATCGGGGTGGAAGCCATGGCATCCCCCGCCGCCTGCCGCACCTACAACGTGCTGCTGAGCGAGGGGCGGCGCATTGCGCTGGCCCTGCTCCCGGTCTGAGCGAGTCACTTGCCCCTTGAAATCAAAGACCTGACCCTTGCGCGGGGCGGTGTTCCGGTGCTGGCGGGTGTGTCGCTGTCGGTGAAACCGGGGCGCGCGCTGATCCTGCGGGGGCCGAACGGGTCGGGCAAGACGACGCTGTTGCGCACCATTGCAGGTTTGCAGCCGCCGCTTTTGGGCACCATCGACGGCGCGGAGGATCGCGTGGCTTATGCCGGGCACGCCGACGGGCTGAAGGCGATGCTGAGCGTGACGGAAAACCTGACCTTCTGGGCGGCAGTCTTTGGCAAGAGCGACATTAACGCCGCATTGGAAGCCTATGATTTACATGACCTAAAAGACCGTCTTGCGGGTACGCTGTCGGCGGGCCAGAAACGGCGGCTGGGGCTGGCGCGCTTGCTGGTCACGGGGCGTCCCGTCTGGGTGCTGGATGAACCGACGGTGTCGCTGGATGCCGCAGCGGTCGCGATGTTCGCCTCGGCGGTGCGCGGGCATCTCAAGGGGGGAGGGTCCGCGCTGATTGCCACGCATATCGATCTGGGGCTGGATGAGGCCGAGGTGCTGGACATCACGCCGTTCCGCGCGGATGAAGGCGCGCTGGTCGGTGCCAGTGACGAGGCGTTCCTGTGATCGCGCTGCTGCGCCGTGACCTTGCGCTGGCACTGCGCGCGGGCGGCGGGTTCGGGCTGGGGCTGGCGTTTTTCCTGATCGTGACGGTGCTGGTGCCCTTCGGCGTGGGACCACAGGCGGAATTGCTGGGCATTATCGCCCCCGGCATCTTGTGGATCGGGGCGCTGCTGGCCTGCCTGCTGTCGCTGGACCGTCTGCTGGCGCTTGATTACGAGGACGGCACGCTTGATCTGCTGGCCACGGCGCCGCTGCCGCTCGAAGCTGCACTCAGCATCAAGGCGCTGGCGCATTGGCTGACCACGGGGCTGCCGCTGGTGCTGGCCGCGCCGGTGCTGGGGGTTCTGCTGAACCTGCCGGGGCCGGGATTTGGCTGGCTTGTGGTATCTCTGGCGCTGGGCACGCCCGCGCTGTCGGTCATCGGCACCTTCGGTGCGGCGCTGACGGTGGGGATCAAACGCGGCGGCTTGCTTTTGTCGCTGCTGGTGCTGCCGCTTTATGTGCCGACGCTGATCTTCGGGGCGGAGGCGGCGCGGCGGGGTGCCTTGGGGCAGGATCCGTCCACATCACTGTTGCTGCTGGGCGGGATCACGTTGGCGACGATCGCGCTGATGCCCTTTGCAAGCGCTGCCGTACTGAGGATGGGCCTGCGGTGAAGCGTCGCTGGCATTTTTGTGCATTGAGCGTGGGCGGTTGGGAGATTAGATAACATCCATGTCGATCTGGAGCTATGCAAACCCGGTCAAGTTCCTTGGCCTGAGCGCAAAGGTACAGCCGTTCCTGTGGGCGGGCGCGGCCATCTGTGTGGTGGGCGGGCTGCTGTGGGGATTTTTCGGCACGCCGGATGATTTCCGCCAGGGCTCCACCGTCAAGATCATATATCTGCATGTGCCCTCAGCGCTGATGGCGATCAACGCGTGGTTCATGATGCTGGTCACCTCGCTGATCTGGCTGATCCGCCGCCATCACGTGAGCGCGCTGGCCGCGAAGGCCGCAGCCCCCGTGGGTATAGTAATGACGTTGATTGCGTTGGTGACGGGGGCGATCTGGGGTCAGCCAATGTGGGGGACATGGTGGGCCTGGGACCCGCGTCTGACCTCGTTCCTGATCCTGTTCCTCTTTTATCTGGGCTACATCGCGCTTTGGGAAGCGGTGGAGGACCCCGATACCGCCGCTGATCTGACGTCGATCCTGTGTCTGGTGGGATCGGTCTTTGCGGTGCTCAGCCGCTATGCGGTGCAATTCTGGAACCAGGGCCTGCATCAGGGCACATCAGTGCCGGTAGCCACGGGGGGGCGGACGGTGGCGGATGTGTTCTTCTATCCTCTGGTCACCTGCATGGTGGGGTTCGGGCTGCTGTTCGTGGCGCTGGTCCTGTACCGCACCGGCACTGAAATCCGCGTGCGCCGTGCGGCGGCCCTGCGCGCCAGGGCGCGGCGGACCGCATGATGCCGGAGCTTGGGAAATACGCGGTTGAAGTGGTCTCCGCCTATGCGGCGTCGCTTGCGTTGTTGGCGGTGCTGGTGTTGTGGACCTTGCGGCGCGGGCGCGCGGCACGTGCGGACCTGACCCGGGCAGAGCAGGAGCGTGGCGAGAATGGCTAGGATCCGCCCGATGATGCTGCTGCCGCCGCTGATCTTTGCGGGTTTCGTGATCATGGCAGGCGTTGGCATGTTCCGCGATGACCCCCAGGGATTGCCCTCCACGCTGGTGGGGCAGGCAGCGCCGGGGTTGCCGGACGGGGTGCTTGACGGTTTTCCCCCGGCCACGCCCGAGATGCTGGCCAGTGGGCAAGTCACGCTGGTGAACTTCTGGGCCAGCTGGTGCCCGCCGTGTCGCGCCGAACATCCCCGTCTGCTTGAGATGCAGGCCGAAGGGATCCCGATCATCGGCGTGAACTTCAAGGACCAGCAGGGGACAGCTGCGAAATACCTGACCGAAGATGACAACCCCTTTGTCGGCGTCGCCTTTGATCCACAGGGACGCACGGCGATTGACTGGGGCGTGACCGCACCGCCGGAGACGTTCATTCTGGACGGTCAGGGAAAGGTGCTTTTCCGGTTTGCCGGCCCGCTGGTCGGGTCGGATTATGAGCAGCGGTTCATGCCCGCGCTGAACGCGGCGCTGGGCCGGTAACCGCGGTCTGAGCAGCGCCGGACCAGCAGATGCCCGCGCCTGTTGCCAGCGATGGCGCAGCGGGATTTTTGGCCAAAAAGAGGAACGACGTGGTCGCCGTCAATCCGTGATGGCGACGGAATCCGCCGGGGTTTTCTGCGCGTCCGCATCAGAGGGGATCGCCCCATAGATGACGACAGCGACGAGGAAAAGAGCGGGAAGAAGAACTTTCATTGCCATAACAGGCCTCACTAAAACAACGCATCAACACTACAATTGTTAACCGTTAGCACGTTTATGGCCATTTGTCCGCTGAAAAGTGCCGTTGCGTCACCCCTTGCTGCTGAGGTGCCCAAAAAAAAGGCCCCCGCTGCGCAGTGCAGCAGGGGCCTTTGGATATTGTGGATGCCCGGCTTATTCGGCCGCGATGGCATCCTCTTTCGCTAGGTCACGCAACACGTAGTGCAGCACGCCGCCGTGTTCGATGTATTCAATCTCGATCGCGGTATCGATCCGGCATTTGATCATGATCTCCTTCACCGTGCCGTCGGCCATGGTGATGGTGCAGGGCACTTCCTGCAGCGGCTTGATGGTGTCGAGGCCGGAGATGGAGACCGTTTCCTCGCCCGTCAGACCCAGCGATTTGCGGCTGTCGCCTTTCGTGAACTCGAACGGGATCACACCCATGCCGACCAGGTTGGAGCGGTGGATACGCTCAAAACTTTCGGCGATGACGGCCTTGACGCCCAGAAGGGCGGTGCCCTTGGCGGCCCAGTCGCGCGAAGACCCCGCGCCGTATTGTTCGCCCCCGAAGATCACCAGCGGGGTGCCAGAGCCCTGATAGGCCATCGCGGCGTCGAAGATCGACGTCTGTTTGCCGTCCGGGCCCTTGGTGTAGCCACCTTCAACCCCGTCCAGCATCTCGTTCTTGATACGGATATTGGCGAAGGTGCCGCGCATCATCACCTCATGGTTGCCCCGGCGGGAACCGTAGGAGTTGAACTCCCGGACGGGCACCTGACGGTCCGTGAGGTATTGACCCGCAGGCGTGGTTTCCTTGAAGGAGCCCGCGGGAGAAATATGGTCGGTGGTGATCATGTCGCCCAGCACGGCGAGCACTTTTGCGCCCTCGATGTTGGTGATCACGCCCGGCTCGGGTGACATGCCCTGGAAGTAAGGTGGGTTCTGCACGTAGGTCGATTGCGGCGGCCAGTCGTAGGTCTTGGCATCCGTGGTTTCCACGTCCTGCCATTTCTCGTCACCCTTGAAGACGTCGGCGTATTTGGTCTGGAACGCCTCGCGCGTCACGGTCTGTTCGACCAGTTCGGCGACCTCCTGCGTGGTGGGCCAGATGTCCTTGAGGAAGACATCGTTGCCGTCCTTGTCCTGACCCAGCGGGTCCTTGGTCAGATCGACGTTCATGTCACCGGCCAAGGCATAGGCCACGACAAGGGGTGGGGAGGCGAGGTAGTTGGCGCGCACGTCGGGCGAAATCCGGCCTTCGAAGTTGCGGTTGCCTGACAGCACGGAGGTCGCGATGATGTCGCCTTCGTTGATTGCCTCGCTCAACTCCGCCTGAATGGGGCCGGAGTTGCCGATGCAGGTGGTGCAGCCGTAGCCGACAAGGTTGAAGCCGATGGCATCGAGGTCTTCCTGCAGGTTGGCGGCTTCCAGATAGGCGGAAACGACCTGCGAGCCGGGGGCGAGGGATGTCTTGACCCATGGCTTGCGGTTCAGACCCAGCGCACGCGCCTTGCGGGCCACGAGGCCCGCACCGATCATCACGTAAGGGTTGGAGGTATTGGTGCAGGAGGTGATCGAGGCAATCACGATGGTGCCGTCGTGGATCGTATAGTTCTCTCCCTTCACCTTGGCACGTTTGTGCTTGCCGATGTCGCCGGGGATGGTGCGCGGGGCGGGCTGGCCGCCTTCGCCGGTCCATTCGGCTTTCTCCTCCTGATCGGCGTCCCATTCAGGGCGCTGGCCGGTGATGTACTTGCCAAAGGTCTGTGCCGCAGCATCCAGTGCGACGTAATCCTGCGGGCGCTTGGGACCGGAGATCGCAGGCACGATGGTGCCCATGTCGAGGCTGAGGGTGTCGGTGTAGATGGGCGCGTAATCATCGCCGCGCCACATGCCATTCTCCTTGGCATAGGCTTCGACCAGCGCGATGCGGTCCTCGTCCCGGCCGGTGGTGCGCATATAGCGCAGGGTTTCGCCGTCGATGGGGAAGAAGCCACAGGTCGCGCCGTATTCGGGCGCCATGTTGGCAATGGTCGCACGGTCCGCCAGCGGCAGCGTATCAAGGCCTGCACCGTAGAATTCCACGAACTTGCCGACCACGCCTTTCTCGCGCAGCATCTCGACCACCTTCAGCACCAGATCGGTGCCGGTGGTGCCTTCCATCATCGCGCCTGTCAGCTCAAACCCAACAACTTCGGGAATCAGCATGGAAATCGGCTGCCCCAGCATCGCGGCTTCGGCTTCGATGCCCCCGACGCCCCAGCCCAGGACGGCCATGCCGTTGACCATGGTGGTATGCGAATCCGTGCCGACCAGCGTGTCGGGGTAGGCGACTTCTTCGCCGTTCTGGTCTTTGTCGGTCCAGACGGTCTGGGCGAGGTATTCAAGATTCACCTGATGGCAGATGCCGGTGCCGGGGGGCACCACGCGGAAGTTGTTGAACGCCTTCTGGCCCCACTTGAGGAAAGTATAGCGTTCCATGTTGCGTTCATATTCACGGTCGACGTTCATCTGGAAGGCGCGCGGGTTGCCGAATTCGTCGATCATCACCGAATGGTCGATGACGAGGTCCACAGGGTTCAGCGGGTTGATCTTTTCCGCGTCACCACCAAGGGCCACAAGGCCGTCGCGCATCGCGGCCAGATCGACCACCGCAGGCACACCGGTGAAATCCTGCATCAGCACGCGGGCCGGGCGGTAGGCAATCTCGCGCGGGTTCTTGCCACCCTTTGCGCCCCACTCGGCGAAGGCTTTGATGTCATCCACCGTCACGGTCTTGCCGTCTTCGAACCGCAGCATGTTTTCCAGCACCACTTTCAACGCGGCGGGCAGCCTGGAGAAATCGCCCAAGCCCGCCTGCTGTGCGGCTGGGATGGAGTAATAGGCGACCGACTGGCCATTGGCGGTGATTGTCTTGCGGGTATTGCTCGTGTCCTGACCGACTTGGATCGTCATGGTGGCTCCCTTCGGGGTGAGTGAGTACGGAGAATTGGGGTCTAGATGCCATTGTGAGAGGCGCGTTTCAACCACTATTCATGGGGTTTACGCATTTTTGTATACCATGGTGTACTGAAAATATCGATCATTTGTTGCATATCTCGCGGAAGTTTCAACAAACCTTGATTGGTTATTTCAATGCAAGGTCGCTAGATGCCATAGCACCAAGTGAAAAATCTGGAATCACATGAAACACTTTGTCCTCGCTTTTTTTGCCATGGCGCTTGCCTGGGCGCAGCCTGTTGTCGCGCAGGACAACCCCGTCGTGGTGGAGCTTTATACCTCGCAAGGGTGTTCGTCCTGTCCGGCAGCGGATGCGATCCTGCACGAGTTGGCGGATCGGGATGATGTGATCGCCCTCGCGCTTCATGTGGATTACTGGGACTACATCGGCTGGAAGGACCCATTCGCCAGCCCCGCGCATACCAAACGGCAGCGTGCCTATGCCGCGGCGGGCCAGCGGCGGACGATCTATACGCCGGAGATGATCGTGCAGGGCCAGACCGATATCGTTGGCGCCAAGCCCATGAAGTTGAGCGAGGCAATTGCCAAACACGCCCGCCAGGCATCCGCCGTGGCGCTTGAGCTGGAGCGGCGCGGGGACATGGTCCGTATTCAGGCGCGGGCGCTTGCGGATCCCGCCGAGCCGCTGACCGTGCACATGATGCGCTACACGCCAGAGCGGACAACACAGATCAAGCGCGGGGAGAACGCGGGCAAGACCCTGCGGTATGCCAATGTCGTCGAAGGCTGGCAGGTGCTGGGCACATGGGATGGCACCGCGCCCCTGTCGATCGATGCCCCGGCAGCGGGTGCGCTTCCGACGGTGGTGATCCTGCAGTCGGGCAAGGCGGGACCCATCCGCGCTGCGGCGCGGCTGCGCTAGACCCTCTGCTACGGCTCATGTGCGCGCCAGCGGCGGTGCACCCAGAACCATTGATCTGGATGCGCTTTGATCTGCGCGGCAAGACTGTCGGTCAGCGCCTGGGTCATCTGATGCGCGTCCGTATGCGGCACTGGCGCTTCAAGCAGGATATCAAAGGACAGGCCATCGGGCTGGCGGATGCCGTAGAACGGGATCAACAGCGCATCGTAGCGAAGCGCAAGTTCCGCGGCTGACAGCGCCGTGCGCGCAGGTTGGCCCAGAAAATCCATCACCGGTGCATAATGTACATGCTGATCGAACAGCAAAACCAGTTGCCCGCCATCCTTGAGGTGCCGGACAAAACCGGCGGTGCCGCGTCGCCCCTGGGGAAAGACCGGACCGCCGAAAGCCTCCATGGTCTTGACGTAGTGGGCGTTGAAATAGGGGTTCTTCATGTCGCGGTAGAGCCCGCCAATGTCATAGCCGCGCGCCACAAGTGCGGCGCGGGTGGCTTCGTAATTGCCAAAGTGCCCGGTCACAAGGATCACCGCCTGGCCCTTGGCCACGGCCTGTTCCAGCGCGGCAACGCCGGGTCCCTCCGGGGTCAGATGTTTCATGCGGTTGGGGAAATCCCGCGTTGAGTAATTCTCGATGAAGGTGCGACCGACGTTGTTCAGGCAGCGTGACGCGATGGCGGCGCGTCGGGCTGCGGGCATGTCGGGCCAGATCAGTTTCAGGTTTTCCAACGCGCGCCGCCGGTAGCCTGCGACCGGGCCAAGCACATGTTGCACCAGCGCCCCGACGTACCGGACCCGCAAACCGTAGGGCAACGCCCGCGCCAGCCCGATCACACCAACGATCAGCGCATTGGTCAGATAGTGGCCGAAGCGGCGCAGCAGCGGGGAAGGGGGCACATCAGAAGCGGACATAGACCATCGGTTGCAGTGTGGCCCAACTCATAGCCCGCGCGTCGGGGGCCAACAAGGGCAGTGCGGTCAAGTGTGTGCGGGGTGCAATGTTGCGCGGATGAGGGTAAGGGCGGGACGGGGCAGTCCGCCCGCGATACGGCTGACCGACAAAGGCGGGTTGCGGGCGAGGGCGGGACGGGGCAGTTCAAGCGCTGCCGCACACCATGCGCCCCACGACAGCGGCCGGTACTAACCCGTCGCCGCATCCAGTGCATGGGCGCGCAAGACCTCTAGCGGAACCACCTCCAACGCCCTTTGATGGGTCGCGGCAAGATGCACCTTCGGCGCGCAGCCTTCATCAGCCGCCTGCAGAAAGCGGCCCGCGCACAGACACCAGGGATCACCGGGTTGCAAACCGGCAAATCCAAAGGTCGGGTTCGGGGTGCTCAGGTCATTGCCGACGTACTTGGAGAACGCCAGAAACTCTGCCGTCATCACCGCGCAGACCGTATGGCTGCCCTGATCGGCATCGCAGGTGTTGCAATGGCCATCGCGAAAGAACCCGGTCACCGGATCCGTACCGCACAGAGCAAGCGGTTCTCCCAAGACATTGACGCTTTCATCGGCTTCCATTGGTCCTCACAATCCTGTCGCGATCTCTCTGAATATGGCGATATTGGCGTCGGCCACGCCTGCTTCGCGGAATTTGCGGTCAGCGGCATTGGTGGCAATCACCACACCGCGCCTCCTGTCGATATAGATATACTGCCCGTAAATGCCACGGGCCATGAATTCTCCCTCAGCCGCACCCACAGGGATCCACCATTGATAGCCATACCCGATCTTGCCTTCAGCCGTCGGGGCGCTTGGCATCGTGGACGCCTCGATCCAGTCTTCCGATACAATCTGCCGGCCCTGCCAATGGCCGCCCTGTGCGATCATCTGACCGAACCGGGCGTAATCCCGCGTGCTCAGGTTCAGGCCCCCCAGCACAAAGGCCGTGCCGACCCCGTCCGTCAGGTAATAGGGCGTATGTTCCAGCCCCAGGGGCGCGATCACCCGTTCGCTCAGCAGGTCGGCAATGGGTCGGCCCGTGGCACCACGCACCACCATGCCCACCACATGCGTGTCGATGGACACATATTGCCACTGCGTCCCCGGCGCTGCAAAGCTTTCGGTCAGGTCCGCGGCGAATGCGTCCATCTTGCCCCCCAGCGCCAGCACCCGGCCCATGCGATTGATGTCCGAACTCTGGTCCAGATAATCCTCGTCAAAGACCACCCCGCTGGACATTTGCAGCACGTCTCGCAATGACGCACCGTCATAGGCGCCGCCCTTGAGCATCGGCGCGTATTGCGTGACTGGCACATCGAGACTTTCAATCGTGCCATCCTCGATCAATTGGCCGACAAGGACGGAAAGGAAGCTTTTGGCCATGGACCAGCTGATGCGCAGATCATCGGCCCCCGTACCCTGATAATATTCTTCGAAGACGATCTGCCCGTCTTTGAGCACCACCAGCGCGGTCACATTGCGCGCCTTGACCCACGCATCCACGCTGGCAGGCAATTCCGTCTCCGCGCCGTAAGGCAGATCAACCGTGGGACCATCCCCGCGCGGCACCCCGGTCGACAGAAATGCCGCCCCCATGTTCGAAAAGTTGCCGACGATTTTTTCTTCAATGAACAACGTCCGCACGGCCCAAAGGCGCTTGATTTCTTCCTGCTTCCAGATGCCAACGGCACCGATGGCCAGCGCCAGAACGACGATCAGCCGCAAGGCCCATTTCAGAATACTGCGCATCATGATCCTTCAAAACTCCAGTCAATCCAGCGGCCATGGAAGTCGGCGCGCCCCAGCGTGACGGTGATGTCGCCGGGCCAAAGCCGCAGAACAAGTGCCGCGCCGATCTTGCCGGTGGTATCCCCGTCACTTTCCATCGAAAGCCACGCCAGCGGGCGATTTGCGGTCGCCTGTGCGCCCACGGCCTCGATCAGGGCGCGGCCTTTGGCGCGGGCTGCCGCCGGGAAATACTGCCATGCTACCGTGTGCTGGATCAGGTGCAGATGCCCCTCCGGCGCGCTGTGCAGGCGGGGGCCCAGCCAGTCGATCGCATCGGCCTTCACGACTGCGCCCTGCGCAATCGAAGTTGCCGCCCGCGTCATCGTCAACCGCTCGGGTTGATCGGGCCACAGATAGGAAATCAGCCGCAGCTGGTCTTCTCCGTCCTTCGGGTTGAGCGGGTTCAGATCCACGCCTGCGCGTTCCGCGATCACCGGGGCGTTCTGCGGGGGCAGGGGGCCTTTCCACTTCGGAGAAAGGATCACGGCAGGCACATCCGGTCCAAAGCGCAATCCGTCGATTTCCAGCGCGTAATGATCCCACATCAGGTTCAGACCACCGCTTGCGCCAAGCTCGCTCAGCCAGATCGGCAGTTCGAAGGCGGCTGTCGCCACCCGTGCCCCGGCAATCAGCGCGGCGGAGCGGCGCACCTCGTTGGTTTGGGGCGGGCTGTCGGTCCAGTCCAGCAAGAACGCCTCGTGCGCGGCAAGCGCGTCGCGCACGCCAGTCCTCAGGTCGGCATCCGCTACCTTGGCTGGGGGATAAAGCGCGGCCAGCCCCGGTGCCGCGTTCGACAGGACCAGCGCGTGCAAACCGCCCGCGATGCGCAAGGGCAAGGAATGGCCTGCAGGCCCGATATCACCTTCGAAGGCGGCAAATTTCTGCCCCAGTGCGCTGTCGTGCGGCCAGTCTTCGGCCAAAACACCCAGCAATTGCCCCATAAAGGGAGACTCCATGCGGCTGCAGGTCTCTGCCTGTGCGCGAAATGCGTCGCTCAGGTTCATCGAAACTTCGCCACGAGCCGCTGCAAGGCCGACTTGCTTTCCTCCGGGACGGGTTCTGGCGGCGGTGCTTCGGTCTTCGCCTTTGATGCGCCGCCCTTGGTGCCGGTCCCGGACCGGGGCGGTGAAACCCGCAGCGCCACGGCGTTGAGGAACTTCGCCGTGTCCCCCTTTACCAGTTCTGCCATCCCGTCGCTGATCCCGCGCAGGACATCGTCCAGCCACGCCTCATCCGCCTTGGGGAAATCGCGCAGGACATAGCCGGGCACCGCGTCCTTGTGGCCTGGATGCCCGACACCCAGCCGCACCCGGTCATACTCCGGGCCGATATGCGCATGCAGGGATCGCAACCCATTGTGCCCCGCATGCCCGCCGCCGCTTTTGCATTTGACCTTGCCGGGGGCGAGGTCGATCTCATCATGGAAGACGATCACATCCGTCGGCTCCAGCTTGTAGAACCGCATCGCCGCCTGCACCGATTGGCCAGAGTTGTTCATGTACGTCTCGGGCTTGAGCAACACCGCCCGGTCCGAGCCAAAGCGGCCTTCGCTGACGCTGCCCTGATGCTTGCCCTTCCACGGGGCAAAGCCATGATCCGCCGCGATCCGGTCCAGCGCCATGAACCCGATGTTATGCCGGTGGCGCGCGTACTTCGCGCCCGGATTGCCAAGGCCAACGATCAGTTTCATGCGGTCTCCCTTTTCGCTTGGTGCAGTGTAGCGAGCGCGAGGGAGGAGGGAAATGCGGATTGTGTGGGTGCCGGGGAATTGCCGATGAAGAACGAACCATTCGCGATGACGGATTGTTAATCTCTGAATGCGACCAAAGGGGCAGGTCAGCATCCGGAAACCCATGGCAGATAACGTCAATCTTTCAGCGATCTATCTTGGCAGTTTCGCCGACATCGACACGGACGAAGGGAACAGCACACCTGAATCCCCCAACAGCTTGCTGGGCACCTATGGAAGCCCGGCAAATCCGCTTTCCCAGGACCGCACCATCATCGATTCCGACAGCACGGATGATTTCATCAACGTCGATCATGCGGGTGGCGGCGGCACGTTCAGCTATGACGTCGGTGGCGGGCCAACGACGCAAGTCATCGACACCATGCTGGCCTACAGCGGGTCCGTCACCTTTGCCGATGGATCAACGCAGGCGTTTTCGGACCTGATCATCACCCAGATGCAGAACGGCGATGTTTTTCTGGCCGCCCATGACAGCGAAACCGATCTTGCGTCCCAGCCGATTGATAGCATCACCCTTTCAACCGCGAAACCGGGCGTCTATTCGGCCCTGATGCAATCGGCCTTCGACGATGTTCAATTCGTCTGCTACGCGGCTGGCACGTTGATCACCACGGGCGGCGGAGAGGATGTCAAAGTTGAAGACCTGCGCGTGGGCGATATGCTGTTTACGGCGGATCATGGGCCGCGGCCCATCCGCTGGATCGGCCAGCGGCGGCTTTGCTTTGGGGACAGGCCCCACAAGCAGAAACCGATCGAGATCAAGGCGGGGCGTCTGGGCGGTGGGTTGCCTCGTCGCAGGCTTATCGTCTCACCGCAGCACCGGCTGGTGATCGGCGGCCCGCTGGTTCAGGATTTGGTCAACGAGCGGGAAGCGTTTGTCTCCGCCAAGGGATTGACGGGGCTGGATGGTATTCGGGTGATGCAGGGCAAGCGCGATGTCACCTACTACAGTCTGCTGTGTGACCGTCACGAGGTCATCCGTGCCGAAGGGGCGTGGTCGGAAACTTTCTATCCCGGTGTCACCGGCCTGAAGATGGTCGGCCCCGCCATGCGACGACAGATCGAATCGCTGTTTCCGGCGCTGCGGCAGCATGGCGCAACGGGATACGGGCCCCGTGCGCGCCGCCAATTGAACAAGGCGGAGGCGACGCGTTTGGTGTCAACGCTGCAAGGGCGCAACACCGCATGCCTGCGATGAGAGGCGGATCTGGCGGCCGATGCCGTGCCCGCCTGTACCGAGCCCGCGCTGTCTGACGTTCGCGCGCGTGCCGCGGGCTAGCATGACATCAGCCCAATTGGGCATCGTCGATATGGATCCAATCCACAACGACAACGTCTTGTGGCGATGAAAAGGTTGCTTATTTCGGAGGGACATCCGGAAACCCAAATGCAGGAGAGTGCAGACCAGTGAAGAACATTGTTGTGGCGAGCGATTTGTCCGAACGGTCCGAACCAGCTGTGCAGCGTGCCATCAATCTGGCGGCCGCCAGCGGGGCGCGGCTGACTGTGGTGCATGTTGTTGACGATTCCATGCCGTCAGGCCTGTCAGATCAGTTATTGGCCGGAGCAAACGCATTGCTGTCCGATCAGGTTGCACAGGAAATGGAAGGCAGCGATGTCACCACAGATATCAAAGTCGTCACCGGTGACGTCTTTGAAGCGGTGAACGAGGTTGTTGATCAAACCAACGCCGATCTTCTGGTCGTTGGTATCCACCGCCGCCGCAAATTTTTTGACCAAGTACGTGAAACCACGGTGGAACACATTATCCGATCCAGCAGCGTCCCGGTTCTGCTTGCGATGGCACCCGGAAATGATCCCTATGTACGGGTACTAGGTGGCGTGGATCTGTCCAAAGTTTGTGCAGCAACCCTGCATAAGATCGGGATGGTCGCACCAAAAGCGGAACTGAACCTCTTCCACGCCCACGAAATCTCGTTTCGCAAGGAAGCAGAGCGGGATTATGAAACCTGGCAGGCCATGCATGTCTTACCGGAAAATCTGCCGCCTCCAACCTTTGTCGAAGGCACTGCGGTGGATGCATTGCATGAGTTGATGGATGGCAAGAGCTTTGATCTGCTTGCAATTGGTGCGCATACACGCTCAAACGCGGGCCGTTACATTCTTGGCAGTTTGTCTGCGGGTCTCATCCGCAATCCGCCCTGCGATCTAATGCTGGCAAAATGACGAAATCCGGCCGGTCGTATCCTCTACTGCTCCCCCGGACAAAAAAAGGGCCGCGCCATGCGCAGCCCTTCCCACATCGCCATGCGGCTGATGATTATTCTTCTTCACCGTCTGGTGGGCCCATCTCGGTTGTGGGGACCTCATCTGCGGCTGTCTCTTCGCCGTCCTCGTCCTCGTCATCGGACTGGGAAGCCAAGGCGGATGGTGCGGAGACCTGTGCGATCACGAAGTCACGGTCGATCGTTGGCTTGGCACCTTCAGGCAGGCTCACGTCTGAAATGGTCAGGTTGTCGCCAATCTCCAGGGCGGAGATGTCGATGACCAGGCTTTCAGGAATATCTGCCGCCGTCACGATCAGTTCGACTTCCGGGCGGACCAGCGTCAGAACGCCACCTTTTTTCAGGCCAGGACATTCTTCTTCGCCGGTGACTTCGACGTTGATGAACAGGTTGATCTTCGTGGTACGCTTCAGGCGCATGAAATCCACGTGTGTGGGCAGGTCCTTGACCACGTGGCGCTGCACGTCGCGGCAGATGACGCGCACGTCGTCATGACCTTCGACCTTCATGTTGAACAGGGTGGACTTGAACCGGCCCTTGCGCAGCATTGTCAGCAGTTTGTTGAACGGGATGTTGATGGGAAGCGGATCATTGTCGCCTCCGAACACAATCCCCGGTACCATGCCATCGCGGCGTGCCTGACGAGCGGCGCCCTTGCCTGTCCCCGTCCGTACCTGGGCTTCAAGATCTGGAATCTCTCCGGCCATTTTAGTCTCCAATTGGTTAGGGCGGGACGCCTCCAAGGCTGTCGTCCCGCTTTTTGCGGGCGCCCATAAAGAGTCGTCCCGCGTGAAGCGCTTCCTCTATACAGGTTTGGGTCATGTGAAAAGGGGGATTCTGCACCCGCAGCGCGGGCACGCCCGTCGCCGCGTGAAACGCCCTGCGCGGGGTCAGGGCAGCGGGGTGTGCAGATGCCCTTTGGTCGCGACGACAGCTTCGTAAAGCGCGAATTCTGCCGCGCGGGCTTGGCGCAACCGCTGCTCTGCCTGATTGCTCAGATCGGTCCGCACCGGCGGAGAGACGTTCTTGGCCTTGAACTTCAACCCCTTGCCCAGCCGGTCCGCCATGAATGTGCGGAATGCAGGCTGGCTTTCGTAGGCAAAGATGTGGTCGACCATGACCTTGCCGTCGCCGTTGGTCATGAACGAGAATTGACTGCCAATCTGCGCACGGGGCGGGGGATCATCGTCGATGACCTCCATCACGAATTGCTCGAAACTGAGCCCTGCCGTGCTGAGCGGGGAGCCTTCCAGCCGATCCGAACTGCGATAGCGAAACCAGCTTGCGATCTGGTCGACGGGGTCGCGCATCACCGCCACCCCCTCAAGCTGCACGCCAAAGGTGTTTTCCACGAACGGCACCACCTTGCGGCGGAACCGCATGGCAGGCGTGTGTTTCCGGCTGCCGCGAAAGATGATCTCCGCCTGCGATTTCAACGCGGTCTCAACGGCGGTTGTGCCGGTTTTCGGGGTCGCCAGAAAGGCCAGCCTGGACGGAAGGAAGATCAGCATGGCGCGTTTATGCCCCGCCCTGTCGGCCTTGTCAGTACCAAATCATCCAGCGCCCGCGCCCGGCCTCAGGCCTGCCAGTCGCCGCTGAAATCCTTGGGCACAAGCAGGTTGTGCCGCCCCAGATCTGCGACGTTGGTCTCACCACACAGGGCCATCGTGGTGTCGAGTTCCTTGTGGATCACCTCCAGCGCGGTTTTCACGCCTTTCTGACCCATCGCGCCCAGGCCATAGACAAACGCCCGCCCGATATACGTGCCCTTGGCCCCCATCGCGAGCGCCTTCAATACGTCCTGCCCGGACCGGATCCCGCTGTCGATATGGACTTCTACCTTGTCACCGACTGCATCCAGAATGGCAGGCAACGACGCAATGGAGCTGAGCGCCCCGTCCAACTGCCGCCCGCCGTGGTTCGACACGACGATGGCATCTGCGCCGACTTTCAGCGCCATCTTGGCGTCCTCGGCATCCAGAATGCCCTTCAGGATCACCTTGCCGCCCCATTGTTCTTTCAACTTGGCAATCTTGGCCCAGTCGAGCGCGGGGTCGAACTGCTCCGCTGTCCAGGCCCCCAGTGATGACGCGTCGGAGACCCCGTGAACATGGCCCACGATATTCCCGAATTCGCGCCGCTTGGCCCCCAGCATCTCAAGGCCCCAGGCCCATTTCGTTGCCAGATTTGCCATGGTTTTGACGGTCAGTTTCGGCGGGGCGGACAACCCGTTCTTGAGATCCTTGTGCCGCTGCCCGAGGATCTGCAGATCCAGCGTGATCACCAGCGCGGAGCAATTTGCGTCCTTTGCGCGCTGGATCAGGCGGCTGATATAATCGTCGTCCTTCATCGTATAGAGCTGAAACCAGAAAGGCGCCTTGGTCGCCTGGGCCACGTCCTCGATAGAATTGATCGACATCGTGGACAGGGTGAAGGGTACGCCAAAATCCCGTGCCGCGCGGGCCGCCTTGATCTCTCCGTCGGCGTGCTGCATGCCCGTAAGCCCCACGGGGGCCAGCGCCACGGGCATCGCGACATCTTCCCCAATCATCTGGCTTGCAGTGCTGCGGCCGGTCATGTCCACCGCCACCCGCTGCCGCAGGCGCAGCTTTTCGAAATCGGATGTGTTTTCGCGGAAGGTCTGTTCCGTCCAGCTGCCGGATTCGCAGTAATCATAGAACATGCGCGGCACACGACGTTCGTAGATGCGTTTGAGATCGTCGATGGTGGTAATGACGGGCATTGGCGCGCCTTTCCTCTTTTGGTAAATTTTTCTTACCAATAACCGATTTTTCAGTCAATTGCGGATTAAGGCTTGATTGGTACGATATCGCACCGTATATAGTTCAATATCGCACCATATGATACACAACAAAGGAGAATGACATGACCCTGTCCCGACGCAAAACGTTGGCACTGATCGGTGGGGGCACCGTGTTTGCCGCCAGCGCAGCCGCTGCAGGTTTTCTGACAACGCGCACGCCGCAGGTGGCGCAGCGTCCGTGGGAACTGGCCGGCACCTATGCCGATCCGCGCCTGAACGCGCTCAGTTTTGCGCTGTTGGCTCCGAACCCTCATAACCTGCAACCTTGGCAGGTCGCGCTGGAGGGGGAAGACGCCCTGACACTGCACCACGATCCGACCCGCCGTCTGCCGGAGACCGATCCGTTCGATCGCCAGATCATGATCGGAATGGGGTGTTTTCTGGAACAAATGGTGCTGGCTGCGGGGGCAGGGGGGCATTCCGTTGACCTGACGCTGTTCCCCGATGGCGAAGGCGGCCCGGTTGCCCATGCGATCTTCCGGACCGGGGCCACGCCCGATCCGTTGGCCGCACAAATCATGGATCGCCGATCTTGCAAGGAGCCCTTTGAAGACCGCCCGGTCCCCTCTGCGCTTGCCAATGAACTGGAGAGCTTTGCCGATATCTACACCGATGCCCCCACCGTTGAAACGCTCAAGACGCTGGCCTGGGAAGCCATGGAGGTCGAATTCTTCACCCATCGCACCATGCAGGAAAGCGTCGATCTGATGCGCTTTGGCAAGGCAGAGATCAACGCGAACCCTGATGGCATCGATCTGGGTGGACCGTTTCTTGAAACCCTCATGCTTGCCGGTGTGCTAAGTCGTGAGGTGCAGAACGATCCTGAAAGCAGTGGCTTCAAACAGGGTGTGGAACTCTACCGCACAATGCTGCACGCGACCCCGGCCTATGCGGTATTGACGACACCGACCAACACCCGCGCCGATCAGGTCGATGCCGGTCGCCGCTGGTTGCGGCTTAACCTTGCGACCACGGCCAAAGGGTTGGCCCTGCACCCGGTCAGTCAGGCCTTGCAGGAATACCCCGAGATGGCCCCGCATTATGCCAGTGCGCACGCCTTGCTTGCACCCGCCGAACATACAGTTCAAATGCTGGGAAGGCTGGGCTATGGTCCGTCGACCCCGCGCACCCCGCGCTGGCCGTTGGAAAGAAAATTGATCAATGCCTGAGCCCGATGTCCGAACCCTGTTCGCCCTGTTCCGGGAAATCGGCATCATCGAACAACTGGCCCGCGCCCGTCTTGAGGCGCGGCTGCCCGAGGGGTTGATTGCGCCGCATTATGCGGTTCTCAGTCATCTGAATGTGCGGGGTGACGGCGCGGTGCCCATCGACATGGCCCGCGCGTTCCAGGTGCCCAAAACGTCGATGACCCACACGCTGAAAGGCCTCGAAAAGGGCGGCTATATCGAGATCAGACCGAACCCCGCCGATGGCCGCTCCAAAACGGTGTGGATGACCGAAAAGGGCAAGGCGCTTTTTGAACAGACGCTTACCACGCTCGCCCCCGACATGATGATGCTGATTGAGCAGCTCGACGCCGATAAGCTGATCGGGATCCTACCCGTCCTGACGGACCTGCGTACCGTCATGGACGCTGCACGTGATCCGTGAGGATCACGCCGAATGCGCCCCATCCGCCAATGAACCGACAAATTTCAGCACGTCCTTAACGGCATCCCCCTTGCCAATCCGCGACACGATCGCGGAGCCGACCACAACGCCGTCTGCGACAGATGCGATGGCGCGGGCCTTTTCAGGTGTGTTCACACCAAAGCCCACGACCACCGGCAGACCTGATGCGGCCTGGATGCGCGTCACCTCCGGCGCCACATCGCCTGCGTCCGCTTCGGCCGACCCGGTGATCCCGGTGATGGACACGTAATAGACAAAGCCCGAGGTGTTGCGCGCCACCGCGGGCAGGCGCGCATCATCCGTCGTGGGGGTCGCCAGCCGGATGAAATTCAAACCCGCCGCCTGCGCGGGGATGCACAACTCCGCGTCCTCTTCGGGAGGCAGGTCCACGATGATCAACCCGTCCACACCCGCCTCTGACGCGGCCTTGAGAAAGGTATCAACCCCCATCGAATAGATCGGGTTGTAATACCCCATCAGCACGATCGGCGTCTCGTTATCCTTTTCGCGGAACGCCCGCGCCAGATCGAGCGTCTTTTTGAGTGTCATCCCGCCTTCCAGCGCCCGCTGGCCCGCCAATTGGATCGTCGGCCCATCCGCCATCGGATCGGTGAAGGGCAGACCCAGTTCGATGATATCCACACCTGCGCCCGGAAGGCCCCGCACCAGTTCCAGTGACGTGTCATACGCCGGATCCCCGGCCATCACATAGGCCACGAAGGCCTTGCGCCCTTCGGCTTTCAGCTTTGCAAATTTGTCGTCGATACGGGTCATGGGCGCCATCCTTCTGTCTTGAGACCCCCATGCACCATTCGGGCGGGCAGAATCAATGGGGCGTGTGTTCCATCCACCAGACATATCCACGACAGATGTTGAGTTGCCCGCCCGCTTGTGGCAGGTGCACCGCAACATCATCCACACCGACGCGAGGCGGAGACATCATGGGTTTCAAAATGGGCATCGTGGGCCTGCCGAACGTGGGCAAATCCACCCTTTTCAACGCGCTTACCCGCACCGCTGCCGCGCAGGCCGCGAACTTTCCCTTCTGCACGATCGAACCCAACGTGGGCGAGGTCGCCGTGCCCGACGACCGGCTCGACAAACTTGCCGCGATTGCCGCATCGAAATCGATCATCCCCACGCGCATGACCTTCGTGGACATCGCCGGGCTGGTGAAAGGGGCCAGCAAGGGCGAGGGCCTTGGCAACCAATTCCTCGCCAACATCCGCGAAGTCGACGCGATTGCCCATGTGCTGCGCTGTTTCGAGGATGGAGACGTGACCCACGTCGAAGGCCGTGTGGACCCGGTGGCGGATGCGGAAACCATTGATACCGAACTGATGCTGGCTGACATCGAAAGCATTGAAAAGCGGCTGCAGAACATCGTCCGCAAGGTGCGCGGCGGCGACAAGGAAGCCGTGCAACAGGAACGCCTGATGAAGTTGGCCCTTGAGGCGTTGGAAGCAGGCCAACCCGCCCGCGTGGTCGAGGTCGACGCTGAGGACGCGAAAGCCTGGCGTATGCTGCAGTTGCTCACGACCAAACCGGTATTGTATGTCTGCAACGTCGGTGAAGCAGAAGCTGCGGAGGGCAACGCGTTTTCGGCCAAGGTGGCCGACATGGCCGCCGCCCAGGGCAACGCCCACGTCATCATCTCCGCCCAGATCGAGGAAGAGATCAGCCAGCTGGAGGCGGATGAGGCCCAGATGTTCCTGTCTGAAATGGGCCTCGACGAACCGGGCCTCGACCGGCTGATCCGCGCAGGCTATGACCTGCTGCACCTTGAGACCTATTTCACCGTCGGTCCGAAGGAGGCCCGCGCGTGGACGATCAAGACGGGCACCTCCGCGCCCAAAGCGGCGGGTGTCATCCATGGTGATTTCGAAAAGGGTTTCATCCGGGCCGAAACGATTGCCTATGATGATTTCGTTTCACTGGGCGGCGAGGGGCCTGCGAAGGAAGCAGGCAAGATGCGGGCAGAGGGCAAGGGATACGTCGTCAAGGATGGCGATGTGCTGCATTTCCTGTTCAATACCTGACAGAATTACCCATCTGCCATCGCGCCGCTGACGCAGAGGGCGATGGCAGGCACCGTTATTGCTGCGTCCGAGCGTCGGCCCGTCAATGCGGAAAGCGACAAGGTTGGGCCCGGCAGCACGTGATCAGCAGCCGCCAATCACCGGCTGTCGTTGTTCGGACCTACCCCCAGCGGGTTGCTGTAGGCGTACTTGGGCTTGCGCTTGGCCGCGTTGCGGGTCGATATCCGCGGCTGTACATCGGCCCTGGTGCGCGGTGTGGTGAGAGCCTTGTCCGTCAGATAGCCAGCCGTTGCATCGATGCGCAGATCCTGCGTGCCGCCCGAAGTTCCGGCAATGGCCGAGGACGCAAGACCTGCGGCGATGACTGTGGTGAGCAGAAGTTTCATGGCTTTTCCTTTCTTTGAAAAGGGTGCGTGCAACACCCCGGGTAGTGGTAAGACCAAGATGGGCGCGCGCGTGAACACACTCAACGCACGTCTTTTCACCTGACTGTGTTGGTTCGAAACACTTGGGCTCCAGCACGGGGCAAAAGGTCAACCTCAGGTGATTTGGGCTGTTCTTTCAGATAGATGCGGGAGGGGGTGACGCAGGACGGCACCGATCTTCGGCGGCATGCAGAATGAGTTTCCCGCCCGTTGGACCCGGTGATTGCCGGGGCAAACGGGCCAATTCAAGCCGCCTGCGCGCGTCCTGTGAGAAAGGTTTCAATGTCAGCCAGAATATTCCACGTACGCGCCACAATGCCAGCCGCCCCCGATTGGCGCACACCGCAGCCTTGTGTGCAGACAGACTTCACCACCGCTGCGGGTCTGGGTCGCTGATGACCAAAGCCAGAGAGCCTGCGCAGATTTCCATCAAGCCCGGTTTTTTCGCATTTACGCTGTTTTGCCCTTGTTCCCCCCTGAATCCCCCTTGTATAGCGGCAGGTGGAGACGTGGCCGAGTGGTCGAAGGCGCTCCCCTGCTAAGGGAGTAGGCGAGGAATCGTCTCGAGGGTTCGAATCCCTTCGTCTCCGCCAGAAACCCCAGTACAAACGGGGGTGGGCTCAAAAAATTCCGATATTTTCTGGCTGTTGACAGGTTGCATCAACGAGTGGCCCCAATTCTCCGGTCTTCGATGGGGGACAATTGCGTAAGCGCAAGTTTCAGAACCACAGCAATAACGGAACGCATGTTGATCAGTAGATACGGACGCTTGACGGATATGCATTCCCTAAACTTGGACACATGGCGGTTTCGAAAAAACTCCCTGACGACATCGAAGCTGCGTTGGGCCCCGTTCGGCAGTCAGAGACCGAGACGGCGCGGTGGTTTTTCGGCCATAAACCATGGCGATTTTAGCCATCTAGTGAAAAAATATTGAACGCCGGAAACGTCGGTGCGATGGCATTGGGCTTTGCAATCCTTCGCTGCATGTGCGCGATCTCGAGTTGCTCGAACTCACAAACTGCGGACCATGCGCGCTTTCGCTGCGGCTGCGCCTTTGACCGCGTTCTTTCTCGCCGCGCTCAAACAAACCTTGGGCCTCATCCACCACAATTCTACACTTCTTCGGGCGCGTTATTAAGCGCCTCGCGTCCCTATGCCCTTTTGCGCAACGATCACCACAGCCGCCGCAGCAAGGGTCCAGCCAAGCAACAAGGACAGATATCCGGCGTCCCATGCGGTGCCGTTGATTGCAGCCCAGCTGAGTTCGCCCATCGCGCGGGTCGGTGTCCATTGTGAAATTGCGTTGATCGCTGCGGGCATGGCCACCGGCGGCACCCAAAGGCCACCAAGGTATGCCAGTGGCAGATAAACAAGATTTGCAACGGGCACCGCCGCCCGGGCGGAGGACACTGAACCAAGCGCAATCCCCATGAAGGTCGCCGTCACGGAACAGATCATGCAAACGAAGGCCAAACGCAGCCAAGCCGCCGCTTCCAGCCGCGTATCCGTCATCAACAGCGCAAGAAGGACCACCAGCACAACAGCAATGGCGATGAAAACAAGCGAGGCGAGAATGCGAGAGATCCATTGATAGGCGGCATGGCCCGGCAGGGTCCTTTGCCAAGATGCAAACGGGCTTTCGCGATCTTGCGCAACACTCACGCCAAACTGGAAGAACCCAACGCCCAAGACAGCATAGACCGCAAAAGAGGCCATGGCATTGGCCGCCCATTGGCGACCGCCGCTGTTCGCACCAAAAAAGGCGTAAAGCATGGCCGGGAACAAAACAGTCGGGATCCAGAAGCCGGGCTGGCGAAACAGAATCCGGAGCGTCAAAGCGCTTTCGGCAGACAGGTGGCGGATCATTGGCGGATCTCCTCTTGGCGTATGCGATCAATGAGTTCCTTGAGTTTCAAGGGTTCAAGCCTGAGTCCCTGGAAGGGCAGTCTGTCCTTGACCATGCGGCGCAAAACGGCATCGCTGTCGTCTGTTTCGAAAGACCACGAAAAACCATCGTGGCGGGCCCGCATCCATTCGGGTGGCACCGTTGCGTCTGGCAAACCAAATGTAAGCCGATTGACGTTCGCCCTTGCCCTCATGTCATTCATCCGCCCGGTCAAGACCGTCTGACCCTGATCTATCAGCGCAATGGTGTCGCAAATCGCCTCGATTTCATCCCAGTGATGCGACGTGAGGATCAACGCGCCGCCCTGCCGCACATAGGCCCGTGCGGTCTCCTGAAAGCCCTCCTGCGATGCCGCATCAAGCCCTGTGGTCGGTTCATCCAGAAAGACCAGTTTCGGATTGCCCACAAAGGCCAGCGCCAAAGCGACGCGGCGCAGTTCCCCTCCGGAAAAGCCCGCGACACGACGGTCGATGAGCTGTTCCAGCCTGAAGCGGCTGACAAGCTCATCGACGTTTGGCTGCGTGCCATACCGTGAGGCGGTGTAGAACAGGATCTCGCGCGGTGTCAGCTGATCCGGCAGGTCCGTCGACTGGGGCGTCGCACCACAAACGGAACGCGCTGCATTACTTCCCGCAGGATGGTCAAATATCGTTATATGTCCGGCATCCGGGCATTGCAGACCCATCAGCATTGAAAGCGTCGTAGATTTACCGGCACCGTTCGGACCCAGCAGTCCAACAGCTTCGCCCGGTGCCACGGTCAAATCGATATTGGCCACGGCCTGCACCTTGCCGAACCGTTTGGACAACCCTGTTGCACAGAGTGCGTTCTTGTTTGTTTCTGAAGACATAAGCTTCCTTCGGGACTTGTGAAATCGTTTGGGAGCCTTATTCATTGGACCATGAGCGACCAAAAGCCTGACTTCGCAAAACCCCCGGAAAACAACGCGAACCACACGCCAATGTCGTTGGCGCTTCGCGAACTACGGGCGACTTTGACCGGGCCGCTTTTCTGGATCATCAACGGATCAGCGGTTTTGCTGGCTGCGATGGCGGGTCCGTATTTCACACTCGAACGTCTGAGCTTTCCAGAGCGGTTGGTGTACTGGGGCATTGCCCTGCTTTGCTCCGGGGTGCTGATGACGTTTCTGTCGATCTACGCTTACAGACTGACGGCCCATCGCAATTGGAATTGGGCAGTGGTGGCGATCCTCGCGGGCGCTGCTGGTGTTCTGCCCGTGATCGCGACGCTTTACCTTGCCGAAGGCATGGTGACGGGTTTCAAGGAAGGCTGGCGTGACTGGGCGACACCGTTCTCGCTTGTCATCAGCGTCGCACCCCCTTTGATCGCGGTCACGCTTGCGGTGAACCTGGCGATCAGACTTTTGGATCCTGACCCGCCAGCAGCGAAAATCCCGCAAAAACCGCAGAAAGAAATCGCATCGCCTGCACTGTCCGCCTTCCACAGAAAAATCCCCCAGCACCTCGGCCAGGATATCATCACGGTCAGGGCGCAGGATCACTATGTTGAAGTCACGACACCGAACGGCACTGCAATGATACTGACCCGTTTGAGTGATGCTGTTGCCCAGCTTGAAGGCCATGGTTGTGTACGCGTCCATCGATCATGGGTGTTGAACCTGTCCCATGTCCTGCGGATTGGACCGGGCGCAAATGGCCTGGAAATCACAATGACAAACGACCAGCAGGTTCCGGTTGGTCGCAGCTATCGCGCAGCTTTTGACGCAGCGCTGCAAAACCGGACGGAAGCCAAGACAGGCACGGTCTCTGACAATAGCTAGGGCGTTAGACGACAGGTGGCCCTTGCGGAAACTTCATCTGCCGTCGTCGCACTTTCATCCCCTCCCGCCGAAACCGCCGTTCGAACGCACGCGCAGGTCACAAGTTGTTCGAACCCGCCCAACGCGGGACAGAGCCACCCTAAGCCCATGTCGCCCCAATCCCTCTCCAGCTGCGAATTTCTATGCTAAGCTGGGGTGTCTGTTTTACCGCCGGGTGTGTTGGCAGGCGGATCGTGCGGCGCCATTTTTGAGGAGGGCAATGACATGACATCCAGGAAAGAAGAGCCCACACCGTCAGGCAATCTGACACCGCTGCAGCGGGCCCAGCCCAAGACCAACAATGTCACCGCGGATGATATCACCGCATCGCTGAAGGCCGGGGTGTCCGATTTTGTGGCGCGCCCCTTCATGAGCGGCTTCTTCGGGCTTTTTTACGCGCTTTTCGGCCTTCTGTTTGTTTGGGGCCTGGTCTGGCTCGGCAAGACGTGGATGATCATTCCCGCCATTGTCGGCTTTCCGCTGGTAGCACCATTCGCTGCTGCGGGGCTTTATGAAATGTCCCGCCGGTTGCAGAAAGGGACGCGTTTCGGCTGGTCCGAAATCCTGACTGTCATGGCCCATCAACGCAAGCGAGAGTTGGGCTGGATGGCCTTTGTCACACTGTTCATATTCTGGGTGTGGGTATATCAGTTCCGGACAGTGCTGGTGATCGTCCTGCAGGATTCATCCTTTTCGGATCTTGAGGGGTTCTTGAACACCGTCTTCTTCACATCAGAGGGCTGGACCTTCCTGGCGATTGGCACCTGTGTCGGGGCATTCCTGTCGGCTGTCCTTTTCTCGGTGACCGTCGTTGCGATGCCCATGCTGCTCGACCGGGAAACCGATTTCGTGACAGCCATGCTGACCTCCATTCGGGTCGTCAGGGAAAACCCGGTGGTCATGCTCACCTGGGCGGTGATCGTTTCGGTCACGATGCTGGTATCGATGGTTCCGGCGTTTCTGGGCCTGATCGTCACGCTGCCTATCCTCGGCCATACCACGTGGCATCTCTATCAGCGGGCCGTGCCGCCGGTGGGGGGGTGATTGGGGGCGTTTGAACTATCAGGGACATTTGAATTGTAACGATGCTCAGAGCTGCCGTTTGTCGCCTCCCATGGCACCGCGCTGCAGATATCTGGTCTTTTCGCGCTCAAGTTTCGGTCTTTCACCTCATTTGGGCAGCCTTTCGTTTGAACGCCAAGCCTGTTCGACTTTTCCCAATTCCCAGGCATCTTGTTTATCCGCACCCCGGCCCTAGTCGTGATGGTGTGGCCCGAGCTTGTTGTGCAGGCGGGCATCATGGGTTGAAAAATGACCGATGAACCAATCGCTGAGGATTTCAACAAGGCGCTCAGCCGATTGTTCTGGTGCGTGCCGCTCTTCGTCCATGATGTCACGCAGTGCATCCAGCAGACGTTCGTGATCTGCCTTGTGCGCATCCAATTGATCGTAGGTCGAGGTACGCATCTGGCGTTCCTCATGGGCGAAATGTGCCGAAATACCGTGCAGCAGATCTCCGAAGGATTTGTCTATCTCTTCCTCTGATAAATTCTCCAGAATCGATCCGGCGGCCCTGTTTACAAGATCAATCAACTCCTTGTGCTCATGATCGACAGCTGGATCGCCGACGCTGAATTCGGGTTTCCATTCGAGTAATACCATCTCCATCGCCTCCATTGCCTAGTTGAATACGAAGCCGCCCGCGTCCTTCCTGTAATCTATCGCAAAACTCTGCCCCGGTTCGAGCGACAGCTGCTGCGTCTCAATGCTGGTGAAATCCTGCGCTGCGGGGTCGTCGCGCAATCGGACTGTCACATCATAGCTGCCCGCGGGCAGGACAAAGCGTTTGTAGACCCGTGAAGGTCCCGTGCCCGACAGGCCCGTCGGTGGCAGGTTCTGCGCGAATACGGCTTCGCCATTCAGATCAAGCTCGACATACACCGGTGCGCGGCGGCGCGCGCACAACTGATCGTGGCGCATGTTCTGCGGCAGTGCGGCCAGTTCTGCTTCGGTCCGATCACGGCAATCGCGAACGCCGCTTTGGGTGAAGCTGAGACGCAGCAGGGCGTGGTCCGCAGGCAGGCTTTGCCACGCAGGCCTCGAAGAGAGCATGGCCGTCCCCAGGACCACAGCGAGGCTCAGGATCGTACCGAAAAAGATATGGTGAAGGCGCTTGGTCATTTCGCGGCCATCCCATCGGCGAAACGTTTGCCGACCCGGTCGATTTCTTCCCTGTCCATGGGGCGGACCTTTTCATAGCTTGGTATTTCACCGAGGCGCGTGGCGAAATCGCCGAGTTCGCTGATCAGACGCCTTCCCTCTGTCGGCCCCGCCCAGACGGTCAGCACCCGTTCCCGCGGGACGCGTGCGCGAAGATAGGGGTCACGTGCCCGCGCGAAGCGAAGAGTTGTCCATTTCTCGCCGAACCGGTTCTGACAGTCGCGCTTGGCGCAACCTGCCAGGCAGACGCCATCAGCCAACCCGCGGCTGATGATGAAATCCACCATCGACGGCGGCACCATCGCAACGCAAGGCACATTCACGCGGCCGCTGACGGGGCTGCCGCCTGCGCCGTGGCTGCACGCAAGTGTCAGCACCCGGCTGCCGCTTACCTGTGCCGCATGCTGTTCGGCAGCATCAACGACGCGGGCGCGCAGTTCCGCGAGCGGATAGTCCGGCAGGTCAATGCCGGTCACCAGATTCCCGCTTCGACGGAAGGGTGACGATGACGGGCAGGCCCCCATGCAGATGCCACACGCGACACAACGCGCCGGATTGACCGCCACCTCGAAGCGGAAGGGCGCACCGTCGCTGCGCGGCTCAAGCGTGATCGCGTTGTAGGGGCAGTCGTAGACGCAGCGTTCGCACCCGTTGCAGTGATCGAGGAACACCTCAGCCGGGCGACCACCGGATTTGGGTGGCATCCAGGGCATTCCCACCAGCAAGACCGTGAACAGGGCAACTCCGGTCCAGATGACCCCGGACGGTACTGATTCAATCACCGGATAAAGGCCAAGCAGGAACCAGTCGATATTGACGCGTTGCGGGATCGTCGCCAGATCCGCGGGTCCCTGCAAGGGTGCCGGATAGATCAGCGATCCTGCGACCAGCGCAACCAGTGTGATGATTGCCAGCCCTCTTGGCGGGCGCGTCCGGGCTTCGGTGAGCCGTTGAATGTGGATCCACATCAGCAGGAGCAGCAACAGCGGAATGGCGATGTGCAGGAACACCATCAGGGTGAAGAACCGGTCCGACAGCATTGCCGGCGACAGGAAGTTGCGCGCGATCGGCTCTCCGAAAATCCCAAGGGTATCAAGCAGCTCGGTCGTGGTCAGGGCCACATACTGCGCCAGTTGATCCCAGATCAGCCAGTACCCGGTAATGCCAGACAGGTATACGAACCAGATGACCGGCACACCCGTGACCCAGGAAAACCAGCGTGTGCCCCGATACCGGTCCATCGCAAATTCCCGGATCAAATGGGTGAACATCACCAGCACCATCAGGTCGGAGGCATACCGGTGCAGACTGCGCGCAAGCCCCGCGTGCCACCAATGATCCGTGCTCAGCCACTTGACTGAATCGTAGGCCGCCGTGACGCCTGTATCGAAGAAGATGAACAGATAGACGCCGGTGACAGCAACAATCCAGAACAGAAACCATCCCAGCGGGCCGAGTTGGGCAAGCGGATTCCAGTCAGCACCGAACGCCAGATCAAATCCACGCTCAACCCGATCAAAGCCGCGCCTGAGCACAGCGCGCAACCCAGCCATCAAACGACCTTGCGACCGCGCACCGTCAGCCTCTCTTTTTGCGCCCGGCGGCGTTCAAGCCAAAGTCGAAGAATGACCCAACCCATCAGGATCAGCGACAAAGCACCGAAGAACATCCCGAAGACAATGGCATAATCGAAACGGTAGGCACCTGTCAGGGGATCATAGACGGTGCACAAAAAGGTCAACCGATCCCAAAGGGCATCTGCAGCGAATGAGCGGGTCGTCCGGCCAAGCACGAGTTCCTTCAGCGGCTCGAAAAGCATCGGCAGTGGAAAGCTTTGACCGTACACCTGCCGGTAGACCTTGCCTTCGGAGTCAAGGATCGTTGTCTGGGTCACGTGTGCATATCCGCCTGCCGCAGCACGGAACGAAAACCCGAGATCGGACAGCAGCGCCTCGGTCACGGCCTCTTCGGCACTTGCGATCTGCCAACCGTCAATTTCCAGAAGCTTGTGGGTGCCGGCAAATCCGGCCAGTTGCCCCGGGCGGTCGCCGCTGGCGTCAAATCCGAAGGTCAGGATGTCGAAGCTCTGCGCGCCCAGAACGTCACGGGATTCAAGAACTGCGGAGCGCAAGTGATCGGTGACCAGCGGACAGACGGAGGCGCAGCTGGTGTAGACCAGCGAAACCACCAGAGGCTTGCCGCGAAACTGTTCCAGAGGCAGGTCCCGCCCACGGTGATCGCGCAGAACGTGGGCCGCAGTCTGATTGCCGATGGCCGCCTGGCTTTGCTCAAACGCAATCTCGGCATCCAGTTTTTCCGCGGTAGCAGGCGTTCCCCAGGCCAGGATGACCAGTGCAAGAGTGGCGCAGAGCCTCAGTAAATCCATGCGGCAGCCACCCTGTCGAGAACGACACCCAGACCCAGCAGGGCGAATTGCAGAAGTGACGCCCGGAAAGTCGCCATTGCTGCCTTTCGCGTATCGTGGCGCATCAGCGTCCAGCTTGTCTGGAGCAACCGAGCACCCCCAACCGCCGCGCAGACCCCATAGAACGGGCCCAGCCCGTAAAACAACGGCCAGAGCGAGAAGATGACAAGCACCACCACATGAAGGAAGATCACCCGCCCCCAGACCTCATGTTCGGACACGACCGGCAGCATCGGAATACCGGCCTTGCGATAATCCTCGCCCTTGGCGGCGGCCAGCGCCCAGAAATGCGGTGGTGTCCAGAAGAACAATGCGGTGGCCAGAAGGACCGGTACGGGTTCCAGAACGGGGCCGAAGTCCGGCGCAGCCGCAGCGGCACCTGCCAGCAGCGCGAAACTGCCCGAGGCACCCCCGATCACGACATTCCAGATGCTGCGCCGCTTGAGCAAGATGGTGTAGACGAAAGCATAGGTCGCCGCGCCAGAAAAAACCAACACCGTGGCCAGCGTGCCGCCCACGGACCAGCCCATGAAAAGCGCCCCGGCCAGAAGCGCCCCGAACGTCAGCGGCCAAATGAAGCCGGGCTTCAGTGTTCCACGGGCAAAGGGGCGGTTGCGGGTGCGCGCCATCAGGCGGTCGGTGTCGCGTTCAAAGTACTGGTTATAGGCCCCCGCCGCGCCCGATGCGCCCAGAACGGCGAGCGTAAAGACACAGGTTTCAACCCAACCCATCGCACCGCTGGCGGTCAATATCCCAACCAAGGCCGCAAGGGCGACGAAGGACCCGATCCTGAGCTTCAGCATGGATGCGGTCATGTTGAGTGCATTGGTCATGAGCCGTGTCCTTCTTTCCCGGTGATCAGTTGAACAGCCAGAGTTCCGACAGGTATTTCCAGTTCACGAAGTAATAGAGCACGAAGCAGGTGAAGAAGATCGTCACCAGCACGATCGTGCCGTTCAGCTTTGGATGCTTCTCGCTGCCGTATTCCGATACCGCTTCGCGTCCGGCATCATGGAGCGGGAAAGCAAGCTTCGCGGTCGTTCCGGCAAGTTTCGGCCCTGCAAGGATCGAACCGACGACGACAAGGATGAACATCACGCCACCAATCGCCGCGAGGATCGCGGATATCCCGTTCAGACCCATCATCAGATAGGCAGCGGCCGGAAATTCGAACGCGTGTGGCGCGTCGGTCAAGCCGATGTCCCATTGTCGACGTGGTACGCCAAGCGTGCCGGCCCCCATCATGAAGAGCGATATGCCGCCCGCGCCGATACCGAAGAAATAGGGTTGCAGCTTGGCCATTGTCGGCCACAAGATATCACGCTGGAAGATCAGCGGGATCAGCATGTAGGTCCCCGCCATGAAGGCAAGGGTCGTGCCCGCCACGACGGTGCCATGGAAGTGACCCGGCACATATATGGTGTTGTGCATCAAAACATTCAGCTGTTCCGTGCCCAGCACGACGCCCGAGATGCCGCCGATAAAGCCAAACATCACCAGACTGAGGAACATGCCCGAAAACGCCGGATTGCCCCAAGGCGCCTTGGTCAGCCATTCGAACCAGCCGCGGTCATAGCCATTTCGCCGCTGCGCGGCCTCAATCGAACCGGGTACCGTCAGCCCGTGGATCAGCGACCCCAGAACCGCGAGGTACATCATGTATGACGTATTGACGATCTTCCAGGTTGAGCTCATCCCCGGCTCGGCCAGAAGATGGTGGGCCGATGCAAGCTGCAGGAACAGGATGTACATGAAGAAGGCCATGCGGCTGACTTTCTCCGACAGGGGCTTGGCCCCCAGATAGACTGCCGCGATTGCGTACCAGATCGACACATGCGCTGACACGTTGATCTGCTGGCTGGAATGGCCCATGCCCCACCAGACAACCTTGTACATCAGTGAATCGATCCCGCCGATCAGACCCAGCGACCACAGCCAGGTCGGGATCAGGATGATCGCGCCCGAGGCCAGCGTGAACACCGCGATTATGGCCGCCGTGATCGCCCCGAACGAAACAAGCGGCACCGACCCCTGGTACGTGTTCTCGGCCTTGGCCACGACAAGTGTTGCAAAGAAGATCATCACGGCCACCAGCGCGCCCACCGCAAAGGTGATCAGCGACAGATAGAACCAATGCGATGCCATCATCGGCGGGTAGGAGGTGAACATCACCGTGCTGTCGCCCCGCAGTACGGCGTAATTGGCCATGACGGCGCCTACGACCATTAGGAAAAACGCGAGCCATGCGATTTTTGGTGCCGCCAGGCGCGCGCCCAAAAGGACCGCCGATGCAAAGTAGAGCACCGCAATTTCGAAGAAGATGATCCAGAACAGAAGCACATTCGCGCCATGCCCGGTCAGGATCAGATAGAACCAGTCAGCTGGCAAAAGCTGAATGGCAGGCCAGCGCGTCAGCGCCACACCCAGCCCCATCAGACCGCCCAGCAAAAGAAAGACGACCGCAGCCACGGCGTTGACCTTGATCAGCGTCTCGGCGTTGGCTTCGATGCGAAGGCCGCTGAAACGGCACGTGCGGTAACTTGCGTTAATACCTGCGACCGGTGCGGCACCGTGTTCAATGCTTGTCATGGGTTTTCTCCCTTACTCGACAACGCGGATGCGACCGGTCATGTTATGATGCCCGATGCCGCAGAATTCATTGCAGACGACGCCAAACTCACCTGATTGGGTGGGGGTCAGCGTAAAGACGTGCTCGTATCCCGGGTGGACCGAAATATTGATGTTCGTGGGTTGCAGCGAAAAGCCGTGCTGCCAGTCCACCGACGACATGTGGAACCGGTAGGCGACGTCTTTCTTCAATTCGAGGACCGGCCAGAATTCCCACAGCCTTGCGAGCATGTAGACATCGCCACCTTCGGGCGGCACGACCACCGGCACGCCGTTTTCCTCGACCGGTTCACCGTTGCTGTCGGTCTTCTGGTACTCCTCGGCAAAAGCGGTGACTTTATCTTCGAAACGCGCTGGAGAGACTTTATAGGTTTCTGACGAAAGGTTTTGATCACCGATGAAGTGCCAAGCGATCATGAAAAAGAACATGAAAAGCCCCCAGAGGAAGGCGACGATGATCCAGGCAAGCTCGATGTTGTGAATCGGCTCTTTCCACCAAAGCCGATTTGAAGGTGGTGTGATTGCCATGACAGGCCCCAATCCCTTGCTGTCCCAATTGCAAAAATCAGTTCCCGACGGGAACCGAGGCTACTTCCATGACGCCCCAAACGATGTAGAGAACCGCCGGAATGGTGACGCCCAGAAAAAGCAGCAGAAACGGATTATCCAGCACGCGCTGCATCGCCGGGATCTCATGCTCCGGTGTATCAGGCTCCAGCCCTTCGTCGGTTTTTTCAGAATTTTCCATAGGTGCCGCCCCGCTTAGCTTGTGTGTCGAAATCCCATTGGAGGATCACAGGAGACGGCAGTCTCGATCACGCTTGCACTAGGAAAAAATATGAACGCCGCCCAGATCCGTTGAACACTGTGGCCAGAGCCTTCTTCGCGCCGACCACATCACTGGTAACTCGCGTAACTGCAGGTGCTGGTTTTTGCGGAATCCGAGTACCGCAAAACAGCAACCGTTCCATAAAAACTACAGAAAAAAAATTTGCACCGACTTGATCTAGATCAAAGAAACCGGCGCCAAGATCGAGTTGGGCGCACGTCGCGCGTGGATTTCACACAGGCTGCTTTCCGGAACGATTCTGAAATCTTCATCAGCAAAAACAGCATAAAAAGAACGGTAAACGCGGGTACGGCCAGTTGGTGCCAAGGCTGGTTTTTCAATCCCGTCAGACGCGCGACTGAACCTCGGGCGTCCAGCGGGCAAGCTTGATGAGGCGCCAATATTTTTGTCATTTTCGCTTTCTCAAATGCGTCAATAGTGACCGTCCAAGCGGTTTGACATCCAAAGCTGCGATGGCAAAGCCCAGTGGGATCATCCAAAAGCCCAAGATGGGCAGGAAGCCCAGGATACCTCCCGCGATAAGCAGCAAGCCCAGTACAAGCCGCAATCCCGGCGGCACGAAACGTCGTGTCAGGATGAGCGCATTCTTCGTTTGTCGCCTTATCCATGCTGCGATGCTTGGCCGGTCTTTCTGTCCTGATGGGTCGCGAGACTTCATGCGAAACGAATTGGGACGACAACAAAGGACTTCGCATTGACATAGATCATGTCGGCAGTGCGATTTCTGATGTGTACCTGATCTGGGAACGAATGAGGTGGGCGGCTATGCTGAGAACCGATCGGGTTGAATCTGCCATGCAATTGAACCGGAACGAGCTGTTCCGACTGGGCACGGCATTGATATTCATTGTGGGGATCATGCTGTTCACGATTGCCCGTACTGACGGCGGTGTCGATGGTATCCTGTTGGTGGTCGCCGCAATGATTGGCGGCTACATGGCTTTGAACATCGGCGCAAATGACGTGGCCAATAACGTCGGACCAGCGGTCGGCAGCCATGCGATTACGCTGACAGGGGCCATCATCATTGCCGCATGTTTCGAAGCCGGTGGCGCGCTGATTGCCGGAGGCGACGTGGTGGGAACGATCAAGAAAGGGATCATTGATCCCGAACTGGTCGCCGACCGGGCCACATTCATCTGGCTTATGACTGCAGCGCTTCTTGCGGCGGCTGTCTGGCTGAACTTCGCCACAGCGATCGGGGCACCGGTATCCACCACCCATTCCATCGTAGGCGGAGTGCTTGGCGCTGGAATTGCCGCCAGCGGCTGGGACATCGCGAACTGGAACCAGGTTGGGATGATTGCCGCCAGTTGGGTTATTTCACCGCTTCTGGGCGGGCTGATCGCCGCACTTTTCCTCTATATCATTAAACGAACGATTACCTACAAGTCAGACATGCTGACGGCTGCGAACCGGATGGTGCCCGTACTTGTGGCGCTGATGGCGTGGGCGTTTGGTACATATTTGATGCTCAAAGGCGTCAAACAATTGATCAGGGTCGACTTCGTCACCGCAGTCCTTATCGGTCTTGGCATCGCGGCTGTCATCTATGCGATCATGCGCCCCTTCATCGCCCGCACAACGCGCAACCTTAGCAACCAGAAATCCAGCGTGAACGATCTTTTTACCATTCCGCTGATCTTTGCCGCGGCCCTTCTGAGCTTTGCACATGGGGCCAATGACGTCGCCAATGCTGTCGGACCGCTGGCTGGCATCAATGAGGCGATTGTCGGCGGTGCGGTTACCTCCAAGGCCGCGATTCCGATCTGGGTCATGGCAGTCGGGGCCGTTGGTATCGCCCTTGGCTTGGCGTTGTACGGGCCAAAATTGATCCGAACCGTTGGAAGCGAGATTACCGAACTCGACAAGACACGCGCCTTTTGCATCGCCATGGCAGCGGCCCTCACCGTGATCGTCGCTTCGCAATTGGGTCTTCCTGTCAGTTCGACCCACATCGCCGTTGGCGGCGTCTTTGGTGTCGGGTTTCTGCGGGAGTACATCAAATCCGGCTATGCGCGAACCATACAGGAAATCCGCGATCATCACGCGGACAATGATCCCGACGAAGTCGATGCATTCCTGGCCCGCTTCGCAGAGGCGGACGTGACAACGAAGGGTGAAATGCTGCGCGCGATGAAGCAGCAGGCGGCAGGCACGAAACTTCTGGCAAAACGGGAACGGCGCGGACTTGGACAAGTGCACCGGATCGAATTGGTCAAGCGCACGCTGTTGCTGAAGATCGCCGCCGCCTGGGTCATCACCGTGCCCTTGGCTGGCAGTCTGGCTGCGATGTTCTTTTTCATGATCCGGGGCATGATGCTGCCGTAACGCAAAAAGATGACCAGTGAATTGAATCAGCTTGAGTTGGGAACCGGCCTGATTGGCGGGCTGGCCCTGTTTCTGTTTGGCATGGACATCATGACCCGGGCGCTCAAGCAGGTGGCCGGGACATCGATGAAATCGATCCTTGCTCGGATGACCGGAAACCGTTTCACCGGATTGATCGCTGGCGCCACTGTGACGGCAATCATTCAATCGTCGTCGATCACGACGGTTCTGCTGGTGGGCTTCATTTCGGCGGGCCTGATGACCACGGGCCAAAGCGTGGCCGTGATACTGGGGGCCAATATCGGCACGACGATCACCGCGCAAATCCTTGCGTTCAAGGTCACCGCGCTGGCATTGCCAGTCCTGTCGCTTGGGTTCTTCGTCTCATTCATTGCCAGGAACAAGGCCACCCGCGAAAAGGGGCGGATCGTTCTGGGCCTTGGCATGGTATTTTTCGGCATGGCGATCATGAGTGACGCCATGAAGCCCCTGCGCAGCTTTGAGCCGTTTCTCGATTTCATGCTGTCGCTGGACAGTGTGCTGCTGGCCGCCCTTGTCGGCGCTGGTTTTACGGCGCTGGTGCAGTCTTCGTCAGCCACAACAGGCATTCTGATCGTGATGGCCGGGCAAGGCCTGATCGCATTGGAGCCTGCGGTGGCATTGGCTTTGGGGGCCAACATCGGCACATGTGTCACGGCGCTTTTGGCCTCGATCGGGGCCCCACGGGAGGCCGTGCGCGCGGCACTGGTTCACACACTTTTCAATGTCGCCGGTGTCCTGATCTGGATCGGCTTTGTGGACCAGCTTGCCGATATGGCACGCGCCATTTCGCCAGACAGCCTGTCCGGTTCCGGCATTCCGCGCCAATTGGCCAATGTGCATACTTTCTTCAACATAGTGAACGCGTTGATTTTCGTTGGGTTCACATCGCAGCTGACGCGAGCGGTGGAATGGCTCGCCCCTGACAAGATCGAAACAGCTGACCCGAAATTTGCGGCCAAACACCTCGACCCGAAATTCCTCGACGTGCCTGCATTTGCCATCGATGCCGTGCGGCTTGAAATCGTGCACTTGGGGACGCTGCTGCGGGAAATGCTGCAAAGCGCCGTTCCCACGGTCGTGACCGGCAGCCCGCTTGATGTTGATCGGTTGCGCGTCATGGACCGCCCCATCGATCTGCTGCACCGCGAAATCGTCGGGTACATCCGACAAATCAGCCTGAGAAGCCTGCCCGCAGACCAGTCTCGTCTGCTTTTGGGTCTCGCCAGGATCGCAAATGATCTGGAGCACATCGGTGATCTGGTTGCCACGGGGCTCGTTACCTCCGCGCGCAAGCGTATGGAAGAGGACGTGGTCATCAGTCCAGCCACGGTTGCTGTTATCAAGGGCGTGCATGAAAAGGTGGTCGAGGCGCTGGATGGCGCATTGCAAGCGCTTGACGCGCAAGACACGGATGCCGCAGCGCAGGTCCGGCAGATGAAGGCGCGCTTCGTCGCGCTGGTCGAAGGCGCTGCGAGCCATCAGGTTGACCGGTTGCGGTCAGATGCCCCGAAGCGGCTCCACACCTACGCCCGCGAGATTGAGCTGACCGAAACGCTTGATGACATTTTCAAGATCATCCGACGGATCGCTCGCACGGAGTTGGGTCTGTTCAATGAGGCGACGAAAAGTGAGACAAAGAATTAAGGCCGCTTATTCGTCATTGAAAGATCATTCATGCTTTTCCCTTCATCCAAATGAACGGCTTCGTTGTTCTTGAGAAGAACTTGGGAAGGTGGGGTTGACCCGAAGGCGGTTCGCGGTCGAACAGCGGTTTTAGCCGACAGGTTGTCCTGCCTTTGCGACCGCCGCGATATTCCGCAATTCACCGCCCGTTAAGAATGGCTTGCTGTACCGATCAAGGCAGGATTTGAGCACCAAGAACCGCATAGTCGAAACCGTCGGCGCGCCCGCCCAACTCGCGTGCCAGAAAGCGTTCAATCTTGCGGAACATCAATATCCGCTGTTTCCAGTCCATATTTGAAAACGTGTGACCCGCGCCGTCAATCACCTCGTACTGAACCTCCTTGTCCGCCCCACGAAGGGCTTCGACCATACGGTCGGCCTGATCGCGGATGACACGGACATCATTGGCACCTTGGATGATCAACAAGGGACCGGTGACGTTCTTGACATTGTAGATCGGTGAACGCGCGCGAATTTCAGCCAGATCGTCCGGATCACCAGGATCGCCGATGTATTTGCGGTACCAGTCGGGCCAGCCCGTCCAATAGACCGGAACCTCCTGCAACATGGTCGAAATGTCGCTGATGCCATTGATATTGACACCGGCGGCAAACAGATCCGGGCTTTCCGTCATCGCAGTAAGGGTCTTGAGGCCGCCAAAGCTGCCGCCCATCACCGCCACCTTGTCAGGATCTGCGATGCCCTGATCAACTGCCCAGGCGCGTGCATCGACGATGTCTTGATGCATCTTCCGGCTCACCTCGCCGATGGCCGCCTCGCGAAAAGCGCGGCCATAGCCGTCACCGCCGCGGTAATTGACGTTCAGGACTGCATAACCCCGATTGGCAAGCCAAAGTGCAATGGCATCGAACCCCCAGCGCACGCGCGAAACCGGTCCGCCGTGGATGCGGACGACCGTGGGCGCTGGACCCGCAACTCCCTTTGGTCGCGTCAGATATGCATGGATGGTCAGACCGTCGCTGGCCGGGAAACTGACCGGCTCCATCGGCGACAAAATCTCGGCACAGTCGGCAATGGACGGGCGTTGCATTTCCTCAACTTGACCGGTTTCCATATCGGCAAAGAACTTCGTCCATCCCTCTCGGTCATCCTCGACTTCCCAAATTGCCTTTGAAAAATCCGACGTGGCCGAAACGAGATGTATCGCAGCATCGTCTGGCTTTTCGATCTTGTTCACCATCGCCTCGATATCAGCGTCGAAGAAACGGCGTTCCTGCAGCCCCGGATAGGAAACCGCCATGATCGGCTCACCCGTGACTGGCTGCGTTACAATCCAAGACAGGTCTACACCGTCATTCCGGTGCAGGACTTCTTCATCGCCGGTGACGGCATCCCTGCGCACCAAAGCGCGTTTGTCGCGTCCAAGATCCGACATGGCAAGGAAGCGGCCTGTCTCATCCGGTTCCGACAAGACCCAGAAACTCTCATCCAATCCGCCGGAAGCGACCTGATGCCATTGCGCGCCCGCTTTGACGGAGACCTGCCATCCGCTTCCGCCATTTGCCACCGAGCGGAGGTAAAGTTCGCCCGCCCGATTGAACCGCCAGCCGACAGATTGATCCGATATCAACTCAAGCGGCGTTGTCTGACCACTGTCGAGGTTCAGCCGGTAGAGATCAAATTTGGACGGGTCGCGCCCATTGTGAGCGACAAGAATATCCGCGCCACCCTCGGCAGGCACGTCCTGGATCCACGCCTTTACGTCACGACCAAAATCATAGGTGCGTGGTTGCGACCCCGGTTTTGTCACGTCGACCGATACGATCTGGTCGTTTTCCCAGCCATCGCGGTCGGCGAGATAAAGAAGATAGCGGCTGTCGGCGGACCAGCGATACCAACGCACTTCGTCCGGTGTGTGGTAGATGTCTGCCTGATCGTCGTTCAGGTTGCGCACCCACAATGCGGGTTTCAGCCGCTTTGCCTCCAACCATGCCAGGCGCTGGCCATCAGGTGACAGACGAAAGCGCCACTGCGCAAAGGCATCTGCATAAAAGGCGTTTAATGGCACCAGTTCGGGCAGATCGGCTTTCACCAATTCAGGGTGACTGGCCTTGATCGGTGGATAGATCACCAAGAACAGCAAGACAGCCGCCGCAGCGAGGAAGCTGATAAGGGCAATCAGGCTCTTCTTGACCATGTTGGGCCTCCTTGTTTGGATCGAGTGTGCTGGGGTAACGCCCGAAGTGCAAGACAGGCTGGGGTTGGCCAAGGAGGCTGCGTTGCGTTGCTATGTCGACAACACAAACTGCGAAGTCGAAGGTGGCTGACGCACTGGATTTCGAATGCGCTGCATCATCGAAGGCAAATCACTCCCTGTCGGGCAACTGACGGCTTAGTCCGGACCTTGCGCTGGATCAGGCAACTGCCGTGCAGCTTTCTCAAAACCATCGTTCGTAAACCTGCAGAATGCTGGATCCTTGCAATAGCGTTGGCGCCAGTCGACTGTCCTGTTGCTGCGGCGGCCCGTTGACGAACCAGATTGCCTTGCGGGCAAGGTATCAATTGCTAAGCTCCCGACTGTCGCATCTGAGGGACAAGGAGAAGGTTCAGTGCTTTGCAAGATCGGTGACGTTGAGGTCTGGAGAATTCTCGAAATCCACGCTCCTTTCATGACGCCAGAGGAACTCTATCCCAACGCCGGTCCTGATGTCAGAGCGATCGTGGAAGCACACGTACCGGGTGGGCTTTGCCCTCAGTCCGGGCGACTGATGCTGCCGATACAGGGTTTTTTGCTGAAGACGCCTTCTCACAATATTCTCGTGGACAGTTGCGTGGGGAATGACAAAACGGCCCCGAACGATCCTGATTGGCACAAGCGTTCGGACACGAGATTTATCGCAGCGCTGGCGGCCGCTGGAATGAATGTCGCTGATATTGACTACGTGCTATGCACGCACCTCCACGTCGATCACGTTGGTTGGAACACCCGACTTGAGGATGGGCGGTGGGTGCCGACCTTCCCGAATGCGCGTTACCTGATGCCTGCCGCCGACGAAGAAGTTCAGCGTTTGTGCAAGAGCAATCTCTACGCCGAAAGCGTGCTGCCGGTGATAGAAGCCGGGCAAGTTGAATTGGTCGAAGCCGGGCATATGTTGGGCGATCACGTCACGCTGGTACCCACTCCGGGACATACGCCGGGCCATGTGTCAGTTCTTGTGAAAAGCGGGGACCGTGCCGCTTTGATAACCGGGGACGCGATCCATTCGACTGTGCAGTGCTGGCATCCTGAATGGCATTTCAAATACGATACGGATGCGGAGACCGCAGTCCGCTCCCGCAAGGGGTTTCTGGAACAAGCTTCTGAAACAGACTGCCTTGTCCTCGGCAGCCATTTCGCACTCCCTTCGGTTGGCCGCGTGAAAGCGGAAAAGGACGCGTTTCGTTGGGAAGGTTGAGCTTTGGTTCAGATTCAACGCACGACCCCGGCGTCAACTTCGTGATATCCTATGCGGGCGGCCCCGAAGAAACATTCAATCCGATCAGCCGCACCGCAGTGCGGCGTCACCGGAACGGCCGTTCGCGACATGTGCAGAACCAAAAGCTGATCAAATTCACCGTCTGCGGACAACCCGGGATTTCGGCGCCGCGGTTCCAATCACCGCATACGCAGAGCCTTCGTGGACGAGCGGATCAACCGCGCATCCGTTCGAATTCCGGGTCATAAGGCGATGGCGCGATGACCTGCGCGGCAATGCGTTCTCCGCATAGATCGAGTTGCATCGATGTTTCAGGTTCAGCGAATTCAGGTTTGACGAAGGCGTAGGCGAGGTTCATTCCGATACGGTGCCCAAAGTCCCCGGATGTGATTGTGCCGATCACTTTGCCATCTTGCATCAGTGACGCGCCCGGGTGGGCCGGTGCAAGGGTCGCATCGACTTTCAATGTGACCAACTGGCTTTGTGGTCCCGCTGCCTGTCGCTCAAACAGGGCCGCTTTGCCGATAAATTCGCCCTTGCTGATCTTCACAAACCGCGCCAGCCCCGTTTCAAATGGATCAAACTCCGTGATCAGGTCTGCTTTCCAGTGCAAAAACCCCTTTTCCATGCGCATGGAGTCAACGGCCCGCGCGCCGAAGAGTTTCAGCCCGTGTTGCGCGCCTGCCTTGCGCAGCGCCAGAAAAACCGCATAGAGCGAGGCATTGGGTACATGGATTTCATAAGCCAGTTCACCTGAGAAGCTGACCGCCATGACAGTTGCGGGTGCGAAACCGATGCATGCCTCACGTACGGAGAGCCACGGAAACGCTGTGGCGGACCAATCGCCGCGCGCGCAGGCAGAAAGAACGGCGCGCGATTTTGGTCCAGCCAGGACAAGGATCGTTTGGTCATTTGTCAGGCTGCGCAGCTGCACGTCTTCGCCGGGTTTCAGGTGCGTGGTGAGCCAGTCCATGTCGTGGTATTCTGATGCAGCGGCCGATCCATACCAGACCCGTTCCGGTCCACGTTCCGACGCGGGCAGGTTCGCGATTGTCGCTTCGGCCTTGATGCATCCGTGATCATTCAAAAGGTATCCTAACCCGACGCGTCCAACGCGCTTTGTCACGGTCCCGCAGATCATTCGATCAAGAAAGGCATGGCGGTCGGTGCCTGTGATCTCGATCCGGTTGAAGCCGTTCACCTCGGCGAGCCCGACATGGGTCTGGACGTTTCTGACCTCTGCGGCGATCACGTCGAAAGCTTCGTCGAAGTTGAAGCTCAACGACGGGTGAAAGTCGGGGGACGGCTTGATATAGTCGACCCGCTCCCACCCATTTACGACCGTGAACTCCGCCCCCTCGGCGGCCAGAATTGGGGTCAGCGGCGTCGTCTTGGCGTTGCGTCCGGCGGGGCGGTGTTCGTGTGGGAAATGAAAGCGAAATTCGTTCTGATAATCTTCGATGGCTTTGCGCGCGGTCAATTCGACGGTTGCGTGTCCGGTAAACCGCCGAGGGTCGACGACCCAAGTGTCATAACAAGCCTCGCCATGGACGATCTGCTGGGCGAGCAGCCAGCCGTGGCCCCCGCCTTCGCCCAATCCGGCCCGCAGTCCGATGATACAAAAGGCATTGCGCTTGCCCGGGATCGGGCCGACCAATGGTGCACCGTCTATGGTGTAGGTGATGGGCCCGTTCACCACACGTTTGATGCCAACCTCCGCCAGCGCTGGCATCCGCTCAAACGCGCCTTCCAGCACGTCCATCACGCGGTCCAGATCGTCTGGGCAGAGATCGTTGGAAAAGCTGGGGCTGATCCCGTCCATCCCCCACGTCTTGCACCCCTGTTCATAGAACCCGACGAGTAGCCCGCCCTTTTCCTGACGGGAATAGTAATCCGAGATCGGGCAGCGCAGAAGTGGCATGCGGTGCCCGGCCTCGGCGATGGCGGGGATGTCGTCCGTTATGAAATACTGGTGCTCCATCGACGCCACGGGGTGTTGTACACCCATCATCGCGCCCACTTCGTTCACGCGGTAGCCGCCTGCGTTCACCACGATATCGCAGTCAATATCGCCCTGTTCGGTGTGGACGGTCCATGTGTCGTCCTTGTGCTGGGTCAGCCCCGTCACGGGCGTGTTCCGATAAACCATGGCTCCTGCCTTGCGCGCATGAAAGGCCAGCGCCTGGCACAACTGCGCTGGATCAATATCGCCGTCCTCGCCGTCCCATAGGCCGCCAAGCAGGTTTTCGGTCGAAATCAACGGGTGGCGGCGTGCGCATTCCTTGGCGTCGATGACCTCGAATTCCACGCCCATCCCGCGCGCCACCGAAGCAAAATGATGGTAGCCCTGCATCTGCGCCTCGGTATTCGCCAGGCGGATGCCACCGTCGCCGTGATGATACCCCACGGGATAGTCAGGATCGTCACGCAGTTGCTTGTAGAGCGCGATAGAATGCGATTTCAGCCCCACCATCGTTTGCGTCATCCCAAAGTTTGTGACTTGGGCCGCCGAGTGCCACGTGGTGCCGGAGGTCAACTCATTCCGCTCAACCAAGACGACGTCGGACCACCCTTCTTTCGTGAGATGATAAAGGGTCGAGCACCCTGCAATGCCACCCCCGATGACAACGACCTTGGTTCTGGATTTCATGGTAGTCTCCTGATGTGCGACGTGCTGACTATCACAGGAATCCGTTCCTTTGAAAAACGGTTTTAGATGACGTAGTACCCCGGAAAATCCGGGGTAGTGGCATCGCCCTGTCGCTTCGCGCCACGTTCAAGCCAATTCGTTGAAGGCGAACACGTTGCTGTCCAGCAAGAAGCTGCACGCCATGACGCCTGACCGCGGACTCAGATCGAGGGGGGGGTCAACATCTCGGACGACGCTGTTTGTGCCGATACCTATGACGGGATAGGGGTTCAGACGTCCGGAAGGTATTTTGCTGGGATGTCTGCGCTTTGGATAGGATCGGCCAAGCTGATGGATCTGCGGGTCCGGTATTGAGGGGTCCACTGGATGCCGATGCCCTGCTGCGTGACTGACGTCACCCCAAGCCCGATGGGCAGTTATGACTTTTGGCGATTAAGCCACCAGGAATGCATGGAGGTGAACACCGGTTCTAGCGCCCGTCCGTCCGCCGTTGCGGAATATTCAACGCGCGGCGGGACCTCTGCGTAGACCTTGCGGCTCACAAGGCCGTCGGCTTCAAGCGCGCGCAATTGGTTGGTCAGCATGGTCTGGGTGATCCCGTCGATCCGTTTCCTCAGTTCGCCGAACCGTTTCGTCCCCTGAAAGATCAGGATCTGCAGGATCAGCAGCTTCCATTTGCCGCCGATCATGCCGATCACCGCAGGGGCGGGACAGGGGGTATCGGCCGTATCAATCATCGCATTTTTGGTTTTCAGCCGCTCAGGCACCTTGTTTCCTCCAATAGTATGCTTTTTGATAGTATATTTAAAAAATCTGCCTACTTTCTGGACCATACCAAAGGGATTACGTTTTGCAACGATGCTTGCACAACGGAGATCCATCATGTCCCTTACCCTTTACACGATAAGCGGTGCCCCAAGTCCGTGGCGGGTTGCCATCGGTATGGCGATCAAGGGCATTAAATATGAGACCAAGCTGATGTCGCTGGCCACAAATGACCACAAGGCGCCGTCCTATCTGAAGATCAATCCAAGAGGTACGGTGCCTACGCTTGTGAACGACGGCATTGTGCTGCGCGACTCCATTGCCATGCTTGCCTGGCTGGACCGTACCTTTCCCGACCCTCCGCTTTTCGGCGTATCCGACACGGAAACTGCGGCGATCTGGCAAAGTACAATGGAGACGCTGGATTACCTGCCGGACGCTACAAGCGGCGTGCTGTCGTCGATTTTCTTTCAAGGGGCGACCGAGGCCACCGAAAACCTGAAAGAGGCGGCCAAGGTACTTGGGAAAGAGCTTTGGAGGTTAGAAGCCACACTGGATGCATCGGGGTTCTTGTCGGGCGCCAATCCCGGCGCTGCGGATGCCGTGGCATTTCCGCATGTCAGGCTTGTGCAGCGGGCGACAGAGACGAAACCGGAGATCATGACCGCACTGGGGCTGCCCAGCTTGCATGCCGACTTTCCAAACCTGGCTGACTGGATAACGCGGATGGAGGCCCTGCCTGGTGTTGTGGATACCTTTCCCCCGCATTGGACCAGCGCGGACTGAGAACGGAGGCATCAAATCCATGAAAGACCGCAACTACACCAGGTCCATCCAAGTTTCAGCTAGTCCCGCCGCTTCGTTTGCCGCCATCACAAGCGGTGTCGAACACTGGTGGACAAAACCGGATCGAACCATTCGGGCGGTCGGGGATCGCGCGAAATTCAGGTTCCCGCCGCGTCAATCCTACTGGACTTTTGAGGCGGTCGAACTGAAACCGAACGCATTTGTGAAACTGAAATGTATAGATGCCCTTCACATGCTCGAAGGGTTTTCCGACACGGTCCAGACCGAATGGTTGGGGACATCCACGCATTGGAGGATTTCCGCAGAGCGTAGCGGGTCGAGAATTGAGTTCACGCACGACGGGCTGCATCCAGGATTGCAGTGTTTCGACATTTGCCAAGCAGGGTGGGACATGTTTTTTGTCGGGAGCCTGAAAGCCTATCTGGATACAGGGCAGGGCAATCCACATGTGTCGTCCCGGTAGCGGCCCGTGTCGCGCATGCTGTTTGAAACAAGCAGAGCGGGTAATGCCAAACCATAGTGTTGTCGATGCGGTGAGACCGTGTGACCGATTGTTGGCAAGGGTGATGTGCTGGCCCGGACGGGGCAATTGTTCGGCAATTGAAAACCCATGGTGGGGGACGGCAAGGTGCGGTTTTGCCCCGCAACGAACTGCCGGATGGCTGCGTCTTTTCCTGCGGATGCACTGCGCCAGCAGACGGAGGTTTGGCGCATACACACGTTTAAGGAGAGTAACGCCCTCGTCCTTCCCAACAAACAAGCGGTACCGGCAAGCTTTCGCATCTTGAAAGTTAAGTGGCTAAAACAAAGGTATTATTTCATTTCCTTCAGCGATGCGTCGCAGCTTTGGGCGGTCAGGCTGACCTGTCATCTAAACGTGCGACTATTTGATGAGCCGCAAAAAGTGTACCCTGTACAAGCATAACTAGAAATTTATGCGACAAGGGGGACCGGCCATGGATGCCTACGATCCGGAAGATGTCGAATTTGAACTCGAAGACGATCAGGAGTTTTTTGGCTCCGGCGACGAGGACGAATTCGATCCCGATGATGAACTGGAGTATGAGGGCAGTTTCGCCGAAGGAGACGGCATTTTCGAATACGAAGATGACGACGAGGGCGGTGTGTTCGAGGATCTGACGCACGAGCTTGCCCCCGGCGCCGATTATCAGGTGATCTTTGATCCCAAGGACACGCGCAAGCGGATCACCAATACCACCGCGGTCCCGTGGCGGCATATCGTCAAGATCAGCCCGCCGGGCTGCACGGGAACCCTGATTGCACCAAACAAGGTCCTCACGGCGGCGCACTGCGTCTTCAACCGCTCGCGCAAATCGCGCTATTCCGGAATCCGCGTGATCCCCGGCAAGAACGGGTCGAAGGAACCTTTCGGTTCTGCACGCGCCGTGCGGGTGGACTATCCGTCGGCCTATGTCCGGGCGTCGAGCTATGACAAGGCGTGGCCCCATGACTATGCGGTCATCACGCTGGACAAGCCCATAGGCCGCAAGACCGGCCACTGGCCCCGGCTTTCGGCGCTTTCGGCGCGCAGGCTTCGGAGGGTCAAGCTGAACACGGCAGGCTACCCGGGCGACAAGGGCGGTCAGCATCTGTACTGGACATACAACCGCGTCAGCAGTGTCCGGGGTGCCCGGATCGAATATCTGCATGACACGGCGGGAGGCCAGAGCGGCAGCCCGGTCTGGCTGAAGTCCGGCCGTCGCCGCACCATCGTTGCGGTCCATACCGCCCGCGACAATCCCGCGACCCCGATTATCGCCAATCGCGGCGTTGCGCTGACACGACCCATCTTGAGGAGGATCAGGGGATGGATGCGCAGCTGATTCAGCTGCCCGGGCAAGCGTCTGCGATGCAAGAGGACTGGACCCGGATCCAGCGGGTCAACCTGTCCCGCCATGCCTTTGGACTTGCGCCGTTTCGCATTGAGGATTTTGGCCCCGGCGCGGGACGGCCCAGCGGTGCGCACCTGGCGGCCGTGAACGATCTGCTTGCCCGCTTCGGGACTTTGATCAGAAGCAACCTTGATCAGTTGGGACGCCCTGGCCGCAGCCCGGTCCCCCCGAAACATGTCACCCGTCTGAAGGATCGCGGCCAGCAGGTCGTTGAAGCGGCAGAACGGATCTGGGACCATTACTATATGCTGTTCAGTCAGCGGCAGACCAAGCTGGGTCTGCGCCTTCAGGCCACGGACCGGATCGCGCTTGATTGCTATCAGAAGATCTATACCGGCCTTGGCCGCGCCCGTTCGATCCCCACGCCGCCCCCGTTTTCCTTCATGACCTCCGGCGGCGGCCCCGCGACGTGGCGGCGCGGTATTCGGGTGCCGCATCTTGGTCGTTTGCCCAACCCGTTCCCGATCGTGCAATTGCCGCATCACCGGCTGCTGAACCCCTGGACTTTGGGTGCCGTCGCGCATGAGGTCGGCCATAACCTGCAATCCGATCTGGGGTTGTGGCAAGCCATGCCCGCCGAATTGCAACGCCAGATCGAAGCCAGAGGCATAAGCGCAGGCGTGGCGAAAATTTGGGCGCGGTGGCATTCGGAGCTGTTCAGTGATCTTGTCGGGATCCTGTTCATCGGTCCGGCCATGGCCGCATCGCTGATTGACGTGATGGCGCGGTCCCCGGAACGCGTCACGCATTTTGATCCGCGCGGTGTGCATCCGCCGCTGCTGATCCGCATTCCGATTTCCCTGACGCTGGTGTCACGGCTGGGCTTCCGCAAGGAAGCCCGCGCAATGGCCGCAATCTGGCGTCGTCTTTATTCCCGCAAGCTGATCCGGCGTCTGCCGCCGGAGCTTGGCCATGCGGTGCGTCCGGCAACGCAAGCCGCGATCGAGGCGCTGGTCTATACCAAATACCGCCAGTTCGGTGATCGCAGTCTTTCCGACGTGGTCAGCTTTGGCACGCGCGAGGCGGCAATGACACGCGAAGCTGCATCCCGGCTGGCCGCGGGTACCGATCCCGGCATCGTCCCGGAGCGGTTTCTGATCGGCGCGTCACGGATCGCAATTGAACGCAGGCTCGCTCCGCCGGGCCGCATTGTCACGAATTTCTACAACGCATTGGAACGGAGGTGACCCAGATGAGAATTGAAACGGCCGCGGAGGCCGCCAATCCCAAAGCCAAGGTCGACCGTATCATGAGCGAATTGCTCGGCCAGGACTTCGACCTGCTTTCCCGGACCGGCCGTGATGCGGCAATCGAGGCCATCGGTGAGCGACAGAGCGACGACGGCCCGGCACCCGAAGCCGACACGGTAGAGGTCCCGGAAAAGAATAGCCTGTCCGCCTGGAAGGCGGCGCGCAGCCTGTGCGCCACCTTGCAGATCAACGCAGCACTTGCCCGGCTCGACAAGCTGGAGCCCCTGCCGGACGAAGGCGAGGTATTGACGCCGGGTACAGACCCCGACGATTTCGCGACGGCCAGACGGCAGGTGCGCGAACAGCTTCAGGCCCTGCGGGACGAATACAGCCAGGACAACGACGCGGAGGTGCTGGAGAACATCTATCGATCGCTGTTCGGAGGCGACAAGCCGCTGTTCGACCAGTTGCGTGAAAGCGGCAACTTTGTCCCCAAGCGGGTGAATGACCGCAAGGACGAAGTACACGTGATCCACTATGTCGCGGTGCGCGGTCTGGTGGCCATGCTGTGCAGCTTCAATCTCGGCTGCAAGACCCCGACCAAGGAGCCCACGGGGCAGAGCAGTGTCAGCGAAAGCCTGACCCTGACTGAACGCGCTGTAGTGTGCGCCCGCGATACCGGTCGGCATCTCCACGAAGAGCTGGGGGCGATGGGCATCACGAGCGATTGTGCCATGGACGCCGTGCCCGGTCTGGACTTTGAGGCACGCGCGGTGGAAGAGGCCGAGCCCGAGGTCCCCAAGGTGGGCAAATCCAAGGCCTATGCGGAAAAGGACAGGCCCGTGCCGACCGTGCGCGAACTGCTTGTTCTGATCGACCGTGTCGAGGGTGCCAGTGATGCCTGGATCGCAGCGCTCGACAAGGACGGTCGACGCGGTGCGCATCTTATCCGGAGCGAGATCGACCGGCTGGCCGCAAAGGCCCAGCGTTTCAAGCCCAAACCGCCGACAAAGGGAAAGGACTGGCCCCCTGTCGCCCGGCTGACCGACCATTTCGTGGAAGAACTGGACCGTGCCGCGCACGGCATCGGTCGGTTGCTGGAAAGTTGAGAGATCCCATTCGAGCCAAAGCAGATTGGAGAACGTCATGGCGACTTTTGAAGAACTTGATAAACGCCGAAGGAACCTTGAACAGCTCAAGAATGATGCGTGGCGCAAGCTGGCGGAGGAACACCCGAACGACCCGCAGGCCCAGGCCGTTTTGCTGTCCCGCCTCAACGCCCTTGAATCGAGCGTTCTTGCGCCCGGCAGCACCACGCTGTTGCCGGTTGAGATTGGTGCGCTGGGCATAGCGCGCACCCGTGGCGCAGAGCGGCTTGGGCAACTCCCCACCGGCGATCGGCGCCCCAGCTACGATGACAATGTCGGATACCAACGCATTGTCGCGGTCTCCGAACTCTACGCGCTGATGCATGTGGAACGCGCAGGCCTTTTTCGGGCCGTGGCCAAGTTGATCGAATTGTACAATTCCGGCCAGGTCCGGTTGTCGGGTGGGCCCGGTGCGGAGCTCCTCTATCAGGTCGACCGCACCAGTCTGACGCGCTATTCTGCGCGCGACCGCATGCAGGCCTACTCCCGTGTCTTCGGCTATTCCAAGGTGGCCCCCCCGGGTGGTGCGCGGCCAAACACGGCCTTTCACAAGTTGTTCGTGACGTTCCTGCGCGCCGTGGCGAAGTTCTATCGCGACCGCCGGGTTTCCGATGTGATCCGACCAGACAACCAGCGCGGAAATTTCGGAACCACCGCTGGTGTGCGGCAGGCCGCTGTGGCCGTGCGCAACAATCTCAAGTCCGCGTCATACGGATACGTCAACGTCCTGCGGCAGGAGGTGTTCCAGCTTCAGGCGACCTGTGTCGATATCCTGAGCGCACCGGACGTGCAGAACCTGTTTGGCACCGATGACATCTGGGACACGCTGGAACAGGTGCTGCGCCAGTATCTCAAGGAAGACACGCGCATATCGGAGCGGCTGCAACTGGCCGAAGCGGGTGAGAGTGTTCTGCATTGGCTGGCCGCCGCGCATGTGGCCAACAAGGACCGTGCCACGTTCGAGGCAAGTCTGGAAGACATCGCGGAGGATGCGGAGGAGTGGCTGACGGTGGCCACGTCACTGGGTGAATTGTCTGGCGGTGTCCCGGCACGCGCCCGCCCGGGAGCCAAGATCATCCCGATGCGGCGGAGGGCGGTCTGATGTCATGCACCCATCCGGACAATTCCGTATCGCTGCTGACGTCGATCAGTCGCTGGTCCGCCGAACTGCCCCTTTCGCCGCGCGAATGCGAAATCTGCCGACTGGTCGCTTCCGGCCTGACCAACAAGGAGATCGGCGCGGTGCTTGAGATCAGTGAATGGACCGTCGCGACCCACCTGCGCCGGATCTTCAGCAAGCTCGAAGTGCATTCCAAGGTTGCGATGGTCGCGCATGTGCTCGACCTCGTGGCTGCGGCGGAACGCCAACGTGCCCTGTCGCGTGAGCGGCGCGCACAACTCCCTTCGTTGCACAGGCTTCCGCACGCCGACGCCGTTTAGAAAAATTCAAAGGAGAGGTCAGATGGATAATCAATACGAGATGGAGAATTATGGACTGGAAGACGAGGAAGTCGATTTCAGTTCCGACTTCGAGGACGACGACATGCCCGAATTTGGCGAGGATGACGAAGAGGGCGAGCTGGAATTCTCGGAATACGAGATCGAAGGTGAGCTTGACGAACCCTACCAGTTCGAATTCGACGGTGCGATGGACGGCGGCCACGGGTTCGAAACCGAAGATGGCGGGCTCGAGGACGATGGCTTTGGTTTTTCGGAAGACGACGACGAAGACGGGGATGACGAATACGGTTTGATGGAAGGAGATGACCCGGAGTTCCTTGGTTTCCTCAAGCGCGTTGGTAAAGGTCTGAAGAAAGTGGTGCGCGGTGGCATTCGTGCGGTCAAGGGGGTCTTTGGTCCGCTTCTCAAGACGCTTGGCCCGATTGCCGCACGCATTGTCGGTGGCGTGATCGGAGGAGCGGGCGGGGCCAAGATCGGCGGCACCATCGCATCCGCGATCCTGCGCGAAGGGGAGATGGAAAACGCCGAAGGCACCGAGATTGAATTCGAACGCGATGAGGCCGAGTTCGAAGCCCTTGGTGGTGATCAGGAGGCGTTCGAAGACATGGAGGAAGCCGCCCACGAGATTGCGGAGGCCGATAGCGAACGCCGCGCCAATCGCGGTCTTGCGCGGATGATGCGTGGGGCCATGCGCCTGTTCGGGCGCAACCGGCGGCTACGCCCGGTCATCCCGCTTGTCGTGCGCGCGGGCATCGCCCTGGTCAAGACGTTCCGTGCCAATCGCAAGACACGTTGGGCGATCCGGACGATCCCCCTGATCATTCGTCGTACACTTACCCGATTGGCGCGGGCCAGGAAGGTTGACCGCAAGACTGTCGTGCTTGCCATGTCGCGCGAAACCGCTTGGGTGCTGGCAAACCGCCGCCGGGCGATCAAGGCCATGCGGGGCGGGCGTCGCCGTCGGGGCAGGGGGCGCCGGAACCGTCGCAGGAGGATGAACCGCGAAGAGTTTTTCGTCTGACAGATGGCTTGGGATCGGAGGCGGTAATGCGACATGTTGATGAAACCGGATGGGAGGCGCTGATTGCGGGGTCGGCAGGCGGGGAGACGACCGCCGACCTCAACTGGGCGGCGCGCTTCCCGGCTTCGGTGCAGCAGGCGATTGCAATGGGACTTGGCGCGTGGCCGCTTGCCGTCCAGCGCGCCATCGATGCGGGGATCCGCGATGCCGACAGGCTTGCCGATCTGGCCTTCTGGATTCACGTGCCGGACCTGGGCGGCAGGTCGATCCCGATGAACCACGGCCGCACAAAGCAATGGGTCGCCCTTTGGAAATCGCTGCGCAAGAGTGTGACAAGCATATTGCGCGCCGCGCCGCCCGCTGGCGGGCCGGGTGGCGGCAAGGCCACCGCATCAACCCCCTTTGTAAATATCCGGCGGGTCTGGGTTCATACGAATACCAGGACGATCGTGGGGAGTTCTTCCAGGGCGAAAAGGCGGCGCAGGCAGCTGTGCGATCTGGCGCCGACCGATGTCATGATCGGGACAAACGATGTGTCTGTCGCGCATGCGGCACGTCGCAACAACACGGCATTTGGCACTTATTCCAGCGCCCGGCTGACACCGGCACTGCGCGATGCCATCGATGAACTGAAATCATGCGGCGTGGCAATCCACTTCATGACCTGGATCACAGCAAGAGAGCGGTATTGCCGTGGCCTTGTCGACACGATGTTCGAATTGTGCACCCAAACCGGTGCCCGGTCGCTCATGCTGGATGCGGAAGAACCCTGGACGTACTCCGTCAAGGGGCGCAGCCAGGCAAAGTCATTCGTCGAAACTGTGTTCAGGCCCCTGATCGCGGGCCGCCCATGCTGCGTCGGGGTAAGCCATATCGTTGCGTCCAGCATTGCAAACAAGCTCGATCCGCTGATTGCGGCCTGCGACTATATTCTGCCGCAAGCCTACTCAAGCGCGCGTCCCGGCAGATTGCAGGGTCTTGCACATACCCGCTGGAGCAGCAGGGGCAAGACGATGGTGATGGGCCTGTCGGGCATGTCCCGGGTCAGCAAGTCCGGGATGCTTGCCGATCTCAAGGCGACAGACGGGTTGGGTGACGTTCAGGAGGTCTATTACTGGTCTTTCGGACATCTGCGCGGGAGCAGCAGCCGGTTCAACGTGGTCAAAGCCGCAGCGCAGCGTGCGCGGGCAACCCGGGCCCACCTGCCGCCACCGCCGCTTTGTCATATTCCCTGGCCGCTTTTCTAGGGTGGCAGGCGGACCAAAGACCCTGCGTCTGAGAGCCTGCGACACGGCGCGGGTTCAACGCGGGATCGGCCGCGGCTCCATCCCATCCCCCGCCAACGGCAGCAACTGAATCCCTTGTGACGTTGTACCGGGCACCGCGCATCGACTTCACCGCCATCTGACAACGGTCAGAGTTCACTCATTCCGCTTCATCTTCTTCGACCACGAGCAGGATGTCGCCTGCCTGCTCCATCTGGCGGATGGTGGTCACGATCTGGGACATGGCTTCTTCTGCGTCGTCGGTCTTTACCTTACCCTTTTCGCGCATGTCGTCCCGCAGCTGATCGGCCATGCGGCCTGACATGTTTTCCAGTACGAATGCAATGACGGGGGCGAACCCTGCGTCTTCGGCCCCGGCCAGCGCGGTGACCAGCACGGCCTGATCGACCTCGCGCAGGATGCGGGGAATGTCGCGAGGGGCGATGCGGGTCGGGATATTGCCGAAGGTGAAGATCGCCTTGCGCACCGCGTCAGCAAAGCCCTGATCGGTTTCATCAAGCCCTGTTAGCACATCATCCCGCGTCAGCGTACGCGAGGAATTGAGGATCGCGCCCACCCGTTCCACCGGGCCTTCGTCGAAGGCGCGCAGCGGTTGCGCGTCAAGCTGCGTGGCAAGTGACAGGCCGATCCGGTCCACTGCATCGGGCGTCACGTCAGAAGTCTGAGAGACCGCGTAGGCAATGCGCCGCGCCTGCGGGCCGGGCAGGCGGCCCAGAAGTTCCGCCGCCAGCGGCACGGGCAGTTTCGACAGGGTCACGGCGGCAACTTCTACGCTTTCGTTTTCCAGCACGGGCAGCAGCACGTCGGGTCCAAGCTCCTTCAGGCGTTTCCACGGATCGCCTGATTGCCGCACGCCCGCTTCCTTGCGCAGCCGGGCGGCGGTCTGGGGGCTGATCCTGCCGTCCAAGGCGTCAAGCGCGCCTGCAATGCCGGGGGGAAAGGACAGGCCGATGCGTTCGACTTCTTCAATGAATTCGCCGATCACGGCAGAAAGCGTGTCACGGTCCACGACACGCATCCGGCTCATCTGCTGGGTCAGCTTGACCTGAAGGGCGTCAGGCAGGTCTTCTAGCGGCAGTTCAGCGCCCTCGTTCAGCAGCAGCCGAACGATGATTGCCGCCTTCGCGGCCGGGCCCGGGGTGCCAGACGAACTTGCGCCACTGCCATCAAGCGACGGCAGCGGCGCAATACTCGTTAATGGAACCATGTCATTCATCAAACCATTCCCCAAATGCCCAAAAGCTCTTGTGACAGGGAAGGATGAAAAAAGGCTGAAATTCAGTAGTTAAAGGTCTCTCCGGTGGCGATGGCCTTGGCCAGCGATGCCTCTGCCCAGGTGCCGGTACCGCCATGTGCACGAATCGCGTGCAGTTCCTTGATTGCGGCGGGGATCTGACCCATCTCGACCAGGCCCTGACCCATGTAGGAGCGGGCCAACACATTGGAGGGATTGACCTCAATCGCGCGGGTGTAGAACGCCATGGCGGTGTCAACATTGCCCATCTTGCGGTTGGTGAAGCCCATGTAGGTCAGCGTGCGGTCATCGTCCTGCGGCATGGCGGCCAGCACGGTCTGGGCGTCATCATAACGCCCCGCATAGGCCAGCGACCGAACGGTCTGGTAAAGCGTGTCCACGTCCAGACTGCTTTCCTGCGCATTGACGCAGGTCTTGGTTTTCTTGTCGTATACCAGCCCGGTCTGGCACTTCGGCTTCTTCGGTGCGGATTCATTTCCGCCGCCAGCGGCCAGCGCCATTGAGGTTGCGCCGAAGGGCAGGGTCAGGGCGGCGGCAAGAACAAAATACTTCATTGAAATCTCCAGTCTGAAACATGGGCTGTGCCCGGCGTTGTGTATCAACTTAGGTGCGTCTGCTAAGAAAACCCGCGGGGGGCGGAATTTATTTGGTCGAAAGCCAAATTTTTTTCATGCAGCGCAAGAATGATCCCACAGAACGCAAAACGCGCCCCAAGGCCCATGTTCAGGCCGGGACGCGCTTGTATTCGTTGGATGGCTCAGGTGCTGACAGGCAGACAGCTTTGTGTAGCGCTATCATAGCTGGTGCCGTCAGCGCAGGACATCGCCTGTTTCTCCTTGCCATAATTGCAGCCTGCCGCCAGGCTGAGTGTCGGAGCCGCTGTCAGGGCCAGGGCAATCGCAAGGGTCTTGATCTTCATGGTCCGTCTCCTTTTGTTGTCGTTGCGTAAAGGTACATCGTTTGCGCAAGAATTCAAACGCGGCGTGCGCGTCTGCGACATTTCGGAACAGAACTGCCTATTTATTCAGCGAAGCACTACTCTCCGAAAACGCGCTTGAAGATCGTGTCGACGTGCTTGGTGTGGTAGCCGAGGTCGAATTTTTCCTCGATTTCTTCCTTTGACAGGGCGGCAAGCACCTCCTTGTCGCCCAGAAGTTCGGTCTTGAAGTCCTTTCCGTCCTCCCAGACCTTCATCGCGTTGCGCTGCACCAGCTTGTAGCTGTCTTCGCGGCTGACGCCTGCCTGCGTCAGCGCCAGCAGCACGCGCTGGGACATGACCAGCCCGGAAAACGTGTTCATGTTGGCCAGCATGTTGTCAGGATAGATCAACATCTTGTCGATCACGCCGGTCAGGCGGTTCAGGGCGAAATCCAGCGTGATGGTCGTATCCGGCCCAATCGCGCGTTCGACGGAGGAGTGTGAAATGTCCCGCTCATGCCAGAGGGTCACGTTTTCCATCGCGGGGATCACGGCCATGCGGATGGTGCGGGCCAGCCCGGTCAGGTTTTCGGTCAACACGGGATTTTTCTTGTGCGGCATCGCGGAGGAGCCTTTTTGGCCAGCGGAGAAGAACTCCGCCCCTTCCAAGACTTCGGTCCGCTGCATGTGGCGTACTTCGGTTGCCACATTTTCGATGGAACTGGCAATAACGCCAAGCGTGGCGAAGAACGCAGCATGGCGGTCGCGGGGGATGACTTGGGTGCTGATCGGTTCGGGATGCAGGCCAAGCTGGGCGCAAACGTGTTCTTCCACGCGGGGGTCGATGTTGGCGAAGGTGCCGACCGCGCCTGAAATCGCTCCGGTAGCCACTTCGGCGCGCGCTGTGCGCAGGCGGCGCAGGTTGCGGTCCATTTCGGCGTAAAAACGGGCGAAGGTCAGACCCATGGTGGTCGGTTCGGCGTGGATGCCGTGGCTGCGGCCGACGCGCACGGTGTCCTTATGCTCCATCGCGCGCCGTTTCAACGCGGCCAGCAACGCGTCCATATCCGCGATCAGCAGGTCGGCGGCGCGGGTAAGCTGGACGTTGAAGCAGGTATCCAGAACATCCGACGACGTCATGCCCTGATGGACAAAACGTGCTTCATCACTGCCCACGTGTTCGGCAAGATGGGTGAGAAAGGCAATCACGTCATGCTTGGTGACCGCTTCGATCTCGTCAATCCGCGCCACATCGAATTCCACGTCCTTGGCTTTCCATACCGCTTCGGCATTCTCGCGCGGGATCACCCCAAGGTCTGCCATCGCGTCGCAGGCATGTGCCTCGATCTCGAACCAGATGCGGAATTTCGTCTCCGGGGACCAGATGGCAACCATATCGGGGCGGGAGTAGCGGGGGATCATGCGGACACCTTTTTGTGACTGTTGGCAGGCTCCCGCGCGGCATAGACTGCGCAGGATTGAAGGACAAGGTGGGGGAGGCATGCGACAGGCGATATATGCGCTCGTGCTGTTGCTGCCGGGTGCCGCGCTGGGCGAGGAAGCGGTTTGGCAGAAGCTGAGCGGCGCGCAGATCACGGCGGCGCTGACCGGGCGGGCGCTACAATATGACACCGCGTGGCAGGATTTCCGCGCCTCCGGCAGGACGCTTTATCATGCGGGCCGCGACAGTTGGGGGTATTGGCGGGTAGAGGCCGATCAATATTGTTCGATGTGGCCGCCGTCTGACCTTTGGGCCTGCTACGCGATGGAGCGGGCAGGCGACCGACTGCGGTTCATCGGCATTGGTGCGGACGACGTGACAGAGGCGACCTACCGCGACTAGATCAGCTCTGTCACCACGTGAGAAGACCGCTCCAACGTTCTGTGAACAGGGCATTTATCGGCAATCTCCAGCAGCCGCTGGCATTGGTCGGTGCTCAGATCGCCTTCCAGGCGGATGGCGCGGCGCCATGTGTCCACCTTGTCGCCGCTGCCGGTTTCGGCGTCCTGCGCATGCACCTTGTCATGGCTCACATCGACACTGACATGATCCAGCGGCCATCCCTTGCGCCGCGCATACATGCGGATCGTCATGGAAGTGCAGGCGCCGAGGCCCGCAGACAGGAAGCCGTATGGCGTCAGGCCCCGGTTGGTACCGCCGTAGGCTTCCGGCTCATCCGCAACCAAATGGTGATTGGGGCCGGACTGCACATCCTGCAAAAAGCCTGCCGGATCGGCTTCGGACACGCGCACGATGCCTTCGGGCGCGCCGGGGGGTGGTGCAGGTGCACGCAGCGGCAGGTAGCGGCCGAGCCATGCAGCGATAACTTCAGCGGCATAGCAGGCGTCGTCGGGGTTGGTAATCAGATGGTCCGCTTCATCCAGCGTGACAAAGCTTTTGGGATGTTTGGCAGCCATGAAAATTGCGCTGGCGTTTTCGATCCCCACGATGCTGTCCTTGGGGGCATGCATCACCAGCAGCGCCGCCTTGAGCCTGCCCAGTGCCTCCGTCAGCGCGGCCTTTGATACGTCTTCGACAAAGCCCTGACCGATGCGGATCGGGCGGCCGCCAAGGCTGACCTCGGCTGCGCCTTCGGATTTGATCCGGGGCAGCGCATCGGCGAAGTTATGGGTGACATGGCCTGGGTCGAAAGGCGCGCCAAGGGTCGCGACGGCCTTGATCTGGTCAAGGTCGGCGGCCGCTTTCAGCACCGCCGCGCCGCCCAGGGAGTGCCCGATGAGCAGGCTTGGCGGCATGTCGCGGTCGTTGAGATAGGTGCAGGCCGCGCGCAGGTCATCGACGTTGGAAGTAAAGGAAGTATTGGCAAACTCCCCCTCCGAATGGCCCAGCCCGGTGAAATCGAACCGCAGCACGGCGATCCCCATGGCCGCCAGACGGGCAGCGATGCGTTTGGCGGCAGGGATATCCTTGCCGCAGGTAAAGCAGTGGGCGAAAAGCGCCGTGGCCAGATGCGGACCATCGGGCAGGTCAAGGCGCGCGGCCAGCGCTTCGCCGTTGTGGCCGGGGAAGGTGATGCGTTCAGTGGGCATGGCAGGCTCCGGGGTGTGAAGGTGCTAGGGTGGGGGCGTTGGCGGGATTGCGCAAGGTCTGTGTCAGGGCAGTCACGCGGGCGTGACGCAAGTTGGATCACCGCGAGGGGTTTGCGCGGGTGAAATGGCGGTGTAGCTAGAGGCAATTCCAGTGTGCAGAAAGACGTCCCATGGCTGATCCCACTTCCCCCGAACGGCAGGCCGCCACCATCGCCGCACAAGCCGCAGGCGCAATGGATGCACAGACCGGTGGCGTTGTGCCGGGGGTGCACCGGGCGACCACGTTCGCGCGGGATGCCGATTATGCGCCGCTGAATCCGGACAACATCTATCTGCGCTCCCACAATGAAAATGTCCGTCAGGCCGAGCGGGTGCTGAGCGCGCTGGAGGGGGCGGCGGAAACCTTGCTATTCCCATCCGGCATGGCGGCAGTCGCGGCGGTGTTCCGTACGGTGCCCAATGGTGCGACCGTGCTGGTGCAGCGGCAGATCTATTGGGGGACGACCCAGTGGATTGGTCATTTCTGTGCCCGTCGCGGGATTGAACTGGTTGAGGTCGAAGCGTCGGACAAGGCCAAGCTCAAAGCCGCGTGTGTCGATCATCGCCCGACGCTTGTCTGGGTCGAAACCCCGTCGAACCCCTGGCTGCGGATCACCGACATCGCCGCCGCCGCCGAGGCGGCGCATGGCGTGGGCGCACTTTTGGTGGTGGACAGCACCGCCGCGACACCGGTGTTAAGCCAACCGCTGCGTTTCGGTGCGGATATCGTCATGCATTCCGCCACCAAGGGGATCAACGGGCATTCGGATGTGCTGGCGGGGGCTTTGGCGACACGCAAGCCGGACGCGGAGGTGTGGCAGGCCATCGTGCTGGACCGCAATACGGGCGGTGCGGTGCTAGATCCGCAGGCGGCGTGGCTGTTGTTGCGGGGCATGCGAACGCTGCCGCTGCGCATGGCGCAGACGTGCAGGACGACGCAGGCGCTGGCGGAATTTCTGGTGGATCATCCGCGGGTGGAAGCGGTTTTGTATCCCGGTCTGCCCGATCATCCGGGCCATGCGCTGGCCGCGCGCCAGATGCCGAATGGCTTTGGCGGGTTGATGTCCTTTGTCGTACGCGGCGGCGCGCAGGCCGCCTTGCAGGTGGCTGGACGTTTGGAGCTTTTCCACCGCGCCACGTCGCTGGGCGGTGTGGAAAGCCTGGTAGAGCATCGCCACACCATCGAGCCGCATACCGGCATTCCCGAAGGCCTGTTGCGCGTTTCGGTGGGGATCGAGGACGCAGGCGATCTGCGCGATGATCTGGCGCAGGCCTTGGGGCAGTAGGCCTAAACAAAGAAGCCCCGGTGCGATGACCGGGGCTTGGCTAAAATAATCTGTCTCAAATACTTATGCGGGTTTGTTCTTGCGGCGGCGCATCAGACCCAGACCACCCAGACCGGCCAGCAGCAGTGGCAGGGCTGCGGGCAGGGGGATGGGCGCCGGGGTGCCGGTCACTTCCAGAATGGACGGGTTACCGTTGGCGGCAGCATACAAAAGCTGAAAGGTGCCGCCGGAGAAATCAAACGCGCTGTTGATCGCGGTTGTCGGCGCGGGAGCGTTCAATTCGCGCACGCCATTGTCAAAGAACCTGACACCGTCGTCGTGGCGGATGTTTCCGACAAAGCCACCCAGATCAAAGGCGCGGAAACCGAAAACGGTCGTGTTGCGCCATGTCGGCGTGCTGAGGATGGCGGCGCCCAGGGGCGCGCTCAACCCCGAAAATGTGCCGGAGCCGGAGTTGAGAAAATCCGCGATGGTCGTCGTCGCGGAACTGCCCGAGCCCACGTTGAAATCAAGTGCGCCGGTATAGGTAAAGAATTCGTCAAAGTTCTGCGCGAGGTTCGCTGCGGACGCAAAGGCCTTGCCGCGATCACCGCCTGCATCGTAGTTCGCCACCGCGACCTCGAACGTGCCAGTCAGGAACGTTGTCGCTTGTGCGCCGCCCGCGAACAGGCCGGTCGCCATAAGCGCGCCAAAGAGGGATGCCTTGAATGCCATTCGTGCCAATCTCCATCGTTTTGCAGCGCAAGCCACGACGGAGTGCAGAACACTCATCTTGCCGAAACAGGGCTACTCGTTACAAGGTTTGAGATAGCGCGGTCACCCTGCGTTGGGAACAGGGTGGCCGACGTAATATGGCGGAAAAGTGGTGAAAAGCCGGAAACACTGTGTTTCTCAGCCTTATTGTTGCCGTAATGCGAACAATCGCGCGATTGTCCCCGAACTGCATGCCTTTATGCGTTCAGGTTGGGCCTCCTGCGATAGGTCTGCGGAAAGACAAGGCGTGGACAATCAATTTGCTATCAGAAGAATTGTTGCAAAAACGGAAACAAGTTGAGCTATTCACCCATCAGCGCAGGGTCAAAAGGATAGGTTGTCAGGTTCTCGAACCCGTCCTCGGTGATCAGCACCTGATCTTCCAGCTTGATGGAGAAATCGCCACCTTCGGGCGAAACCAGCGCTTCGACACACAGCACCATGCCGGGTTCCAGCGGATAATCATACGCCCCTTCAACCGCGTGATCGGGGTAGGCCACCAGAGGCCATTCATCGCACAGGCCAACGCCGTGCATCAGGCAGCCGTATTTCAGGTTCTGGAACTGGTCATCCAGCACATGGGTGTTTGCCGACAATTCCGGGATCATCACACCGGGTTTGAGCATTTCCATATTGGTCATGATGTGTTCGACGCCGTGCCGCATGGCATAGACCATGTCGGGGCGCGGTTTTTGATCGCCGATCCACCAGCTGCGGGAGATGTCGACGCAGATGCCATAGCTGCCCACCAGATCGGTATCGAAGGAGATGATCTCGTTTGGGCGGGTGATCCGGGCTCCGCATTCCTGAAACCACGGGTTCGTGCGGGGACCGGAGGACAGCAGCCGCGTTTCGATCCATTCGCCGCCGCGCTTGATGTTCTCGGCGTGCATCACGGCCCAGATGTCATCCTCTGACGTCTGGCCAAGCGGTGTGTTCAGGCGGGCGAAATCCTCCATCACCTTGACTGCGGTTTCACAGGCATGGCTGGCGCAGCGCATGGCGAGGATTTCATCGGGGCCCTTGATGGCCCGGGCTTTCTCCGTCAGCTCCTCGCCTTCCATGACCTCGAACCCCTGCGCCTCAAGCGCGCGCAGCCCGTGCAGCATGATCTTGTCCACCGCAAGACGCCTGTTGCCGCCACCGTGTTCCGCAATCAGCAGGCGTACTTCGTTGGCGAAGGTGTCGGCCGCGACATTCACCTTGTCGCCCCGGTCGAAATAGAACAGGTCCGCCCCGGAGCGTTGTTCACGCACCAGCGGGTTGAATTTGCTCAGGAACGGGGCGTTCCTGTAGTCCCACATCACCATGTAGCCATCCGCACAGACCAGAAGCGCGCGGAAGGGATTGTGGGTGTTCCAAAGCTGCATGTTGGTGCTGTCGGTGGCGTAGCGGATGTTGAGCGGGTCAAACAGCAGCACGCCGCCATAATCCCGCGCGACAACGTGGCTGGTCAGGCGTTGCCAGCGATACTCCCGCATTGCAGGCAGATTGGGCAGGGTCAGGTCCGCCGCCCGCCATTCGGCGAAAGCCAGTTGCGTGGGGCCGATTTCAATCCTGTCAGCAACGTTGGGGGTACCGTCGGGCAGCATGCTGCCTTGCGTGGGGTCGATCTTGCGGATGTCGCGGTAGTGTTGGTTCATCTGGTTTCCTTGGATCTTGTCTTTCAGCTTGGCTGGATTTTCGCCGTTTGATTGGTCAGGGACGACATTTCCGCATGTCGTATTTGAATGACACGTGGCGCGCGCGGCGCTATTTTCGGGCGATGTCAGTGATCCTACAGTCCGCGCTTCCCCCTGAAATGATGGAAGAAAAAGCCTTGCCCGGCGTGGCACCCTGTGCGCCGGACGACTGGTTGCGGGTTGATGAGGCTTATGGCGCGCAGATGGCCTATCGCGCGGCATTGCTGGCCGAACAGCGCGAAGCCGTGCTGTGGTGTGACCCCGCGGCCCGGCCCGCCGCGCAGGAGGTGCTGGAAGCGGCAATGAAGCTGTTGCCGGTCTTGGGTTTTTCAGTGTCGGGGCAGCAGGTGCGCTGCCCGGATGGGCGCGCGGTGACGCTGGATCGCGATGCGCCGCTGCTGACGCTTGGCCATCTGGTGCAGGAGGACATCTGCGTGATGGAAAAGCGCGGGGCAGAACATGTGCTGACAGCGGCGGTGTTGTGCTTTCCGGCCAACTGGCGTCTGGCGGAAAAGGCGGCGCGGCCGCTGACGGATATCCATATTCCGGTGAAGGACTATGATGCCGATCTGGCGCGACGGGTGCAGCGGTTGTTTGACGGGGTGCGGGTCGGGCGGCCCCTGTGGCGGATGAACAGGCTGTCTTATGAAGACCCAGACTTGCACCAGCCCCGGCGCAAGTGGCCAGACAGGGACGCCCCTTTCACCCGCTCCGAACGGCAATGCATCCTGCGATTGCCGCAGACCGATGCGGTCGTGTTTTCCATCCACACATACGTGGTGCGCAATTGAAACGGACGCGCAGATCTTGCGCGCCCGTTCGTCGTGACGTCACCCGTGGAGCAGCACAACATGGGGCTGCCCGTCCGATGTTTTTTGCGGCGACCGGCCTTCGGCATTCACGGTGGTGTTCACCTGACGCCGAAAGGAACTGAACTTGTCCGATGTGACCACATCGATCGCCTCGTCAAACCGCAGGGTCAGCGACCAATAGCCTGACGCCGCCTGCCGGGCCGCCTTGATCTGCCCGGTGAAGGGGTGGCCAAGGTAGGTACCGCGCATCCGCTGGCCCGGCGCATAGCCGGGGTGGTGCCCCGCCGCTTGGGCCACCAGCGTGTTCCAGTCGCGTGCGCCCCATTGGTGGGCGATTGTCTCCAGCGCCTGTGCGTGGGTGATGGATTGACCGCGCAGCGCAAGATCGGCGCGCAGGCGTTTCGCCTGCGCCTTGAGCGCATCGCGGGTGGGGATGGTGGTGGTATTCATGTCATGCACTCCTGCTCGCCAAAAGACATCGGGGGGTCCGCGTTGCCCCTCAATCAGCGAGATTGAGGCATAAGACGTAAGCACAGGACTTCACCGGAATGCGGACGGCAGGGGCCTGACCCTTGCGCTGCACATAGACAACGGCACCCTGCATTACAAGGGGCCGACCGCTTTGTTGGAATGGAGTGTCGGCCGTGCGTCAGCTGTTGCCATCCACCAGCCCGGCGGCATAGGCGATGGCGCGCTGATAGTTGCCGCTGTCGTTCCAGACCGACAGGACCTGAAAATTACGCGTACCGTTGGCAAAGGGCTGACCGGGCTGCCAACCATTCTGGCGCAGCATGTTCGCGGCAGAAGCCAATGCGTCGGCGGCATTGTAGGGGTCCGCCCGCCCGTCACCGTTGGCGTCCACCCCGTAACGCAGCCAGTTGCCTGCCAGAAACTGCATGTGCCCCAACTCCCCCGACGGCCCGCCGCGGGTGTTGCTTGAGATGATACCCCGGTCCGCCATGGTCAGCGCTGCAATCGCGTGGCTTTGGAATTTTGGATAACGGCGGCAGTAGGAGGACAGGGTCACGGCCCCCGATACGATGGGGGTCTTGCCCAGATACCCGCCCCAGCTTGTCTCCAGCCCCCAGATCGTGGCCAGCAGGCTGGCGGGGACGCCAAAGCGCTGCTCGATCGCGGCGAAGGTGTTGGGGTTGCGGGCAATCTTGGCGCGGGTCTGGTTGACGAAATTCGCCGCCGAACTGCCCGACCGTTTGGCCAGAAAACGCGCCGGGTCGCCCTGGGACACACCCGACTGGCTGGAAGGATTGGATTCGAACCGCCACGTGATGTCCGAAAGCCTTGCCGCCGCAAGCGCCTGTTGCCCCCGCTGGCCCACGCCGGACGCGGCGGCCTGCTTTGCCAAGGTCTGTTTGTAGGCGTTGAAGTTGCCTTTGCTGGTGATGCATTCGGCTGCAAGGGCGCCAACGGCAAGGCAGGTGGCAAGAACGGCGGAAACAAGGGTGGTTATGAAGGCAGGCATGACAATCCTCGAACAATGCACAATTCGCAAAGTCTAGCGGTGGGATCGGGACATGCAAAGGGAAACTGGGGGTGCGGGCCGTGCGGCCCGCGGGTGGAATTACTCGCTCAGCAGCATCGCGGTAAGTTCGGATGTCACGGCAAAGGGATTGTCGGTGGGGCGGTCCATCATGTCCCAGGCGAATATGATGCCACCGCAGACGAAGGAACCCATCATCAGTGGCACGACCAAGAACTGACCGAAGCCACGGCCCTTGCGCTTGCGCTGCTTGTCCGCCTGGATCGCATCCTTGTTGATGCGGTCGATGCGTGTGGCAAAGTCGGTCTGGGGACGCATAACAAAAACAAGCTCCACTGGTTAACGTGGGTTAACTTTTCCATGATAACTAAGGTCAGAATGGGGCAGTGGCGGGGTATTACCTTGCGGTTGAACCGGTGATTGAGGCGGGCATGGGGCGAATGACCATATTTCCGGCCCCTGTCTCGGAACGGAAAAAGGCGCCCCCTGAGGGACGCCTTGACCTGTTTCGATGCACCAGGATCAGCAGCTGTAGTACATGCCGAACTCCACCGGGTGTGGTGTGTGCTCGTATGTTTCGATCTCTTCCATCTTGAGTTCGATATAGCCTTCGATCTGGTCCTTGGTGAACACGTCGCCTTCCAGCAGGAAGTCCATATCAGCCTCCAGGGCCTCCATCGCTTCGCGCAGGGAACCACAGACGGTCGGGATGCCGGCAAGCTCTTCCGCGGGCAGGTCGTAAAGGTTCTTGTCCATCGCCTCGCCGGGATCGATCTTGTTCTTGATGCCGTCAAGACCGGCCATCAGCAGGGCTGCAAAGGCCAGGTATGGGTTGGCCGCAGGGTCAGGGAAACGCGCCTCGACCCGCTTGGCCTTGGGGCTTTCGGTCCACGGAATGCGCACACAGCCTGACCGGTTGCGCGCGGAATAGGCACGCAGCACGGGGGCTTCAAAGCCCGGGATCAGACGCTTGTAGGAGTTGGTCGCCGGGTTGGTGAAGGCGTTCAGCGCTTTGGCGTGCTTGAGGATGCCGCCGATGTAGTACAGCGCTTCCTGGCTCAGGTCCGCATACTGGTCGCCCGCAAAAAGCGGCTTGCCGTCCTTCCAGATCGACATGTTCACGTGCATCCCCGTGCCGTTGTCGCCCGCGATGGGCTTGGGCATGAAGGTCGCGGATTTGCCATAGGCGGCCGCGACGTTGTGGATGACGTATTTGTACTTCTGCAATTCATCCGCCTGCTTGGTCAGGCTGTCAAAAATCAGACCCAATTCGTGCTGGCAGGAGGCCACCTCGTGGTGGTGCTTGTCGACCTTCATGCCCAGACGCTTCATGGTGGACAGCATTTCGGACCGCAGATCCTGGGATTCGTCGATGGGGTTGACCGGAAAGTAACCGCCCTTCACGCCGGGACGGTGGCCCATGTTGCCCATCTCGTACTCGGTATCAGTGTTCCAGGACGCGTCTGTCGCGTCGACTTCATAGGACACCTTGTTGATGGTGTTGGAGAACCGCACATCATCGAACAGGAAGAATTCCGCCTCGGGCCCCATGTAGGCGACATCACCAATGCCGGAAGACTTCAGATAGGCTTCGGCCTTTTCCGCCGTGCCGCGCGGATCGCGGTGATAGGCTTCGCCGGTGTCCGGCTCCACCACGGAGCAATGCAGGCACAGCGTCTTTTCCGCATAGAAAGGATCAACATAGGCGCTGTCCTGATCAGGCATCAGCTTCATGTCGGAGGCTTCGATGCTTTTCCACCCTGCGATGGAAGAGCCGTCAAACATGAAGCCTTCCTCCAGGAAGTCTTCATCGACTTGATCTGCCATTACCGTCACGTGCTGCAGCTTGCCGCGCGGGTCGGTAAAGCGGATGTCGACATATTCGATGTCTTCATCCGCAATCATCTTGACAACATTGCTCATTTTACTTGCGATCCTTTCGGTTCTCTTTGGATATTACAGCGCTTCCGAGCCGGTCTCGCCGGTGCGGATGCGGATTGTCTGTTCGACAGGGGTGACGAAAATCTTGCCGTCACCGATCTTTTCGGTCTTGGCCGCGTCGACGATGGCTTCGATGGCGGCGTCGACCTGATCGTCGTCCAGCACCACTTCGACTTTCACCTTGGGCAGGAAGTCCACAACATATTCCGCGCCACGGTAAAGCTCCGTATGGCCCTTCTGTCGGCCAAAGCCCTTGACCTCGATCACGCTCAGGCCTTGCACGCCGACCTCTTGCAATGCTTCCTTCACCTCGTCGAGCTTGAAGGGTTTGATGATCGCTTCGATCTTTTTCATGGTCTCTCCCCCAGGCAAAAAGCGCCTTTGGGTTGGGTCATTTCATTTCGGTGCAGGGGAATCCATAAAGGGGGCAAGGTAGCCTCCCCGGTTTCGACATTGGGAGCAAGCCGTGCCTTATTATTAGTCGGACGGCACAAAAATTAAGCAGAAGTGAAACACTGGAAGGGAAAAGATGACCGAACTGCTGACAGCCGCGCAGATGCGCGCCATCGAACGGGCCGCAATCGACAGCGGGGATGTCACCGGTCTGGAGCTGATGGAGCGTGCGGGGCAGGGGGTTGTTGACGCGATTCTGGCGGAATGGCCCGAGTTGGCGCAGGGCTCACATCGGGCGCTGGTGCTGTGCGGTCCGGGTAACAATGGCGGCGATGGGTTTGTGATCGCGCGGCTGTTGGCAGAGGCCGGGTGGTCGGTTTCATTGCATCTATATGGTGCGGCGGAAAAGCTGCCGTCGGATGCAAAGGCGAACTGTGAGCGATGGTGCGAGATGGGGGAAGTTCTACCCCTGACCCCATCCGAGGTTTTTGGCGGTGCGCGACCAGACCTGATTGTAGATGCGGTGTTCGGGATCGGGCTGACGCGGCCTTTGCCGGATGACGTGGCGTTGGCGCTGGATCGCAAGGGGCGCAACGGATGGAAACGTGCATATAAAATCAAGACCGTTGCGGTGGATTGCCCCTCCGGTCTTGATCTTGACCGGGGTATGCTGCCCGATGGGCGCGACCCTGAGGATCCCGATTTCGATCCATGGCCACACACCATGAACGTGGCCGATTTGACCGTGACGTTTCATGCGCCCAAGGTTGGGCATTATCTGGGGATCGGTCCGACCCTGTGTTCGAAGGTGAAAGTGGTCGACATTGGTGTAGATGCCTTCGGCGTTGAGCAGGGTGGGCTTGTTATGCCGCCCGAACCCGACCAGATCAGGCTGGTTGAGCCTGTTCATATGCGCCGCCCCCTGCCGCTGAGTGTTTGGCCCCGATCACAACTCGGCAAAGGGCAGGTCGGGGGACATAAATACGACCACGGTCACGTCATCGTCTTTGCAGGCGGTGTGGGGCGCGGCGGTGCAGCGCGACTTGCCGCCAGATCCGCCTTGCGTGCAGGGGCCGGCCTGGTGACGGTGCTTTGCCCGCCATCCGCGCTTATCGAAAACGCCTGCCAACTGAATGCGGTGATGCTGCGCTCATTGCGCAAGGATCAGGCTTTGGACGACGCCGTAGATGCCCGCGCCAACAGCTTTTGCATGGGGCCGGGCATGGGTATCGGCGACCCAACGCGCGCCCGTGTCATCGAAGTCCTTGGCAGGCGTGCAGGGGATGCCGACTGGCGTGATCCGGTCGTCGTGCTGGATGCCGATGCGCTGACCAGCTTTGCCGACGCGCCGGAGGAATTGTTCGCCCATGTTCATTCCCGCACCATCCTGACCCCGCATGAAGGCGAATTTGCCCGCCTGTTTCCGGATCTGAGCGGCCCGGCCCGCAAGGACCTGTCAAAGGTTGATGCCGTCCGGCAGGCAGCGGCGCGGGCGGGGTGCATCATTTTGCTGAAAGGTCCGGACACGGTGATCGCAAGTCCGCAGGGCGGCGCATCCGTGCACGCGGCAGTTTATGGGCGCGAGGTGCCGTGGCTGGCAACGGCAGGGGCAGGGGATGTGCTGGCTGGTCTTATCGCGGGTCTTGCAGCGCCGCAAACCAGCGGCGACCTGCACGGGATGGCCGAGGTCGCGGCCTACCTTCACGTCGAGTCCGCGCGCAGTTTCGGGCCCGGTCTGATCGCCGAAGACCTGCCGGAGCAGTTGCCGAAAGTCTTGCGTGAACTGGGCCTCTAGGCCGCGTGCAGCACCGAACCACGGGCGCGGGCGGCATCCGCCGTGCCCAATTCCAGCCCATCGGCATAAAGGATATGCGGGCTGTCACAGAAGATCTGGAAAACAGTGGTTTCACGTACACCAAGATCGGTGATGAATTCATCATCAACCAACGCCCGCGCTGCAACCAGCGCACGTTCCGAACTGAACAGCGCGCGTGCCCGCCAGTCGCGGATCAGCACCATCTGATCGCCTGCCAACAGGGCATCGCGTTCGGGCCGGGTGTGGCCCAACGAACCCGCCGCAAGGGCAATGGTGTGAATGTCACGCGTGCTGCGTTGGATGTGTTCGACCTTGGACAATCCGGTGTCGCGGGTGATCAGCTTGTCGCCCACACTGAGGTGTTCGACAGGAATTTCACCGTCCAATGTCAGCAATATAGTGCCAGTGATCAGACCAGTGTCCATCACGGCATATCGGGTATATCGATCCGCTGGACGATCTGCACCGTCCTCGCGCCCGACCGTATTCGGTTTCATGGGCGTATCTCTCTCGTTAAACCTGCCTCAGGTTATCCACAGACTAAGACAATATCGTGTTAATGTCTTGTGCTTTTTTTGCTCTCGCGTAACGGGCGGAGGTTTGCTAATCAGCGCTGGCGTCGCTGTCGTGATGCATGTGCGGGTGTGGCGGAATTGGTAGACGCACCAGATTTAGGTTCTGGCGCCTTTGGCGTGGGGGTTCGAGTCCCTTCACCCGCACCACGCTTCAAAAACTCACATATTGAACAGATGGTTAGGGAAATTCTGGGTGTTGTTTCCGCTGTTTCAGCCGCTTTCCTATTAGCATTCGGACCACTACCCAGTGCCCTGTGTCCGCGCAGGGATGTGCCGCAAACCTCCTGCCGCACGGACCGTTGCCAAATTGCACGCAAGTGCCTTCAATTGAGCGTTTCCCATGGGTTTGCGGGCGCAATGCCGCCTCCGCACCGGGATCTGCCCGGCGTTGTGTCGGCTGGAAAAAGTGGGGTCCAAAGAACTGGGGATTTCGTCACATCAACAGGAACTCAGCCGTTGCCGACATAGCTGACCACAGGAACAAACATGCCACGCTCTTTCTCGCCCACAACGACGCCGCCGCCTGCACAGACCCAGGCATGGGCTGCCATGGGATCACCCTGTGTGCGGGGATCGGGGGTCGCGCCAAGCTTGGCGCCAAGAACCACCGCATAGGGGATACGCCGTCGGGCAAACATGCGCTGTGCTGCAATGCTCTGACAAAGGCAGGTGTAGCGTTGGAAAAAGCTGCGTTCGATGGAAGTAAGTGCCCATCTTATGTCGTGCACAACTGCCTGCCTTGTTGACTTCTCAGGCACGACTTCACCATTGACCGGTCGTCCCAAAGTGTCCTTGTAGTCAATAAATATGGTGCGCCTCACAAGCCTGTGGGCGCTCTCCAGTGCCCAAAGCGCCTCCAGCAGGATCACCCAGCGGGCAGGTCCTTGCCTTAGCAATGTAAAAAGGCGGGGAAACAGTTTCATGCTACCGCGTTGTGTGTCTTGCCAAGGGATTTCACGTCAAATCGCCCATATCTGTGCGCCTGCGAATATCCACGGACGCGCCATGGCAAAGCGAAAGCGGAATATTGTAAATCGGTTGGAAAAACGGCATCATCCTTTTGTTTTCCTTAGTATGAGTAACCCAAGCCATGTCTGCCCAGTCTGACGAAAAACCCATCACGCTTAAATCCGAAGTCCAGCGCAATGAACAGGTCTTCAGCGCCAATGTCGGAGAGGATCTTGTCGTTTTCGACCATGAGACAGGCACCTACTACGGGTCTGGCCCGGTTGGTGATGCCATCTGGCGTCTGACCGAAGAACCGATCGCCGTTTCTGATATCTGCATGGAATTGCAGGAAAAATTTGAGGTGGACCAGGCGACATGCGAAACGGAGGCTCTGCAGTACCTGACGCAGTTGCACGACAATCAACTGTTGACGATCTGCTGAGCACCTCTGAATGCGCGCGGTGGTCCTAGCATCATGAGCGCAATACTTGGCAGACTGAATTTCAACTCTCGCCCCATTGATCCCCTGCAGGCAGAGGCCGCCCTCGACCAGATTCGTCCCTACGGACCGGATGGCGAAGGAGCCGTGACCAGAGGTCCGGTCACACTGGCGCAGTGCTGCAAGGCAATCACCCGCCACGGGGCTGCGCAGGGAAACGTTGCGGAACTGGGAACGCGGATGTGCGTCGCTGACGTGCTCCTCGACAACCGGACGGATTTGATAGGCAAACTTGGAATTTCCACATCAAAGGCGGCCACCCTGGCAGATGACGCGCTGATCCTGCGGGCCTTCGCGCGATGGGGAAGGGCCTGCACCGATCATCTAGTGGGGGACTATGCCTTTGCAGTCTGGGACAATGATGCACGGTCGCTTTTCATGGCCAGAGACGCCATCGGGACACGGCCGCTTTATTGGCGGCGCGACGGTCCGACGTTTGTGTTTGCATCCGATGTCCGAGCTTTGGTGCAGTTCGACGATCTGTCCTGGGACATTGATCCGACTGTCGTGGCTCAATACCTTGCACAGCCCCTCTTTCCCGTCCGCCGCGGGTTTTTTCGGGGTGTTGAGATGTGTCAGCCCGGCGGCTTCGTTGCCGTCAGTGAAGATAATGTGCGGACGGGCAAATGGTGGGACGTGGCCAGTGGCGTGGCGGAGCGGTTCAAAAAGCCTGCGGACTATGCACTGCGGCTGCGGGAGTTGCTTGATGATGCCACGGCGTCGATGGTCGATACCGACCTTCCTGTCGGCAGCCATCTGAGTGGCGGGCTCGACTCCACCGGAGTTACCTGTGTCGCACAAAAGCAGTTGCGGACGCAGGGCCGAGCGCTTGAGAAAGTCTATACATGGGCACCCCCCGTTTCAAAGCACTATCCCGATATGGGGAAAAAGGACGAACGGCGGGTCATTCGCGCGCTCTCGGAACGGGATGGTTTCGAGATCCATTGGGGGGAGGCGACCGTCAGGGACCTGCTGGCGCTGATAAAGCGCCCGATGGAATTCGAAGGAACTGCTGACCTGGCTGACGAATTGCCCGTGTTGCGTCGCGCGACGAATGACGGGATCGGTGTGATGCTTTCAGGTTGGGGCGGGGACGAAGGTTTTTCGGCCAAGGGTCACGGGGTGATTTCCGGGTTGGTGCGGCAAGGGAGGCTGCTGAAGGCCCTGGATACTCTTCGGGGGCCGGAACGGCGGCGCAATCCGGCGTATCTGGCCAGAAATTTTTGGGATCAGGGGGTGAAGCCACTTCTGCCACCCGGGTGGACACCTGATCTGGACGTTCACCAAAGCGGCATTGATTGCCTGCGGCATGTCGCGGAATGGATGCCTGATCAGTATGAGGTGCGGTTGACCGGACGCAGCGCTGTGAACCGTGTCGGGGCGCGAAGTGTTCTGATGGGGATGCTTGAGGTGGAGCATATTCCGGCCCGGATGGAGACCTGGGCGCATTGGAGCAAGGGAAACTTTCAGTACCGCTATCCGCTTTGCAGCAGGGCGATCTTTGAGTTCATGGCCCAGGTTCCCGATTGGGTTCATTTCGGTGATGGTCGCGCGCGTTATCTGGCGCGTACGGCGCTCGCGCCGCATCTGGCGGGGCGGCACAGTAAATTCGACAATGCCAACGAAGCGAACCGCAGCAGGCTTATGGCCGGGGTGGTGGAGCACATTCAGGCGAATCGTTTGACAGATCTGGATGACAACTGGCTGCCCAGCTTGGAAATTCACCTTAAAATTGAGAAATCGCGGGAACAACACCAAAAAGTAGCACCATCAGTGGTTGCAGAATTGCTTTTTCTGGCGCGCGCGGCACAAACCAGCCCAACTCAGCTGGGAACGCTTGCTCGTCTCGCACCGTTAAGGTATCTGTTTCCTTAACTGTTGGAGTGATTTTGATGAAAAAGATGGTGTGGCAGCAGCCCCAGCTGGTCAAGTTGGACGCGTCCAAGACGCTTGGTGGCGTAAATTTCAACGTGACCGAGACCTTTATTTCCGGGACCACAACGCTGGTAAACGTTGGGACGATCCCAGACTGATAGAGTAGTCTGGCGGAACAAGTACTAAGAACCCTCGCACATCGCTGCGAGGGTTTTTTCGTTCAGGCGGCCCGTCCTGTACATCGGAATAGCACCGGCAAGGCGCAAAAGCTCAATCGGGCCGGTCTTTGCGGCCTGAAACAGCGGCGTTGTTCGCCGCCTGAATATCGACTGTTCCAGATGGTCGACGCATTGGAACCCGCTGATGGGCTCAGGGGGGCCGCTTTGGTCGGGTTCTATCAGAAAAAACCGAGCCACTGGAAACGCCTGACACTTCGCGTTTTGCCGGGCTAAGAAGTGAAACTTGTCGTGCCGCCATGTGTCCGGCTGGCCGCTCGATCTGTTCAAAGCGAGCATATCGATCGAATCCTCCCAGAGTTTCACTTTCGTCACGCCGCCACTGATCATCGCGACATCGTCCACCATCCGGATCAATGCGACATCGTCGGTAATGAGCGGCCAGCCCATCCGCTCGCCCAGGATCGCGGCACTGGTGGATTTCCCCGCGCCGGAGGCTCCGGTAAAGATCCAGGCCCCCTGCGGGGTTTCAACAGCGCTGACGTGAAAGGCAAAGTGACCGCGCTGTTGCAGCAGGACGGCCAGTTTGCCGCCAAGGATGTGCGTGCGGGTCTCCAGCCAGCTGAAACCGGGCGCGACGTCCACGATGATTTCGTTCCCGTTACGGCACAAAAGCCGGCAATCCGGGCTGACGGTCGTCAGGTAGGCCGTGTCGGTATATTTGAAGTGGTGTCCCAGCGGAGTCCATTCGGGGTTGTCGGCATCAATAGACCCGAGGCGCAGAGTGACGTCCGCGTTTGACGCGGTGATCTCAGTCTCAATAAGTTCGGGAAAGGGCACTTCGGACTCAAGTACCAGCCCGTAGACCCAGTAGCGCCGGATCTTCCCGTCCGGTTCTTCGATGAAGGTGGGTGTCATGGGGTCTCCATCAGTCTCGATAGGATCGGGCTTGGGTTTCGAAAAGCGTGGCGTAGGTGCCGCCTTTCCTGATCAGATCGGCGTGGCTGCCTGCTTCGACGATCTGCCCCTTCTCAAGGACGTAGGTATAATCAGCCATACGGACGGTCGACAGGCGGTGGCTGATGATCAAGGCTGCCCGACCGTTGAGCTTCGCGCGGAGGTTTTGAAAGAGTTCCGCTTCGGTCTGGGGGTCAAGCGCGCTGGAGGGTTCATCAAGCACAATAAAGGATGCTTGTTTGAAGAAAGCACGGGCGAGGGCGATACGCTGCCATTGCCCGACGCTGAGCTCGCGGCCATTGTCGAAGATCCGGGTAAGCGGGGTATCAAAACCGCCTGGTAGCGGATCGATGAAAGAGGTTGCTGAAGCCTGCTCAGCCGCGTGCTGGATCGCTGCCGCATCTGACTGGCGGTCGATCTGACTGATGGCGATATTGTCGGCGGCGGTGGCTGCGTAGCGGGCATAGTCCTGGAACACGACACCAAAAAGCTGAACGTAGGCGGCAAGATCCATCTCGCGGATGTCTGTGCCGTCCAGCGTGATATGACCATCGGTCGGATCATAAAGGCGGGTCAACAGCTTGATGAGCGTCGTTTTCCCCGAACCGTTCTCGCCCACAAGTGCCACCAGCTGACCCGGACGAATCGTAAGATCGAGGCCGGAAAGCGCATCCGTCTGATTGGATGGATAGCGAAAGCTGACGTCATGGAACCGCAGGCCTTCCGTCAGGGGCTGGGGGATCGGTTTGGGTTTGGCCGGGCGAGCCAGAGCGGGTCGGATTTCCAGAAAATCAAACAGCTGTGAAAGATAAAGCTGATCATCATAAAGCTTGGCCGCGAATTGGATGAACTCCCGACCACTGCTTTCCGCGCGCCGGAAGAGCAGGATGAAAAGCACCAGATTGCCAATGGTCTGGTTGCCGGTCAGCGTCTGAAGAACAAGGTACCAGACACTGCCTGCAAAGACGAGAATTGCAAGGGACGATACCACCAGTTCAGCCAGGGAACGGCGTTTTTCGATAGCGAGTTGGCCGGTATTGATTTGCGACCGCAATGCCTGAAAGACCGAGATGAGGTAGCTGGCAAGTTGATCAATCCGCAGCTCTTTTGCATGTTGGTCGGAGGTGATCAGCCAATCGTTGTATTGTGCGCGCCGTTCAAGCTGAATGCGATCGCGTTGCCATTGGTAGGAGCGGCGTGTGAACCAAAGGCGCACGGCAAGAACGGCCAGCAGACTGACACCGACCGCAGGCAATACACGCCATTCCACCGTCGCCAAAAGCACAATCGCACCGATCAGGAATATCCCGGACCTCAGAAAGAAGAACAGGTTGGAGACAACCTGCGCAGGTCGCTGGGGACCTGACCGGCGCGCCCTTTCGAGGGAGTCGAAATAGGCGGGACTTTCGTAGAACGCGTAATCCACATCGACGGCGCGCTCCTGTATCCGCGCGGTAACAGCTTCACCAACCGCGACGCCCTGCTTGGCACGCACATAGGACGAGGCGACTTGCGCAATCGCCGCAAGGAGCATCGCGGCGATGAGGACGCCCAGCAGGGAGAACACATCGTCGAAGGTCTGGTCAGCTACCAGCGCAGACAGCCCATCGATGATGGACTTGATCAAGGTCAACACAGCAAGGCCGAGCACGATTTCAACAAGGATCAGCAGCGCGCCAATCACCGTCAGCCGGAGCGACGTCTCTCGCAGGAGCCGATAGACCCCGCGCCAGACGCGGGTTGCGTCTTTGGGCAGGCGTATCAACGGCGGCCTCTCATCAGTTTTCTGACCGGGACAATGACGGGATAGATGTGCCGCAAAGCCGGTGGCAGGGGAACGGCCTCATAATCCTTGAAGCTGGGGCGAAACCGGCCCCGGAGCCTGTTGCGCAAGATCTTACGCCCCAGCCTGGGGGAGACAAGCCAGTCAAAAGGGAGCGCATATTTCGTATGCTGGGCGCGCAAGGCATGTTCCACGGACGATCCGCCCTCCAGATTCAGCACGCAGAGTTCCAACAGGGCATCCGTTCGACTGTTGCCGGGATCAAGCTCATCAGGCAGCCGCTTGGAACCTTCAATGAAGTCCAGGGTCGCTTCAACAAGGGGCTCCATCCCCATATCCTGCGCCGTGCGCATCACCGTGTCGTGGTCAAAACTCGGATGGTTTCGCATCGCATCGAGATCAGCAAGCCAGTGCAGCGCTGACCAGACATGGCGCGCGCAGTGATAGGCGACATAGATGAAATGAACAGCATGGGGCAGGCTGTGCATGGGCACGGTCTTGATGCTCACGGCTTCGGCCTGCCACAGGATCTTCGGTCCGTAGAAGATGCCCTGATGTTTGTCGATTTCTTCATGCACCTCGATCAGCACGCCCTCGGGTGAAATGAGGTTCGCCACCCTTTCGTATCTGAGTGCGGCGTCGATATCCCGTTCGGATGTCAGGATGCGCTGTGTGCGTGCATTGTCTATGAGCGCATAATTCTGTTCCCGCGCGCGGTCGATGACGGCGCGTATCTGCTTCCGGTCGACAATCAGATCAACGTCCCGGGCGGGCCGGAGCCCGTTTTGATCGTAATACTGAGCGCCAAGCGCAAGCCCCTTGAAATAGCTGTGCTGCACCTTCAGCGGTGCGATACATTTGCGATGGAAATTCATCTGCGCACCCGAGACACGCAGCCCCAACAGCGTCATTTCATTCAATCGGTCACGCAATTGGCTGGGGTGGTACCAATCAGGCTTGAGCGCATCGAGGTGACGCGCAACGAACGGCAGGCTGAGTTTTTGATGTGCAAGGTCGATCAGCTGATGCCCATCGTCCAGCTTCCCCAGCAGGGTCCTGGCATGACCCTTGTCATCTTCCGACAACCGCTGTCGTGACAGCAATAGCAAAGCGGCGGCAACGTCATGCGGCACTGTGCGGGTTATCGGATATGTCATTATAGGCAATTAGAAATTTCCCACCGCTTTGGATGCGCTGACGTGTCAAGTGGTACGAGGACTTCCCGTTTAAGTGTTTCTGGCGATTTCGTCCATATAACTGCTGACGACATATCTCTGATCGTATTCATCCACCATTTTCCGCCGCCCGGCGGCACCCATCCTTGTCTGCTGTTCATTTGTCATCGCAAGGAATTGGCGAAAAGCGGTCGCAAGGCTCTGCGCGGATTTCGCGGCGCAAAAAATGCCGGTCACGTTCCGTTCTACCACGGACCGACATCCGGGCACGTCCGTTGCGATAACGGGCCGCGCCATTGCAGAGGCTTCCATCAAGGTGCGCGGCGCCCCTTCGCGGTATGACGGGAGGACGACCGCGCTCGCCTTGGCAATGAAGGGGCGGACGTCATCGGTGGTGCCTAGGTAGTCGATCACGCCTTCATCCTGCCACCCCGTCACAACATCAGCGGGCACCGCGGTGCGGTTTTGCGCGTCAACAGCACCCAACAACTGAAAGCGGGCGGTTGGGTGCTCCGATCTCAATAGGCGGGCGGCTTCCACGAATTCAAACGTGCCCTTGTCCCGCAGCAACCGACCGATCATCAGGAAAGTGGGTGGGGACCGTGGCATCGGGAGGGGCGTGAAACGGTCAAGGTCGATGCCGGAGCCGGGCAGCAGGCGTGCCTGGGTGGGGCTCACGAGCCGGAGGGAGAGGAATAGGTCAAGATCCTCACTGTTCTGGAAGAATACCGTTCTGACCGGTTTGAACGCGCGGCGATAGAGAAGGCGCGCGATGGTCTGCAAGATGCTGCCGGACAGGAACGCCGTGCCAAGACCGGACACATTCGGGATGAATGGTATATCAAGCCGGTGGGCGGCGAATGCGCCGAAGATGTTGTTCTTGATCGTATAGGACAACACGATATCCGGATTGAGGTCGCGGAAATGCGCATGCAGACGGCGCGTGAGCTGGATGCCGCTGACGGGGTTGAGGCCCTTTGTGTCCATCTCAAGATTGACATGCTCCACCCCGAGCGATTTGAGGTGCGGCACCGACGCATCTGATGGCGCAAGCAATGTGACACGGTCACCGCGTTCAAGCAGGGCGTCGATGATGGGGCGGCGGAAATTCAGCGCGTTCCAGGCGGCATTGATCGTGATCAGAACATGCATGTCAGAATCTTAGAATCGCGTTGTCTGGAAAACCGAAGAGCCAGGAATTGTAGGGCAGATAGCAGTTCTGGAAGTGGCTGGACAGCAATGTCCATACTGTAAACAGCAGTGCAAGCGCGATGTAGGGGCCAATGGTGTAGAACTGGCGCAACCGTCCGGTCTGCAGGAAAGGCAGGCGCGCGAAGATCATCGTTTGAACCGGTACCAGGTAATAGGTAAGCCGGTCCGCGATGATCGTGGAAAGGGGCAGAAGTAGTCCGATCGCCAGCATTGCGAGCGCGCCCATAGTGACCAGATGATAGTCCTTTGGAAACTGGTGACCCCATGCGCGCCTGAGGGCCAGGACGTAAAGAGCACCTGTAAGCAGGACCAACGCCACGCGGAAAGCGGCCCCGAATGCTTCCCTGCTGCCCACAATGTATCTTGCCGTCGCTTCGCTTGCGGCGTCGCCGGTGGCCAACAAATAGGCGCCAGGCAAAGCCAGAAGCACTGCGACGGCGATACGATTGCGGTTGAAAGTGCCTGACGCGAGTGGCGTTATCAGCAGGAACAGCAGCACGCTGGTATGAAACCCGGCCCCGAGTATGATCCAGAAGACAAAGTGGAGCATGCGCCGGTCCATGAAGGCACAAAGCGCGATGCAGAACAGCCCGATCGCGGCGCCTTGGCGGATGCCCGACATGGGCATGTTCACAATGAGGATGGGAAATAGAAGCACCACGAACGCAAGGGGATCAGGTTGACGACGCGCGAGAGTGGCAATGCCTGCAAAGAAGACGGCCGATGAAAAAACATTTGCCCATGGGTAAGGCAGACCCAGCACATGGAGCGACTTCAAAATGCTCCACCAGATGATTTCGTTGCCGGAAAGGATCACATCCCATCCGCGCTGCCCTGCCAGCAGATACTGGTTGTAATATCCACTCCAGTCACAGCCGACCTGCCATCGAAAGGCGGAAAACAGGAAGAGGCCGAACAGCAAGGGAGGCCATATCTGCCGGGACAGGCGCAACCGGTCAACGACAGCCAGACGCAAAATAAAAAGCAGGTTGGCGAGACCAACATAGAGCATCGTTCAGAGTGCCCTTTTGACGCGGCTGAAACCTGCGGCAATGATGACGCCGAGTGCGACACCCGCAAGGCTTGCCACCAGATCGGCGAACGTGGTGCTGCGCCCGGGGACGAATAGCTGTGCCAGTTCCACTGCGATGGCCAGTCCAACACTGAACAGCAAGACGAAGCCCGGCCTCAGAACCAGCGACAGCACCAGACTGAGCACCGCAAAGGCCACAACATGCATGACAAGATCATTGTAACCCCGGATCAGCGGATGGTCAGGCAGCGACTCCTGAGAAAAGAGCGCCAGATAGATAATGCTGACAATCACCCCGAAAGAGACAAGCGAAAACACGATGCGCATGAACCCCTCCGTGCAGCTAGTTGGAATAATATCCGCGGTATTTGCCCTTGTAGTACTGATAGCCATCGTAGGCATACTTCGCCGCACGTCCTTCGTTCACCATGGTCATTACCACGCCGATCAATGGTGCATCGACGGAACGCAGCTCTTTCAGGCCTTCAATCACAGCAGCACGCGGGGTTTCGTCCCAGCGCACGGCGTAGACGACGGCGTCCGCGTGGCGGGAGACTATTCTGGCATCGGTGACCACCAGTGCCGGCGGCGTATCAAGGATCACCAGTTCATAGTGCGCGGCCAATTCGGCAATGATTGCGCCAAATTTCTGGGACGCAAGGATGTCCGCCGCGCTGATGCTGTCATTGACCTTCTTGTAGCCGGATAGAAGCAAGTGCAGCCCTGTTTCAGGCTCGACATAGATGGCATCGCGCAAATCTGCCGTGCCTTCAATGACATCCAGCAGGTCCGGATGATCGGCGGGGGGCTCGAAAATCCCCATAAGGCTTGGCAGGCGCAGGTCACAATCGACGACGATCGCCGACTTGCCCATCTGTTTGCTGGTCACCCCCACGAGCATCGCGGTAGAGGATTTCGCCTCCTTCGGGATAGAGGATGTGAACATGACCACTTTTGGCGGATTGTCGACATTTGAAAACAGGATACTCGTCCGAAGATTTCGAATGGCTTCTGCCAGCGACGAAGACGGTCGATCCAGCAGGGCATGCAAGAGTTGTCGGCGTCTGGCGCGGTTCTTGCCGGAGGGGATCGTCGCGAGCACACGCTGCTTTGTTAGCGTTTCAAGCTGGTTTGGAGAGCGGAATGTGTTGTTGAGGAAATCGATTAGCAGGACAATGCCGATCCCGACGATCGCGGAGAATGCAATGATAATAATGGCCGTGCGCCGCTTAGACACTGTCTCGGGGTAGAGAGGTTGTTCAGCACGCGACAGGATCCGTGCATCCGCCTCCTGCAGATCTTGCTGTTGCGTGGTCTCCTGAAGTCTTGCCAGGAATGTCTGATAAAGGGCGCGGCTTGCCTCTGCCTCGCGCTCAAGCTGACGGATGCGGACTTGTCCCAGGGACTGCAATTGTGCCAGTTCTTCAAGTCGGCGCACTTCGTCTTGCAGCGATGCTTCCTCCGCGCGCGCGGCGGTGAGGTCGCTGCGTGCCGCCTGAATGATGTTGCGCGCTTCAAGCAGAATGTCTTCGTTCAACTGGTCGGTTTGCTGGCGAAGGCCGACGCGTGCGGGGTGATCTTCGGCGATTGAATCCGGCAGGTTTGCCAGATCGTTACGCAACTGTGTCAACTGTGCGCGGAACTGCTGGATCACGTTGGAGGCGCGAAATTCCGAGATCGCGCCAAGGTCATCCCCTTCCTCGACAGCTTGGTTCAACCGGTCAAACAGGGCCTGAAGCCGGGTCACCTGGCTGCGTTGGCTTGAAAGCGCTCCATTCAGGGAAGACAGCTGTTGTTGCGTCACTTCGAGCGTCTGGCCGGACGTTTCGGCAACCTTTGCCCGGGCGGTTTCCAGCGCTTCCTCATTTTGTTGCAGCTGCACGCGAAGATCATCGACGCGCGTGCTGAGCCAGTCGGTTGCGGAACGGGTCGCATCCAGTTTCGCTTCGAGTTGGTCGACGATGTACTGCTCTGCGATGGCGTTCGAAATGGCAGCTGCAACAGCGGGCGATGTGGAGTAATAGGTAACTTCCAGTACCCGGCTCGTCCCGATCGGCTGCAGGCGCAGTCCGCGTTGGACATTGCGGATAACCGCCAGCCGTTCCCGCCGGGTCATTTCCTCCTCGGAAGGTTCGGGCGGGGCAGGGCGGATGATGCCGGTGTTGCGGAAGAAGTCGGTAACCTCGGGGGGGATCGGCAAGGTATTGCCGACACGCTCCCAGAAAGTGACGACAGGTGCGCGCAGGCTGGGATTGAAACCGGGGTTGCGGTCCAGGTCCAGTTCATCGATCACGCGCTCGGTCAGGCTGGTTGAGCTCAGGATCTGGATCTGGTCTTCCAATCGACCCGTGTCGACCGATTGCTCGCCCAGTACATCTTGCAGATTGATGACGTTCGCCTGTTGGATGCCGAACATGACCTTCGCCGTCGCTTTGTAGAACGACACCTGCTGAGACACCAAAAGATAGGCCAGGATGGCACCAATGAGGGTCGCAACGGCGATGATCCATTTCCCACGCCAGATGATCCCGGCAATCGACCGCAGATCCAGCTCACCCGCGTCTAGATCATCGGAAGGTTCAGACGACTTGGGTCCGACAGGTTCCGGCTTGGAACGTAAACTGGAAAACATGGGTGAATTCAAAGATGATCCTCCAGGATCCGAGATCTGCTGCGCACATGCGTTACCATCTTTATACCGCGGTTAACAGGTTTGAAGGTGTGCAGGATTTGCACAATTCCCGTTCAGGTTCTGATGAATGTCACGCCGTCCGAGATTTTTGCAGCTGTGAGTTTTCCTGAATAATAGGCGCCTGTGTCAATGCAGATCCGGTGTGGTGTCGTGACAGGTTCCGCTGCAGCATAATGCCCGTGCACGACCATCGCATCACTGTGCCCGTTGTTCTCAAGAAAGCTCCGGTTGCCGAAAAGCAGGGACTGTGGATCCTGTTCTGTCAGGCGCCGTTCGGGATCAACACCTGCGTGACAAAAGAAGTAGTTGCCCGATTGCCAGGTCATGTCCAGCGCCCGGAAAAAGCCGATGTGATCAGCCATGAGGGGCCTGAGCTTCAACCGAAGCGTGTCAAGTTCCGCCTGTGTCGGAGACGCATCCGGAGGCTTCAGCCCATAACTTGCAACAGTCTGGCGCCCGCCATGGTCAAGCCAGTTCGAACCGGCGCTCTTTCCATCCAGGAAATCGAGCAAGGCTGCCTCGTGGTTGCCTGTCAGAAAGACGATGTTCTTCCCGGCGGCCCCCTGCAGTTGGATCAGGTAGTTCACCGTTTCGCGCGATTGATCACCCCGGTCGATGTAGTCGCCCAGAAAGACGATGAACATTTGCCGTTCGGCGGGATCGGATTCCTTGTCGAGAATGATCTGGCGGATCAACGTGTCGAGCAGATCCACCCGACCGTGAATGTCACCGATGGCATAGACGCAATGCCCGGGATCCACCGCATATTGCGGTGCCGGATCGGTCTGCCGTCTGACGAATCTCAGCATTGGTTTTCCGCCCTGCCCATGTCCCCGTGATGGCAGAGACTATGGCCTAAGTTCAACACTTTGAAAGTAAATTTCCCGGTGTGATTGCGGGGGGGTGGCGGATGTGGTTTCTGAAAAGAAAAACGACTTATTGAGGTAGCACGCCATGCGGATGCATGTTCTGACATTTTCTGTCGCTGTTCTGCTTGCGGGATGCACAGGTACCGGCCCTCGGGTTGACCAGATCCTCGGCAACAAGGACGCCGTGACTGTTCGCACGACAAACGATCAGCCCTACGCCGTTCTGCAAGTCGATAGCGATCTGGCTAATGTGGTTAACAGTTACAACCATATCGCGGAGCGGACGCATTTTATAAGCAATGGCCCAGCTGCGCCAATCTCAATCGGAGTGGGTGACCGGGTACAGGTCACAATTGTATCAACGAATGACAACGGGTTCCTTGATATTGCCAATTCCGCATTGGCGCCGATTTCCGCTGCTACGCTGCCGACGCAACAAGTGGGCCAGGATGGCATGATCTCCGTGCCGCCGATTGGACGTGTGCGCGCGTCAGGACAATCCGTGCAAGGGTTTGAACGGTTCCTGACGCGGAAGCTGGGCGAAGTGCTGGTGGAACCGACGGCCATCGTAAGCATGCTGGACCGCGAAAGTGCGCAAGTGACGTTGGTGGGCAATATCGCGGCGCCGGGCACATATTCGATCAATCAAAACAGCAAGCATTTGACGGATGTGATTGCGTTGTCTGGTGGGGCGACATTGCCTGCTGAAGATGTGCGCGTGGTGATGAGCCGGGGAAAGGAAACCCGCAGCGCCCGACTGGTGGACATCTATGAAAAGCCCGAGATGCAGGTGCATCTGCGCAAAGGGGATATCATCCGGTTTGAACCGCTCACCTATGATTTCACGGTTCTTGGGCCGGGTGGGGCGAATTCCAATTACACCGTGACCAACAGTAATCGAACCTTGGCCAAGGCGCTTGGGGTGGCGGGCGGTCTGCGCGCAGGGCGAGGCGATGCGCGCGGCGTCTTCGTCTACCGTCAGCTCCCCAAGCCCGATGCGGCAGCGATGGGTGTGGACGTGAGCGATTTCTACGGCGACAGCATACCGACCATCTTTCAGTTCAATATGAGAGATCCACGTGCATTATTCACAGCGCAGAAATTCGACATCGCGGACGATGACATCATTTACGTCTCCTCCACGGCGATCGCTGAAGTAAACGACTTCTTCTCCGCGTTTAACATCTTTGTGGCGACGCCTAGAGAGATCGTTAACTGACTAAATTCTGTGCAACGCTTCGGTGGTTTTTCGCCTAACCGCCGCACATTTATGAAGAATTTATGAAAACTGTTTGCAGGCAGGAGGACTTTGGTTAAGGGTGTGAGCCTTATGGGTGCTGCTACCTGAGGTTATACACATGTCATTCGAAAGTCGCTGGGCTGAATTTTCAGCCGGGAGTTCTGTGCTTGCTTTGGAAAGCTACGAACTGCCAGAGATCGTGCACGGCGGACCAGAGCATTGGTCGCTGAAGTTCAAGCTGTTCAAAGCCCTGACGGACTATGGCACTGCTTTGCTCGCCTTGCCGGTTATTGCGCTGGTTTCAATGGTTCTTTTGGTTTTGAACCCTTTCCTTAACCGCGGGCCGCTGATGTTTGTCCAGACGCGAATGGGGCGGTATGGACAGCCTTTCCGCATGCTGAAATTCCGAACAATGACCTCCGCCGATTACGAAACCCGCGCCGCACATTCAGAGGTCGAACATCATCGAATCACGCGCCTCGGCCGCTTGCTGCGCAAAATGCGAATCGATGAGCTGCCGAATTTCTACAACGTGCTTCGCGGCGAGATGAGCCTGATCGGCCCACGGCCCGACGCATATTCCCATGCAGAGGCCTTTGTTGAGCAACTGGAAGGCTACAAGCAAAGGCATCGGGTCAAACCTGGCATAACCGGCTTGGCACAGGTGGAGATGGGCTACGCGGAAGGTTTGGGGGCCACCACGGTGAAAGCCAAGTACGACAATCTTTATGCATCCAAAGCGTGTGGTCGGTTGGATGTGTATATTCTCGGTAGAACCGTGTATGTTGTCCTTACAGGTTTCGGGAGCAAATAGCTTCGCGATTGCCGTGAATTCCGGTCTCTGGTACGGATTGATCTGAAGCAGGAGTTGAAACGATGGTCGGTCGGGTTTTCATTGCAATGTCAGTTGCCGTTCTGGTTGCTGTCTCAGCCGTTCCCGCACACGCGATCACGGCACAGCAGTTTCAGCAGGCGGCGCTCCTTCGCGTTGCAGAAATCCAGACAGAGATTGAAGTCCTGCTTTCCCAGCAGCCGCTTACCCCCGCCATCCGACGAGAAATTCGGGCGTTGCAGGCCACGTCCCGGCAGCTGCGATCGCTGTCTCGTGTCGCCAATCGACGCCCCGAACAGGTCTTGCAGCGATTTGCAGATTACTACCAATTGGCTGTCAGCGGTAGTTGACCACGTCGGCCTAGGCGCCTTCCGCAAGCAAATCGGTCAAAAAATCTGACAGCTCAAGCCCTGCTTCCAGTTCTGCTGGAATGAAGCGGCCCAATATGGCTGCGTCAGCAAGGATCGCGCCTCTGAATTCGGTGAACGGGTCCCCCCCTTCGACATCGTTGGCAAGTAATCCAATCAAATCAATGCGCTGCCGCGCCAACTCAAGATTGTTTGGGGCTAGGTCCCAGGACTTCTTCAGCGGCGGAAGAACGTCTTCCAAAGGGGCGGATTGAATGGCGCGCGCGCGGGCAAGAAGATGCCATGCGTGTGCATTTCCCGGCTTTTCCAGCAGGCTTTGAGAGAGGTGCATCTCCGCGATGGCCGCATTTGCAATAATGCTCTGGGCGGAAAGCGCATCGGGATCGCTTCCATCAAGCGACAGCGTCACGCTGCCGAAAATGTAGGTATGTGCGATGCGAAACAGGTATTCACCCCGGTCATACATCGGCGCCGAAAGAGGCAGGCGTTCGGAATCGTAAACCGTCACGTCGCGAAGATCATCGTTGAACGCCGGAGTGCCTTTGAGAAAATCGCCGGTCGCGTATAGCGTCAGCGCCAACAGCGCGACCTGCGACAGTTTAAGAAGCGTCGAAATCATGCCCTGCGGTGTTTGCGACGCAACAGACCCAATGCACCAAATGCCAGCAGCCCAAGGGATAGGGATGCCGGCAGCGCCACCGGGGTCACGTCACCTGCCGTCTGCACCTCGACCTTCACGCGTATCGGATTGTCGATAATATCCGGGGACAGGCCGATCGTGCTGAAATCGACGATATTCGGGGCATTGATAATATCCAGCCGACCATTGACGAAGTCATCATCAAGAACATCAAAGTAGATGTCCGCCACACCAGTACCGGAGGCATCAAGAAATCCGCTGGCGCCGCCAAATGGGCTGTCCGAGTTGGTAAACGTCTGGGAAAACCCATCAAGGTTCAAGAAGAACGAAAAATCGGTGGCCGTGAAGAATTCGAAAGCGTTGCCCATTTCATAGGTGATCATCCCCGAACCGGTGCTGCCAATATAGGCATTTGGGTCGCTCGATCCGTCCAGCACATTGTTTGACGTGACAACGATGTCAAAAGACTGGGTCACCGTGAGCGCCGGGGCAGCAGTTGAAACAAAGGTCGCCGCCGCTGCAACCGCCAGGGTCTTCGTTAACATTTCACACACCTTTTAAAATCGCCTTTGAGCCGTTGCGTCTCGGGGTTCCATCCTGGCCAAGGCTATGGCGCGGTCAGAAAAAGATCCCTTCCAGTTTCGTCAAAATAGGGAGAACCCCAACGAGAGTCGACTGCGGTTTGATCGAATTTCGCACTAATCCGCAATCATTGCCTTGCGCCGCGCCAATTCCGAGAAGGATTGCGACCAACCCAAGCCGCACAGGACCGCGAACACGCCAGCAGTCGCGGGCATCTGAAGGCTGAAGTCAAAGGACGCGTGTACCATCGCGATGACGAAACACGACATCGCAACGCAGCAATAGACCCGATCACGGCGGCGTATGTGAACCCCGCGCAGGATGCGGATTCCGATCAGTGCCAAGGCAAGATAGAATGCGCCCGATGCTGGCAACCCGAGTTCGAAAGCGTTTTCGAGGTAGCTGTTGTGGGCGAAGTCCCATTCTGCAAAGCCAGCCACCTGCGGTACCGCTTGCCGGAAGACACTTTGAAAACTGCCAAGCCCGTGTCCAAGAAGCGGGCGCTCAAGAGTAAGATCAATGATCTGCGGGAAAACGATAAAACGCAGTTCTTCACCACTTGCGGTCAGCAGTCTGCTGATCAGGGTGCCGGAACTTGCATACGCGACGAAACCCACAATCACTGCCAGGCCCACAAGAAAAATGATGCCGGAACCGATCGTGCGCTTGTCGTCTTCTGAACGGCGTTTGCTTGTCCAAGCCCATGCAAAGGTCATTAGGCCCACAACCGCGGAAAGCGCCCCGGCCCGCGAGGCGGTCAGCGCGACAGCGGCAAGACACAAGAGGGCCCCAACGCCAAAAATCCAGCCCCCTCCGAAAAAGCTTTCTAGCATGTTGCGCCAGCGGCGACGCGCACTGGAAAGGGAGCCTTGCTCCACCATGCTGAGATAGACGCCGATATTCGCAACCGTGCCGAAGGCGGCATATGTGGCATAGCTGTTTCTGTTTACAAAACTGGCCCGCATGATGTCGCCCGTGGCGGTCGTGACGATTGGGTTGCTGCCCGTTGCCATTGCATAGAACCCGAACAGAGCCAGCAGAGAAGACCAGATTGCGAAAACTCTCAGACCCCACTGCGCGGCCTCCGGACGTGCGAAGGTCGTCGCGGCGATGACGAAGATCATCGCATAAAGCGCCAATCGTACAATGGATTGCCGACCCAGCGCGGGATCAGCCGAGATCGCCCCCTGTGCTTCGGGCACCATCTGCCAAAAAGGATGGAGCCATGCGGTCGGAGCGTTCGGCGAAAGCTGAAAAATCGCCCATACCAGCACCGTTAGGTACAACAGGCTTGGCACCAGCAATTCCCGCAACTGGTAGGGCAGGGGGATCACGACCGCGCGCAGGACCTGCAGCCCGAAAAGCGGGATCATGGCGAAGGTAAGCAACGACCAGGCAACAGGGCGGTTCGCACCAAGCGCAAGGGCCGAGACAAGCACAAGAACCAACGTCAAGAAACCGATGGTGGTCTGGAGCGAGATAAGCCGGTTTTCATGCATGAGGGGCATCCAGAAGCTGCTAGATGTCGGGCTTAAGGAAGGCGGGAAGAGGGAGCAACCGCTGACTTGATCATTTCCACCAGTTTCGGGGCCCAGACTTGAAGGGAGTAGTGTTTTTCAACCTTTTCCCGTCCTGCATCCCCCATGCGGTGACGAAGTGCGACGTCGTTTTTCAGTGTTTCGATTGCATCGATCCACTCCGCTTCTGAACGGGCCAGGAAACCGTTCACACCGTGCTCCACGATTTCTGTGTTCACGCCGACCGGTGACGCAATCACGGGAATGCCACACGCCATATACTGGATAAGCTTGTAGCCACATTTCCCACGCGCCCACGGTGTATCGGGAAGTGGCATGACGCCGATGTCAAATTGCTGTATTTCACGGACTTCCTTCGCCTCAACCCATGGAACAAGCGCGATCTGACCGCGCATCTGCGGGGTAAGGGACGCCCCGACCGCACGCAAAGTGACGACATCGTCGAAAGGTGCCCCGGCCAGATCATCGAACAGGTGCACTGCAAAGCTGCCCCAAGTTTCGGGTGTCCCGATCCATCCTACCGTGAGATCCCTGTCTGCCTCAGGGCGTTGCCGATCGACCTTGTACTTTTTCAGATCAACGACGGTGGGCACGACCTCTACCCATTTCGCACCCGCACGCCGCGCCCGTTCCGCCAGATACGCATTTCCGGCAACGACAAGGGTACTGTTGGCCATGACCCGATCTATCTTGTTGCCAAGCAACATGCGCACAATCGCACGCCGATGTCCGTCATAGCGATGAAAAACCGCATCATCGTAGTCGGAGATAACAGGAACGTTCCGGGGCAGCATTCGTCTCTCAAAGCTCCATGGCAACCAGGGAAAGGCTTCCTTCTCAAGCCAGATGGCTTGGGGTTTCGGTGTTTTGCGCAGGGCCTTGGTGCGCGCTCGCAAGAATTTCAGAAACGTGCGTCGAGACTGGCCAGATGTATAGATTCTCTCCAAATACTTGTCGTCAAAGAAGGCAGATGTGCGCAACTTGATTTCTGCGGCTTCCACAGCGTCCACATATTGAAAAGTTCTCAGGCGACTTGAAGCCCCACGCCTGCTGTATCTGGGTAAGTGCAGAAGTTGCAGTGTTGAAGTCATGACAATCGCATCGAGATCGAGGGTTTCATGGTTGAGCATTATCAATCTACGGTGAGGCGGGTTGCGTAATGGCGAGATACAAAGCCCTGTAACGCTCTGTTCCGGCATCAAGTGAGAAGACGTCCTGCGCAACGGCGCGGCATCGGTCCGGCAGATCAGGGTCCTGCATGAGTTCTTGCAGGGCATCGTAGGCGGTGTTCAGTGCTGCCTTGGTGTTTTCCGCAACCAGGACCCCGACGCGGTTGTCTGTGATGATACGTGCCACATCGCCGACACCATCGTTGGCCACCACAGGAAGACCAGTGCCAAGGACCTCGGCCATGCGGGTGGGGGAGCTGCCAATCTTGCTTTTCCCTTCGGTGTAAAACATCACAGACAGACTTTGTCCTTTCAGGGCTTCCGGCATCTGATGCGGTTGGCGGGATGTAATGGTCAGGCGCTCGGCTATGATGCCCTGCGGATCAATGCCCCGTCTGACCAGATGCGGATCGTCCCGTGTCAGGATCTCGAAACGCGCGGTGGGATCGCGTTCCGCCACCATCGCGATCCAGCCTTGAAGCCATTCAATACGAAACCAGCCGCTCAGCAGGGTGCCGATGCAGCCGTGCACCGGGGGCGTGGGTTGGCTTTGAGACATGGTGAAACGTGACAGGTCCGCACAGGTGGGGATGACCGCGATCCGTTGCGTGGAAAGCGCGTCAGGATAAAGGCGCTCAAGATACGCCACAGCGGCATGGGTGAGCGAGACAACACCGGCAGCATCCCGCAGACAGACACGCTCGGCACCCGCGATTGCACGATGCATCAGGCTATCACGCTTCAGGCGACCTGCGGTGATCAACTCTTCCGGCCACAGGGCGCGCATGTCGAAGATGAACGGAACACCCGTCACCCGGCTGACGACCTTTGCAACGGCTGCCGGGATGTAGGAGCGGGCGTGGATGAGTTTGACCTGGCCCCGCCTGACTTCACGCCAGACCAGCCAGGCCATGCGGATCATGCTGAAGGCAGGTGCGATGATCTTCGGCTTTGGACGAAACCGTTGCGGCAGCCAGGTGATCCCATGCGCTTCACATTCGGAACGGGCGCGGTCCACCGCATCGCTGTCCGCCCAGTCCGCGTCCTTTTCATAGGTGATCAGCGTGATCGAGAAGTCGGTCGAGAGGCCCTTGAGGTAGGAGAAAACCTGGCTCTGACCCAGCGGTTCAAGCAATCCGTTTCGTGTAAGATACAGGGTCGGTGTCATGCCATTCCAAGTGCTTGAAGGTACTTACGTGCTGCGATTTCGGGAGCGAAATCCGCAGCACGCCGTTTCAGCGCCTCCGTATCATGGCTTTTGTCCAGTGACGACTGCATCGCGGCGGCCAGTGCGTCTGCGTCACCCACCGGCGTCAGCGTGCCCCAACGGCCGTCTTCAAGTATTTCGGCCGGACCGGAGGGGCAATTGGTTGAGACTACCGGTGTCCCGCAAGAAAGGGCTTCGACAATGACATTGCCGAACCCTTCGTAATTCGAGGACAGCACGAAAAGATCGGCACTGTGGTAGAACGGGGTCGGATCGGGCTGGTAGCCTGCAAAGATGACGCGGTCCGCGATATTGAGGTTGGCCGCGTGTTGTTCAAGGGAAGGGCGCAGAGCACCGTCGCCAACGATCATCAGTTGGGCGTCCGGCTGGTTAAGTTTTGCAAAGGCGGAAAGGAGGAGGGGGTGGTTTTTTTGATCTTTCAATGATCCCACTGCAATGATCCGATTGCCATTTGGGCTGAGCCAAAGGCTATCGGCATGTCGCTGTTCCACATCTTCTGGGGTGGGGCCCGATTGAACTGGGTTGTGGATCACCGTGAATTTCATCGGAGAAAGCATGGACAGCCTTGCAATATCCTTGACGACGCCTCTCGACACGCCAATCCGAGCGCTGGCGAGGGGATACAGGGCGTACATCAGAGCATGCATGATCAGTGCCTCAGATCGATGCAAATTTCGGTACTGAATGGACAGCGTATTATGCTCTGATATTAGCACCTTTGTATTTCCGCCACTCGCAGCGGCGGCCAAAGGCGCAATCACTGTCAGGGGCCACATAGCGGCGATCAGCGCGTCTGGCTTGCGATCACGCAGGTAACGCCAGAGTTTGAGGGGAAGCGCGCGGGCACGATCACAATTGAGGTCGACTACTTTGAAGTTTCTCTGTACTTCGGCCAAGAGTTCCCCTCGTGCTTGAAGCAGTACGAATTCGACTTGATAGCCAAGTTTCTGGAATTCGTGCGCGAGATCGAGACAGACACGTTCTGCGCCCCCGGGGCGAAGATTGGGGAGGAGGAGTGCTACGAACCTCATTTCAGTTCATCAAGGCCGCGAGAAAATCTGACGCTGAGAAACTTGATGCACAAATAGGGAATTTTTCCGAATAGTCGAGCCAATGCCCATTTTCGCAGGCCACGTGGCACAGTTGGAAAATCCAATATCCTTCTGAAACGGTTCATAGAGCGCCAGCTAATCTTAAAGTGTAGAGCAGAGATTCGACTATGGAGCATCTGCTGATCGTAATATTCGTCAGAATACAATTTCAATATTCTTTCTTCTAAGTAATTGAGTAGCCTAATTTCACGTTCATATTTCTCAAATGATTTATTCTCTTCAATATTCAGATTCTTTATTGAGCACCTCTGAATATTGCTATTTGATAGAGTATTGCCATGTAATCTATATTGAACGAGTGAGTTAGGAATGTATTCGATTTTCCCAATAGCTAACTGGCATAACAAGTTAAGCGGTAGATCTTCTGACATTACTGCGTCTTCAGGCTCTTTAAGGCTCTTGAACACTTCTGCAGAGTAAGATGAGGACGCGCCATAAACGAAGTGCTCAGTTCGAATAGCCTTAAGCCACGGCATTCTATCTTCAGCATCCCTATTTGGTATCCATTTTTGTTCAAGAATATTTCCGTTGCTGTCAATTAGTGTGCATGCGGAGTAAACCGCCAAGGTGTCGCATGACCAAATACTGGCGATTTGTGCAGTTCGGTTTGGGTCTGAGATGTCATCTCCTGCAGCCAGGACAATAAGTCTTCCGCGAATCAATTGTGATATTGAGCAAACGTGTTTTAACAGCCCAGCATTCTTTTTGCTCTGCCTGGAAATAACCCGGTGCGGCCCATCATACGCCTCAGCCATCTCCTGCATGATCTCAAACGTACGATCCGTCGAACAATCATCCGAGAGAATGATCTCCAATGGTTCGTACGTCTGTGCAAACGCACCTTCGATCGCCTCGCGGATGTATGCCTCTTGCTGGTAGGCAAACAACGCAAATGTCACCAGGGGTTTGTCTTCTGGCGTTTCCCGCATCATGCCTCCACCCGTATTGGCCATCCGATCCGCGCAAACAGATGGATCAGCCGTGTTGCCATTCGTCCGACTTCGCCAACCTTTGATAGCACGGCGCGCAGCCCGAATGTCGCCATGGCGGCCGCAAGAACAGGTGTCAGCCACAATGCCCAACCGGGGGACGCAAGTGCGAGGACCAGAAGGCCGGAGGAGATGACTACGTTTGAGATCAGGAGGTTACGCGTGAGATGATCCATCCGGTATCCGTGCATGTTTCGCGCCAGCGTATAAGAGACTGCGAAATAGACCATGTAGCCGGCCAAAAAGGCGATTGCGGTAACGATCAATCCGAAGTCAGCGAGGTAGAAGTAAACAAACGCTAGAAAAACGATGTTGAACGTCAACTCAAGAGAAAAGAAAGTTTTGGCTTTGGCGGCTGCTACGACTGAAAAGCTTAACGGCCAACTGGCAAGCTTGAAGACGTTTCCAATAGACTGCCATTGCAGCAACTCGACAGCGGGTGCAAATTCTTCCGAGTATAGCAAGGCAATCACCCATGGTGCCCATCCTATCAGCAACAAGAGGACGGGCCCGCCGATCGCAAGGCCCAACTGGGATTGATCGTTCATCAAAGTTGTCGCGGACCGCTTGTCTTGGATGACCTCAGTCAGGCGGGGATAGTAGTCAGCCGACATCGCGCTCAAGAGAAAGCCCACGTATACCATCGTGATCCCCCAGGCGGCTGCGAACTGCCCGGCTGCGTCAAGTCCAAGTGTCTGGGCAATGTGCCCGCGTACGATCAAGAGGGTGCCACTTGTCGCCAGGCCTGCCAGCATGAACGCAAAGCCCAATCTGGCCATCGGAAGCCAGATACCTGGAATTGCGCGCAGGCTCGGCCTGTGTTCTTTCGAGACATTCAGCCTGGCTACATAATAGCGCGCAGCAAGCAGATTGAAGAGGGGTTGTGCCAGAATGAACCAGACGAGCCCCGCCTCTTCAAACAGCCAGATCGCAAGGAGGCCGACAATCGTGCTTGCAAACGCACCGATCACAGTGACGCGGCCAAGATCGCCGATCTGGCGCAGCCCCTGAAGCAATGCGGTATGCGCGGCGGCAACCAATCCGATAAGGATCGACACGCCGACAAGCCCAACCTCCATCGCATATTGCGGGGCTCCGAAAAGCGCGGTGGCAATCGGTTCTCTGAAAACCCACACAACGATGACGGCAGCAGTCCCCTGAACCAGATGTGCGATCAACAGGACAAACCGTACCCGACCCAGTGTTTCGGGATCTTTTCGTGCCGAAGCGATCTCACGTACACCGCTGGATGACATGCCCAGACCTGCAGCCTGAGACCCCATGCCTTGAAAATTGCTGAAGATACCAAGCAGGCCAATCCCGGCCGGACCCAGCAGAACCGCGACCAACTTCTGGCGTAGAATGGACAAAGCGATGTTGATCAGTTGCGTGGAACCGATGATCAACATCGACTGGATGAGGCCGCGTGTGGTTTCCGACGAATGGGGTGTCATCTGAGATTACGCAGGGTGCCCACGACGTGACCGGCGCTTTGCTGAGACATCTGCGGACCTATCGGCAAGCTGATCACTTCGGTCGCCAGTGTACTTGCGAGCGGCAATGTGTCTGCATCAATGCTCAGCCCCTCATAGGCCTTCTGCATGTGCGGGGGGATCGGATAGTGGATCAAGGTGCCGACCCCAGACGTGGCCAGCTCCGTTTGCAGCACATCGCGATCTTGCGTGCGGACCACGTAGAGATGCCATGCTGGTGCCGCCCAATTGGGAACATGTGGGAGGATCAGGCCAGTGTCCGCCAGCCCTTCTTGATACATACCAGCGATCGTGCGGCGTCTGTCTGTCCAGTCTTCCAGATAATTCAGTTTCACGCGCAAGACAGCCGCTTGGATGGGGTCAAGTCTGGAATTGGTGCCTTGGATCTCGTTTACATATTTCTCCCGTGACCCGTAGTTGCGCAGCAGTCGGATCCGGTCTGCAATATCTGCTCGGTTGGTCGTGATTGCACCGCCATCCCCAAGGGCACCAAGGTTCTTTCCGGGATAGAAACTCCAACAGACAACATCCCCATGCGCGCCGACCCGCTTTCCCTTGTATTCAGCGCAATGTGCCTGAGCGGCGTCCTCGATAACAGCGAGCTTATGCTTGCGGGCAATGGAAAGGATCGGGTCAAGGTCGGCGGGCTGGCCATACAGGTGAACCGGAAGGATCGCGCGGGTCTTGGCGGTCATCGCGGCCTCGATCAGATCAGGATCGATATTATGGGTCGTCGGATCAGGCTCAACCGGAACAGGGCGCGCACCAACGGCGGAAACGGCGAGCCACGTCGCGATATAGGTGTTTGACGGAACAATGACCTCGTCATCCGCACCAATGCCAAGTGCACGCAAGGCCAAGGTCAGCGCGTCCAGCCCATTCGCCAGTCCAACAGCATGACCCGCGCCGCAAAAGGCAGCCCATTCCTCCTCGAAAGCTTCGACTTCAGGTCCAAGGATGTACCAGCCGCTGTCCAAAACCCGCCGGATGGCATCGTCAATGTTGGGCTTGAGTTCGCGGTAAGCCGCGCCGAGGTCGAGGAAAGGGATTTTCATGATCTCAGCCTTTCCCGTTCAGCCAGAAACTCATCGTAAGTTCGAAGATAGTCGTCTGTTTCGTAGGGATGCGAAGCAAAGACCATTAAAACAGCGTCATCGCTATATCGGTACTGCGTCCCCCATATCATTTCAGGCATGAATACGCCCATATCGGGGCGATCAAGAGTGACTTCACAACTCTGCGTTCCATCATCAAGGAGCACTCTGCAGGATCCGTTCAAACATATGAGGAACTGTTGGCAACGTTTATGCGCGTGCTCGCCTCGCAGTTCCACAGACGGAACGTCAAACACAACAAAATATCGTTTTGGCAAAAATGGGACTTCGGTGGGCACTTCGCCAACGGTTAAGGATCCACGCGCATCCGTGATACGGCGCATCAGATATAAAGAGCTCTCGCCAATCCCAAGCGGGACCTTGCTTGGGCGTGGGGCCTCATCAAACTGGTGTATGTCAAAGTGAAATGGTGCAGGGCGCGGAATCTGCGCACTTTGCAATGCGCTCCGATATCCGACCACCTGAGCAGGATTCCCTTCTACAATCGCGTTGGGAGGGACGGACTTGAGCACAACCGCACCAGTTCGGACCCATGCACCTTGCCCAATAGTAACATGCTCTGCAATTACAGAAGCGGCATCAAGTCTGGCCCCGAAGCCAATCACGATGCCGTCGCCTGCCAACACCACCCGGTCGGAAATCGAGACCTCTGGGTGAATTACTGCGCTTGCCGGAATATTGCAGTTTCCAGCGATTTTCCCGGGTTGTGTCATCGCTTGGTCTCCGTTCGTGTTAGGTTCGTAGCGGTCCGATAATCCGCGTAGAACTGTGCGCGGTGGTATTTGAAATAGATATGGTCTTCGTCTCTCCGAACTTCAGTCATGCCAAACCGTCGGTAGAACCCAATTGCTCGATCATTTTGACTGCGTGCATCAACCAAAGCTATTGTTTTGCAAAGCACGTTGAAACCCAGGTCGAATGATAATACCGCGCTTTCCAATGCCGCCTTTGTTGGTTTGTTCTCATCAAGGATCCAGCTTCCCCAAGTAAATTGATCCTGCTCTATCTCATAAAGCCGAACCGTCCCGCATCTGACTCCATCAAGCCTTTCAATGATGTAGTAAAGTTCTTCCCCAGCCGCTTCACGCACCTTGTATCGTTCGATCCACGCGCGTTGATCTGCAGTTGTTCCTGAAACCTCTGAAAGGTATTGGTTGTACCTCGGGTCGATGCGCAGACCGTGAACGTATTCGGCGTCTTCGGGCTCAATCAGCCGCAATACAAGGTTGGGTCCCTCAACACGGTTCAGGGTTGCGTCCTCGGTCATAACCGCATCTCGCTTTCCTCCGAGCCAAAAACACCCTTCAAATCACAAAACACGTGGGTCTCACGGCCCTTGGCCCGCATGATTTCGGCGCCCCCTTCACGAAACGCGTCGTGCGCCACGGCAAGAAGGACGCCGTCATAGGTGTTGTCCTCAGGCGCGTCGACCAATTCCAGCCCATACTCCCGCTTCGCCTCCGCCGCATCCACCCAAGGATCATGCACATCGACCTGCACGCCGTAATCCCTAAGCTCTTCAACCACATCCACCACCCGCGTGTTTCGCAGATCGGGGCAGTTCTCCTTGAAGGCCAGCCCCATCACCAGAATCCGTGCGCCATCGACCTGAATGCGTTTGCGCAGCATCGCCTTGACCATCTGCCCGGCCACATAGGCGCCCATCCCGTCGTTGATCCGGCGGCCCGCAAGGATGACCTGCGGGGTGTACCCCATCGCCTCCGCCTTGTGGGTGAGGTAATAAGGGTCCACACCGATACAGTGCCCGCCCACAAGGCCGGGCCGGAAGGGCAGGAAGTTCCATTTGGTCCCCGCTGCCTCCAGAACGTCCTGTGTGTCGATGCCCATCTTGTTGAAGATGATCGCCAGTTCGTTGACCAGTGCGATGTTCAGATCCCGCTGCGTGTTCTCGATGACCTTCGCGGCTTCGGCCACGCGGATGCTTTGCGCCTTGTAGGTGCCGGCCGTGATGATCTGGGCATACAGCGCATCGACCTGATCTGCGATTTCCGGGGTGGAGCCGGACGTGACCTTGAGGATGTTCGGCAGGCGGTGTTCCTTGTCGCCGGGATTGATCCGCTCCGGGCTGTAGCCACAGAAGAAATCCGTGTTGAACGTGAGGCCCGACACCCGTTCCAATACGGGCACGCAGTCGTCCTCAGTGGCGCCGGGATAGACGGTGCTTTCGTAGATGACGATGTCCCCTTTTTTCAGGACGCGGCCCACGGTTTCCGTGGCCTTGATCAGCGGCGTCAGGTCGGGCCGCTTGTGGGCGTCGATGGGTGTGGGGACCGTGACGATATAATGGTTCGCGCAGCGAAGCGATTCAACGTCCGTGGTGAAAGTGAGCTCCTTTGCCTTGCCAAGTTCGGAAGCTTTCACTTCCCGCGTCCGGTCGCGTCCGTCTCTCAATTCAGATATGCGGCCTTCGTTGATATCGAACCCGATGGTCGGGCACTGCTTGCCAAACTCAACTGCAAGGGGCAACCCAACATACCCAAGACCAATGATCGCTATCGTTGTTTCAGTCTTCATAATTGGGGTTTCCGGCAGCAAGAGGTGAAACAGCTGATACCCTGTTGTGATTGGCTTCTCTCACAAGACGCAGTTTACGCCTCCGATTGCGCAAAATTTGTTTTGAGAGTGGTAATCTGTTCAAAACGCTTGAAACCAAATGCTTAAAGGACCCGGGATCAAGATATCCAATTGTCGATTTGAAAGGTTCGACTAGGACAAGGCTCGGAGATGTAATTCTTACATATTTGAAACAGCCGTTGAGCCAGAATGCATCAAAGTTATCGGCAACAAATTTCACGGGCTGATTAAAGTCAAGAATTCTGCGCGCGGCCTCTATATCAATAACATAGCATAGGGTGGACCGGACAGATTTTGCCTCAAACGGCGTCAGCAATTCAGCGTTGGCGACCCAAACACTGCCTTCGGAAGAAAAATCCTGTGACTGCATTGTAGGACTATGGAGCGAGATGATCTCTCCTTCACGCAACTCATGCGCGATGGATGAGACGATTTCGTCAAAGTTGGAGGGAAGGGCCGCATCATCCTCGACGACAACCGCGTGTCGGATGTTCTGATCAACCATTGTTTGGTAGGCGCGGAGATGGGAAAGCGCGCATCCAATCTGTCCATCAGAGAGCGTAGTCGTATCGCCGCAGTTCGGTCGCTGTTTCAGCGCACGCGCACCAACGACCCCCACACACTTGAATTTGATATTGGATCTTAGTTTTGTTTGTTTATGAATATAATTGAACCGCTCGGCAAAATCCTCGTGCGCTATAATGTAACCACCAATGTTTTGTCCGCTTCGACCATACGTATTCATATAGCATCGCTTTGTATTGCTTTTGTATTCTCAAAAATCATTATGTTTTGAGAGTACCATTTCGCAACATCACTTTTGCTCCCAAGCTCGTGCCGCGCCGTTTCTGACAGAGTATCATTGTAGCTGAAGCCGCGATGCTCGAATTTCTCGATCCAGTAGGAATGAGGCTGTTCGTTGACATGGTCCACTCCGCCTTGGCCCGGTACTGCGGCCGTCATGAAAATCCTGTCAGAAAGTCCGGAAAGGATATCTGCGTACCTGTCAGCCAAAGCAGGTGGAAGGTGCTCCGCGACTTCGGTGCTTACGACAAGGTCGAACTTCTCCAAACCCAAATCCTGATAGTGATCATTTTCCAGGTCAAATTTCTGCACGTCCAAACCGCGTTCACGGCAATACTGAAGCCCAACCGTAGAGTATTCCAGCCCTACGACTCTGCAGCCAGCCTCACGAAATCCAACAGCAATTGCGCCGGTGCCACATCCAACGTCAATCACCGTACGCGGGTTCATATTCTCAACTACGAAGCGAGATATCGGACCGGCCGCTTTTACAGCACCAGTATCAACGCTCTCAGCATAATAGGTGTCATCATACAGGATCTGATGCGGGACTATTGCAGACTTGATGCGCCGTGCCATATCTGTTTGACGAACCGATGCAGGCACGAGCGTTCGGTAACTCCACTTAATGAATCTTGCAATTTTCATCTTTGGTAATACTCCCGAAACCACGCCACAAACCGGGCGATGCCGTCCCTGAAATCTGTCTGGGGCCGGTAGCCCGTCAACTCCTGAAGCAGCGTCGCGTCGGCCCAGGTCGCCGGCACATCGCCCATTTGCATATCCATGTAGTTCCGCTCGGCCTTCTTGCCCAAGGCATCCTCGATGGCGTCGATGAAATCCAGCAGGCGCACCTTTTCGGAATTGCCGATGTTGACCACGCGGTAGGGGGCTGCAGGTGACAGGCTGTCCCATTCGGGGATGTCATCGGGGGTTGCGGGGCGTTCGGGCACGGCGTCGATCAACAGCCGGATACCGCGCACAAGGTCATCGACATAGGTGAAGTCGCGATACATGTCGCCGTGGTTGTAGATATCTATGGGCCGGTCATCGAGGATCGCATCGACGAATTTGTACAACGCCAGATCGGGCCGACCCCACGTGCCGTAGACGGTGAAGAACCGGAACATCGTAGTCGGCAGGTTCCACAGATGGGCATAGGCATGGGCCATGCTCTCGTTCGTCTTTTTGGTGGCAGCATAGATGGTAAGCTGCGTGTCGGCCTTTTCCCGTTCGCTGAACGGCATGTCTTCGTTGGCACCATAGACCGAAGACGTGGAGGCCATGAGCAGATGCTTCACATCCAGCCGCCGGGCTGCCTCCATCACGTTGAAGGTGCCGATGACGTTTGAATCAAGGTAAGCGCGTGGGTTTTCAAGGCTGTAGCGCACGCCCGCCTGCCCGGCCAGGTGAACGATCACCTCAGGGCGGAAGTCATCCATCAGGCGATCAAGCTGCTCCTGATCCTCCAGCATCCCTTCCTCCGCGGAAAAGTTGGGATCTTGCAGCAGCGTCGCATGACGGCGCTGTTTGAGGGTGACGTCATAATAGTCGGTCATCCCGTCGTACCCCTGCACGCGGAAGCCCTCCGCCAGCAGCAGCTTGGCGAGGTGGAAGCCGATGAAACCAGCCGTACCGGTGATCAGGACGCGGGGGAGGGGGGTGGTCACTACTTTATTCCTCTAAGGCGCCCTGCAACGTATTGCAGGAGCGTCGGATGATACCATTGTCGACTTGGTGCCGTATCGCTTCCGGTTTCAGTGCGCAATATTCCGCCCGGCAAACCCTTGAGAATCTTTACAAGTTCCGGAAGCGCAGCAGCCTGTTGCAACAAGGGATAGGTCATGAAGTTATCTTCGGGGCTCCGATCCGGCCTTGCATAGCAAAGTGCCAGACCGGTATCGACCCCTTCATCGACCAGATGGATTGTCGCGCCAAAATTCTCCGGGTCATTGGACCACAACGCCCAGTACCCACCATGAACCCCGCGATATTGCGGCGCTATTCCGGCGTGAATATTGATCACGGGACAGGTCACCGCCTCCAATATGGGGCGACGAATGATGCGAGTGCCATTTACCAGGACGGCATCGGGTTGGCGTCTTTCCAGTCGTCTGACGACCTCGGCGTCGTTGATGGTGCTTACGCACACCGTGTTGTCGGCCTGCGCGTCATCGCGAAGGCTGTGATGGGCAAGGATCTGTGATCTGCGTAGGGCGGACAGTCTTTTCAAAACCGGAACGACAAGTGCCATGAAGGCCATCTGCCCGAAAACCGACAGTGTACCAAGCTTGCGTCGCCGATGGGCAAGCAACGCTCTTCGCGAAATGGCCTGTTCCATTATCGTCTCGACGTCGGTGTAACCGGAATCGAGCAGGTAATTGCGCAGGATACGGGTTGATGGACCGTCCGTTGCCAGCAAAGTCAGTTTCACCCCGCATCCCCCATAGAACAGGACGTCATGCCGTACCTGTCATGAAGCACCCGATGGTGCGCGATGATGCGCTTCAGACCCGCCAGATTGTCCGCGATGTTCCGACCGAAGTTATGCGGATGCCACCACAGATGATAGCTCCGACCGGTGCGCGCGGCGGTGGTCATACCCCGTTTGATCGTTTCGATGTGATGCGCATGAAACCGGGCAAGGCGGCCCGCGCAGGGGCGCAGAAAACGGCTTGCGGCAACGTCTCGCATGCCACCTGATGACACTGCTTTCGTGTCCTGCGCATGGCTGCCAAGATACCCGGTATGGGCGTCCATCAGGCGCAGGGCGCGTCGCAACAGCGTCTGATCCGCGCCTTTTGCAGCACGATACGCCCAGCCATCAGGATTGCCGCGATAGGTTGTGATGCCCGCATCGCGGCACACCCTGAGATACTCCGGGGCAAACTGATTGCGGGGAAACACGATGGATTTCAACGAAATACCGCGACGCGTGGCCAGTGTTTTTGCAACCTCAAGGTCAGCGGCAAAGGCCTGCGGGGTCGCGCCATCCTCAAGGCAATAGAAGTGAGACAGCGTATGTGTCGCAATTTCCTGACCCGGGGTGTTGTGGATGTGGTCGATCAGGGAAGGGGCAAAGTAATAGGGATCCGCGCGTTCATGCGCGCCAACTTCATCAAGATAGCCATAGTTTGATAATGCAGGTTTGTCATAATGTGGCCGGATTTCAGGCAGCGTGGCGATCATCTCTTCCTTGCTTTCGCAAAAAAGAAAACCGACCGTGGCCCAGGTTGCGGCAACGTCGTTCTCGGCAAACAAATCCAACATCTGCGGCACGGCCTCGCGACCGCCCAAGATGTTCGCCCCATAGCGGTCCCGGTCGGCGTGATCTCGCACGCCCCACAGCAACTCGAAATCAAGCGAGATGATCAGGCGACCGGGCGGTGTCGGGGCCAAGGTCACTCCCACGCCTCCCCGATTTCGTCGCTGAGCATTTCGATCTCTGCCCGCAATGCTTCGTATTCAGCGCGTTTGCGGTGCAGGAAACGGTGGGTGAGGGCTGTTTTTTCGGCGATGCCCTTGGGCGTGAGGATATATGTATAACGCCGTTTGTCCGGGTTGGCGGAGAAATTGCCCAGCTTGACCAATCCCTTCGCGACCAATGCCTTGAGCACGTAGTTCACACTGCCAAGGCTGATCCCGGCGGAGCGCGCCAGTTCGCGTTGGCTCTGCTCTGGGTTTTCCTGAAGAACCCGCATCACCTGCAGGTGCAAACTGTCCTGATGGGATGCGGGCAGCGTTCTCATGCCCGGCGCCCGGGGGCAGGCGAGCGTGGCGCAGTGTGACCTTGAGTGAAAGGGAGAGTATTACCGGTGTTCATGTGTTGAACGATATGCTGCGGGCGCAAAAGGTGCAATCGGCGTTTGACCGCAGCGATCTGTTGCGCCGGAAACCCCCGCACGACACTCGAAAGCGGAAGAGATGAAAAGCCACGGTCCATCCGCCCTAAACGCTTCTGCACTGCGTTCCCTCATCTGCCAGAAGGCTGGAACGCGTTGAAGGGACATGCCGCACTGCAGTCCCTTTGTTTTTGCCGACCCAAATGTCATTGTACAGGTGTACAGCCGCCCGGTGGGGTGCAATACGAACCGAGAGGCGGATGACAAAGCAATGAAACTGGTGATTTTGGCGGGCGGCTTCGGGACGCGGATCAGCGAGGAATCGCACCTGAAACCCAAGCCGATGATCGAGATCGGCGGGCGGCCGATCATCTGGCACATCATGAAGCACTACAGCGAGCACGGGATCGATGAATTCGTGATCTGCTGCGGCTACAAAGGCTACATGATCAAGGAGTACTTCGCGAATTACTTCCTGCACATGTCGGATGTCACCATCGACCTTGCCACCAACGGTATTGAGACACATTCCCAACGGGCGGAGAACTGGAAGATCACGCTGGTCGATACTGGCGAGGAAACCCAGACGGGGGGACGGATCAAGCGGGTCGCGCAGCATCTAGATGGGCCGTTTTGCCTGACCTACGGGGATGGGGTCAGCGATGTGGACGTGTCGGCGCTGATTGCCCATCACCGTGCCGAAAACCGCGAAGCGACCGTGACGGCGATCCAGCCCGCAGGCCGGTTCGGGGCCTTGGTCCTTGATGGCACTTCCGTTTCTCGATTTCAGGAAAAGCCGGAAGGGGACGGGCGCTGGATCAATGGGGGGTTCTTTGTTTGTGAACCTTCGGTACTGGACCGCATCGCGGATGATCAGACGTCCTTTGAAAAGGCCCCGCTGGAAACGCTTGCCGCGGATGGCCAATTGTCGGTCTGGAAGCATGAAGGGTTCTGGCAGGCAATGGACACCCTTCGCGACCGCAACACGCTGGAAGACCTTTGGAGCAAGGGCAAGGCACCCTGGAAAACTTGGGCATGAGCCAATTCTGGGCCGGGAAACGCGTTCTGATCACCGGGCATACCGGGTTCAAGGGAAGCTGGCTGTCGTTTTGGCTGAAACGGTTGGGGGCGGAGGTTGCAGGCATGGCGCTTGTCCCAGACACGACACCTGCGCTGTTTGATCAGCTCGCCCTCGCAGATGACTTGGATCATATGATTGGCGATATCCGTGATGCCGCGCTGGTCGCCCGCCGGATCAGCGCGCTGAAGCCCGAAATCGTATTCCATCTGGCCGCACAACCGCTTGTCCTTGCCTCGTATCAGGAGCCGCTGGAGACGTGGCAAACCAACGTCATGGGATCGCTGCATGTCATGCAGGCCTTGCGCGACTTGCCGGGGCCGTGTGCCGTGGTGATGGTCACCACTGACAAGGTATATGACAATCGCGAAGACGGCAGCGCCTATGGCGAAGACCATCCGCTGGGTGGGCATGATCCCTACAGCGCCAGCAAGGCCGCGATGGAAATTGCCGTGGCAAGCTGGCGCAAGTCGTTTCTGGCAGGCACGCATATACGCATCGCTTCCGCCCGTGCGGGCAATGTCATCGGTGGCGGCGACTGGGCGGAAAACCGGATCCTACCCGACATCATCCGCGCCCTGCAAAAAGGCGAAGACATCATCGTGCGCAGCCCGCAATCGGTGCGGCCTTGGCAACATGTGCTTGAGCCGCTTGCAGGCTATCTGGCGCTTGCGGAACGATTGTGGACCTCTGACGATCCCGCATTCCAGTCCGCGTTCAACTTCGGCCCTGCGCCAACCGATGCGCGCCCGGTTGAGGCATTGGTCACCGAAGCCCTGCGCCATTGGCCCGGCGGGTGGCGTGACGCGTCCTCAGACACCGCGGTGCATGAAGCAAAACTGCTCAGCCTCGATTCCGCGAAAAGTGCTGCACTGCTGGGATTCAAGCCGCGCTGGAGCTTTGAGCAAACGATCGAAAAGACAATTAGCTGGTACCGTCGCGTCCATGAAGGTGAGGCGGCAAGGGACGTCACGGCGTCACAGCTTCAGGACTTCGGTGCTTTATGATTTTCGACCCTCTCCCCCTTGAAGGTGCATACGAAGTGCTGCTGGAGCCGCGCGGCGACGCACGCGGGTTCTTCGCGCGGTTCTACTGCGACGATGAATTCACGCGCCATGGCCTCAACACCCACTGGCCGCAAATGAACATCTCCGTCACGCGGACGCTTGGCACTTTGCGGGGGCTGCATTTTCAACGCGGGGCTGCAGCGGAGGTCAAACTGGTGCGCTGCCTGCAGGGCCGCGCATATGATGTGATCGTCGATCTGCGGCAGGGGTCCGACACCTTTGGCCAGCATGTGACGGTCGAACTGGATGCAGAGCGGCGCAATTCGGTCTATATCCCGCAGGGTTTCGCGCACGGATTTCAGGCGCTTGAGGACGAGGTTGAACTGCAGTATCTGCACTCCCATCCCTACGCGGCGGACCATGAAGGAGGGGTGAACGTGATGGACCCCGACCTTGCGATCCATTGGCCCTTGCCGCCCGCCACCTTGTCAGAGCGGGATAAGAACCTACCGCCCTTATCAGTGGTAACCCCGCTATGACGCAACACTGTCGGCATTGCAGCACGCCCTTGAGCCTGCGTTTCCTTGATCTGGGCTTTGCGCCGCCATCGAATGCCTACCTGACCCCGACAGACCTGAACAAACCCGAAGTGACCTTCCCGCTGCGCTTGTTGGCCTGCGGCACCTGCCGCCTTGTGCAGACAGAGGATTATGCTGCCTCTGACGCGCTGTTTACCGAAGACTATGCGTACTTCTCTTCGACCTCCCAAGGCTGGTTGGATCATGCCGCGCGGTATGTCGACATGGTCGTGGACCGGTTCGCGCTGGGGCCGGACAGTCATGTGATGGAGGTGGCCTCCAACGACGGCTATCTGCTGAAGAACTTCGTGGCAAAAGGTATTCCCTGCGTCGGGGTCGAGCCCACGCAAAGCACCGCAGATGCCGCGCGCGCCTTGGGGATTGAGGTGGTGCAGGACTTTTTCGGGATGGATTTGGCGCAAACGCTTGCGCCTGCGGACCTGATCATGGGCAACAATGTCTACGCCCATGTGCCTGACATCAACGATTTCACCGCTGCGCTGAGGGCGACCCTGAAGCCAGAGGGCGTCGTGACCCTTGAGTTCCCGCATCTGATGCGGCTGGTCGAGCATTGCCAATTCGATACGGTTTATCATGAGCACTACTCCTACCTGTCGCTTCTGACAGTTGAGCAGATGTTCGCAGCCCAAGGCCTGCGCGTTTTCGATGTTGGGGAGTTGACCACCCACGGCGGCAGCCTGCGGGTTTTTGGATGTCATCGGGATGCAAGCCACGTGCAAACCAGCGCAGTCAATGCGCTGCTGGATGAAGAAAAAGCGCGTGGCATGGACACCGATGGGTTCTACAAGTCTTTTCAGGCCAGGGCGGACCTGATCAAGGATGATTTCCTGCAGTTCCTGTTGCAGGCCAAGGCAGACGGCAAGTCGGTCGCGGCCTACGGTGCGGCAGCAAAGGGCAACACGATCATGAACTACGCGGGCATTCGCCCCGATCTGATCCCGTTTGTCTGCGATGCAGCGGCGGCAAAGATCGGCAAACTGATGCCGGGCAGCCATATCCCGATCCTTGCGCCTTCAGAACTGCGGGCGCGCAGGCCCGATTATCTGGTGATCCTGCCATGGAACATCGCGGATGAGGTGAAGGCCCAATGCAGTGATCTTGCCGCGCTCGGCACGTTGTTCGTGACCGCCGTTCCAAACCTGAAGGTGTTTGAATGAGCCGGGTGCTGGTCACAGGGGCCACAGGTTTCGTCGGGTTGCCCGTGGCACGTCGACTTGTTGAGGCAGGTCACAGCGTCACCAGTATCATCCGTCCGGGCACGCAAGGTCGACTGGACGGGCTGGATACGCAGATCGTCGAATGTGACGATGTGTTCGGTCAATCGCCGGGATGGTGGCAGGACCAATTGTGCGGGATCGACACAGTGGTGCATCTGGCGTGGTACGCCGAACCCGGCAAATACCTGACATCGGAACGCAACCTTGATTGCCTCGCAGGCACGCTTGCGATGGCGAAAGGGGCCACAGCGGCCAAGCTGCCAAGGTTTGTCGGGGTCGGCACTTGTTTTGAGTACGACCTGACAGCAGGGCATCTGGCAACGGACACGGCCCTTGCCCCCGAAACGCCCTATGCCGCTGCCAAGGCTGCTGCCTACACCATGCTTTCGGCGTGGTTCGCGACGACGGAGGTGGACTTTCTCTGGGCACGGTTGTTCTATCTTTACGGCGCGCGGGAGGATCCACGCCGCCTTGTGCCCTACCTGCACCAGCAGATGCGCGCGGGGCAGGCGGCGGAACTGACCAGCGGCACCGCTCTTCGCGATTACATGGATGTTGAAGACGCGGCAGCGATGTTGGTCAAGGACATCCTCAGCCCGCGTGTGGGTGCCACCAACATCTGCAGCGGCAACGGCGTCACCATTCGCAGCATCGCAGAGGGCATTGCCGACCAGTACGGCCACCGCGACCTGCTGAAATTCGGCGCGCGTCCCGACAATCTGACTGACCCACCGGTCGTTGTCGGCATCAGGACGGAAGCGCAGGCATGACACAGGCACCGACCACACGTCTGCTCTATTCTCAGGACGGCTTTCCCGTCTTTCAGAACCGCATGTACGCCAGCGTTGAGGACGCGCGGAATTGCCCCAAGGGCGATATCCGCCTGGTGGAGGATTTGACGACCGGTCTGGTGCGCAACGATGCCTTTGACCCGGCGCTGGTGGATTATGACGCGTCCTATCAGAACGAACAGGCCAACAGCGCGCCATTCCGGGCGCATCTGGAGTGGGCCGCCGACCTGATTACCAGGCATATGGGGTCGGACAATCTGGTCGAAGTCGGCTGCGGCAAGGGCACGTTTCTTGAGATGCTGGCAGATCGCGGCGTCTCCATCACCGGGTTTGACCCAACGTACGAAGGCGATAACCCCCTGATCGAGAAATGCTATTTCGGTCCCGAACTGGGACTTGAGGCGCGCGGAATGATCCTGCGCCACGTGCTTGAACACATCCCCGACCCTTATGCGTTCTTGTGCCAGTTGCGCGATGCCAACGGGGGCGGTGGCCTGATCTATATCGAAGTGCCGTGCCTTGACTGGATCTGCGAAGGGCGCTGTTGGTTCGATATCTTCTACGAACACGTCAATTACTTCCGCCTGTCCGACTTCGGCAAGATGTTCGGCAGCGTAATGACAATGGGCCGGTGTTTCGGGGGGCAATACCTTTATGTCATCGCCGATCTGGGGAGCCTGCGCCCCCCGGAATATGACCCGGCAAATACGGCCCCGTTCCCCGACGATTTCACCCAGACGCTGGACGACATCGCGGCCACGACGACGCCAGCGGACGTCATCTGGGGCGGTGCGTCAAAGGGGGTGATCTATGCCTTGCTTGCGGCCCGCGCAGGGGCGCCTGTCAAGGCCGTGATCGACATCAATCCAAACAAGCAGCAACGCTATCTGGCCGGGACGGGCTTGCAGGTACGCGCGCCGCAGGACGTCTTGCCGGGCTTGCCACCCGCCGCAAGGATCCTGATCATGAACCCAAACTACAGCGCGGAAATCCGGCAGATGTCAGACAACGCATTTACATATGTTGAGGTAGGAAAATGACCGAATTCAAGAAAGAGATCGCCGGGCGTATCTCGGACATGATGGACAATAAGCCGCTGAACGATCTGGCCATGTCCTTTCTTCAGGCGACAACCGGGCCAAAGTATTCCTACAACTTCCACTGGCAGGACCGCCCGATCATCCAGTATCCGCAGGACATCATGGCCATGCAGGAGCTGATCTGGTCCGTCAAACCGGACCTGATCATCGAAACCGGGATTGCCCATGGCGGGTCGCTGATCTTCAGCGCCTCCATGCTGGCGCTGCTGGACATGTGCGACGCGATTGAGGCGGGCACCACGATGGACCCGGCCAAGTCCGTGCGCAAGGTTCTGGGCATCGACATCGACATCCGCGCCCACAACAAAAGCGCGATACTGGAACACCCGATGGCGTCACGTATCGAGATGATCGAAGGCTCCAGCATTGACGTGGATATCTTCGCGCAGGTCCAAAAGGCGGCGGAGGGGTACAAGCGCGTACTGGTCTGTCTGGATTCGAACCACACCCACGACCATGTCCGCAGTGAGTTGGAACTTTACGCGCCGCTTACCTCGGTTGGCAGCTATTGCGTGGTCTTCGATACCTTGATTGAGGATATGCCCGCAGATGAATACCCCGACCGGTCATGGGGTCCGGGCAACAACCCCAAGACCGCCGTCTGGGATTACCTCAAGACCCACGATGAATTCGAGATCGACAAGAGCATTCCGGCCAAACTGCTCGTGACAGTCGCGCACGACGGGTTCCTCAAACGGATTGCCTGACTATAGCTGGCGCTGAAACCTCTTGGACCGACGCTTGGCCGCTTTCCATGCTGTGCGGCGGGTCATTCCCCCCGACAAGACCGCGCCGAGATCATCGCCAAGGACCGCGTCCATCGTGTGTGCAGCCGTCAGAATGGTGTTCTCAGTACCGTCTGCGGCAGACAGCCGAAAGCTGTGAAATTGATCCGCGACCCGCGTCAGACGTTCGCGTTTGCTGCGCTTGGTACGGCGGGGTCCGGCAAGGGCTGCGTTCAATGCGGGCTGGGTGCCTGTGGCCGTTGCGTGGCCCTCCAGTATGCCGCGCAGCTTGTCGGCCAGCACGGGGTTTGAGCCGCTGACACCCATGACGAAACGGTACCAGCTTGTGTAATCCGGCTCAAAGCGTTCCAGCCCATGGTTGCGGCGCAATGTCTCCAGCGTTGAAAAGAATGCCAACGGCACGGACCCTGCGTGGGGCAGCACATCGCCCATCCGATCAGTCTGGTTTTCCGACGCGAAGGTCTGCGCGGTCTGGGTCGTGGATTGGCCCTTTTGCTCCGCCCCGAAACCACCCCCCGTGCTGGCGGGGCTGTAGCCGTTGATCGACAGGGGGTGGTCGACGTGGATGAAATCGCCGTCCTTCAGGATCGCCCGGTAGGTCAGGTTCACGTCCGGAATGGTGCTGTCAAACACCGTTTCTGAATCCATCGATGTCCGGATCATGTAGTCACGGGACAGGCAGCCATGGTAGATGTCCGGCACCGGGCGCAGTGCGGTCACATCCGCCGTCAGCAGCTTGGTCAGATTGTCCCGGCCCTTGTAGGACTGTGCGCCCCCAAAACAGCTGTCGCGGTAGAACCGGATGCCGCCAGTCTTCTTCCCATATCCCTCAACCGGCCAGCCATATGTCGCCTTGCGCCAGCTCAACCCATCGGGTTTGTGCTTTTCCACAAGCGCGCGGAGGAACCGGAACTGGCCCGGCAGGATGCCATCATCATCACCGAAAAACACAAGGTACGCTCCGGTGGAGGCATTGAACGCGTATTCGAAGTTCTGGCGCATCGAAAGCCGCGCCCCGGTGTTGACGTAGACAAGCCTTGGATCATCGAACTGCCGCATCAGGTCATCCGTGCCGTCCATGCTGGCATTGTCACTGACCACGATTTCCAGATCCGGGTCGTCGATGGCAAGCGCGGTCTGAACGGATTGCAGCAGGTACTGCGCCCGTTCCCGTGTCGGAATGACAATGCTGATCTTCATGGTGCCACGTGTTCTTTCGTTCCCTGCCCGGTCGCCCGTCCGCGGCATCCTGAGACCGCCCCGCCACGGCAGAGACCACCCCTGAGCGTCAGTGTAGTCCTGAGCCGTTGGGTCGCAAGCTGATTGTCCGGGATAGCGTTGACACGCCACCCAACTACCGGGCAGGTGTCACGAGGGGCATTTCGATAGCCGACACGATCAGGGCATATTCGGAACGGGGTCAGCCGCACGCCACAGGCCAGCAAACAGCAAAAGTGCCGCGCACCAGTCGGCAGCTGAAATGCCAAGGTACCACCAGCCTGGCACCGGCCCCGCACCGAATGACAGTGCAAGGGCAACCGAACCACCGATGCCCATCACGAAGAACGCAATCCACGCCAGCCAGCGTTTGCCCCGGTTCAGTCCCGCCGCGATCAGGAGATAAAGCACGCCCACCGGGATCAGTAGCAGTGGCACGGTGCCGAACCCCCCGACCGTGAAGGCGAGCAGATGCAGGACCGCGCTGATCAGCACGAAGAACGCGGCAAGGCGGTAGGGGGCGGGTGCTTTTTCCATCAGGCGCGCTTTCAGGCAAAATCGATGTGGTTGTGGAACGGCATTTCCCGCAGGCGGGTGCCGGTGGCGGCAAAGATCGCGTTGCTGAGCGCGGGGGCCGCCGGGGGCACGCCGGGTTCGCCCGCCCCCTTGATGTCCGCGCCGTTTTCCAGTGCGCGGGTCTCAATCACGGGGCATTGATGCATACGCATCGCATCGTGGACATAAAAGTTTTCCTGCTCCGCCATTCCGTCCGAATAGGTGATTTCCGAATTCATCGCATGGCCCAGCCCCCAGATGCAGCCGCCGGAAAGCTGCGCATCAAGGTTCACCGGGTCGATGATCTGCCCCACGTCCGCCGCGACAAAGGCACGGTTCAGCTTGATGCCATCCCCGGTCATCGTCACCTCGACCACCTGCGCGCAAGGCACGCCGAAGGACTCCACCAGTGCCACGCCGCGCCCGCTGCCCTCGGGCAGGGCGCTGCCCCAGTTCGACATGTCCCCGACCGCTTCAAGCACCTTGCGGTGCACGTCGTTGTTGATCAGGCGCAGGCGTTCTTCCAACGGATCGGCACCCGCGGCGTGGATCAGTTCATCCAGAAAGCTTTCCGCGAAGAACCCGGCAGAGGACGCGCCGACGGACCGCCAGGAACTGACCGGCGCCAGTTCCGGCACGCGGTAGGCGCGCACGCGCAGGTTCGGGATCGCGTAAGGCATGTTCCACGCGCCTGCAGGGATCTGCATGTCCGGTCCGGGCATCGGCGCGCCAAGGCGCCCGCCTTGGGAGCCAAGCACCGATGGCGACGCGATATCAAGCGACCAGCCGTCGACCTTGCCGTCGTTCACCACGCCGACAGACCGCGACATGCCGATGTGGCGGGGATAATCCTGCGCGAAGTCTTCCTCCCGGCTGAAAGTCAGCTTGACGGGCGTGCCACGCATCTGCGCCGCGATTTCGGCGGCGACGGTGATGTTGTCGAATTCCAGCCGGTGGCCAAAGCTGCCGCCTGTCATCTGGTTGTGAAAGATAACGTCCTCGGCCGCGCAGCCGACGATGGCGGCGACCTTGCTTTGCACGAAACGGGGCACCTGATGACCGGCCCAGACCTCCGCGCCGGTGTCGTCGGCGCGGATCACGGCGCTCAGCGGCTCAAGCGGCTGATGGGCGACATAGGGCGCGCGGTATTCGGCCTCGACTAGGGTCGCACCTTCAAGGGCTGCCTCCACATCGCCGTCCGCGCGCCATTCGGCGTCCAGCCGTTCCGGCACGAAGCTGGCGGCGACCTCGGCCCAATGGGCGTCCTGTTCGGCGGGGTAGGGGGCAGGTTCCCAATCGATGTCCAGCGCCAGCGCGCCTTGCATCGCGCGCCACGTGTTGTCGGCGATGACTGCAAAGCCATGGGTCACCGGAAGCACATCCGACACGCCGCGCATGCCCCGCGCGGCGGTATCGTTGTGGCTGGCCGCAGGGCTGCGGCGGGGCGACAGACGCGCGGCGGCATGCACCATGCCGTCAAGCTGGACGTCAATGCCGTATCGTTCGGTGCCGGTGCTTTTGGCAGGAATGTCGACGCGCATCACGTCCTTGCCGATCAGACGCCATGTGGACGGATCGCGCAGCGGCACGTCTGCCACCGGTTCAATGTCTGCGGCAGCCGCGGCAAGGGCGGTATAGGGCAGGGATGTGCCATCCGGCAGGATCACAGCACCGTTTTCGGTCTTGAGACTGGCCACGGGAACGCCGCTTTGCTGGCTTGCCGCCAGTTTCAGCGTCTCGCGCGCAACCGCGCCCGCGCTGCGCAGCTTGACGTATTGGTCAGGCATGGAAGTGGAACCGCCCGTACCCTGCAAACCGATCACCTTGATTGCACCGCCCGCGATACTGCGCATCGTTTCGGCGGCAAGGCTTTTGTCGAAGGCCTGGAACGGCACGCCATCGGCGGCAAAGCCGGTGTTGTAATAGGCCGCACTCGGCTGGCCGAAAGACAGGGTGACCGCATTGGGGTCAACGTCCAGTTCTTCCGCGATCAGCAGCGCTTGCGCGGATTGCACCCCCTGTCCGGTATCGGCGTGGGGCACGATCAGGGTGATCTCGCTGTCGGTGATCTTGACGAAAGGATTGAAGGTCGCTTCGCCGTCGCCAAGCCCTTGGGCCAGCGGATTGTCATGTGGGCGTTTGACGGCATAGGTGCCGAAGGCGACGCCGCCCATCACGGCGGCGGAGGAGATCAGAAAGGCACGGCGGGTGATTGTTCTGGCACGTCCCATGATCAGGCTCCCTGCATCTTCGTGGCGGCGGTCTTGATGGCGGCGCGGATGCGGGGGTAGGTGCCGCATCGGCAAAGATTGCCGCTCATCGCTTCGTCGATGTCCTGATCGCCGGGCATCGGGTTGAGGTCCAGCAGCGTCGCGGCCTGCATGATCTGGCCGGACTGGCAATAGCCGCATTGGGCGACCTGATGTTCGATCCATGCCTCCTGCAAGGCGTGCAGCGCATCGGGCGTGCCCAGCCCTTCGATGGTGGTGACTTCACTGCCGTCAAGCGCGTCGGCGGTGATCTGGCAACTGCGCACGGCAACGCCGTCCACATGCACGGTGCAGGCCCCGCATTGCGCGATGCCACAGCCATATTTCACGCCGGTGATGCCCAGTTCGTCCCGCAGCACCCACAACAGCGGCATGTCGGGTTCGACATCCACGGTATGTTCGGTGCCATTCACAGTGAGTTTCATGCGGCTTCTCCCTGATTGACGCTTGGACAGATATAGTCGATATGTCCAATTTGACAAGATGCTTATTTCCTTGAAGATAGCGCAATGACCGACCGTGACCGCAAATTGATCGAAGCCGCACGGCAGGTTTTCGCCCGTTACGGCGTTGCCAAGACCACCATGGCCGACATCGCCCGCGAAGCCGGGGTGGCGCGCCAGACGCTTTATAACGCCTATGCGGGTAAGGACGAGGTGCTGCGCGCGGCGGTCCGGTTGTCCATGGCTGAAACCGATGCCGCCGTGCAGGACGCCTGGGCAACCTGCGACGGATTGGAGGCGCATCTGGACGCGTTCTTCAGGCTGGTGCCGCTGGGATGGTACGACTTTGCACGCACCTCCCCCGAAGCGGCGGAACTGCTGGAAGGCGTGCACCGGGTCGCGGCGGAGGAACTGGCCGAAGCCGCGCGCGATTGGGCCACGCGATTTACAGCATTGCTGGAACGGAACCTGCCTGAGGGGCATCCGGTCCGCCCGCAAGTGGCTGTCTTGGGCGACTTCATCTACGCCAGCAGCATCAACGCCAAATACGGCGTGGACAGCCGCAAGGCGCTGGAAGACCGACTAGAGATGCTCAAGGCATCTGTGCTGGCATTGGTCGGGCAAGACCGCGCCGCGTGAACACGCCGCAGCGATCAGATCAATGTTCCCCCGGCCCCCCGAGACAGCTACGGTCCTGAAAACGCGGCGCGGGGGAAATGCCGTGCGATGCGAAGAAGGACCATGTGATGTACGAACAGAACCACCTTGCCCAGCAATTACGCCGCGCCAGCGTCGGCGCGGAGGATGCGCCGTTTCTGCTGAACCCGGTATCAGGTCAGACGACCACATACGGCATGTTCTTTGACCGGGCGGAACAGATGGCCAAGGCGTTGGTTGATCTGGGGGTCAGGCCGGGGGACCGGATAGCGGTACAGGCCCCCAAGACGCAGGCGATGGTGGAGCTTTACGTCGGCGTGGTGCTGGCAGGCGCAGTATTCCTGCCGCTGAACACGGGCTACACGGCGACAGAACTTGCGTATTTCCTGGGTGACGCGACCCCGCGCGTTCTGGTGTGTGATCCTGACCGGGTGGAAGACCTCTCACCGGTTGCCGATGCAAGCGGGGTGGCAGCGGTCCTGACCCTTGGCCCGGATGAAGGTGGTTCGCTGGTGCAGGCCCGCGACGCGCAGACGCCGGGGTTCGACGCCGTCGCGCGCGGCGCGGATGATCTGGCGGCGATCCTGTATACATCGGGCACGACGGGCCGCTCAAAAGGGGCGATGCTGACGCATGAGGCGCTGGCATCCAACGCGCGGACGTTGACGGAATACTGGCAATTCCGCGCCGATGACGTGCTGATCCACGCGCTGCCAATCTTTCACACGCATGGGCTTTTCGTGGCGCTGAACATCACCATGGTTGCGGGCGGGGCATGTATTTTCATGGCCGGTTTCGATGCCGCGGCGGTTGTCGCGCAGATGCCGCGGGCCAGCGTGCTGATGGGTGTGCCGACCTTTTATGTGCGGCTGCTGGAACAGCCCGGCCTTGCAGATGCCGCGCGCGACATGCGGTTGTTCGTCTCCGGCTCTGCCCCGCTGCTGGCAGAGACCCATGCACAGTGGCAGGCGGTAACCGGCCATGCCATCCTTGAACGGTACGGCATGACAGAAACCAACATGAACACCTCAAATCCCTATGCGGGCGAACGCCGTCCCGGTACGGTGGGCTTTGCCCTGCCGGGGGTGGAGGTGATCGTGACGGAGGCCGAAACCGGCGCGCCGCTGCCGGAGGGAGAGATTGGCGTGCTCGAGGTGCGCGGCCCGAACGTCTTTGCAGGCTACTGGCGGATGCCGGACAAGACCGCCGCCGAATTGCGGGAAAACGGTTTCTTCATCACCGGGGATCTGGGGCGGGTGGATGCAGACGGCTACGTGCATATTGTCGGGCGGCAGAAGGACCTGATCATCTCGGGAGGGTACAACATCTATCCCAAGGAGATCGAAGGGCTGATCGATGATCTGCCCGGCGTGGTGGAAAGCGCCGTGATCGGTGTGCCGCACCCCGATTTCGGCGAAGCGGTCGTGGCCGTGGTGGTGGGCGCGACCGGGCAGCCGGTGACGCAGGATGCAATCATGGCTGGCCTGCGCGACGATCTTGCGCGTTTCAAACAGCCCAAGGCGGTCTTTGTCGTGGACGAATTGCCGCGCAACACCATGGGCAAGGTGCAAAAGAACATTCTCAGGGACCGGCATGCGGCGCTCTTTGCCTGACGGGTCCCGCTGTGGACCGGGATTGCCGGGGCAGGGTGTTGTTAGTTACAAAAGTAACTGATAGCCGGGTACGAACTGGATTGGGAGGATGACATGAACACGCAGACAACCCCATCACACATGATACAAGCGCCGTCTCTGGCAGGCCCGCATGAAGGATACATGCCCGGTTTCGGCAATGATTTCGAGACCGAGGCCCTGCCTGGTGCGCTGCCGCAGGGCATGAACAGCCCGCAAAAGTGCAACTATGGCCTTTACGGCGAACAGCTCAGCGGGACGGCCTTTACCGCGCCCAGCCACCAGAACGAACGCACGTGGTGCTATCGCATCCGGCCATCGGTGAAACATTCGCATCGGTACGAACGGATCGACCTGCCTTATTGGAAATCCGCGCCCAATGTGGTGGCGGATGTAACCAGCCTCGGTCAATACCGCTGGGACCCGGTCCCGCACAGCGATGAACCGCTGGATTGGCTGACCGGCATGCGCACGATGACCACCGCGGGAGACGTGAACACGCAGGTGGGCATGGCGACCCATATCTATCTGGTCACGCAAAGCATGACCGACAGCTATTTCTATTCCGCCGACAGCGAGATGCTGGTCGTCCCGCAGGAAGGCCGCCTGCGGTTCTGCACCGAACTGGGGATCATTGATCTTGAGCCCAAGGAAATCGCCATCATCCCGCGCGGCCTGCTCTACCGGGTCGAGGTGCTGGAAGGGCCGTGTCGCGGGTTCGTCTGCGAGAACTACGGTCAGAAATTCGAACTGCCGGGCAGGGGGCCCATCGGCGCGAACTGCATGGCCAACCGGCGTGATTTCAAGACGCCCGTCGCCGCCTTCGAGGACCGCGAGGTGCCATCGGTGGTGACGGTGAAATGGTGCGGCCAGTTCCACCAGACGCACATCGGCCAAAGCCCGCTGGACGTGGTCGCCTGGCACGGCAATTACGCGCCGGTGAAATACGACCTGCGCACCTATTGCCCGGTTGGCGCGATCCTGTTCGATCATCCCGATCCGTCGATCTTTACCGTACTGACGGCCCCGTCCGGTCAGGCGGGCACAGCGAACATCGATTTCGTGCTGTTCCGCGAACGCTGGATGGTGGCCGAAGACACGTTCCGCCCGCCGTGGTATCACAAGAACATCATGTCCGAACTGATGGGCAACATCTATGGCCAGTACGACGCCAAGCCCAAAGGGTTCATCCCCGGTGGCGTCAGTCTGCACAACATGATGCTGCCGCACGGACCGGACAAGAACGCGTTCGAGGGCGCATCCAACGCCGACCTGAAGGCCGAGAAGCTGGACAACACCATGTCCTTCATGTTCGAGACGCGGTTCCCCCAGCACCTGACCGAATTCGCAGGCAAGGAGGCACCGTTGCAGGACGATTACATCGACTGCTGGGAGAGCCTGGAAAAGAAGTTCGACGGCACGCCGGGCAAGAAATGAAGCTTTATTCCTACTGGCGATCCACCACGTCCTACCGGGTGCGCGCGGCGCTGAACCTCAAGGGTGTCGCCTATGACACCGTGCCGGTCGATCTGGTCGGGGGGGATCAGCGCAGCGCCGACTTTCTGGCGCTGAACCCCAGTGGCGGCGTGCCCGCACTGGTGCTGGAGGACGGCACGGTGCTGACCCAAAGCCTTGCAATCATTGATTACCTCGACGCCAATTACCCCGATCCGCCGATGTTGCCCGGTGATGCCGCGCAGCGCGCGCGGGTGCTGGCGGCGGCGCTGATCACGGCGATGGACATTCACCCGGTCAACAACCTCAAGGTCATCGGTCAACTCAAGGCGCGCTTTAGCGCAACGCCGGAGCAGGCGCAGGACTGGATGTGTCACTGGATGGCCGAAGGGTTTGCCGCGCTGGAGCAGCAGCTTGATCCCGATACCGAATTTGCCTTTGGCGACACACCCGGAATGGCCGATTTGTGCACCACCGCGCAGGTCTACAATGCACGTCGCTGGGGGTTGGACCTGACGCCATACCCACATATCCGCCGGGTGGAGGCGGCCTGCCTCGCGCATCCCGCCATCGCCGCAGCCCACCCCGACCGGCAGCCTGATGCGCCCCCAACCTGAACGGAAAGAGAAACGATGACAAAACTGATCCCGTCATGGGTGGAAAGCGCCAACACTGCGGAAACTGATTTCCCGCTGAACAATCTGCCCTATGGCGTGTTTTCCACCAACCGGCTTGAAGCGCGTTGCGGCGTTGCCATCGGGGACATGATCCTTGATATGGCCGCACTGGAAGAGGCTGGGTTGCTTGATCTGGGCGCGGGCACACTTTTTGCGGCACCCGGCTGGAATGCCGTCATGGCGGCGGGGCCTAAAGTCTGGAGCGCGTTGCGCACGCGTTTGACCGACATGCTCGCGGCGGATGCGGCGGATCAGGCCACGATTGCCCCCCATCTGGTCCCGACGGCGGAGGCGCGGATGCACATGCCCTTCACCGTGGCGGAATTCACCGATTTCTATTCTGGGCGTCACCACGCAACGAACGTCGGCACCATGTTCCGGGGCGCGGAAAACGCCTTGCCGCCGAATTGGCTGCACCTGCCGATTGGCTACAACGGCCGGGCATCGTCGGTCGTGGTGTCGGGAACGGATATCCGCCGTCCGTGGGGGCAGTTGAAATCACCCGACCATGACATGCCCGCCTTCCTGCCCAGCCGCCGCTTTGATATCGAGCTTGAGATGGGCGCGATTGTCGGCACGCCCAGCGACGGGCCGATCAGCGTGGCGCAGGCGGATCAGAACATCTTTGGCTATGTCCTGCTGAACGACTGGTCCGCGCGCGACATTCAGGCGTGGGAATACCAGCCGCTCGGGCCCTTTCAGGCAAAAGCGACGGCAACGACCATCAGCCCGTGGATCGTCACGCGCGCCGCGTTGGAACCTTTCCGCTGCGACACGCCCGCGCGCGAGTTTGAATTGCTCGACCATCTCAAGGACGCAGGTCCAATGCTGTATGACATTGATCTGAGCGTCACGCTCGCCCCCGAAGGCGCGGCACCCAGCACCATCGCGCGCACCAACTACAACGAAATGTACTATTCCTCCGCTCAGCAACTGGCGCATCACACCACCTCAGGCTGCCCGATGCGCACAGGCGATCTGCTGGGGTCCGGCACGATTTCCGGACCAGAAAAAGAAAACCGCGGCGCGCTGCTGGAACTGAGCTGGGGCGGCAAGGAGCCGATCACGCTCGACACCGGAGAGACCCGCAGCTTTATCGAAGACAACGACACGCTGGGCCTGCATGGGGCCGCACAGGGTGACGGATACAAGATCGGGTTCGGCGATTGCATTGGCAAGGTTCTGCCCGCGCTGAAAGACCCATACGCAGGCACATAGACAGGACAACAGACATGGCAAAGGCATTCGCGTCGCAAGACGACATGACCGAAAAGAACATCACCTTTGACGAGATCGGCGAAGGGCTTTGGGCCTTCACCGCCGAGGGGGACCCGAATTCGGGGGTGATCATCGGCGATGACAGCGTGATGATCGTGGAGGCGCAGGCAACCCCGCGTCTGGCGCAGAAGGTCATCGACAAGCTGCGCGAGGTCACCGACAAGCCCATCACCCACGTGGTGCTGACCCATTACCATGCGGTGCGGGTGCTGGGGGCGTCGGCCTTTGGCGCCGATCAGATCATCATGTCGGACGCCGCCCGCGCCATGGTGGCCGAACGCGGACAGGAAGACTGGGACAGCGAATTCCAGCGGTTTCCGCGCCTGTTCGAAGGGTACGAAAGCATCCCCGGCCTGACCTGGCCCACCACCACCTTCTCCGACAGCATGACTGTCTATCTGGGCAATCGCCGGGTCGATATCAAACATATCGGGCGGGCGCATACGGCGGGCGATGCGGTGATCCATGTACCCGACCAGAACGTCATGTTCACCGGCGACATCGTGGAGGACCATTCCGCCTGTTATTGCGGCGACGGGTATTTCGGTGACTGGGGCGGTACGCTGGACCGGATCGCGGCCTATGACGTGGACGCGATTGCCCCCGGTCGCGGCGGTGCGCTGATCGGCAAGGACGCGGTGGCGAGCGCCATCGCCAGCACGCGGGATTTCGTCGACAGCACCTACCGGCCTGCACAAAAGGTCGCGACACGGGGCGGCACCCTCAAGGACGCATGGGATGCCGTGCGCGCCGAATGTGATCCCAAGTTCAAGGACTACGCCATCTACGAACACTGCCTGCCCTTCAACGTCAGCCGCGCCTACGACGAGGCGCGCGGCATCTGGCACCCGCGCATCTGGACCGACAAGCGCGACCTTGAAATGTGGGAGCAGTTGCAGGGCTAGGCGTCGGTTTCTTTGAAAGAAACGGTCGGAAATTTTGAAAATTTCCCCGCCTTGATTGAATGGGAGGACTTCAAATGGTCGATGTGCGCTACGACATTGCCTTCAAGCTTTATCCTTATGAAAAAGTAGCCGCGCAAGGTGCGCGGGCGCAGCGCCACCCGGTCGTGATCGTCGGCGGCGGCCCCATCGGCATGGCCACGGCCCTTGATCTGGGGCGCAAGGGAACGCCTGTATTGGTGCTGGATGATCACGAAGGCGTCGGGCAGGGCAGCCGCGCGATCTGCTTTGCCAAGCGCACGCTTGAGATTGCCGACCGTCTGGGGGCCGGGCAGACCATGGTGGACAAGGGTGTCGTTTGGAACGTCGGCAAGGTGTTTCACGGCGACGACAAGGTGTTCGAATTCAACCTGCAGCCAGAAGCGGGGCACAAGTTTCCCGCTTTCATCAACCTGCAACAGCCCTATTTCGAAAAATTCCTCGTGGATGAAATCCGCGTGGCGCAATCGCAGGGCGCACCCATCGAAATCCGCGGCCGGAACGCGGTCACGCGGATGGCGCAGCATGACGATCACGTCGCGCTGGACATCGGCACGCCCGACGGACCCTACCAGATCGAAGCGGATTGGCTGATTGCCTGTGATGGCGCGCGCTCTCCGATCCGCGACATGATGGGGCTCAGCTTTGACGGCCGGGTGTTCGAGGATAATTTCCTCATTGCCGATGTGAAAATGACCGCCGATTTCCCCACCGAACGCTGGTTCTGGTTTGAGCCGCCCTTCAAGGACAGCGGCGCGTCGGCCTTGCTGCACAAGCAACCCGATGACATCTGGCGGATTGACTTTCAACTGGGCTGGGACATCGACCGCGCGCACGAGCTGAAAGAAGAGAATATCCGCGCCCGTGTCGATGCGATGCTGGGACAGGACGTGCCCTATGAACTGGAATGGACGTCGATATATACCTTTCAGTGCCGCCGGATGGAGAAGTTTCGCCATGACCGCGTGATCTTTGCAGGTGATGCGGCGCATCAGGTGTCCCCTTTCGGGGCGCGCGGGGCCAATTCCGGCATTCAGGATGCTGAAAACCTTGCATGGAAGCTGGACCTGGTGATCCGGGGGCTGGCCCCCGACAGCCTGCTGGACAGCTATTCCGATGAACGGGTGCACGGGGCAGATGAAAACATCCTCAATTCAACCCGCGCCACGGATTTCCTGACCCCCAAGAGCGAGACCAGCAAGATCTTTCGCAACGCGGTCCTGGAACTGGCGCGGGACCATGCCTTTGCGCGCCCGCTTGTCAACTCAGGTCGGCTGTCGGTTCCGTGTGTCTATGATGGGTTGCCGCTGAACGGGGCGGATATGGCTGATGCGCCGACACGCACACGCGTGGGCGCCCCTTGTGTGGATGCGCCCTTGCGCGACGGTTTCCTGCTGGACAGGTTGCAGGGGCGGTTCACGTTGCTTGCGCTCAATTGTCCGCTGCCCGAAGTGGCGGAGGTGGATGGCATCGCCGTTCACGGGCTGCAACTCGACACCACGCGCGATGCGGTGGGCGATGCGCTGGCCGACAGGTATCTGGGCGCGCAGGCACAGGCGATATACCTGATCCGGCCCGACCAGCACGTCACCGCCCGATGGTCACACGCCAGTGCCGATGATGTTGCCGGTGCCCTGCGGCGGGCAATCGGCCAGAAAGGGACACCATGACACTCAACCTTGAACCGAACATCACCGATCCGGACGGGTTCTATGATGAACTGCTGGGCGCGCATCAGGACCTCGACAAGGATCAAAGCGATGCGCTGAACGCCCGGCTGATCCTGATCCTTGCCAACCACATCGGCGACCGTGCCGTGCTCAGCGAAGCATTGCGCGCCGCGCGCAAACGCGCGACGGTAGCCTAGGGCACACGTTTGTAATCGCAAGTCATGCCGTTTCGCGGCTGACCCCCGCACGGTGGACCGGCACCGAAGGACAACCTACGGCCGCGCCTTGATGGACGTGCCCAACCTGCGCTCATTTCCCCGCTGTTTTATGCACTTTCGCGTCGTTTCGTCGCGCAAATCGTCTTGTTTCGTCTGAATCGCCGCTATTTGTTGGTGCGATGGGCCCCGCTCGACATCCCGGACACGCAGGAAAATGACCACCCAAACCAACATCCAACGGCTGATCGCCCTTGTGCGCGGTGCACTCAAGCCGCCGCCGGGGCGGAGCCGCATTGCATTGGCACTGGCGTTTGGCATGGCCGTGCACCTGATCTTCGCTGCGGCGGTTCTGGCGATGGTCGTGGCCATGTACTTCGGGATGAGCCGGAGCCTTGGCACCGTGCCATGGCCCCAAGCGGCGCTTGTGAACGCGGTCCTTGTGCTGCAGTTCCCGCTGGTGCATTCGCTGCTGCTGTCGGGGCCCGGCGGGCGCTGGCTGGCGCAGGTGGTGCCGGGGCCGCATGGGCAAACGCTCAGCACAACGACCTATGCGATCATCGCGTCGCTGCAACTCCTTCTCCTCTTCGCCCTCTGGACGCCCAGCGGCATCGTCTGGTGGCGTGCAGAGGGATGGGTGCTGTGGGCTGTCACCTCCGCCTATGCGCTGTCCTGGCTGCTGTTGATGAAGGCCAGCTTTGACGCGGGGGCCGAAGTGCAGTCAGGCGCGCTGGGCTGGATGTCGCTGTTGCAGAACATCAAACCACGCTTCCCGGACATGCCGACTGGCGGCCTGTTCCGCGTGATCCGGCAACCGATCTACGTGGCCTTCGCCCTGACGCTCTGGACCGTGCCGGTGTGGACGCCTGACCAACTGGCGCTGGCGGTGACACTGACCGCGTATTGCCTCGCCGCGCCGAAACTCAAGGAACGCCGGTTCGAGAAACGCTATGGGGACCGCTTCCGTGCCTATAAACAGGATGTGCCCTATGCCATTCCATCCCGCAGGAAAGGGGAATTCGATGGCCGACGCAAAACGCAATAACCTCGAAATCTATGACGATGTCGCGGCGCAGTGGTGGTCGGACGATATCCGCTGGGTGCGGACGCTGAAGAACCTCGTGCCGGGTCGCCTGAAATGGTTTGACCGCCATATCGACTGGGCCGGCAAGACGGTGCTGGATCTGGGGTGCGCAGGTGGGTTCATGGCCGAAGCACTGACGAAAAAGGGGGCATCCGTCACCGGGATCGACCCGGCCGCACAAGCCATCGAAGCCGCGCGCGCGCGGGCGTCGGCAGTGGGCCAATCGATCCGCTATGACGTAGGCGTGGGCGAAGCCCTGCCATATGCAGACGCCAGTTTTGACGCGGTGGTCTGTGTGGATGTGCTGGAGCATGTGACCGATCTGGCGAAGGTCGTGGCAGAGGTCGCGCGCGTGCTCAAACCCGGCGGGATGTTTCTTTACGATACGATCAACCGCAACTGGGTGGCGCGCCTTGCGACGATCACGGTGGCCGAAGACATACTGGGCCTGCTGCCAAAGGGGACACATGACCCGGCGATGTTCATCAAACCACATGAGTTGTCGGATGCGCTGATGCAGGCTGGATTGCAGGTTGGCCCCACGACAGGTCTGGGGCCGCGTGGCATCAACCGTCGGGTTGATTTCGTCTTTGGCCCGTTGCCCTTGCGGTCCGTGATCTACATGGGCGTGGCCGACAAGCCATCCGCCACCTGACACCACGGGGGCAGTTCGGGCGCGCGCGGTCCTTATTCCGCAGCCCCGCTCAGCCGCACGCCAAGGGGCGACTGATAAAGATAATCCCGCGTCAACGGCACGGCATCTATGCTGCGCGACAGTTGCAGTTGGAAAACGGCCTGCCGCCCTTGCCGGAACGTCTGTTCGCACGCGGCCAGATAGAACCGCCACATGCGCACAAACCGCGCATCGTAAAGCGCCTGCACCTCATCTTCATTATCGCCGAAACGGTCATACCAATGCCGCAGCGTATAGGCATAGTGCAGCCGCCAGCATTCCACATCGGCGGGCCACAGCAGCGCATGTTCGACCGCCTTGGAGATTTCCGACAGCGTCGGGATATAGCCGCCCGGAAAGATGTACTTTGCCAGCCACGGATTGGTGGCATGCGGCGGCCCGGCCCAGCCGATGGTATGCAGCAGCGCAATACCGTCCGGCGCAAGCCGGTCGCTCAGCGTACGGAAATAGGTGTCAAAATGGGGCAGGCCGACATGTTCGAACATGCCCACGGACACGATCCTGTCAAAGATACCGTCAACTTCGCGGTAATCGCACAGCCGGAATTCCACCTGATCTGCCAAACCTGCCTGCTTGGCGCGCCGTGTCGCTTCGGCGTGCTGTTCCTCTGACAGGGTCACGCCAAGCACCTTGGCGCCATGATCGCGCGCAAGCGTCAGCGCCATGCCGCCCCAGCCGCATCCGATATCAAGCACCCGCATGCCGGGCCGGATCATCAGTTTGCGGGCGATGTGTTCCTTCTTTTGGGCCTGTGCCACCTCCAGCGGATCGTCCGGGCTCAGGAAATATCCGCAGGAGTACTGGCGGTCGTCGTCCAGAAACAGGTCATAAAGCTTGCCCGACAGATCATAGTGATGGGCCACGTTCTGCCGCGCGCGGGACACGATGTTGTCCTGCGTGAACCGCCTGAGGTGATCACGGAATTTAACGATCGGTTGCCGCCAGGGGATGCGACCCGCATTGCGTTGGTTTCGCACGATCACGGCCAGAAGGTCCTGCAATTGATCACCGTCAATGGTCAGGGTGCCGTTCATGTAGCTTTCGCCGAGCGCCAGTTCAGGGTTCAGCACCAATTGCCGGACGGTGGCGGTGTCCTCCAGACGCACGGTGATCGGCGCGCCCGTCTTGTCCCCGTAGCTGTGGCTGACGCCATCCGGCATCACCACGATGATTGTTCCAGACTGCAGCATGACACGCAGCATCCGGTCGAGCACGGTTTGCCACATACGATCCTCCATTCCTTGTGGGCTGCAGACACCGCGCAACGGGTTATGTCCCGACGGTGCCCGGGCAGCCGCAATTCTTGCCGTGTTGACTTTGGCCTTGGGAGGTTTGGCAGCGGTCACAGCCAACATCGTCCCGCCTTTTTACAACAGCTTGGGCCGTTTTGGGACCAATTTTACATTCTCGCGTGCTCATCCGCTGAAATCTGCCCTTTCTTCGCGCTATGCGGGAAAATCATAACTTTCTGCTCAAATGATACGCAGTGAAGGGATGGCTGCATTGAGGAATGTCAAAATCACCGGTGTGCAGATGGCCTACCGTGGTTCTGCCCAACGTGACGGAGATGCGGATGCAGCCTGCCCATGTGCCCGACACCCCTGAAAACGACCTGCTGAGCGAGAAGCTTGCCGAAGTCGCGGACCTGCTGGAGCTTCAGCAGGCCGGCCCCTTTCGCGTGCGTGCCTACCGCGAAGCGGCGGCCTATATCCAAAGCCTTCCGTTTCCGATCCGCGATCTGCTGATGTCGAACGGTGCGAAGGACCTTGAGGCCTTGCCGACGATCGGAACTTCGATTGCCGCCGCCATCATCGAGATACTGCAGACCGGCCATCTGCGCCTGCTGGACACCCTGCGGGGTGATCTTGACCCCGAAAAGCTGTTGCAGACCGTGCCACAGATCGGACCGCATCTGGCGGCGGTCATCCATGAAACCCTCGGCATCGACAGTCTCGAAGCGCTTGAGGTGGCGGCCCATGACGGTCGGCTGGACGCGCTGCCGGGTTTCGGCCCGCGCCGGGTCAGGGGTGTTCAATACGCCTTGGCCGAATTGCTCAAACGGCACAGGCCACAAAGCCATGTGCAGACCTTGCCGGACCCGCCGATTGCCGAAACGCTGGATGTTGACCGCCAATACCGCAGGGATGCGGAGGCCGGGACATTACCGAAGATCACACCGCGCCGGTTCAACGTGGACAGGTCCGCGCGGCTGCCTGTCTTGCATACCGAAAGAGGCGATTGGCATTTCACCGCGCTTTTTTCCAACTCACCCCGCGCGCATCGGTTGCACCGCGACCGCGACTGGGTTGTCATCACGTATGAAATGGATCGCGAAGGGGCCCACCGCTGCACCGTGGTGACCGAACACCGTGGCGCGCTGGCGGGCAAACGGGTGATCCGGGGACACGAAGCGGCTTGCGCGCGGTACTATCAATCCCGCAAGGAATGACAAGGACCGCCCGGATCACCCTCCTTGCTGGGGCGGCGTGCAGGCAAGGGCGATCCGATCCTCCTCCTCAACCACCGGCAGGTTGGATGCGGGACGCAATCCGTAGATATCGGGGTAGGTGACGATCCGCCCGTTCTGATCGGGAAACCGCGTGTAATACCCCAGCTCCACCGGAATGGGCGGGGCGGGGGCGTCGAAGGTGCGCCTGCCGTTGGCCAGTGCGTGCACCTGCGTGATGGGCATGTCCAGCACGAACGAAACCAGCCAATCCCAATGTTCCACCCGCACACAGCCGTGCGAAAGCGCGCGATCTTCCTGCGCGAAAAGCGCCCGTCGGTTGGTGTCATGCAGATAGACCAGCATGCCCGGCGCCAGCCGCACCGCCGCCAGCCCCAGCGGATTGTTTTCCCCCGGCGGCCTGACCCTGTCGGTGTATTCGCCGCTGGCAATCATCGACGGGGTGGGCCGCCAGGTGGGCCGAAACCGCACGGCGGAGACATGGGTCTGCAGACGCGGCGTGCGGTGCCACGGGGCGCCGACGATGACCCGGCTGCGCAGCACCGGTGCGCCGTCCTCAAACGCGATCAACTGGTAGGCGGGGATGTTCACCAAAATCGCCTTGCCGACGGGCGGCACCTGATAAGGGATCCCTGCACGATCCAACTGCGATTGAAAATCAGCGGCGGCTGGCGTCAGACCGCTGATGAAGGTCACGATGAACAGCACCAGTATACACAGGGCCTTACCTATCATTTGTACTCCTTTCAGACGGCTCATCGCGTCACCAGATAGGGCCCGACAAGCATCAAGAGGCACGTCAGAAACCCCAAAAGCGGCACGATTGCGGGGGCCACAAAAATCCCGTCGGGCGCTGGATCCCCCCGCGCCTTGATCCGCAAAAGCGCCAGATTGATCAGCACGAAGACCACCAGCACAACCTGCGATGTCCGCTCCGCCAGGATGCCGATGGGGAAATAGAGGGCGAAAAGCAGGTTGAAACCGATGACAAGGCACGTCGCAAGAAGGGGCGTCCGGGTCTGCGCATTCAGTCGCGCAAGCCCCTTGGGAAGCCGCCCTGTGTTCGCCATGCCATAGATGATCCGGGAGGCAAGGATGGTCTGTATCACCACCCCGTTCAGGGTCGCCCCGATGGCAATCAGCGTGATCGTCAGGGGGGACATGCCCGTAAGTCTTTCAAACAGCAGGCTGACGGGGGCGGTCGATCTGCCCAACTCATCCAGCGGCAGGGCAAGGACGGCGACAGCAGCCACCAGAAAGTAAAGCAAAGTGGCGATGAACAGCGTGATGAAGATGCCCAGGGGCATGTTCCGGGCGGGATTTTCCGTCTCCTCTATCACGTTGACCATGCCGTCGAACCCGACGAAGGCGAAAAACGCCACAAGGCTGGTCAGGGACACGGCAACAAGGGCGGACGTGTCGGTAAGGGGTGGAATAACGCTGGGCAGTGCGCTGAAAAGCTCAGGCTGGTGCCAGAACCCGGCCCAGACCACCAACACCAGTCCAAGAACCTCGATCAGGGTGAAGACAGCAGCAAAGCGCACGGATTCAACGATCCCCCAAGCTGCAATCAGCCCTGTCACCAGCACGATCAGGGTGATGATCGACCAAAGCGGCAGGTCAATCAGCGTGGCCACATACCCTGCGCATCCCACCGCGATGGCCGACGCCGACACGGTCGCGGCAAGGATCAGCAGGCCACCGGTCAGACGGGTCAGGGCCGGACGCCCGAATGCCGCTTCGACATAGGCTGCCTCTCCGGCGCTCTGCGGATACCGGCCGGACAATTCGCTGAAACTGCCCGCGCTGAACAGCATCACCACCGCTGCCAGCAGGAAGGAGGACGGGGCATAGATACCGGCCTGCGCGGCGGTGGCCCCGACCAAAACATAGATCCCCGCACCAATCGTCACCCCAAGGCCATAGAAAACCAAAAGCGGCAGCGTGATCGCGCGATTCAGCGTGGGAGGAGCGGCACCCGTAGGCTCTGTGCCGCTGGTGATGTCATGGGTCAATTGGATCACCATCGGGTCGGGCAGGGGTCGGAAATTCCGTATTGTGTTCCAGCATCACGCTCAGGTCGGATGGGCCGAAGACGATCAGCGGACATCGCGAGGCTTCAAGAAGATGCGCAAGATCGCCGGGGTTTCGGATCGGTCCATGGACCAGATCAAGGATCACGGCCTGCGCGTTGGTGCGGGCCAGCGCGCGCAAGGCGGCATCAAGGGACTGGAACCGACGGTGTTCAAAGGCGCGGTCCGGTTTGGGGTGCTCTTGCAAGGGGCCCACGGAAAACCGCGTGCACCGTGCGCCAAGCTGCTGAGACAAGCGTTTGGCGGCTTCATCCATGGTGTCAGTCGACGGGCTATCCGCCTCCAGAAGGACGACTTTGCCGGGGATGCGGTGCACTTGCCGATACCCGATTACAAGGATGTCCCAGCCATGCGCCGCACGCAGAGAGGTGCCGACCAGCTCTCCCTTGTCCTCGGCAAAGATCCAGTCGGCCCCGGTTGGGTTGGCAGCTTGCGCCAGTGACTGACGGAAGGCCCGTGCATCCGCCTTGAACAGGGCGCGCACCTGGGCAAGGCTCGGGGCGCGCATCGTAGCCCCGCTGTCTAGAACCACGCGCTGATCTGGGATCTGGCAGGCGGCAAGGGTGTCGGCTTCCTCCACCAGAACGCCACCCAACGCGGCGCGAAAGGCTTCGGGCAACCGCCCGACAAGCCGCAGCGCCGCTGCCGCATCGGCGAAACAACCCGCCCCTACAAGAATGCGCAATCCCGGACGTTTCGGGGTTTCCATCAGGATCCCTCCGCTTCAGTCGTCTTGCCATTTCGCGCACCGAAACTGCGCCGCGATTCCGCAAAGGCGCGCAACTGCGCTTCGACCCGCGCGTTGACGCTTTGCGCTGCAAATGCGCCGCCACGGCCCCGACGGCCTGCCTTGACCCCGGTCAGTGCTTCTATCCCTTCATCGATGGTCTTGATCGGAATAATGCGGAACGTACCGTCCTTTGCTGCGGCAACGACGTCCCGGTGCACCATCAGATGATCGACGTTCGATGCCGGGATCAGCACACCCTGTTCCCCGGTCAGACCGCGCGCCTTGCAGATCTCGAAAAAGCCTTCGATCTTTTCGTTCACCCCGCCAATGGCCTGCACTTCCCCGTTCTGGTTGACCGAACCGGTCACGGCAAACCCCTGCCGGATCGGCACGCCCGACAGCGACGACAGCAAGGCATAGAGTTCGGCGGAAGACGCGCTGTCCCCGTCCACACCGCCATAGCTTTGTTCGAACACAAGGCTGGCATGCAGCGATATCGGGACATCAAGCGCGTAGTGCGATGTCAGATAGCTGCCAAGGATCAGCACCCCCTTGGAATGCAGCGGCCCGCCCAATTCCACCTCCCGCTCGATATCGATGAGCTTGCCAGCGCCCATGCGCACACGTGCGGTAATGCGCGATGGGCGACCAAAGCGATGATTGCCGATGCCGATCACGGACAGACCATTGACCTGACCCACCGCTTCGCCTGCGGTATCGATCAGGATGGTCTTGCGCATCACCGCTTCGTGCATGCGTTCCTTGATGCGGGACACCCGTTTTTCGGCGCAATCCACGGCAAGGACGATATCGCGGTCGCTGATTAATTCCCTTTTGTCCTGTGCTGCGTAATAATCCGCCTCCCGGATCACATCCGTCAACGCACCGATCTGCAGGGTCAGTTTCTTGGCGTCGTCCGCCAGCCGAACCGCATGATCCAGCAGTGCCGCAACCGCTGGGGCCGCCATATGCCTGAGGTTTTCCCTTGCGACATAACCCGCAACCACCCGCGACATGGCGCGCGTGTTTTTGGCCGTGCGGGGCAGGTCATCCTCGAAATCCGCCTGTATCTTGAACAGCTTGCTGAACTCCGGGTCCAGCAGTTGCAACAACATGTGCAGCCGCCTGTCGCCGACCAGCACCACGCGGGCTGCCAGCGGAATGGGGTCAGGTTCCAGCGTCACGGTGGACGACATCCCAAGCCGTTCCGTCAATGACGCGATGGAAATCGACTGGCTTTCCAGACAGCGTTTCAGCGCGTCCCACGCATAGGGTTCGGTCAACACGCGGTGCGCATCCAGCACCAGATAGCCGCCATTCGCGCGGTGCAGCGCACCGGGCTTGATCAGCGTAAAGTTGGTGGCCAGCGTGCCCATTTCGGAAATATGCTCGATCCGCCCGGTCAGATGGGGCAGCGACGGCAGGTCTTCCCGAACGATCGGCGCCTTTGCCGGTCCGGCCTTGTGCGACACCATCACATTGACCGCATATCGGTGGAACTGCTGCTCCTGATGGTGCTTGCGAATGACTTCCGGGAAGGGGCCGTTTTGCGATCCATCCCTGGACAGAAGGAAAAGCTCCGCGTTGGAGATCATGTCGGTGCGGACCCTTTCCAGATACCGCTCGACATCCGCGTTGCCCGCGAAATCTGCCTCGACCTCCCGCACCCTGAGCGTGACCGCACGTTCCGCCATTTCCGCATGCAGCGCTTCGATCTGCTGCCGATGCTCCTTTTCCAGTTGCGGCCCGCTTTTCAGGACCCGCGCAAGATGCTCCTGCAAGACCTCGATCTTTGCGTCGATCTCTTCCCGTTCTTCGGTCGAAAGCGCCTCGTAGACCTCCGGCTTGATGGGTTTGCCATCTACGATTGCGGCCAGCATGAACCCCATCGGCGTGCGCAAAAGCGCCACGCCTTCAGCTTTGGCGCGTTCTGCGAATTCGGCGATGGGCACTTCGTGCTTCTGACCGATCTCTTCCTCGATGGCCCGGCGCTGGGTCTGGTATTCCTCGGATTCGAACAGCGCAGGTATCTCGACGGCCAGATCATCGACAAGACGCTGCATCGCGGATTTCAGATCCGTTGCGGCACCGGGGGGAAGCTTCATCGCATTGGGTTTGTGGGGGGCATCGAAGTTGTTCACATAAACCCAGTCACACGGCATCGGCCGGGTTGCTGCCGCGTCGGCCAGCAATTTGGCGACCGCTGCATGCCGACCGGTCCCCTCGCGCCCCAGAACGTACAGGTTGAAACCCTCGTGGCCGATTTCAGCGGACAGTTTGATGGCGTCGATGGCGCGGTCCTGCCCGATCAGGCCGGAGCCTTTTTTCAGCGATGCGGTTGTCTCAAACCCAAGCGTCGCCGGATCGCATTCGGGCCGCAGGCGGTCGGGCGGCAGACCTTGGGGAAGCGGGGATTGCACGGGTTTCTTGCGTGTCATGCGCGTCCTCCTTCTCGGGGGCACGCCATTATGCTCCACGCCTTTTCGCGGGGCGCAGGGCGGGGCCCAAGGGCAGGTAAGATGTGCGTCATCTGTCGGTTTCCGTTTGGCACTGGCCCGATCCTGTCACAATCCGCCCGCCTGTCATTGATGCGGATCAATTCAGGCAATGCCGCAGGGGCGCAACATCACCGCACGGGCAACGAAGCCTGCATGTTGATCGGGGCTAAGCGCCAAGAGGGCGGGAAACCGCGCTAGAGGTGCAGAAACTGCTCCACGTGGGCGCGCTGCGCGTCAAAGTCCGCCGCACTGCCTTTCCACACGATCTCGCCCTTTTCGATGACGAAGTACCGATCTGAAATGCGTGCGAGTTCCTCAAGGTTCTTGTCGATCAGCAGGATCGACAGACCTTCCTGCTTGAGCCGCCCCAAGGTGGTCCAGATTTCCTCCCGGATCAGCGGGGCCAGCCCTTCGGTCGCCTCATCAAGGATCAGCAGCGTGGGATTGGTCATCAGCGCGCGCCCGATGGCCAGCATCTGCTGTTCGCCTCCCGACAGTTGAAAACCATAGTTGCGCCTGCGTTCGCCAAGGCGGGGAAAGGCGTCATAGATGCGCTCTTCGGTCCAGCCATCGGGGGCAGGGCGCGCGGTGGCGCGCAGGTTCTCGCTGACGCTGAGGGAGGGAAAGATGCGCCGACCCTCCGGCACCAGCCCGACACCGGCCTGTGCCACCCGGTAGGGCGGCGCGCCCGTCATGTCCTGATCCGCGATGGTGATCGTCCCCGCGTCGGGTTTCAGCAGCCCCATGATGCAGCGGATCGTTGTCGTCTTGCCCATGCCGTTGCGGCCCATCAGCGTGCTGACCTGGCCCGCGGTAATGTCTAGATCAATACCGAAAAGCACTTCGGTGTTACCGTACCCTGCATGCAGATCCTGAATACTGATCAGCGCGGTCATCCGATGCTGTCCCCCAGATAAGCCGCACGGGCGGCAGGGTCCGCGCGCACCTCGTCCGGGCTGCCCTGCGCCACGATCCGGCCATCGACCAGCACATAGACGACGTCGGCCAATTGAAAGATCGCGTCCATATCGTGTTCGACCAGCAGCATGGGCAAGCTTCGGCGCAGGTCCGCCAGAAGCGTGACCAAAGCGGCACTTTCCGACCGGCCCAGCCCGGCCATGGGTTCATCCAGCAGCAGGAATTTCGGCTTCGCCGCCAGCGCGATGGCAATCTCCAGCAGACGCAATTCACCATGCGACAGTTCCGCCGCCTGCACATGGGCGCGGTCCGCAAGGCCGACGCGGGCCAGCGTGTCCTGTGCGGTTTCGTTCAGCCTCTTTTCGCGGGACGCATCCTTGAAAAAGTGCATGCTGGTGCCGGATTTCGCCTGTGCTGCAATGGCGGTATTCTCCAACACCGAAAAGCTGGGTAGGACGGAAGTGATCTGGAACGTGCGGCTTAACCCTGCCTGCACGCGGGCCGACACCGACAGATGCGATATGTCGTGCCCATCCAGCGCGATCCGCCCCGTATCAGGACGCAGAACCCCCGAAATCTGGTGGATAAGCGTGGTCTTGCCCGCGCCATTCGGCCCGATCAGCGCATGGCACTGGCCGGCCTCAACACTGATGGAAATATCCTGAGAAACCTTCAGCGCGCCAAAGTTTTTGCTCAGGTTGTGGATGTCGAGCATGCTCACGATGCTCGCCCCCCCGCGGCCCGGGGGATCAGAAGATCGCTCAACCCGCCCTTGGCGAACAGCACCATCACCACCAGCAGCGGACCATAGATCAGCCGCCATTCATGGATGAAGGACCCCAGCACCTCTTCGACGATGACAATGAAGAACGCGCCAAGGATGGCGCCGTTGCGGCTGCCCAGGCCCCCCAGCACCACCACCACGATCAGATCACCCGACCGCTGCCATGCCGCCAGCGCGGGGCTCACGAATTCGGCGTGCTGCATGACGAAAAGCCCCGACACCCCCGCGATCATCGCCGCGATCACATAGGCAATCAGCCGGTATCGCGAAACGGAATACCCCATCACCTCCGCCCGCTCCGGATTGTCGCGCGCCGCGCGCAGCACCCGGCCAAAGCGCGAACGACTGATGCGGAAGACACCCCACCAGGCCGCCAGCAACAAGCCAAGCACGACGAAATAAAGCCCGCCGCCGTTCTGCACGACATCGCTGCCAAACAGCGTGGCCAGCGACCACAGTGTCAGCCCGTCATCGCCGCCGTAAGCCGCCAGCGACGTGAGCGTGAAATAGATCATCTGCCCGAAGGCCAGCGTGATCATCAGGAAATAGACCCCGCTGGTCCGCAGGGCGAGGCTGCCGGTGATCAGGGCGACCAGACCCGTCACCGCCAGCGTCAGTGCCAGCAGCACAAGAATATTCTCGATCCCGTTCTCCAGCCCGATCGCGGCCGCATAGGCCCCCACGCCAACGAAGGCCGCATGCCCCAGACTGACCATGCCGCCATGCCCGATCAGCAGGTCCAGCGAAATGGCCGCGATGGCCAGCAGCATCGCCTTGATGATCAGTCCCGTCAGGTATCCGGCCCCCATCAGCGGCAACACGAACGGCATGGCCAGCAGCAGGCCAAAGATCACCCCGCCCAGGATCAAACCGCGGTCCATTACTGCACCCCCTTGGCGGGCAACAGTCCCTTGGGCCGGAACACCAGGATCGCCGCCATCAGAATGTAGATCAGCATGGAGGCCAGCGCTGGCCCGATCTGATTGGCAAACGATGGGTTGAAAACGGTCGACAGGATTTCGGTGGCAAGGCTGCGCCCCAGCGTGTCGATCAGGCCGACCAGCAGGGCCGCCACAAACGCGCCCCCGATGGATCCGATCCCACCGATGATGATCACCACGAACGCCACGATCAGGATGTTGTCGCCCATCCCCGGCTCAATGGCGAAGATGGGTGCTGCGATCACTCCGGCAAACCCGGCCAGCATCGCACCGACGCCAAAGACCACCATGAACAACTGCTGGATATTCACCCCCAGCGCCGAGACCATTTCAGGTGTCGTGGCACCGGCGCGGATCAACATGCCGATGCGCGTGTAGCTGACCGTCAGGAACAGCGCGACGGCCACCGCAAGCCCCGCGACAATGGTGACAAAGCGGTACACCGGATAGCGCAGTGTTTCCGTCAACTGGATGGAACCGGACAGGAATTCCGGCGGGGCGATGGACAGCGTGGTGGGGCCAAAAAGCACCTTGGCCAATTCATTGAGGAAGATGATGATCCCGAAGGTCGCAAGCACCTGATCCAGATGGCTCCGGGTATAAAGATGGCGAAAGACGAAGAATTCCAGCAACAGCCCGAAGACCAGTGCGGTGCCCAGCGACAAGAAGACCGCAAGCGCGAAACTGCCCGTCAGTTGCGTGTAGGCGAAGACCAGATAGGCGCCCACCATGTATTGCACGCCGTGGGCAAGGTTGATGAACCCCATCACCCCGAAAACCAGCGTCAGCCCGGCAGCAATCAGGAACAACAACATGCCGTACTGTATCCCGTTCAGGCACAGGATCAGGAAAAGGGTCATCGACATCGGGAAAGGCGCCTCTGGACAGAAAGGCGGGCCTGCACCGCGCTGGCGCAGGCCCGGTTAGGCTTACATCTTGCAGTCTTGATGGAAGCTGTCGGCATAGTCTTCGGCAACCGTGCGCACGAAAGACGTGTGGAACTTGCCGTCATCGCGCTTGACCACGTTCAGCATGTGGAAGTCCTGCACCGGGTAGTGGTTGTTGTTGAACGCGAAATCCCCCCGCAGGGAGGTGAAATCCGCCTCCTTGATGGCGGCGCGCACAGCGTCCTTGTCGCTCAGATCACCACCGGTCTTGCCGATGGCGCTGTCCAGCAGGTTGACGGTGTCATAGGCCTGCATCGCGTAGGAGCCGGGGATATAGCCGTATTTCCCCTCGAATGCGCTGACAAAGGCGGCATTGGCGTCATTGGGCAGGTCCGGTGCCCATGATCCGGCGGCAAGAAACCCCACGGCGGCGTCCTTCTGGCCGGGCAGGGTGGTTTCATCGGTGGTGAAGACGGACATGAACTTCATGCTGTCCGACAGGCCTGCGTTGGCGAACTGGTTGACCAGCCGCACGCCCATGCCACCTGGCATGAAGGTAAAGATCGCATCCGCGTCAGACGTCGAAATCCGCGCCAACTCGGCCGAGAAGTCCTGATGCCCCAGCGGCGTGAATACCTCGTCCGTCACCGTGCCTTCGAAGGTCTGCTTGAAACCTTCCATGTTGTCGCGCCCGGCCTGATAGTTAGGCACCATCGCAAAGACGTTCTGGAACCCTTCCTGGCTCGCAATCATGCCACTGACTTCGGCGTTCTGGTTGTTCTGATAGGACGTGACGAAGAAGTACGGGTTGCAGTTCTTCCCCGCAAAGGTGGACGGCCCCGCATTGGGGCTGATCAGGAACGTCTCCGACTGCACAATCGGCTTGAAGATGGCTTGCAGCATGTTGGAAAACACCGTGCCGACGACAAAATCGACCGCGTCCTTCTCCACCAGCGATGTCGCCTTCAAAAGCGCCACATCGGGCTTGAGCTCATCGTCCTCGATGATCAGCTCAACCTTCTGGCCGCCCAGCATCCCGCCTTTTTCGTCCAGCCCCAGTTGGAACCCGTCAACGATCTGCTGACCCAGTGCCGCAGGCGGACCGGACAGCGTGACCACCATCCCGATCTTGATGTCCTCGGCCAGGGCCGCGGTGCCCATCACAGCACCCAGCGCAAGCCCGGTCGTGATATGTCTGATGTTCTTCTTCATTCCAATGTCTCCCTTTTTATGGCCCCCGTTTCGGGGTCTGTTGGACCGGCCGTCAATATCGCCGTTCCGGTCCATACTCTCTTGTTTGGCACCTTTTGTCAGTGCTTTACGTTCCCTTTGGTCTTCTTCGCTGCAAATCCGGCCATCTTCGCATAGCCCTTTACGATGGCCTCCCGCTCGGTAAAGCTCAACACTTTATCGACGTCGTCAAAACCGGCGGGGCTGCGTTTTTCCACCTCGTCGATCACCCGCTCGGGTCCGCCGATGCGGTTGGTGCGCACCACTTCGGCAGTTTTCGGCAGCCGTTCCAGTTCATAGCGGTAAAGCGCCTCGCGCGGGTGTTCGCACCGCGCCAGCAGGTCCGCCAGACAACGCGCATCAAGGATCGCCTGTGCCGATCCGTTGGACCCGACGGGGTACATCGGATGCGCCGCGTCGCCCACCAAGGTCACCCGGCCATGGGTCCAGCGGGGCAGAGGATCCCGGTCCGCCATGGGGTATTCGTAAATCGCGCCGCTGGCACGCACCAAAGCTTCCAGATCCATGCCCGGCACGTGAAACCGCTTGGCATAGGGCAGCACCCGCGCCAGCGGCGCGGTCTTCGACCAGCTTTCGGGCGGCGGGGGCTGTACACTGGGATCGGCCATGCGGATGTTGACGACCCAGTTCATCAACTGCGTGCTGTCCTTTGCGGGTGCGATGGGATAAAGCACCAGTTTGCCGCCCAGGCCGCCGGCAATGGCCATCGTCTGTCCGTCTTCCCAAACCGGCCATTCGGTCGCCCCGCGCCACATCACGACACCGGGCCAGCTGGGCGGGCCTTCGTCAGGGTAGAATTGCCTGCGACCGACGCTGTGAATGCCATCCGCGCAGATCAGCACCTCGCCGCGCAGGGTGCTTGAGGCGCAGCCGTCCCGTGCGTCGGTGAAATGCGCGGTTACGCCGCCTTCGTCCTGCACGAAACCGGACAACCGCAGGCCGGTCAGCACGGCCTCCGGCCCCATCCGGTCAATCACCGCGTCATACAGCACCTTTTGCAGCCGCCCGCGGTGGATCGAAAACTGCGGATGCTCGTGGCCCGCATGCATCCCGCGCAGCTCCCGCCAGACTTCCTGCCCGGTGCGGGTAAGGTATCGCAATTCGCGCGTGCGCAGGCCGACCTCATCCAGACGCGGCAGCAACCCAAGGTCGGCCAGTTCGGCGATGGAATGGGGCAGGGTGTTGATGCCCACGCCCACTTCGCGCACCGTTGCGGCCTGTTCGACCACCTGCGCGCGTATCCCGCGCTGGTGCAGCATCAGCGCGGCGGTCAGCCCGCCGATGCCCGCACCTGCGATCAGAACGGTCATGCGTCATCCTCGTCCTCTGGCGGGGGCAGGAAATCGACCGCATGTGCGGCAGATATCGCGACAACCTCCGCCGGGTTCGCATCAGGCCCCATGTTGTTGAGCGCCCAGAACAGATCATAAAGCCGCTGCGCAGGCGTGACCCAGAACAGCGTCTTGATGGTACGGTCGGACTTGTTGAAAATCCCGTGCGGAATGCCCCGTGGCAGCTTTACCAGATCGCCGGGCTCGCCAATCTTTTCTTCGCCGTTCAGCAGGAAATCGAACCGCCCTTCGAGGATATACAGGAATTCGTCCTGATCGGGGTGGATGTGCGGGGGCACAAAGGTGCCGGGCGGCAAGGTCGCGTGCCAGGAAAAGCAGTCTTCGGTCAGCTGTTTGGGCACATAGGTCTGGCCAAGGATATTCCAGACGATCGCGTCCATCCCCTCCTGGGATCGGATGATGCCGGGTTCCATCTGTGTCATGTCTCAAATCCTTCTCGCAAGGGTGCGCCCGCAAAGCACCGCGTCCCGCCATCCTGCATTGAAATCCGCAAACGCACTATCTGATAAATGAACCTCTTTGGCCGCAGATCCTTCAAGCTTGAAATAGTTCTTCTTATCTTTACGCCGCGATGATGTCACTGCAACATCAAACATGACTTTCACAACACCCTGTGCTGTACACCCGCGATCTGAATGAGGCGCGGTTCGAAGTTGCGCAGACGTTCTGTGACCATTGCCTTGATCCGGGGTACGCGCGCGGGCCAGACACCCGCGCGCCCGGCACTCAGCCCGCCGCCGCCAATTCAGGCAGCGGTTCATCCTGTGCACAGCGCGTCCATTCCAGATCGCCCGCGTACCGCCATGCCATGCGCCCGGCGTCATCCAGCGCAAACAGGTGCAGCCAGCGGTTGTTGAACAGCGCCCGCACCCCGTCATGACGGCGCAGCACGTCGCCCATCGCCGCGCGCGGTGCCTGAATGCAGACCGACAGGCGCAGCGGATCATGGGCGAAATCCGCGCCATCGTGCACCGATTGCCACGGCAGCCCCGCGCGCAGCATACCGCCGTTGCCTTCCACCACACCGATCCCGCCCGTCACGTTATGCAGCAGCTTGTTGCCCGACCCGAAAACCCCTGGCGCCACGGTGGAGCCGTAGTATTGCAGGCTGATCCAGCTTGCCACCACCACCGGGGCGGTCATGATCAGTTCCAGAACGCCAAAGTCCGTGTCGCTTTTCCACGTATAGTCATGCAGGAAAGCACGCCCCTCAAGGCTTTTGCCGACGGTGATCTGGCGGGGCGCGGCGATGAATGCCTTGCACCCCGCCAGCGCCCATTCGGGCCGGGTTTCTGCCCAGTCACGACTGCGCGCCGCCACATCGCGCGCCCCCGCAGCACCCGGCAGGCGCAGCGCCCGTTCCCCCCGGCAGGAGTCCCCGGCAGCGGCAAACCACGCTTTCGCGCGTTCAACGTCCGACGCATGAGGGTACGACGGGCAATCCTGCTCGAAAAAAGTGACCTCATCTGTTGTGGTGTCATGCAAGGCCGGGACAAACAGCGTGTCCTGGGGGATCTCGATCCCCCGCGCGACCAGCCGCGTGCGCACCTCCCCGCTGTTCAGCAGCCCTGCCAAAAGCCGCGCATTTACGTCACCCGCATAGCCGCCACAGGCCCCGCAGTGCAGGCTGCTTGCGAAGGGGTTGTTCACCACGTTGGCGCCATGCCCTGCCAACACCACGATGCGCGCAAAATCGGTGGTAAACGACATGGCGCGCAGGATCGTCTCCGCCGCATCCACTTGCGCATCCAGATCAAGCGCGGGGTCAAGGCGCGGGGCCGGTCCGCCCGGGCGATGTGTCGGGGCAAGGTTCAGGGTGTCGCGCACCAGCTTGCCCGCATAAATCGGACCGGTCGCCTCCACGAAGGCGAAGGACGACACTGCCGCCAGCTTGAACCGACCCCAGGCCCGCAGCGCCCGTGCTTTCAGCCGTGCCGCCTGATCCGCCTTGGCGTCATCCCCCCGCGCGGTTGAAGTCACACCAGCATTGAGCAGAACCGGCAGCCGCAACTCCTCTACGTCCGATGCGAAATCCCGGTGGGATGCCGTCAGCCCGAAAAAACCCGCAAAGCCAAGCGTCCTGATCCTCGGGTCCACCGCTTCCAGCGCGCGCCGAAAGACTTCAGACCGCACATCGATGCAGAACGCCGCCTGCATCGCGGGCCTGGCGGTATCCGCAAGGGGAGTCGGGGCCGCAAGCGTCTGCGCAAGATCGCGCTGCGCCGCACGCTCCCATGCTTCCTGCAGCAGGGCATCGGCCTGCGCATCAGCATCGACAGTCAACGGGGCCGCGTGGTCCGCAATAGTGCGTTCCCACGCCGCGCCGATTGCGTCTTCATGCTGGATCAGCAGAGCTTCTTCCCACAGCAGCCGGATGGTCAGCAGATCGGTCAGCGTTGCATCGCTGCCCCCCGCAAGCTCCGCCTGCCACAACCGATACCGTGCGACCTGCGCCCATCCTCCCAGCGAAAACAGCAACTGGTGCAGGTATGTCTCAAGTGCTGCTGCTGTCAGCCTCAGACGCTGCACCGCCCGTGCCATTGCCGCCTCCGCCGTGTCGGGCGTATCACTGACGAACTGGGCAAAACCGCTCAACCCCGCGATTTCCGGCGTCAGATCATGGGTGGACGTCTGCCGCCACGCATCATAGGCACTGCGCCGTTGCGGTGCCGCCCAAAGCGCTTGCCCCTGATCGAAATAACCGGCCGCCCAATGGCCGAAACGATCCGCGATCAGGCCGGTCCAATCGGTCCCGGAAACCTTGCTCGCAAGATCGGCAACCGTCGGCAGCGGGTCCTGCGCAGTGGCGGCGGAGGACGCCATTTGTCTGATCTGCGCAATGTCGGCGATGTCCGGTGCGTTCTGCGCCTCAAGTGCCGCGCGCAGGTCCACATCGGTGATCGCGCCATCGGTGATCCGCGCGCTGTACCAGTCGCGCGGCATCGTCACGGGTACACCGCCCACGCGGCCCAACCGGGCGCCGACCTGCGCCAATGTCTCTTCCGTCTGACCCAGAAACGGGTTCACCGCCACCGTTGCGGCAAGTGGCCAGACCGGCGGGATGGCCCGTGCAGCCGCCGCGCTGGCCTCGGTCAGGGTCGCAGGTGAAATCGGGGAAGGGGTGTTCATGTCATTCTTCCTTTTCTCGGATCAGGAGGGACGCTTGGCCGACCAGCCGCCAAGCAGCTTGTCAAAGACCGCGTTCGCATAAAGGCCGTTGGACAGGTGCACGCGCAGCCCCGCCGCCGCCGGGTGATAGGCCCACAGCGGGAACATCGCCTGCGCCACGGCCACCGTCCCGAAGCTGATCAGCGCCAGCACGATCAGCGCCCATTCCAGCGGGCCGGGGGCCGGTGTGGCGGGCAGGGTGCCCTGCGTCAGCCACTCCGCCCCGGTTTGCAGGGCGAAATAGCCCACAGCAGCCGCCACGGAATACAGCGCCGTGCGCCGCGTCAGCACGCGCGGTGCCGCATCCGCCAGCCCCTGCGCCAGCAAATAGGCGACACCGAAGATCAGGATCGCCCCCAATGCGATGGCCTGCGGCGACTTGCCCGCAAAGCCAAAGACCAGCCCGACACCCGCATAGATCACCAGCGCGATGACAAAGGCCCGCAAAACAGCCCGCCCATCCGGGATCGCCACCGGGCCGGGACGCCGCAGTGCGCTGACCCCTTCGACCGCGCCGCCGGAGGCCAGAAAGGCATGCGCCTTGTACAGCGAATGCGCCACGATATGCAGCAGCGCCAGCGGAAACAGCGCCAGACCGCATTGCAGAATCATGAACCCCATCTGTCCCACCGTCGACCACGCCAGCGATGTCTTGACCGCCGGCTGCGTCAGCATCACCAGACCGCCGAACAGCGCCGTAAAGCCCCCGATCATCACCAGAACCGCCAGCACACCCGGCGCCAGCAGCATCACATCGGCGAACCGGATCAGCAGGAAACCACCGGCGTTGATCACGCCTGCATGCAGCAGCGCGGATACCGGGGTTGGTGTCTCCATCACCTCGGTCAGCCAGCCGTGCAGGGGGAACTGTGCGGATTTCAAAACGGCTGCCAGCGCAAGTGCTGCCGCGATCCAGCCTGACGCCTCAGTTGCCTCGCCTTGCCGTGCGGCGGCAAGGATCTCCGCGATATCGCCGGTTCCGTACTGCGCATAAAGCATTACCGCCGCCCCGATCAGGGCCGCATCGCCCAGCCGCGCCGTAATCCACTTTTTGCGCGCCGCTTTCTGCGCGGCGATCCGGTCGGGATAGAAAAGCAGAAGCTTGTGCAAAAACAGGCTCGTGGCGATCCACGCCAGCACCAGTTGCAGCAGGTTACCGGCCGTAACCAGCAGCATCACCGCCGCCAGCGTCGCGCACAGCCAACCGGTGAACGGCCCCTGCCGCGCTTCGCCATCAAGGTACCGCGCCGCATACCGCACCACGACCCAGCCGACGAAGCTTACCAACAACAGCATCACCGCGCTGACCGCATCCAGCCGCGCAGACAGGCCCAGCCCGTCCACCCCGATCACCGTGCTGCTTGCCGCGCCTTCGACGATCAGCGCAAGACAGGCAAGCAGCGCAGCGGCCACGCTGCCAACGGTGCACCATTCGACTTTCTGCAATGTCTGCTCCGGCCGGAACGCAGGCCCGCGAAACGCGATTACGGCACCCGCAATCAAGGCAATGGGGGCAAAGAAGGTCAAAACGGCAATCGACACTGGCATATCTCCACAAGGCACAACAGGGTTGGTGTGGGGGATAACAGCCTCGCACCAAGATAAAAAATTCATTGTTTGTGCGTATTCGTTCTGTTTTATAGATGTATATGTCTGACCTGAACTATCACCACCTGCGCTATTTCTGGGCCGTGGCCCATGACGGTAACCTGACCCGCACCGCCGAACGGCTGAACCTGTCGCAATCGGCAGTGTCAGTGCAGATCAAGCAGCTTGAAGCGCAACTGGGCCACGCCCTGTTTGAGCGGCGCGGGAGGCAGTTGATCCTGACCGAAGCGGGGCGCATCGCGCTGGATCATGCCGATACGATCTTTGCCTCGGGACGTGAACTGCTGGGCACCCTGCAAGAAAAGGGGCGCAGCCGTCAGGCCATCCGCATCGGCGCGCTGGCAACGCTGTCGCGGAACTTCCAGATGGAATTCCTGCGCCCGATCCTTGATCGCCCGGATGTGGAAATCATCCTGCGCTCGGGTACCAGCGCGGATCTGCTGACCGCGCTGGAGGGGCTGAACCTTGATGTCGTGCTGATCAACCAGCCGCCCGCGCGCGATGCGGTCACGCCCTTTGTCTCGCACCGCCTGTCCGAACAACCGGTCAGCCTTGTCGGCACGCCGGACCGGTTGAACGGCACCCGCGACCTGAGGGAACTGCTTGCCAGCCAGCCGGTCATCCTGCCCACCCATGACACCGGGGTGCGCATCGGCTTTGACGCCTGGACCGAACGGCTGGGCCTGCGCCCGCAGATTGCGGCAGAGGTGGACGATATGGCCATGATGCGCCTTCTGGCGCGCGATGGGGTGGGTCTGGCGGTGCTGCCGCCGATCGTGGTTCAGGACGAATTGGTCAGCGGCCGCCTGGTCGAAGCAGGCCGCCTGCCGGACATCGCTGAGACGTTCTTTGCCGTCACGATCACCCGCCGCTTTCCCAATCCGATCCTTGCGGACTTGCTCAAGGATCGCGCGATCTGACCCTAGTCCCCGTCAGCGATACCGCTCTGCCGCAGCCGCGCGCGGCGCGCCCGGTAACCGGGCAGCACCACCAGCAGACCGGCGATCACCAGCAGGCCCAGCGTCATGGGCCGCTCCCAGATGAAACTGATCCCGTCATAAAGCTGCATCGAGCGGGAAAAGTTGTTCTCCAGCATGCCGCCAAGGATGAACCCGATCAGCAGCGGGGCCAGCGGGTAATCCGCGAACCTGAGCGCCGTGGCACAAACGCCAAAGCCCACCAGCAGCAAAAGCTCGGTTGCGTTGTTCTGCCCGATGTAGGCCCCCATCAGCGTGAAAAACAGGATGAAGGGAATAAGGTAATTGCGCGGAATCGATAGAACTTTTGCGATATAGGGGATCAACGGCAGGTTCAGGATCAACAACACCAGATTGCCGATGAACATCGACATGATCACCGCCCAGAACACCTGCGGTTCATCCACCATCAGGCGCGGCCCGGGCGTGACATTCAGCGCAATCAGCGCCCCCAGCAGGATTGCCGTGGTGCCTGATCCCGGAATGCCCAGCGTGAGCAGCGGCACGAAGGATCCCGTGCAGGCCGCGTTGTTCGCGGTTTCCGGCGCGGCCAACCCCTTGATCGACCCCTTGCCGAATTCCTCCTGCTCCGTCTTGGTGGCGATGTTGCGCTCCACCGCGTAGCCCAGAAAACTGGCGATGGTAGCGCCCGCACCCGGCAACACGCCGATAAAGAACCCCTGAAGCGATTGTCGCCCGATGACCGGCGCGATGGCCCTTGCCTCGGACCGGGTAATGCGCAGGTCCTTGATCTTGCCATCCTCGCCCTGCGTGATCTCTGGCGGTTTCAGCACCAGAAACAGCGCCTCCGGCAGGGCGAACATCGCCATTGCCAGCGTGATGAAACCAAAGCCCGATTGCAGGTCCATGATCCCCATGGTGAAACGCGGCAGATTGAACAGCGCGCCTTCGCCTACCGTCGCCATGATCAGGCCCAGCACCGTCATCATCAGCGCCTTGGCCACCTGTCCGGTGCCCGCAAAGGCCGCGATGGCCGACAGGCCCACGACCATCAGCGCGAAATACTCCGCCGAATGAAACAACAACGCCACCGACGACAGGGCGGGGGCAAAGACCATCAGCAACAGCGCCCCTATGGTGCCCCCCGCAAAACTGGCGACAGCAGCAATGGTCAATGCCTTGCCCGCCTTGCCCTGCTTGGCCATGGGAAAGCCGTCAAAACTGCTGGCCACCGTACCGGCCACCCCCGGCGCATTCAGCAGGATCGACGACGTCGAGCCGCCAAAGATCGCGCCATAGTAAACGCCAGCCAGCAGGATCAGCGCGGCAGAGGCATCGCCCAATGAAATCGCCACCGGGATCATGATCGCGATGATCGACATCGGCCCAAGCCCCGGCAACATCCCGATGAACGTCCCGATCAGGCAGCCGCCGATGACCATGGCGATGTTTTGCAGCGACAGCGCGGTTTGCAGACCGATCAGCAGTCCTTCAAGCATCTCAGCCTCCCACGAAAAACGGCAACGGGCGTAGGTAAATGCCAAGCACCTGCTGCACCAGATACCAGACGATGAACGTGGCCAGCAGCGACACCGGCACCATGATGTGCCACTTGCGTTCGCCCAGAATGAAGGAGCCAAGGATCAGGAACGCCCCGGTGGAGAACAAGAACCCCAGCGGTCGCAGAAACAGCGCATAGGCTACCATTAGCCCCAGCAGGATCAGCCCCTGACCGATGTGATACTCCCCAAGGCGGCGGTAATCGATATCGCCGATCTTGGCCTCCCCCTTTTCCAACCCCAACAGGATCACCAGAGAGGCCAGGATGCCCAGAATGGACAAAACCTTGGGAAACGTGCTGGGCCAGATCGGGTTGCGGCGCATGAAAGGCGCCAGGCTCGCGTCCATCGTGAACCAAGCGGTATACCCATAGGCCAGACATATCCCCAGTAAAATCAATGCGATCCAGCGATCCAGTGCCATTTGCTCTCCCCCCCCGAGGCGAATGTGGTGTGGCAGAGCGGGCGCGCCGCTCTGCCGCGCACGGCTTTACAGGAAGCCGAGCTTTTTCATCAGATCGCCGATGACCGTTTCCTGATCTTCCAGGAAGGCCTTGAAGTCATCGCCGGGGTTGTGGATGTTGACCCAACCATTGCGCGCGCGCACGGCTTCCCATTCGGGCGTGTCATACATCTTGGCAATGGCGTCCTGATACATGGCCACCTTGTCCGCTGGCAGACCCGGCGCACCAAAGAACCCCCGCCAGTTGACGAACGTGGTGTCGATGCCCTGTTCCTGCATGGTTTGCGCGTCAGGGGCCGCATCAACCCGCTCGGGTGCTGTCACGCCGATGATCTTCACCTCGCCCGCGTTGGCCAGATCGACCGCTTCGGAGAACCCGGTGGAAAGCGCCGCGATTTCGCCCGACAGCAGCGCCGCCATGGCTTTGCCGCCCGCGTCATAGGGGATGTATTTCACCGCCAGCGCGTCCTTGCCCGCCGCTTCCATCACCATGGCCGCGACCAGATGGTCCATACCGCCCGGCACCGACCCGCCGCCGATTGCTGTGGCAGATGCGTCCGCGTCAAACGCCGCGACCAGATCGGACATGGAATTGATCGGGCTGTCCTTGCCCACCACGATGGCGGCATAATCGCCAATCGTGCCCGCGACCAGCGTCAGGTCACGGAAGTTGTGCGGAAACACCCCGGTCAGTGACCGGATCACGATGGGCGTCGAATTCACCATCAGCGTGCCGTGATTGCTTTCAGCGTTTTCAATAAGATAGCCGATGGCCTTGCCGCCACCACCGCCTGACATGTTCTCGTAGGATGCGGTGCCGACAAGGCCCGCTTCGGTCAGGGCCTCGCCCGTGCCACGCGCGGTGCCGTCCCAACCGCCGCCCGCACCGCCCGGGATCAGGAAATGAACGGAATCGAGCACCTGATGCCCGTCGGCCAGCGCAGGCGTGCCAAAACCAAGCGTTGCCACGGCAGCCGCCATCAGGGCGCGGCGGCCCAATTTCAAAGTCGTCATGATGTCCTCCCATTTGACAACCGTCCGCTTTGAGCGGATCAGTTGAAGACAGAACACCACCCCAAGCTGACACGGACCTGTCACGCGCCAACGGGTCCGCAGGATGAGCATGCCATTCCATGAAATATCTGCTGATCGAGGATAATCCAGAGCTGGCCCATGCGGTGATGACCCGCATGAAGATCGACGGACATATAATTGATCATGCTGATAAAATTGAAGATGCCATCGCCTTTTCCGAGACCGGGGAATACGATCTGATCCTGCTCGATATCATGTTGCCCGACGGCGACGGGCGCGACTTTCTGCGCCGTCACCGGGCGGGCAAACGCGACACGCCGGTGATCGTCCTGACCGCCCGGTCGCAGGTATCGGACAGAATCAGCATGCTTGATCTGGGGGCGGATGATTACGTCACCAAACCTTTCGACCACGCCGAACTGCAGGCCCGCTGCCGCGCCGTGTTGCGCCGCAATGCAGGTGCCGCGCAGACAGTGATGCAGATGGGCGACGTGGCTTTTGACCCGGTTGCCGGCCTGCTTACCGTTCAGGGCAGGGAGGTCACCTTGCGCAACAAGGAACTGCGCCTGCTGGAAATCCTGATGAACGCGCCGGGACAGATTTTCCCCAAACAAAAACTGGTGGACCGGCTGTTCTCCTATGACGACGATGTGTCGGAGAACGCGATCGAGGTCTATGTCGCCCGCCTGCGCAAGCATCTGGGCGGCTCGCAGGTCAGCATCACCACCCACCGGGGGCTGGGATACAGGCTCGATCATGGTTGAGGCGGTCGCGGTCTCGGGTTCGCTGCGCAAGCGCCTGACGGCGACACTGATCGGCGGCGCAGCGGCACTGGCCGTCCTGATGTATTTCATCGCCCGCCTTTACGCGGCACAAATCGCCCAACAGGGGCAGGACAACGTGCTGGGGGCCTCCGTGACCTCCATCCTTGATGCGGCGGTGATCCGTGACGGCATGGTCGAGATTGATTTCCCCTATGCGGCTTTCTCCATGCTCAGCACACCTGCGGATGACCGGGTTTTTTATGCTATTTATCAGGATAATGTCTTGCTTTCAGGCTACGGCAGCCTGCCGCCCGGAGATGCCCGCGCCAGCGGCATCGGCTTTCGAACGGCCACGGTCGATGACGATGCCGTGCGCGTGGCCACCGGTGCGCGCCGCCTGATCGGGGGCGATCTGCGCACCGATATCACCGTGTCCGTGGCCCAGACCCAGGACAGCCTGTCCGGCACCCTGACCACGATTGCGCGCAACGTGGCGCTGTTCGGGGCGGGCTTCTTTCTGCTGGCGGTGCTGCTGTCCTTCTGGGCGACCTCCGCCACCATCGGCCCGCTGCAACGGCTGACCCATTCGATCACCCGGCGTGGACCACAGGACCTCAGCCCCGTATCGCGCCCGGTGCCTTCGGAAATGGTGCCGCTGGTGTCGTCGTTGAATTCGCTGATGGGGCGGCTGGACCAATCCCTGCGCCAATCCGAAGATTTCATCGCCGAAGCCGCCCACCGGGTGCGCACGCCACTGGCCACCGTGCGCTCTTACGCGGAAACCACGCTGCAACGGGTCGAACGGGAGGAAAACAGGCAAGCGCTGCGCTCCATGGTGCGGGCGATTGACGAAAGCAGCCGTGCGGCGGGGCAATTGCTGGACCACGCAATGATCACCTTCCGCGCCGATCATCTGGACCGCCAACCGCTTGATCTGGTGGCGCTTGTGGATGAACTGGTGCTCCGCCTGACCCCTGTGGCCGAGATGCAGGACATCACGTTGCAAGTGCAGGGTGACGCGGCCGTTCCTTGCGAAGGCGATGCGATCCTGCTGCAGAACGCCGTCCGCAATCTCATTGATAACGCACTGAAGTATTCGCCCAGCGACGGAACGATCGACATCACTATCCGCGCCACGCCGCGCCCCATGGTCGAAGTGCGCGATCAGGGGCCGGGCTTCCCGGTCGAAGACATCGCCGAACTGCCCGCGCGCTTCGCCCGTGGCAGCAATGCGGCAGGCATCATCGGTTCCGGCCTTGGCCTGACCATCGCGCAGGACGTGGCCACCGCCCATGGCGGCACGCTGGTATTGGACAATGACCCGAAAGGTGGCGCATGCGTTTGCTTGTCTCTTTGATCCTCACGCTCTGGGCCGCCGCCACAAGCGCGCAAAACTGGGAAGAACAGCGCATTTTTGGCACGCAGGCAGATGCCGCCACCCGCCTGTGGGTGCTGTCCAGCACCGACACAGCACTTTTCGAACCGGTGCTGGAAAGCTTTCTGCAAACGCGCCCCGGCGTTGCAGTCGAATACCTTGTCACCGGCACCGCCGATCTGGATCAGGTTTTTCGCGCTGATCCGGCCGCCTTTGACGTGGTGATTTCCAGCGCGATGGATTTGCAGCTCAAGCTGGCCAACGACGGATTTGCCCGGCGTCTTGATGGGGTCAGCCACCCGCCGCGCGCGCAATGGCGGCAAAGCCTGTTCGCCTTCACCACGGAACCTGCGGCTTTTGTGCTCAACCGTGCCGCTTTTGCCGGACAACCGCTGCCCCGCACCCGGCAAGGGTTGATCCGCGCCCTGCGCGCCGACCCCGAGACGTTTCGGGGCCGCGTGGGCACCTACGATGTGCGTCAATCGGGGCTGGGCTACCTGTTTGCCACCCAGGACGCCCGAGCGTCAGAGACGTTCTGGCGGCTGACAGAGGTGATGGGCGCGCTAGAGGCGCAGCTTTACTGCTGTTCCGGCGACATGATCGAGGATGTCGCGTCAGGTCGCCTGCTGGTGGCCTACAACGTGCTGGGCAGCTATGCCGCCGCCCGGCACGATCTGGCCGACCGGATCGTGATCATCGCGCCCGAAGACTTTCCGACCACCATGATGCGCACCGCCTTCGTGTCCGCCCAAAGCAGCAGCCCCGGCCCGGCAGAGGATCTGGTCCGCCACATTATTGCCGTGCAATCGGCTGACGCAGGCGAAGACGGCTACCCCCTGCCGCCGCTGGCCAAAACGCCCGCAGGCACCGTACCCGCCACCATCGCGCTGGAACCGGCACTGATCACCTATCTGGACCGGCTCAAGCGGCGGACCTTCATCCGGGAATGGGAAAGCGCGATCATTCAGGGCCCCTGATCCGGGGTGCCTCGCCTCCAAATGGATCAGCTTCGTGCCCTAAACCGTTGCAAAAACATCAAATGCCGGACCGTCAAATCGCCGAACCGGGATGGAAAGGTTAATAGACGATAGACTTGATCCCCAGATCAACCTAAAATGGAAAACGATAATTTTGCCTCATTCATCTGCCAGATGGGGATCAAAGGCACCTGACGTCTTCGGGTGTGCATCAAGAGGCCTGACACGTTGCGCAGATTTGAGCTTTTCCTGATTGTGATCTGCCTGACCGTGACGGTGGGCCTGTTTGCCAACAGCGTGAACAACAACAACGATGGCGCGCGGGATGAATTCCTGAGCCTGACGGACGAAAGCATTGATGCGGTGCGCGACCGCATGCGCACCTATCTGCAAAACCTCAACGGTGCGGCGGCCTTCCTGAATACCGCCGACCGCGTCTCGGTCGAGGATTTTGCAGGCTACGTCGATACCCTTGAGATTGAGCAGTTTCTGCCCGGCATCGCGGGGATCGGTCTGATCGAACCTGTTGCACGAGGTGAGGAGGCGGCGTTCATTGAACGTATGCGCGCGCTGGGAGAGACGCGTCTGCAGATCAAACCCGATACCGGGGCAGAGGAACGGTTTATCATCAGCCGGATCTCTCCTTACCAACCCAACAAGGAGGCGCTTGGCCTCGACATCACCTTCGAAAAGGGCCGTCGCGAGGCTGCGATCCGCGCACGCGAAACCGGCATGCCGCAACTGACCCCGCGCATCACGCTGGTGCAGGACGATTTCGAAGCGCCCGGATTTTTGCTGCTGCGCCCGTTCTTTCGCATCGAACGCAGCACACCCGATGCCGAACCGGAGCAGGGCGAATTCGTCGGCTGGGTCTATGCGCCTTTTGTCGGTCCCAACGTCCTTGCTGGCGCCACCCCGAATGAAGGGCGGATTTTCAATTTCAGCGTCTATGACGGCGACACGGTGGATCCTGCCAACCTGATCTATGGCGGCGCAACCCGCGAGGCAGGCGCGCAACAATCGCTCTTCACCTCGACCTACGTCATCGATTCATTCGGGCGCAACTGGACGCTGGTCTACGAAAGTACGCCCGCGTTTGAGCGCAGCTATCGCACCTATGTGCCACTGGCGATCCTTCTGGTGGGGGCCTTGTCGACCGCGATGCTGCTGTTCTCCATGCGCAACCTGCGGATCCGCAGCGAAGCGTTGAGCGAGGTCGCGGCGATGCGCGCGCGCCAGGTCAGCGCGCGTGAGGAGGAAAACCGCGCCATCGTCGAAAACGCCGTGGTCGCGGTCTTCATTCTGGATGACCAAAGCAGGGTGATGTTTGCCAACCAGGCCGCGCTGTCCTGCTTTGGCTATGGCCTGTCGGAAATGGACGGGATGGGCTTTGACCAGTTCATCAAACCCGTGCCCGACGACAGTGGTGCCGAAGATTACAATGCCACCGGCATGACCCGGCGCGGCGCGCATCTGGTGCTGGACGTGCAGCGCAACGACTGGCTTACGTTTGACGGGGCCGCGCGCACCACCGCGATTGTCCGCGACCTGACGGCGGAACACAAAGCCCAGCGGGAACTGCGGCGGACCAAGCGCCTGTATGATCTGGCTCTGGAAGGGGCACGCATCGGTGTGTTCGATCTCAACCTCAAGGATGGCACGTCGGACGTGTCCGACACCTGGTGCGATCTGATGGGCTATGGCCCGGGATGCAACGGGCTTGAAACCCAGCGTATGTTCCTTGAACGCGTCCACCCGAACGATATGCACATCCTCACCCGTGCGGACAAAGGGGCCATTGATGGCACCACCGAACGCTCCATCGCGGAATATCGTGTGCGTTTTGGCGAAAACGAATGGCGCTGGATGCGGTCAGATTCAGTTGTGGTGGCCCGTGATGCCGCAGGCACCGCGACGCGGATGATCGGCGCACAGACCGATGTCACCGATCTGCGCCACTCGCGCAATGCGCTTGAAGTCAGCGAAAAACGTTTCCGCCGCGTACTGGCCGCGGCACCCGTCGGCATGGCCCTGATGAACGAGGAATGGCACTTCACCGATGTAAACGGGGCCTTCAGCACCCTGTGCGGCTGGGCCGAAAAGGATCTTACCGCAGGGGCTGCACGGCTGTCGGACATGATGCCGCCCGAAGATCTGGCCGCGTTGGAACACAAGGTTGCCGACATGGTGCGCGCCAAGGCGCAGAACTCCTATCAGGGCGAACACCGCATCCTGCACCGTGACGGATTTGAACGTTGGGGCCTTTTCAACATCTCCTGGGCCTACGACAAGAACGAAGGGCGCAACATGTTCATCGCCCAGATCAACGACATTACCGATCAGAAAAAGCTTGACCAGATCAAGAACGAATTCGTCTCCACGGTCAGCCATGAACTGCGCACGCCGCTGACCTCCATCAAGGGCGCGCTAGGGCTTATCCATGCGTCCGAAGCCAGCGGCCTGACCCCGGCAAGCCAGCGCCTGATCGATATTGCCCGCACCAATACCGACCGTCTGACGACCATCGTCAATGACATCCTTGATCTGGAAAAGATCTCCTCCGGTGATGTGCAGTTCGACTTTGAAACCGTCGACATGGTGCAGATCATTCAGGACACCGTGCAGGAAATGCTGCCTTTTGCGGAAACCCACGCCAACACGCTGAAGATCGACGCCCCCGAAGCCCCGGTGATGGTACAGGCCGATCAGGGGCGCACCCGTCAGGTGCTGGCCAACCTCATCTCCAACGCCTGCAAGTATTCGTTCGAGAACACCGAAATCCTGGTCAAGACGGAACGGCTCGACAATCTGGCGATCGTCTATGTGCAGAACACCGGCATCGGTGTGCCGGAAAGCTTCAAATCGCGCATCTTCCAGGCGTTCTCCCAGGCGGACGGATCAGACACGCGCGCCAAGGGCGGCACGGGTCTGGGGCTGAACATCACGCGCCAGATCGTGAACCGTCACAACGGGCAGATCGGGTTCAAGAGCGTGGCAAACGGGGTGACGGTCTTCTGGTTCACCTATCCGATCGCGCGCACGGTGCTGAAATCGGTGCCCGCCCAGGAACTCCCCGAAGAACAGAAGCACGCCAAAAAGAAGCTGCGGGTGCTGCATCTCGAAGACGATCTGGATTTCGCCGAAATCCTGCAATCGGGCCTGCGGGACGTGGCCCGGATCACCCATGTCGAAACGCTTGCGGCGGCCCGTGTGGCGATTGGCACGATGAAGCCCGACGTGATCATCATTGACTGGTCTCTGCCGGACGGCAACGGCGAACAACTGCTGGATGAAATCTATCAGAAACTGCCGGATGTGCGCGTTCTGGGGCTGTCAGCGGATTCCGATGTGCGTGGCGATGACCGGCTTTTTGCCAATCTGGTGAAATCCCGGACGGAGCTTTCGACAATCGCCGCCTGTGTCGCAGGCCGTACCGCGAAGGCCTCCTGAGGCGACGCGATCCGAAACGGATGTTGGAATACTATTATAGGTAGAATGAGTGTGATATCTTTCGCCCCGAAGTCTATTGTCGAAAGCCTTTGGCCTAAGATAGGGTTCAAGTCAGAAGTGGGGCGTTGCACGGCGAAATGGCGTGCTGCGAACCGAAAGAACCGGGTTGCGATCAATCATCCCCAAGAAGGATGACAGGTGCGCAGCCTTTGAAGAGGAAACAGGCATGATCAAGCTGCTACACGTCGAAGACGATGCTGACATCCGCGAAATCGCCAAGATGGCTTTGGACTTGTCCGGCGAATTCGAAGTTGTTCAATGCGAAAGCGGTGAAGACGCGCTGACCACGGTGCCGGGCTATCTGCCGGATGTGGTGCTGCTGGATATGATGATGCCGGGCATGACCGGCAAGCAGACGCTGGAGAAGATGCGCGAAATACCCGAAATGGCGCATGTCCCGGCGATCTTCATGACCGCCCGCGCCCAACAAGCCGAGATGGAGGAGTTGCGCAGTCTGGGCGCCGCAGAGGTGATCAGCAAACCCTTCGATCCCATGTCGCTGGCCGATCAGGTGAAAGTCGCGATTGGCAAGTGAAGCGGGTTTCAGCGCGCGTGTAACGGGCGGGCGGCGCTTGTGGCGCCGCTTTTCGCCTCAGGCAACCTCTTGCTGTTCGGCGATCACCGTGCGGCAGTCGGTGACAAAGCGATCAAGATGATAGATCAGCTCGCCCGGGCAGATTGCCAGATCGGCATCCGGTCCCTCCAGATGGCCAATGATCTCCAACTCGCAATACCGCGCAAACTTGCCCAGATCCGGAAATCCGAGCGACCCCGCGCTGCCCGATATCTGGTGCAGCACCGCTTGCGCCGATGCAAGGTTGCCGTTGATGTCTTCAAGGGTCTCGCCGTCCCAAGCCGCAAGCGCATGCCCAGCAATCGCCGCTTGGCGTTGCTCCAGCATATCAAGAAAGCGGCCCCGGACCCGGTCGATCCCTGGCAGTTCATTCATCATGTCTTTCACGCTGTTTGCCCTAAGTCCCAGTAGTTGTTCTGCGTCTTCGCAAAAAGATCACAGGCTTCCTCGGCGCTCGCATGGGCGGCGGCAATCGCCTCCATCACGGTATCGCCGTTCTTCCAGACCAGCCGCACCGCATTGCCCGCGCAAACACGCGGCTGCAGACGTTGGCCGTCATTGTTGTAAAGTTCGGTGCGTGCCAGCGACAGGTTGATCGCATCCATCAGCGCCTTCATGTCAGGCCGCCAACCGCTTTCGGTGATGCACATGAACGTACCGCTGCCGGCATAGGACATCAGGAACTGGTGCCCCGTCAGCGTGTCAGAGATCACTTCGGCCACATCCGAAATCATGCTGAAGAATTCAAAGGCGGACAAGCCAGCGTGATAATCTGCTGTCTGCCGGATGGTAAAGGCAAAGGCCGTCGATCCGAACAGTGACTGGCGCGACAGTTGTGCGACGTAGTTTTCCATCGCGGTGTAATCGATCACGTTCTCGACGTCATAGACGGAGATCGGCTCGTATACCTCGATGTGATTGACACCTTCGGACACCGTCTGCGTGGCAAAGATCTTGCGGGTCCGCGCCTTGCGGGCAGCGATCAGGGTCTCGGCGGTGTGCAGCCGCGCCTTCAATTCCGTCACCTCGAAAGGTTTGGTGACATAATCGGTGGCCCCCGCCGCGAAGGCATTGTCGATATACCGCTTTTCGGCCATCGCCGTCAGCATCAGGACAGGGGTATCTGCATGGCGCGCGGTGTCGCGCAGCCGTCGGGTCAATTCGATCCCGTCCATGCCGGGCATCTGAATGTCGAAAAGGAAGCAGTCAAAGGGGCCATCCTGACCGCTTTCGATCAGCTCCAGCGCCGCCATGGCAGAGGGTGCGGTTGTCAGGTCGTGGTCTCCCACGGCGTCTACGAATTGCGCCAGCAATTCAAGGATGATCGGGTCGTCGTCAACGGCCAGAATACGCATGTTTTCCTCCGGTTTCACGGGGCGCAGGCCCGCAGGCCTTGTGACGCATTCCTTAACTTTAACGGGAAAAGTGGCACAATTTTGGCGATCTTGCGAAAAATACCCGTAAGGGGGTCGGATTGTTTCCAAATCCTGCAATATCATGCACCGACACCGCCACGACCGGACAGGTTTGGAAAAAATCGCGGTGCCGCTTGGTCAGATCACCGCTTTTTCGACGAATTTCGTGTTGCTCACCACCCGCTCGAACCCGAAAGGGGACAGATCAAGGGACCGATACGCCCCGTGGGTGATCAACTCCGCCACTCCGCGCGCAATGGCAGGACTTTGTTGCAGGCCATGGCCGGAAAACCCGTTCAGGAAGATGAAATTCGCAATCTCCGGATGGCGTCCCACAACGGCGTTCTGATCGAAGGTGTTGAAGGCATAATGCCCGACCCATTCGTTGATCAGCTTGATCTGTTCGAACGCGGGCACGCGGGTGGCCAGCACCGGCCAGACCTTGTTTTCCCACAGGCTGTGATCGAATCCGAAATCGTCGTAATCCACATCCGGATCGTCATCCGGGGGACACCCGGCCAGATAATACTGCCCATCCGTGCGCATGTGCACGCCCGACGGATCAATGGTCAGCGGCAGGTCCCGGTCCAGCGGCTGCGCGGCGTCAAAGATGAAGGTATAGCGCTTGCGCGGCCGCACCGGCAGGTCGATCCCCGCCATCGCCGCCGTGGCAGCCGCGCGCGGCCCCGACGCATTGACCAGCGTGCCGCAGGTCAGTGTGTCGCCAGACTTCAGGGTAACGCCGTCGATGGCAGAACTCGACGCAGTCAGCCCGACAACCTCATCATGCACATAGGTCACCCCATTGCGCCGGGCCATCCGTTTGAACCAGTCAAACATGGTGCCGCCGTCGAAATACCCTTCATCGACAAGGTTATGATTGCCCCCGATGATGCCATCCAGATTGTAGAACGGATAAGCCGCCGCGATCTCCTCGCGGGTCATGTACCGCGTGTGCGCGCCCAGCTTGGCCTGTATCTTCTGGCTTTCCTGCAAGGTTCGGGCGAAGCCATCCGTATCGGCCAGGTACATATACCCATAGCTTTGCAACGGCAGATGCGGCACCTCCGGATCGCCACCCATGAACGCCCTGAAATTCTTGATGAACTCTGCGCCGAACTGCGAAATCTGGATGTTTGTAGGGTTGCTGAACTGCTGGCGGATGCAGGAATTGGTGTGGCTGGTGGACGCATAGGCATAGGTCGGATCACGCTCGATCACCGCGATGCTGCCATCGAACCCCGGCGTGTTGGTCAGCCACCACGCCAGCGCGGAACCATAGATCGCGCCGCCAATGATCACGACGTCATAAGAAGGGGTGGTGGGCATGGGCAGTCTCGCCTTGTTGCAGATCTCTGACACCAAACTAGCGGTGTTTCTTCAGCCGGTTAAGTCCGTTCGCGACCTCCCGTTACGCAAATGGCCGCTCCAGCGCGCGCGCGACCATCATCAGGCGGTCCTGACCATAGAACATGTCACCGCCCACGAAATACGTGGGAGAGCCGAAGACCCCCCGCGCGATTGCTTCGGTCGTATTGGCCGCATGCTGCGCCTGCATGGCGTCCGACGCCGCAGCGGCCAGCAGCGCCTCTGCCTCCAACCCCTCGGCCACAGCCAATCCCGCCAGCACCTCCGGATCGGCAATATCCGCATCATCACGCCAATGCGCCTGCAACACCGCGCGCGAAAATCTGTCCGCCGCATCCCCCGCCGCGATGATCGCGCCATTGGCCAGATGCAGCGGATTGTCGTGATGGGTCGGACGGAAATCCAGGATCGGCAACCCGCGCACCTCCGCCCAGCGGATCAATTCCCGGCCAAAGAAATAATCCATATACGCCTGCGTCCGCTCCGCAATGGGCTGCCCGCCCGCAGCCTCGATCACGGGTCGGAAATCAAACGGGCGGTGCACCACTGCGGCATCTGCCGCCTGGGCAATCCGCGCCAGCTCCCACGCGCCAAGATAGGCATAGGCGGAATGGGCGGAATAGAAATACTCGATAACGGGGCGTTCAGGCATCAGGGCTCCTGCGGCAATACCCTGACAGGATGATCACGACCGGGCAGGGCAGGCAAGCCGCTTGCCCCACTTGTCGTAAAGTCACCCGTGCAAACCGGGACCCGAATTGTTAACGCGCCGCATGTTTCCGAGTTGCCCCTGTCCAAAGGGGGCCGATGTGTCAATCGAAGGCTGGTTGCGATGAAGATCACCGTCCTGAATGCGCCCGCGCGGCTTGTGCGCCCGGCTGCCGAACTTGCCATGCTGGCGGGGCGGTTCTGTCTGGCAGCCCTGTTTCTGGCCGGGGCGCTGCAAAAGGCGTTTGCGCCCGAAGTCGCGGAACAGATGCTTGCCGCCCATGGCTTTACCCCGCTGCTGATCTGGCCCGCGCTGGTGCTGAACACCTTCGGTGCGGCCTGCCTGATCCTCGGCCTGTGGCTGGGGCCGATGGCCTTTGTGCTGGCACTCTACAGCATGGCGACAAGCCTTTTTCACTACATCCCCGATGACCCCTGGCAAATGTCGATCCTTGTCAAGAATTGGGCCATCGCGGGCGGATTGCTGGTACTGGCCGCCCACGAGGGGCTGAACCCGCGCGGCTAGGCCGCCCCAAGACCCCCCAGCGTCGTTTTCATCATTGAGCGCGGACCGCTTTTCCCCCAGTCTGCCGCCATGAAAGCACCGCTGATCGACAACCTGCAATACGCCAACTTCTCCTCCCGCATTTTTGAACAAATGCGCGCAGGCGGGGTGGACGCGGTGCATGTGACCATCGCCTATCACGAAAACTTTCGCGAAATGGTGCTGAACCTCGAACGCTGGAACCGCTGGTTCGAAGACCACCGTGACCTGATCTTCAAGGGCACCACCGCCGCCGACGTCCGTCTTGCGCAGGAATCCGGCCGCACCGCGATCTTCTTCGGCTTCCAGAACCCAAGCCCCATCGAAGACGACATCGGGCTGGTGGAAATCTGCCATCAACTCGGCATTCGCTTCATGCAACTGACCTACAACAACCAATCCCTGCTGGCGACGGGCTGTTATGAGGATGAAGACACCGGCCTGACCCGCATGGGCAAACAGGTCGTGGCGGAAATGAACCGCGTCGGCATGGTGGTCGACATGAGCCATTCCGCCGAACGCTCCACGCTCGAAGCCATCGACCATTCCACGCGGCCCATCGCGATCACCCACGCCAACCCGCACTGGTGGCACGCCGCGCTGCGCAACAAATCCGACACGGTGCTGAAGGCCCTGACCGGGGCGGGCGGGATGCTGGGATTTTCGGTCTATCCGCATCATCTGGCCGGTGGCTCCGATTGCACGCTCGACAGCTTTTGCGCCATGATCGCCGAAGCCGCCTCCCGCTACGGCGCACAGCACCTCGGCATCGGCACCGATCTGTGTCAGGATCAACCCGACAGCGTCGTGGAATGGATGCGCGTCGGCCGCTGGACCAAGACCATCGACTATGGTGAAGGCTCCGCCAGCAACGCGGGCTTCCCGCCGATGCCCGCGTGGTTCAACGACAACCGCGACTTCGGCAACATCCGCGAAGGTCTCTCTGCCACGGGGCTGAGCGCGGCAGACATCGACGGCATCATGGGCGGCAACTGGCTGCGGTTTTACGAAGAAGGATTTGGCCCGGCATGAAAGACATCGCTGACTTCACACCGCCGCCGCAGGCCCCCCTGCGCCCGCCGTCCCAAGTGATGCGGCTGGCGCGCATGGGCTCGATGTTCCCCACGCGCCTGTCCTTCCTGCGCAGTCTCATCCGCCGACTGGCGGCAGAGCAGGTCACCGTCGCCCGACCGGTCTGGCAGATGGACGCGGACGGTTTCGGCCACGCGGTCTATACCGTCCACCTCGGCGGCCATCCCTACAGCCTTGTCGCCGTCTCCACCGATCTGCCGCCGGAATTGCGCACCGACCGGGTGATCGCAACCGCATGGGACAGCGCCTATGTCCTCTATGACGGGGTGCCGGGAGCAGGTGACATCGCCCGCATCGCCGCCGCCGCGCCGAAACAGGAAGCCGCCCGTTTCACCGAACGCGACCTTGTTCTCAGCCGCGCCAACAAATCCGTGCGCCTGTTCGCCCATGTGACCGACAGCCTGCGCGCAGGCCGCCAGCCGGACGTACAGATGATCCGCGACGTGGGCTATCTGATGCGCACCACCGCCGTCTACGGCAACGGCAAGTTCGGCATCGCCGACCGCGCGGTGATTGAAACGCGTCCCGGCCTCGAAGGGCCGTTCGCCGCCGAAATGCTGACTGTCTGGCTGATCCGCCATTTCACCCATGATCTGGCCGAACACGTGGGCGGCGCGCCGCTTGATCCCAAGCTGAAGCGCCATCTGGGCATCGGAAATTCCACCGGGCTGGGCATGGCGCCGTTTCTGGTCAGCCATCCAGTGCTCCTGAACAACTGGATGCTGGCGCGTGAAACGGCCCTTGCACGGGTCTGCGCAATCGAAACGGTCGATGCGCCCATGCGCGCCCGCCTGCACGCGCTGGCCGACCGCGCCGCGCGGCATTTGTCTGAATGGCAGGTGCCTGATGCCGACCATCAGACACGCATTGACCAGCTGCGCAAAGACTGGGACGCCCTGCGCCCCACGCTTGATTTCAGCGGCACACAACCGCTTGCGCGGATCATGGATCAGGCGCAGGCACACAGCCTCGATGTGCAGGAACTGCTGGCCGCCCTGCTGATCGAACCCTTTGGCGATCTGGTCGACGGTCTGGCCGAATGTATGGGCGACGCCCACGGCCCGCTGACCCTGCCGCTGCGCGACACGGGCGCACTCAAGTCCCTGATCGAGACGCACTTCGACTGGGCGCTGACCCCGGACTATGACGCCGCCGAACATTGCGGCCAATTCTGGTACGTCTCCGAAGCCAAGCAGGAACCCCGCCTTGGCCTGCGCTTCGAAGAGGACGGCGCGGACCTTGAAAGCCCGCTCGACATCGCCCGCCGGATCAAGGCGCTGCACCGGGCGATTGGCAACCGGGTGCAGCCGGTGTCCGACCTGCTGGAACAGCACCCCGAACACGCGCTGGCACTTGCCCGCGTACAAATGGCCAACCGCTATCCCTATGCAGAGATTCGCGATAACCTCATTGCCACCTCCTGCCTGCCCATCGACATGCTGCGCTGCAAGCTCAGCTTCTTCGGCGCCTCCAAATTCGACCCCAAATCGGACCGCTGGACCCGGATCACGCTGTGTCAGGGCGCGCCGCTGGCCGAAGACCTGACAGGCGGTGACCCCGATGACTGGTGGCTGCCCGTTTTCGGTCAATGAGAATACGATGATCCTGTCGGGCAATGAACTGATGACGCTGGCTGCCAAGGCCGCGCGCGGGGCAGGGGCACCGCCGCAGCAGGCCGCCGAATTCGGCCGTGCCGCCCTTTGCCACATGCGCGCGGGGCGGGACACGGACCAACTGCTGACAGCGCTTGATGCGCTGCCCGCCGGGGTGATCCTCGATCTGCCCCTGCGCCTGACCCGCATCCTTGAGGGGGCGCAAGGCACCAAGGCACAGGGCACACTCCCCCTGACCGGGACGCCCGACCTGATCCACAGCTATATCGACGCGCTGCCCTATGCAGTTGCGACCACCGCGCGAGGCGAAACCATCGACATCACCCTGTCACTGGACACACCCGCCCCGCCGATCCCGCCTGCGCGCATTACCCTGCCAAAGCCACTTGCCACCCGGATGTCCGCCCTCGCCGCGCAGCTTCTGGTGCCGGACAGCGCCGCCTCCCGCGAAGGCGGGGCAGGGGCCGGGCTGACCGATAACGACTAGGTCCCGCGCGGCTTGGCCCGTAGGGTCGGGTCGGCCTGCGTCGGGTCTTCGGGCCAGGGATGGCGCGGATAACGCCCGCGCATGTCCTTGCGCACATCCTCATAGGACCGCGCCCAGAAACCGGGCAAATCATCGGTCACCTGCACCGGGCGCTGCGCGGGTGACAACAGCGTAATCCGCAGCGGTTGGCCCGCCACCACCGGATGCCGCGTCACGCCAAAGACCTCCTGCAGACGCACCGCAATCGCGGGCTGCTCCGCGCTGTAATCAATCGGCACCCTGCGCCCCAGCGGCGTGGTGAAATGCGACGGCCACGCCTTGTCCAACGCCTGCTGCGCGTCCCAATCCAGCCGCGCCCGCAACGCAGGCAACAGATCAAACGCCTTCCAGTCCGCCGCACTGCGCACCCCCTGAAGATGCGGCAGCAACCAGTCCTCCAGCGTCTCCATCAGGTAACTTTCCGAAAAGTCAGGAAAATCCGCCCCCATGCCCCGTGCCCGCGCCAAGAACCGCTGCACGCCCGCGCCGGGGTTCAACCCCAATTGCCGCACGCCGTCCAGCATCGCGCGTGCCACGGCCTCTTCGGGTGCCTCGGCCCAGTTGCGATCATCCAGCACCAGCGCCCCGAACCGCTCCTGCTGCCGGGCCAGCACACGGCCCTCCCGCTTGGACCACAGGCACACATCCTGCCACGCGATCTGATCGGCAAAGGTTTCCCTCAAAGCCGCTTCGCTGATCCGCGCCGCCTGCCGCACCTTCGCCTCCCTCGGGTCCCCGTCCAGATCGGTCGCCACGATCAGCCGTTCCCCGGCCAGCGTATCGCCCTCCGGCATTACCGCGCCCTTGCCCCCCGACAGCACAAAGCGCGGCGCATCCCCCTTGCGGCGCAGCCCGACGCGGTCCGGATAGGCAAGTGCCGCCAACACCCCCAGATCGTCCGGCCCCCCAAGCCGCTGACCTTTCGACAGGCGTCTGGCCTCCTGCCGGATACGCGCCAGCGTCGGACCATGGGCTGCCGCTTCGGGCGTGCGTGCGTTTAGGGCGGCAAGCCTACGGGTCAGATCGACGCCCACACCGCGCAGCGGGTCGCGGTCCGCCAGCAAAGCCGCCAGCAGCGGGGCCGTCGGCCCGCCCCGCGCCACCATATGCGCCAGTCGCGGATGCAGGGGCAGGCGCGCCAACGCGCGGCCATGATCGGTGATGCGCCCGTTTGCATCCAGCGCATCCAGCATTTTCAGCACCGTTTGCGCCTCGGCCAACCGCCCTTCATGCGGCGGGGTCACGAACGCCAGATCCGTCGCCTCCGCCCCCCATTGCGCCAGTTCCAGCGCGAAACCGGTCAGATCCCCCGCTTCGATCTCCGCCGGGGGAAAGGCCGCCAGCGCGCCTTCCTCTCCCTTTGTCCAAAGCTTGAACGCCACGCCCGGCGCCACCCGGCCCGCGCGGCCCGCCCGCTGGGTGGCTTCGGCCCGCGTCACCCGCTCCGTCACCAGCCGCGACATGCCGGAGGCGGGATCGAACCGCGCCCGCCGCGCCCGCCCGCCATCCACGACGATGGTGATCCCTTCGATGGTCAGCGATGTCTCCGCAATGGCCGTGGCCAGCACCACCTTGCGCCCCTGCGGTGCAGGCTGGATCGCCGCCCGCTGTGCCTTGAAATCCATCGCGCCGAACAGCGGGGCCAGCGTGCAATCCCCCGGCACCCGGTCCCGCAACAGCGTCTCCACCCGCCGGATCTCCCCCTCACCGGGGAGAAAAACCAGCGCCGACCCCGGCGCATGGCCCAACGCCTCCAGCACCAGATCGGCACAGGCATCCTCGAACCGCATCCGGCCCAGCGGTTTGTCCAGCCACCGCGCCTCCACCGGGAAACCGCGCCCCTCGGAGGTCACCACTGGTGCCTCCATCAGTGCGGCAACCGGGGCCGCATCCAGCGTCGCCGACATCGCCACCAGCATCAGGTCATCGCGCAGCGCTCCGGCCACCTCCAGCGCCAGCGCCAGCCCCAGATCGGCGTTCAGGGACCGTTCGTGAAATTCGTCAAAGATCACCGCACCGACGCCGGGCAGGTCCGGCGCATCCTGCACCATCCGCGTCAGGATACCCTCCGTCAGCACCTCGATCCGTGTCGCGGGCCCCACCTTGGACGCCCCGCGCACGCGGTATCCTACGGTCTCTCCCGTTGTCTCCCCCAACGTCTGCGCCATCCGCTCCGCTGCCGCGCGCGCGGCAAGGCGGCGCGGCTCCAGCATCAGGATCCGGCCCGGGGTCAACCCGGCCTCCAGCATCGCCAGTGGCACGCGCGTGGTCTTGCCCGCACCGGGCGGCGCCTGCAACACGACGCGCCCCGCCGCGCGCAGGGCGGCGATCACATCGGGCAGGACATCATCAATCGGCAGGGGATCGTGCATGCAATGGGTTATCTGCCAAAGTCACAGGCGCGCCAAGGGCAGGGATGGACATTCCGCCAGCACCCCGCAAAAGATACCCCATGAAAGATCACGATTTGGCACAGCGCATCGCCGCACAGGACCGCCGCGCGCTGGCGCGGGGCATCACGCTGGTCGAATCGGGTCGCGCCGATCACCGCGCCGCCGCCGCCGCCCTGCTGGCCGCGCTGCCACAGGACCGACAGGCACTGCGCATCGGGCTGTCGGGCACGCCAGGGGTCGGCAAATCGACCTTCATCGAAAGCTTCGGCATGATGCTGATCGGCATGGGCCTGCGGGTGGCCGTGCTGGCGGTCGATCCGTCCTCCACCCGGTCGGGCGGCTCCATCCTGGGGGACAAGACCCGCATGGACCGGCTCAGCCGCGAAGCGGGCGCGTTCATCCGCCCCTCTCCCAGTCAGACCCATCTGGGCGGCGTCGCCCGCCGCACCCGCGAGGCCGTGCGCCTGTGCGAAGGGGCGGGGTTTGACGTGGTGCTGATCGAAACCGTGGGCGTCGGGCAATCCGAAACCGTGGTGGCGCAGATGTCGGACGTGTTCCTTTTGCTGCTGGCGCCCGCGGGCGGGGATGAATTGCAGGGCGTCAAGCGAGGCATTATGGAAATGGCCGACCTGATCGTCGTCAACAAGGCCGACGGCGATCTCAAGACCACCGCCACGCGCACCTGTGCCGATTATGCTGGCGCGCTGCGGCTTTTGCGCAAGCGCGATCAGGACCCGGACGGGTTTCCAAAGGCGATGATGGTCTCAGCGGCGCAGGAAAAGGGGCTGGACGATGTCTGGACCGCCCTGTCAGAACTGGCGGAGTGGCGGCGCGCGCAGGGCTTTTGGGACAGAACCCGTGCAGATCAGGCGCGGTACTGGTTTCATGAAGACGTCCGCCAACGGCTTCTGGCGCAGTTGGAAGCCCCGGCGGCGCGCGCCGCCCTTGCCACGCTCAGCGATGCGGTTGCCGCAGGGGAAAAAGACCCTGCCGCCGCTGCGCAAGCCTTCGTGGCACAGCTCGGCGATCTGTCCGACTAGTCGGAGTATTTCAAGTATCCAGACCGTTTTCTTTCAGATAAAGCAACGCCTTGTCAGTCGTTTTTCATCCCGCCTTCGGGTGCGCCCTGTTGTACACTTCCATCAACCGCGCGGTATCCACCGCCGTATAGGCCTGTGTCGTCGACAGGGACGCATGCCCCAGCAATTCCTGTATCGCGCGCAGGTCGCCCCCCGCATCCAGCAGATGCGTGGCAAAGCTGTGGCGCATCGCATGCGGCGTTGCCGTGGCAGGCAGGCCCAACTGCATCCGCGCATCGGCCATCACCTTGGCAATCGCCCGTTGCCCCAACGCACCGCCCCGGATTGCCCGGAAAAGCGGCAGGTCATCGCCCTTGGGGTGGGGGCACAGGCGCACATAGGCATCCACCGCATCTCGCGCCGCAGGCAGCACCGGCACCACCCGTTCCTTGCCGCCCTTGCCCTTCATATGCAGCGCCTCGGGCAGGGGTGCATCGCGGCCCAGCAGGCTCAACGCCTCTGATATCCGCAGCCCGCAGCCCCACAGCAACGTCAACACCGCCACATCACGCGCCGCAACCCAGGGGCGGTCCGATTGCAGCTCCACGCAATCGATCAGCGCATGTGCGGCATCCACCGCCAGCGGGCGCGGCAGTTTCTTGGTGAATTTCGGCGCACGGGTGGACAGGACGGCTGTGGGTTCGAACCCTTCACGTTCCGCCAGCCAGCGATAGAACGCCTTCACCGCCGACAACTTGCGTGCCATGGATCGCGGGCCCACGGCAGGTCCACGGGTATGGGCCATCCAGCTGCGCATGTCCGAAATCGTGATCCGCGACAGCGGGGCAAGCCCCTGCGTGCCGCCCTTGTGCACGCTCATGAACGCCAGAAAACCCGCCACGTCACCCTGATAGGCAATGATTGTATTCTCCGCCACGCCCTTGAGGCTGCGTTGGTGGCTCAGCCATGTCTGCAGCGCATCGCGCGCCGCCGGGCTGATCAGCCCGCTGTCTGCGTCCTGATCCGGCCCCCTCAAGACAGCCAGCGGCGCATTGCGCGCTCAAAGACGCCAGTGAAAAACGTCAAAAGATCAGTACCTTGTTGTGGTCCGAACATGTGCGGGTCTTCCGACCCCAGCGCCAGCAGGCCGGGCAGGCGCCCTTCGCCGAAATCAAGCTTCAGACAGGCTTCGGACCGTACGTAGTCCGCCTTGTCGCCGTACAATTGCTCTCCGCCGGTCTGCACGCTGCGCAGGGTGATCTTGCGCACCGTGCCGCCGCGCCCCTGGCTGAGGTAGTCGTCAATGAACCCCGGTTCCGCCACGGTCAGGACATCGCCCAACCGCTGCACCGCCGGATCATCGTCGTGCTGAACCGATTCGAGCATCAGCTTGACCGCATCGACCCGCAGGATATCCGCCACTTCGCCGCCCAGATCGCGCAGAAAGCTTTCGAATTCGGTGGGGTCCATCATCCTCAGGATCGCGCGGTGGATCTGGTTTGTGCCTGCAAGGTTCTCATAGGCGGCGGCAATCACGCTGCGGTGAGTGTCTTCCAGCCGGTCCAGCCGACTTTCCAGCCGCTCCATCGCGATGCCGCGCAGATCAACGATATTGCCGCCCATCGCCTTTTCATTGGCCGCAATCAGGGCCTGCATCACGTCACTGTCGTCCAAAATAACGTCGGGTTTGGAAATGATCGCCTCGCGCAAGGCGTCATCAATCTTGGGGCTGCTGCTCATACTCGTCTCTTTTTGTTTGCGCTCTTATATCATCGATAAGGCGCGATTGCTGCCCTTTTTTCCGGCCCGGTCAGAAAAGGCAAGGGGCGTTGCCGTTTTGCGCAGGCGGCATGGTTTCCCATTCCAATCAACATGTTGCGTCGTGCAGCACGCTTACTGGTCAGGGGCTCATCCACGGACAACATCGCGCCAAGCGTTACCTCGAACAGGCTCCCCTCGCCGGGGGCGGAGCGGACCGTGATATGGCCGGAATGGTTTGCCACGATGCGCTGGCAGGTGGCCAGCCCAAGACCCGACCCGGGATAATGATCGCGCAGGTGCAGGCGCTGGAACAGGCCGAAGATCCGCTGCTGGTCGTCCGCCGCGATGCCAATCCCGTTGTCGCGGACCTCGATGATGGTCGTCTCTGGCGTGTCGCCACGGCTGCTTGTGATGTGAAGGGCTGGCTTCTGATCTGTTGGTTGGAACTTCAATCCGTTGCTGATCAGTTCCAGCATCAGCATGTCGATCTGCTTGGGGGCGGCTGTCAGGGTTTGCATCGGGCCAAGGGTGATCGTGGCACCGGTGCGGTCGATCTGGTCCGCCAGCGACGCCATGACCCGTTCCACGCTGTCGCGCAGGGTGATCTTGTCAGGCGCTTCATGCGGGTCGGTGGCCCATGAATACTGCAGCACATCCTCGATCAATATGCTCATATGGGTGATGCTTTCCTGTGCGAGGTTCAACAGGGTCAGGCCATCACCATCCAGCGCCCCGGCATGTTCGTGGATCAGTTCATCCAGCAACAATTGCAGGGTGTTGGCGGGCGATTTCAGGTCATGGGATACCGAGTAGGTGAACGCGGCCTGCTCCCCACACAACAGCGCGGCATTCTCCAGCGCGGTGCGCAGCCGCTCCTTCTCCTTCTCCATCTCCGTGTTTTTGCGACGCAGGGCCTGATTGCTCAGGCCAAGTTCGGTCTGCGCATCGCGCAACTGCCTGCTCCGGGCCGCACTGGCTGCAAACATGCGGTGCAACAGGCGGTACCCCGGCAGAAAGATGATAAAAAGTTCCACCAGAATGACCCCGATGGTGATGACAAGGGCCGCGATTTCAATGTGTTGAATGATGTACAGGCGGTCATCCGCATCGGCTTCGGCCGCTGCCGCGATCCGCGCGTATCCGGCTTGCAGACCGTCGGCGGAATGGCCCTCCAGCGTGGCAAGGGCCTGCCTGTCACCGGGCGCGGCCAGCACCTGCCGTGCGGCGGTGACAAAGGCCTCCGCGCGGTCGTGGAAGGCCGCACTTTCGCCCTGCGTTTCCTGCTCCCGTGGCCGGTTTCCCACAAGCGCGGTCTGCGCCTGCGCGAATTGCGCAATCCGCGCTTCAAGCTGCGGCGCGGGGCTGTCGCCCGCTCGCGCCAGCCCGTCCATCCCATCGGTAGCGGCCCGATGATGCAGGGTGGCAAGGCTCACGATCAGCTCGCTCAGCATGGCTTGCTGCCCCGCCAGACCCGCGCGTTCTGCCGTGGCCTGCAAGCGCGTTGCTGTCAGGTTCGCCACCACCACAGTCGCCGCGATGGAAGCCAGCAACACACCCAGCGCGCCGAAATACAGCAGCGTCAGCCGCCGCAGCGCGGCGCGTGGTGTCACAGTCTTCGATGATGCGAATGCGAACATGAAACCCCGGTGTGTTCAGTGGTGAAACACCGGGATAATTCACAAAAGTGAAGGCCCGCTTAAAGATACCCGGTCAAAGGATCTTCTGACCGGTCTTGGCCCAGTCCGCCATGAACTGCTCCAGCCCCTTGTCGGTCAGCGGGTGCGTCGCCAGCTTCTTGATCACATCGGGCGGTGCCGTCATCACATCCGCCCCCACCAGCGCGCAATCCTGCACGTGGTTCACCGACCGGATGGAGGCGGCAAGAATGTTCGTCTCATACCCGTAGTTGTCATAGATCGTCCGGATGTCCGCGATCAGGTCCATGCCATCAAGGTGAATATCATCCAGCCGCCCGATGAAGGGGGAAATGAACGTCGCCCCCGCCTTGGCTGCCAGCAGCGCCTGATTGGCTGAAAAACAAAGGGTTACGTTGATCATGTGCCCATCATCGGACAGCACCTTGCAGGCCTTCAGCCCGTCCCATGTCAGCGGCAGCTTGATGGTGATATTGTCGGCAATCTCCGCCAGCTTGCGCCCCTCTGCGATCATCGCATCCGCCTCAAGGGCGACAACTTCCGCGCTCACCGGGCCATCGACAAGCGCGCAAATCTCGGCGGTGACTTCGTGAATGTCGCGGCCCGATTTCAGGATCAGCGACGGGTTGGTTGTCACGCCATCGACCATCCCAAGCTCGTTCAGCTCGGCAATCGCGTCGATCTCGGCGGTGTCTACGAAGAATTTCATATGCGCGTCCTTTTGTTCGGGTGCAAAGGCCTGTGAAGCGCCACACCCCGGCATGTGTTCAGCTTGTCTTGGCTTTACCGCATGATCTGCGATGCTTAAACCCTCAAATCCGTCCCACCCCAATCGCGGAGCCTGCCACGTGCCTCCTTCCAGCCCGACGGGGCCAGAATTCTTCGACCATGGCGATCTGGTTGCCGTGATGACGACCCAACCGCTGGGCCGTTCGCTGGATTACCGCGCGCCCGAAGGCGGCTGTCATCCGGGTGCCTTCGTCGAAGTGCCGCTGGGTCCGCGCAAGGTGCTCGGTGTGGTCTGGGGACCGGGGCAGGGGGATTACGATCTGAACAAGGTCCGGCACGTGATCCGGGTGCTGGACGCCCCGCCCATGCGCGCCGAAATGCAGGCCTTTCTGACCCGCGCCGCCGCCTACACGCTGACCCCCATGCCCGCGATGCTGCGCCTTGCCACCCGCGCGCCGGGGCTGGGCGATCCGCCGTCGATGCGCAAGATCTACCGGCGCGGGGAAGGGGAGCCGACGCGCGCCACCACCGCCCGATCCCGCGTGCTCGAAACGCTGGAGGAATACGGCGATTTGTCATTCACCCTCAAGGAATTGGCCGACATGGCGGGCGTCACGCCTTCGGTCGTCAAAGGCCTCGTCGAACAAGGCGTCGTACGCGAAGAAGACAGCCCCCGCGATCTGCCCTTCACGCCCATGAACCCCGATTTGCCCAGCAAGGAACTGACCGAAGATCAGGCCACCGCTGCGCAAACCCTGACCGCCGGTGTCACCTCCCGGCAATACGGCACGACCCTGCTGCGCGGCGTCACCGGCTCCGGCAAGACCGAGGTCTATCTGGAAGCCGTCGCCGCCTGCCTGCGCGCAGGCCGTCAGGCGCTGGTGCTGCTCCCTGAAATTGCCCTTACCGAACAATTCCTGACCCGCGTGCAGGAACGCTTTGGCGCGAAACCCGCCGAATGGCACTCCGGCGCCACCATGACCGAACGCCGCCGCATCTGGCGCATGGTCGCCACGGGCGGCGCGCAACTGGTGATCGGGGCACGGTCGGCATTGTTTCTGCCCTACCGCGATCTGGGCCTGATCGTCGTGGATGAGGAACACGATACCTCCTACAAGCAAGAGGATGGCGTGCTCTACCATGCCCGTGACATGGCCGTCTTGCGCGCCTCGATCTGTTCAGCACAGGTGATCCTCGCCTCCGCCACGCCGTCGCTCGAAAGCTGGGCCAACGCGGAAGCGGGCAAATACACCCGGCTTGAACTTACCTCCCGATTCGGCCCCGCCGTCCTGCCGCAAATGGACACCATCGACATGCGCGAGGCGGGGCTTCCCGCCGACCGCTGGATATCGCCGCACCTGCAGGCCGAAGTGAACGCACGCCTCGCCCGCGGCGAACAGGCGATGCTCTTCATCAACCGTCGCGGCTACGCCCCCGTCACCCTCTGCCGCGCCTGCGGACACCAGATCGGCTGTGACCACTGCGACGCGCGCATGGTCGAACACCGCTTTCTAAAGCGCCTCATTTGCCACCAATGCGGCGAAAGCAAACCCATGCCGGAGGCATGCCCCTCCTGCGAAGCCGAAGGCCGCCTTGCCGCCGTCGGCCCCGGTGTCGAACGTCTGGGCGAAGAAGCCGAAGCGCTCTTCCCCGACGCCCGCATCGCCACGCTGAGTTCTGACATGTACGGCACGGCACGCGCGTTGAAGGCCGAAATCGCAGGCATCGCCGAAGGGGCCGCCGACATCATCATCGGCACGCAACTTGTTGCAAAGGGACACAATTTCCCCAAACTCACCCTTGTCGGGGTGATCGATGCGGACCTTGGCCTGATGGGGTCCGACCTGCGCGCCGCCGAACGCACCTTCCAACTGATGCGACAGGTCGCAGGCCGCGCAGGCCGCGCCGAAGCGCCCGGTGCGGCCCTTCTGCAAACCTACCAACCCGACCACCCTGTCATCCGCGCGATCCTCCAAGGGGACGAGGAAGGCTTCTGGAAAGCCGAAGCCGCAGGCCGCCGCGAGGCGGGCGTGCCGCCCTATGGTCGCATGGCCGGGATCATCCTGTCCGGCCCCGACGTCGCACAGGTCTTCGATGCCGGAAACCTGCTCGCCCGCCAGGACGCCCCGCTCCGCCGCATCGGCGCGCAGGTCTTCGGCCCCGCACCCGCGCCCATCGCCCGCGTGCGCGGACGCCACCGCGTCCGCCTGCTGGTGAAGGCCGAAAAGACCGCCCCGCTGCAAGATGCTCTTGCCCAATGGATCGCCCAGGTCCGCCTGAAAGGCGACATGCGCCTCGCTGTCGATATTGATCCACAGAGCTTTTATTGACGCCGTCCCCTGCACCCTGAATAAACCCATGAAGGGGAGTAGCCATTCATGAACATCCTATTCATCATGTACGACCAGCTGCGGTACGACTACCTCAGCTGCGCAGGCCACCCGCACCTGCACACACCGCATTTCGACCGCGTGGCCGACATGGGCGTGCGCTTTACCAATGCCTACATCCAGTCCCCCATCTGCGGTGCCAGCCGGATGAGCACCTACACCGGGCGCTATGCCTCAAGCCACGGGGCGCAATGGAACAACTTTCCCCTGCGGGTGGGCGAACAGACCATGGGCGACCACCTGCGCAAGCTGGGCATGGACTGCTGGCTGATCGGCAAGACCCACATGGCGGCGGATGCCGACGGCATGGACCGGCTCGGCCTGTCGCCCGACACCGTCATTGGCGCGCGGCAGGCCGAATGTGGCTTTGACGTCTGGACCCGGGACGATGGCCTCTGGGCCGAAGGGCCGGACGGGTTTTATGACGGCAAAAGATCACCTTACAACGCGTTCCTCAACCAGATGGGGTATGACGGTGACAACCCCTGGGCCGATTACGCCAACGCCGGCATCGAAGACGGCGACATCGCGTCCGGCTGGATGTTCGCCAACGCCGACAAACCCGCCAACATCCGCGAAGAACACTCCGAAACACCCTGGCTCACGGACCGCGCCATCGACTTCATGGATCAGACGCAAGGCCCCTGGTGCGCGCATCTGAGCTATATCAAACCGCACTGGCCCTACATCGTGCCGGCCCCCTATCACGCCATGTACGGCCACAACCACGTCCTGCCCCCCGTCCGCAGCGCAGCTGAACTTGACGACCCGCACCCGGTCTACGGCTCCTTCATGGCGGGCAAGATTTCACAGGCTTTCCAGCGGGATGACGTCCGCGCCAAGGTGATCCCCGCCTACATGGGCCTGATCAAGCAATGCGACGACCAACTGGGTCGCCTGCTGGCCTATCTGGAGGAAAAGGACACCCTCAAGGACACCATGATCGTGCTCACCTCGGATCATGGCGATTACCTCGGCGATCACTGGATGGGGGAAAAGGACCTCTTTCACGCGCAATCCGTGAAGGTGCCGATGATCATCTACGACCCGCACGGCGCCGCCGATGCCACCCGCGGCACCACCTGCGACGCGCTGGTCGAAAGCATCGACCTTGCCCCCACTTTCGTCGAAGCCGCAGGCGGCACGGTACCCGGTCACATCCTCGAAGGCCGGTCGCTGATGCCGTGGCTGCACGGCCAGACACCCGACTGGCGCGACTTCGTGATCAGCGAATACGACTATTCCTCCACCCCCAACCGCAGCAATCTGGGCGTACGCCCGCGCGATGCGCGCCTCTTCATGATCTGCGATGGCCGCTTCAAGTTGATGCACGCCGAAGGCGGCTTTCGCCCGATGCTGTTCGATCTGGAAACCGACCCCGATGAACTCAACGATCTGGCCAAAGCCCCCGGTCACGAGGATCAGACCCAACGCATGTACGCCATGCTGGCCCAGTGGGGTCGCCGCATGTCCCAGCGCGTCACCATGTCCGACGATGACATCCTGTCCAAGACCGGCGCATCGCGCCGCCGCGGCGTCTTGCCCTTCCTCTATGACGGCAGCGAAGTGCCTGAAGACCTGACCGAAAAATACCGCGGCCCCGCCCGCCAGAACCACTTGCGCGAAGACGGCGACCCCTGACCGTTTGCGGCAACCCTTGTCGTTTCTGACCTAGACTGCGTTCCGCCCAAACGGTCTGCTGACCCAAGCCAGATCGGAAAGGGACGCCATGAAATCGCACTACCGGGTTGTTGTCATCGGCGGGGGCGTGGTGGGCGCATCCGTGCTCTACCACCTTGCAAAACTCGGGTGGACCGATGTGGCACTGGTCGAACGCTCGGTGCTGACCGCCGGTTCAAGCTGGCACGCGGCGGGGGGCATCCACGCCCTGAACGCCGATCCCAACATCGCCGCGCTGCAAGCCTATACCATTGATCTGCTCAGCGAAATCGAAGCCGAAAGCGGCCAGAACATCGGCCTGCACATGACCGGCGGCCTGACCATGGCCGGAACCCCTGATCGCTGGGAATGGCTGCAATCGGCCTACCGCACCTTCCAGTCCATCGGGATCGAGGATTGCCGTCTGGTGACCGTCGAGGAAGCCGTCGACCTCAACCCCATCATGTCCGGCGACGGCCTTCTGGGCGGCATGTGGGCCGACCGCGAAGGATACATCGACACCACCGGCACTGTGCACGCCTATGCCACCGCCGCCAAGAAACGTGGCGCTACCGTGATCGAACACAACCGGGTGCTGGAACTCAACCAGACGCTGCAAGGCTGGGACGTCGTCACCGAAAAAGGCACCATATCGTGTGAACATGTGGTCAACGCCGGCGGCCTCTGGGCCAAGCAGATCGGGCGCATGGCGGGCATCGAACTGCCCGTCTCCCCGCTCAAGCACCATTATTTCATCACCGACACCGTCCCCGAACTGGCCGAGCTTGATTTCGAAGTCCCCATGACCGTGGACCTCGAAGGCTTCACGTACACAAGGCAGGACCAGAAGGGCCTGCTGGTGGGCATCTATGAACAGAACACCGAACACTGGGCCATGGATGGCGCCCCGTGGGACTACGGGATGGAGCTGTTTCAGGAACAACTCGACCGGATCGAACACGAATTGATGATGGGCTACAGCCGCTATCCCGCGCTGGAAAACGTCGGCATCAAGACATGGGTCAATGGCGCCTTCACCTTCTCCCCCGATGGCAACCCGCTGGTCGGCCCGGTGCCGGGCAAGCGTGGCTATTGGTCCGCCTGCGCCGTGATGGCGGGCTTCCTGCAAGGCGGGGGCGTGGGCAAATCACTGGCCGAATGGATGATCCACGGCGAACCCGAAGCAGACGTCTACGGCATGGACATCGCCCGCTACGGCATCTGGGCGGAAAACAAGCAATACATCAAGGAAACCACCGGGCAATTCTATTCCCGCCGTTTCGTGATGACCTATCCCAACGAACAATTGCCCGCTGGCAGGCCGTTGAAAATGAACGGTATCTACAGTGACCTCAGCGCCGCAGGTGCGGTCTGGGGCCAAAGCTGGGACCTCGAAGTACCGCTTTACTTCGCCCCGCAAGGCTTCACCGAAACCCCATCCCTGCGCCGCTCCAATGCCCACGATATCGTCGGCACCGAATGCCGCGCCGTGCGCGCAGGCGTCGGGCTGCTGGACATCTCCGCCTTCTCCCGCTTTGAGGTCTCCGGCCCCAACGCCGCCCCATGGCTCGACCGCCTGATGGCTTCCAAACTCCCCGCACCGGGCCGGATCAAACTCGCCCCCATGCTGGGCCATGACGGCCGTCTCAAGGGCGACCTCACGGTCTTCAACTGGGGTGACGGGCGTTACTGGATCACCGGATCATACTACCTGCGCGCATTGCACATGCGCTGGTTCAACGACCACATGGAAGACGGTGTGACCGTCCGCGATCTGGGCGAGGACATGGTCGGCCTGTCGCTTGCAGGCCCCAAATCCCGCGCCGTTCTGGACGCCGCACTCACCGATGGCGACGCAGGCGCGCTCAAATTCATGGGCTGCGCCCAGATGGACGTCGGCCTCGTGCGCTGCGCCGTGGGCCGCCTGTCGGTCGCGGGCGAGTTGGGGTATGAAATGCACTGCCGCGCCGGCGACATCAAAGCCCTGCGCGACACCCTGCTGGCGGTCGGCGCGGATCACGGCATGATCGAATACGGCTTCAATGCCCTGCTCAGCCTGCGGCTGGAAAAATCCTTCGGCATCTGGTCCGCCGAATTCACCCAAGGCTATACCCCCGGCCAGACAGGCATGGACCGCTGGATCGACTGGTCCAAGGATTTCATCGGCAAGGACGCCGCGCTGAAGGAACGTGACGCGGGCACGCCCGACAAGGTGCTCGTGACCCTGCGCATTGACGCTTCGGATGCAGACGCCAGCGGCTACGAACCGGTCTGGGCGGGGGAGGACAAGATCGGCTTCATAACCTCCGGCGGATACGGGCATTGCGTGGACGCCTCGCTCGCCATGGCGCTGATCGACATGGGCCATGCATCCGAAGGGTCCGACCTGACGGTGCATGTCGTCGGCGTAGCGCGCAAGGCCACGGTGATTGCGCCGTCACCCTACGATCCGGAAGGCAAGGTGATGCGGGGATAGTCCGCGCTGTTGTTAATCATTTGTTAACAATCGGTTACCCATGGGTAACCGGTGAACGCATCGCTGTTTGCCAGTGGTGAACCGAACCGCTTCCCCGATCACCCCCGCTTGACAACCCACCGCACCTTGGGCCTGTTATTCCAAAGTCAAAATGCAAAGGACACCGCCATGATGAAAACCCGCGCCGCCGTCGCCGTCGAAGCCGGAAAACCGCTTGAGATCATGGAAGTGAACCTCGAAGGCCCCAAACGCGGCGAGGTGCTGGTGGAGATCAAGGCAACCGGCCTCTGCCACACCGATGAATTCACCCGCTCGGGTGATGACCCCGAAGGCATCTTTCCCGCCATCCTTGGCCACGAAGGGGCCGGCGTGGTGCTGGAAGTGGGCGAAGGCGTGACAACGCTGGAAAAGGGCGATCACGTGATCCCGCTCTACACGCCCGAATGTCGCGAATGCGAATATTGCCTCAGCGGCAAAACCAACCTCTGCCAGAAGATCCGCGTGACGCAGGGCCAGGGCCTGCTGCCCGATGGCACCACGCGCTTTTCCATGCTCGATGGCACGCCGATCCATCACTACATGGGCTGCTCCACCTTCGCCAACCACACCGTGGTGCCTGAAATCGCGCTGGCCAAGGTGCGCAAGGACGCGCCGTTCGACAAGATCTGCTACATCGGTTGCGGCGTGACGACGGGCATCGGCGCGGTGATCAACACCGCCAAGGTGGAGATCGGCGCGCGCTGCGTGGTGTTCGGTCTGGGCGGCATCGGTCTGAACGTCATTCAGGGGCTGAAGCTCGCCGGGGCCGATCAGATCGTGGGCGTCGACCTCAATGATGACAAGCAGGAGATGGGCAAACATTTCGGCATGACCGACTTCGTGAACCCCAAGAAGGTCGACGGCGATATCGTGGCGCATCTGGTGGAACTGACGGGGGGCGGGGCGGATTATTCCTTCGACGCCACCGGCAACACCAAGGTCATGCGCGACGCGCTGGAGTGCGCGCACAAGGGCTGGGGTGAATCGATCATCATCGGCGTGGCCCCCGCCGGCGCGGAGATTTCCACACGTCCTTTCCAGCTTGTCACCGGCCGGGTCTGGCGCGGCACGGCCTTCGGGGGGGCCAAGGGCCGCACCGACGTGCCAAAGATCGTGGATTGGTACATGGCCGGCAAGATCGAGATTGACCCGATGATCACCCACAAGCTCAAACTGGAAGAGATCAACCACGGCTTCGACCTGATGCACGAAGGCAAGTCGATCCGCGCGGTGGTGGAATTCTGAAGCCGCTTCTTCCGACCCTTGCGCTGCTGGTCGGCGCTGGCCTTGCGCAGGGCGCAGGCGCTGACGCCTTTGCCCCCGTGGCGGAGGCGTTTCTGCATCCCCGTTGCACCAATTGCCATGTCGGCGACAGCGGCGTGCCGGGGTGGGCGGGGCTGATCTATGGCGCGGGCGCGGTGCATGGCATGAACGTGCAGGCAGGCGAAAGCCGCATCGGGGCAGAAGGGTTGCCGTGCCGCACCTGTCATGTCACGTCGGACGCGCCCAACACGGTGCCGCGCGCCGCACCTCATATCGAAGAGCCTTGGCAACTGGCCCCCGTGACCCTTGCGTGGCAGGGCCAGAGCGCCTCCGCGCTCTGTGCGCAGTTGCGCGACCCCGCCCAGACGGACGGACAGGACATCGCGGAGATCGCCGACCACATCCGCACCTCCGCCTTCGTTGCCTGGGGATTTGCGCCGGGGGCCGGGCGGTCCGCGCCTGGCGGATCGCCCGCCCGGCTGGCGCAGGACCTCATGGACTGGGAGGCTGCCGGCGCGCCCTGTCCTTGACGGCGACCCGCCCTTGACAGCGGCACACCCCTGCGGTTCGGGTAACCCATGGATATTCTGCACGTCACACGCCCCGTTCCCCTTGCCGGACTGGAAGACATCCCCGCACCGCTGGCCGATGCCGCACCGGTGCAGGCGCTGCTGGCACGCTGCCCGGTTGCGGCAGCCACGCCGCTTGTCGATGCGCCCGCGCTGGCCCATGCCAGCGGGGTCGGCAAGGTTTGGGTCAAGGACGAACGCGGGCGCATGGGGCTGGGCAGTTTCAAGGCGCTCGGGGCCGCGCATGTGATCGCGCGGGACGCGGCGGCGGGCGATGTGTCCGGCGTCACCTACGTCACCGCAAGTGCGGGCAATCACGGCATGTCCGTGGCCGCCGGTGCCGCGGCTTTTGGCGCGCGCGCGGTTGTCTATATCGCCGAAACGGTGCCGGACACCTTCGCCGCACGCCTGCGCGCCCAAGGGGCCGACGTGATCCGCGAAGGCGCGATGTATGAGGCCTCAATGGAAGCGGCGGGGCAGGCGGCTACGGACAATGGCTGGACCCTGCTGTCGGACAGTTCATGGGAAGGCTATACCGAGCCGCCCTTGAGGGTGATGGAAGGCTATCTGGCGCTGATGGCCGAAGCGGTGGACCAGATGCCGCACGCGCCCAGCCACATCTTCCTGCAGGCAGGCGTCGGCGGTCTGGCGGCGGCCTGTGCCGTGATGGCGAGGAAGGCTTGGGGCGACGGCCCGACGATCATTGTGGTGGAGCCGTCCGAGGCCCCGGCGCTGCACGGCTCCGTCGTGGCGGGCTGCCCGGTCGAAAGCAGCGGTGGCGTTTCGGAGATGGGGCGGCTTGATTGCAAGATGCCCTCTCTCATCGCGCTCAAGGGTCTGGCGCGGGATGCCGATGCCTATGCCCTGATCACCGAGGACGAAGCGCAGATCGGCACGCAGGTCGCCCGGGACGCCGGGTTCGCCTCCACCCCGTCCGGTGCGGCGGGCTTTGCCGCCTTGCGCGCGGCGGACCATCTTCAGCGCGTCGGGCTGGGCCTGAACAGCGCGTCGCAGGTGCTGTGCATCCTCAGCGAAGCGGCGGAAGACGCGGCCAGCTAGCCGCCCGACCCGTCTTCCCTTGCCGCGCAAGGCCATCCCGCTACCCTTTCACCGTCACGACAGGAAAGGGGCGCCATGTCCGTCAACACTTCGCCAATATCGGCAGGGCAGGCGCTGGATGCGCTGGCGGCGGGTTTTGCCGCGCAGGCCGCCGGACAGATGACTGCAAGCTGGATGCTGCATGGCCGCCCCGGCATCGGCAAGACCGACATCGTGCAAAAGCTTGCCGCACAAACAGGCAGCCGCCTGTTCGATCTGCGCCTGACCACGATCGAACCGCAGGACCTGCGCGGCCTGCCGTTTTATGACCACGACACCCGCCGCACGGTCTGGTACCGCCCCGAAGACCTGCCCGATGATCCCGATGCCCCGGCCATCCTGTTTCTGGATGAACTGACCGCGGCTTCCCCAATGTTGCAGCCGACGGTCTATGGCCTTTTGCAGGAACGCCGCGTCGGGCCGCACCATCTGCCGGACAGTGCCTTCATCTTGGCGGCGGGCAACGCGGTGGAAGACGGCGCGGTCGCCTATGAGATGGGTACGGCGCTGTCGGACCGGCTGATCCACCTGTCGGTGCGCGCCGAAGCGGCCGATTGGCTGGCGCGCTATGCGGTGCCGCAGGGGGTACACCCGGCGGTGACGGCCTTCATCCGCACCCGGCCCGACCTGTTGGAAACCACCGAAGACGCACTGCGCAAGGGCCAGATGATCGCCTGCACGCCAAGGTCCTGGGCGCGGGTCAGCACGATCCTGCACACCGTGCAGGACAAGGTCCTGCGCGACATCCTGATCGCGGGCACGCTGGGCGAAGCGGCGGCAGCGGAATTCATCCTGATCGTCGATGACATCGCCACAACGGTGCAGGCCACAGAGATGCTGGCGGCAAAACCCGCCGACCGGATCGCGCTCTACCCGGCCAGCCTGCACGGATTGACCGCACTGGTCTATGCGCTGGTGACACTTGCCGACAAGGACACCATCGACGCCGTGATCGACGTGATGGCCGAGGTGCGCAACCTGTCCGCGCAAAGACCCGAGCCTGCCTTCGCCACCCTGCCACTGGGGGAGCTGTGCACCTACGGGTTCGAGTTGCTGATCGACAAGGCGCTGGGCGACGGGTTGCAGGAGGCCTTTCGCACCTCGCGATCCTATGCCGCCTACGCGACGGAGCGGCAGGAGGCCGGTCTGGTATGACCGCCCTACCGCAAGGCCATTCCGCGCGCGCGGGTCCGGCCCTGCGGGTGCTTGCGGAGACCGATCCGGCGTTGGCCGCCCTGTCGCTGTGGTGCCTGCACCGGGATGGCGACAGCACCCGCACGCAGGGCAGTACGATCACCTATGGCCCCGAATTCGAGGCCCTTGCCCGCCATGAACAGGTCGGGCTGGCGGCCCATCACATCCTGCATGTGGCCTTGCGCCATCCCGCGCGCCTGCGGGAGATGCAGGTACGTTACGGGGCAGGGTGCGATGACGATCTGTACAACCTCGCGGCGGATGCGCTGGTGAACGAAGCCTTGCTGCAAGCCGATTACGCGCTGCCGCGCCCGGCGGTGACCCTGTCGGAACTGGCGACCCAAGCGCTGGGCCAGCCGGTGTCGGCGCAGGCGGCGCTGGCGGAATGGGACGTGGACCGGCTCTATCATGCGCTGCGCAAGGGGACGGCGGACCAGAACGGGGGCCGGGGCGACGCGGCACGCGCCTATGCGCAGGCGCAGGGGTTTGCGGGCGACATTGACGCTGCCGACGGACCTGCCGACGCCGCGCAGGAGGATCAGGTGGAAGAAGCCGCGCGCTGGCGCCAGCATCTGAGCCGCGCGATGGACGCCGGGCGGCAGGCGGGGCGCGGGATCGGACGGATCGGCCACCGCATTGCCGACATGCCGGAGCCGCGCACGCCGTGGGAAGTGATCCTGCGCCGCACGTTGGCGCGCGCGGTCACGGTGCTGCCCCAGCCCAGCCATCGCCGCCCCGCGCGCCGCTGGATCGCCGCCACCGCGCAGGCCGCGCGTGCAGGCAGTGCGACACCGGGGTTCGAGCCGGGCCAGCGGTTGCTGAGCGACGTGCCGCGGATCGTGCTGGCGATTGATGCGTCAGGGTCGATCGATGATGCGCGCCTTGCGCTGTTCTGGGCGGAGGTGTCGGGCATTGCGCGGCGCTTGCGGGCGGAATTGCATCTGCTGGTGTTTGACGACCGCATCCATCATAGCGTCCGCATCGATCCCACGCAGACCGGCTTTCCCATGCCCGATCTGCCGCGCGGGGGCGGCACGGATTTCCGGCCGGTGTTGGACGAAGCGCGCAGGTTGCAGGCCGCCGCACTGGTGGTGCTGACCGATCTGGAAGGCGATGCAGGGCCACCGCCCAAAGGGCTTGCGGTGATCTGGGCGCTGCCCGATGCCGGGACCATGACCGCACCCTACGGCCAGTTGATTGATCTGTCGCGCTAGGCCAGCGCTGCGGCCAGTCGCGCATGGGCGGAGACGCTGCGCGCCTCCAGCGTGATGTCGCGCAGGAAGGTGTTCTGCGCGGTGTTGATCCGGTGCAGGTGCTGCTCGGTCAAGGGAGGCTGGAAAAGCTGGCTGTGGATGATCTCCCGCTCCGCCTTGGTCAGGGCGACGACCTCTGGCCCCGCGTCGGTCTGGACGGAGACATAGGTGAGCGGTGCAAAAAGCCCCAGTTCGGATTGTTCGATCACCAGATGCAACAGGCCTGCGCGCATGTCCCGCCCGGCGGCGATGCGGGTGAGGATGGCGCGGGCCTGCACGGCCAGCACGTCCAGACCCCGTTCCGCTTCGGCGGCATCCATCATCCGCGCGCGGCGGGCCGGAGAGGTGCGCAGCACCCGCATTTCGACCCACCACAGGATGATCAGCATGAACAGCGGGGCTTGCGCCAGCGGCAGGGCCAGCCCGGTCCACGTAAAGCCCACGGCCACCAGCGGCAGCAGCGCGATGGTGTATCGCAGGGCCTGGAATTCCACCATGATCCGCAGCATGCGCCGCAGCCCGACCGGGCCTTTCGGCCAGACGGTCACGCGCCCGAAGAACTTGCGCGGCAATTGCCGGACGCGCAGGATCGCGGGGTTGCGGATGGTATCATGGGTAACGATCAGCATGATCTGATCACTTAGGGCGGCAGGGCAGAGGGCATAGGGCAAGGGGGTGCGGAATTTGGTCGCGACACCGCCGCCGCGCGGTTCTGACCTTGACGTTCAAATCATCGCTACATATAGCCTGAGCCGTCAGAGCGGGTATGGTGAAATGGTATCATAAGAGCCTTCCAAGCTTAAGGTGCGGGTTCGATTCCCGCTACCCGCTCCAACCTCGCACCGTCCGGGGTTCCGGTCGTCCGCAAAGCCGCGGCGCAGGGGCAAAAACCCGGTCCTGCGACACCTCAGGCGCTTGACCCTGACGGCTGTCCGGGCCATCACCTTGCGACGCAGTTTTCAGGACGTTTCATGGCCCGCGCCCCATCATCCCCCACGCCCCCCACACCGCCGGGTTCCGCCGGAGAGCAGGAGCGCGAGAAATCCAAGAAAATCGGTGCGTTGCGGGCGTTGGCACCCTTTGTCTGGCCCTACCGGAAGCTGATGTTTGCCGCCTTGCTGGCGCTGGTGCTGACCGCGATGCTGTCACTGGCGCTGCCGCTGGCGGTGCGCCGCGTGGTCGACAACTTCGAGACCGCCGACATGGCGCTGCTGGATTACTATTTCATGGCCGCTTTCGTGGTGGCGGGGTTTCTGGCGCTGGGCACGGGTCTGCGATATGCGCTGGTCACGCGGCTGGGGGAACGGGTTGTCGCGGACATCCGCAAGGCGCTGTTTGACCGCGTCATCGGGATGAGCCCGGCGTTTTACGAACGCATCATGACCGGCGAAGTCCTGAGCCGGATCACCACAGACACCACGTTGATCCTGTCGGTGATCGGATCGTCTGTGTCGATCGCGCTGCGCAATATTCTGGTGTTCGTGGGGGGGCTGGCGCTGATGCTGCTGACTTCGGCCAAGCTGACGGGGCTGGTGTTGCTGATCGTGCCTGCGGTGATCGTGCCCATTCTGACGCTGGGTCGGCGGTTGCGGGTGATCAGCCGGGAAAATCAGGACTGGATCGCCGCGTCTTCCGGTAATGCGTCCGAAAGCCTGAGCGCCGTGCAAACGGTGCAGGCGTTCACCCACGAGGGGGTCACGCGCGGCATCTTCGCGGATATGACCGAAACCTCCTATGATGTGGCGCGCCGCCGCATCCGCACGCGGGCAGCGATGACAGTGATCGTGATCTTTCTGGTCTTTGCGGGCGTGGTCGGCGTGCTGTGGATCGGCGCGCACGACGTGCGCAGCGGTGCGATGACGGAAGGCGAATTGGTGCAATTTGTCATCTACGCGGTGCTGGTCGCGGGGGCGGTTGCCGCCCTGTCGGAGATCTGGGGCGAATTGCAGCGCGCGGCGGGGGCAACGGAACGGTTGGTGGAACTGCTGCAAAGCGACGATGCGGTCGAAGACCCGCTGCAGGGCGCGGCGCTGCCCGATCCGGTGCGCGGCACGATTGCCTTTGAAGGGGTGAACTTCACCTATCCTGCGCGGCCCGACATCCCCGCGCTGGAGGGGGTCGACCTTGAGATCAAACCGGGTGAAACAGTGGCCTTTGTCGGCCCGTCCGGCGCGGGCAAGACCACGATCATTCAGTTGATCCTGCGGTTTTATGACCCGGTGTCAGGCCGGATCACGCTGGACGGTGTGGACCTGCGCGACATGACCCGCGCGACCTTCCGGCAGGCAATTGCACTGGTGCCACAGGACCCGGTGATCTTTGCCACATCGGCGGCGGACAACATCCGGTTTGGCCGCCCTGACGCCACCGATGCCGAAGTGATCGAAGCCGCGCGTGCGGCGGCGGCGGACGGGTTCATCAGCGCGCTGCCCGAAGGGTATGACAGCTTTCTGGGCGAACGCGGCGTGATGCTGTCGGGTGGTCAGAAGCAGCGCATCGCCATTGCCCGCGCCATCCTGCGCGGCGCGCCGGTGCTGTTGCTGGACGAAGCCACAAGCGCGCTGGACGCCGAAAGCGAACGTGCGGTGCAGGGGGCGGTGGACAAGCTGAGCGAGGGGCGCACGACGCTGATCGTGGCGCACCGTCTGGCCACGGTCAAAAAGGCCGACCGGATCGTCGTGCTGGAAGGGGGCCGCATCGTGGCCATCGGCACCCATGACGAACTGGTCGCGCGCGGCGGGCTTTATGCGCGCCTTGCCCGGCTGCAGTTCACCGACGGCATCGCGGCTGAGTAATCTGCGCGCGTTTTCCCCTTGCACATGCACCGGGGGCCATCAAACATGGCCTGCGTGAACCGATATCAAAGGGAGAAACGTGATGGGTTTGTGGAGTTTCGTAAAAGGTGCGGGCAAGAAGGTTTTCGGCGGGGATGATGAGCCCGAAGTCAGCGGTGCCGCGCTCAAGGATGAATTGAAGGAACTGGGGCTGGAAGCGGACGGCATCGACATCACGGTCGAAGGCGACAAGGTCAAGGTCAGTGGCACCGCCGCCAGTCAGGAAGCGCGCGAAAAGGTGATCCTTGCGGTGGGCAACGTTGCAGGCGTGGCCGAGGTCGAGGACGAGATCGCGGGCGGCGAGGGGGAGCCGACGTTCCACACGGTTGAAAAGGGCGACACGCTTTGGGCGGTGTCGGAAAAGGCGCTGGGCAGCGGTGGGCGCTATATGGAAATCTTTGAGGCGAACAAGCCGATGTTGTCGGATCCCGACAAGATTTACCCCGGCCAGGTGTTGCGCATTCCTGCCGCCTGATCCGGTCCGACACCAATCAGAATGGGGCGGGTGCAGCAGATGCAGCCGCCTTTCGTGCATTTCGGGGTCTGGACTGCAAAGTGACGCAGGGTTTTACCGCTCGGTTTGCTTGATTATCGCGCCGTTTCAAAGCATCCTGCGCGCTACTTAAATCAACGCCCGTCAAGTGGCGTCAGGGGAGGAAGACTATGGGATATGCCGGGCTCGAGGACCGCAAGGCTATTGAAGATGAAATGCCATGGGAGGACCGCGATGTTCCGGTCACGCTTTATGGTCAGTTGAGCCAGACGGCGGGCAAATTCCCGAACCGCGATGCGATGAGTTTCCAGCTTCTGTCGGGTGCGACCGACAAGAAGGAAACGCTGACCTGGAAGCAGTTGCATGAAAAAGTCACCCAGACCGCGAACCTGTTCCGGTCGCTGGGTGTCGGGCCCAAGGACGTGGTGGCTTATGTCCTGCCCAACACGAATGAGACGCTGCTGACCCTGCTGGGCGGTGCCGTGGCAGGCATTTCAAACCCCATCAACCCGCTTCTGGAGGCGGATCAGATCGCCTCCATCCTGCGCGAAACGGGGGCGTCGGTGGTGGTGACCCTGCGGCCCTTCCCGAAGACGGACGTGGCCGAAAAGACCGCCGAAGCGGTGAAGATGGCGCCGGGTGTGCACACGGTGCTGGAAGTCGATCTGGTGCGGTATCTGACGCCGCCGAAATCCTGGATCGTGCCGTTGATCCGGCCCAAGGGCAAGGTGGGCAATCAGGCCAAGTACATGAATTTCAACGCAGAGATTGCCAAGCAGAACACCACGCTTGATTTCGAGGACGTGCAGGAAGACCGCGTGGGGTTCTATTTCCACACCGGCGGGACCACCGGCATGCCGAAGGTCGCGCAGCACCTTTATTCGGGCTCGATCTACAATGGCTGGGTCGGTGCGACCACGTTGTTGAGCGAGGAAGACGTTCTGCTTTGCCCCTTGCCGCTGTTCCACGTCATGGCCTGTCAGGTGATGGTGATGGGCGCGCTGGCCTCTGGCGCGCATGTGGTGTTCCCCACGCCGCAGGGCTATCGCGGGGAAGGCGTGTTCGACAACCTTTGGAAGCTGGTCGAACGCTACAAGGTGACCTTTGTTGTATCGGTGCCCACGGCGCTGGCCGCGACGATGCAGGTGCCGGTGAATGCCGACATCTCCTCTGTCAAGACGGCGTTTTCGGGCTCCGCCCCGCTGCCGCTGGAATTGTTCAAACGGTTTGAGGATGCCACCGGCATGACCATCGTCGAAGGTTACGGCATGACGGAGGCGACCTGCCTTGTGTCGGGCAACCCGATCGACGGGGTGAAAAAGGTCGGCTCCATCGGGATTCCGTTTCCCTACACGGACATCAAGATCGTCAAGGGATCGTCAAAGGGCGATGTCGAAGCGGGCGTGGATGAGATCGGGGAAATCTGTGTGTCCAACCCCGGTGTCTATGTCGGCAATACCTATACGGAGGCCGACAAGAACAAGGGTCTTTATTTCAACGACACGCACCTGCGCACCGGCGATCTGGGGCGGGTTGATGCGGATGGCTACATGTGGATCACGGGCCGCGCCAAGGACCTGATCATTCGTGGCGGTCACAACATCGACCCCGCAGAGATCGAAGAGGCATTGCTGGGCCACGAGGCGGTCGGATTTGCCGGGGCCATTGGCCAGCCGGATGCCCATGCGGGCGAGGTGCCTTGCGCCTATGTCGAACTGGTCGAAGGGGCCAATGTGACGCCCGATGATCTGATGGCGTTCTGCAAGGCCAACATCACCGAACGCGCGGCACTGCCCAAGCACATGACCATCATGCCTGAGTTGCCCAAGACCGCCGTTGGCAAGATCTTCAAGCCGGACCTGCGCCGGGAGGCGATCATCCGCATCTATGATGAGGCGTTGACGAAGGCCGATCTGGCAGCGCGCGTCGAGGAGGTGACCGAAGACAAGAAGCGCGGGTTGGTCGCGAAGATCGCCATGCATGGCGCGTCCGAGGCGGATGTGAACAAGGTTCTGGGCAGCTTTACCCGGCCTTGGGAAGTTGCGTGACGCCACCGGACTATGACAGCCTTCTGGATGACGAGGTCAGCGCGTATATCGCGCGGTCTGCGACCTATTTCCCGCCCGGTGCGGTATCGCTGAGCATTGAGGAACAGCGCGCGGTCTATGACCGGATGTGCGCGGCGTTTCATGCCGGACGCCCTGAGGGGGTGGTGGTGCGTGACCTTGTATATGGCGGCGTGTCGTGTCGCCTTTATGAGATGGCCACCGCGTCGGAGGTTACGGTGGTCTATTACCACGGTGGCGGCTTTGTCGTGGGCGGTTTGGAAAGCCACGACGATGTCTGCGCCGAGATCTGTGCGCGGACGGGCTTGCGGGTGGTGTCGGTCGATTATGCGCTGGCACCCGAGCATCCGTTTCCCGCGTGCTACAATGATGCCCTTGCAGCCTACACCGGCGTGCGGGAAGCCTTTGCCGGGCCCATCCTGTTGATGGGCGACAGCGCGGGTGGCAATCTGGCGTCAGGCATTACCCATGAGGTGCGGCCAGACGGCAGGGTCATCGGGCAGGTTCTGATCTATCCCGAGCTGGGCGCGGACAGGCACAAGGGCAGCTTTGTAGAGCATGCGCATGCCCCCGAACTGACGGCTGCTGACGTGGTGGCTTACAGGGTTTTGCGCTTTGGCGTTGCGGACCCGCCTGCGGGGGATACCCGATATTTTCCGTTGCAGGACAAGGATCTGTCGGGGCTGCCCCCGACGGTCGTTCTGACGGTGGAGTGTGATCCGCTGGCCAGCAATGGTCCTGCCTACCGCGATGCGGTCCGGGCCGCAGGCGGGCAGGCGGAGTGGATTAACGGCAAGGGGTTGGTGCATGGATGCCTTCGGGCGCGGCATTGCTCGGCGCGGGCGGGGGCGTTCTTTGATGAGATCGTCGGGGCTGTGGATGCGCTGGGACACAGGCGTTGGCCGTATTGAGGGATGCCCGTAGGGTGGGCATTTATTGCGCACCTTTGGGCGTGATGGGTCGGGGGACGGTGCGCAGTGAATGCGCACCCTACGGGGTGAGTAAGCTTTCGGCTTTCATGGTCTCCGCAACCGGCGCGCCGAGGCGGTTCAGGATGGTCGGCGCCAGTTGCAACTGGTCGATCACCACATCTTCCGCCGGGCCTTGTGCGTCACCGAAATAGTAAAGCGCTGCTTCCTGCTGTAACGGATCGCGCCCGCCGTGATGCCCGCGCGCGTCCTGTCCGTGATCGGCGGTCACGATCACCTCGTATCCTGCGGCGCGCCACTTGGGGATGAAAGGGGCCAGCATTTCGTCCATCACCGCGCAGGCGTGGTCCATCTCCTGGCTTTCGTGAAAGAACCGATGCCCCATGCTGTCGAGCGTGCAGGTGTGCAGCATGCCGTAGTTCAGGCCGAAGCGCAGGCAGAGGTTGGTCAGCGTGCCAAAAAGGTCCACGTCAGACGGCGTCATCTGGTTGACTTGCCCATATCCCGTCATTGTATGGAAGCGGCCATGGTTGATGGTGTCGCTGTCCGGTTCATCATATTCCACGTCGCGGACGAAATCGAAGGGATGGCGGTTGAAGAACTCCGACCAGAAGGAATGCGCGACCGCGCCGGTGATGCCGCCACCCTTGCGGGTCTGGGAAAACACATCCGGGTGCGTCAGGCGAAAGACGTTGCCGTTGCCGGTGCAGCCATGTTCGGCGGGGGAAACGCCGGTATGGATGGAGGCATAGCAGGAGGCGGAGATCGACGGCAGGACGGAGCGGATTTTCCATACCCGCGCGTCGCCCGCGTCGACCCAGCCTTCGAGGTTGCCGAACAGCCTGCGCCAGTTGTGGTAAGGCACGCCGTCAAGGATGATCAGCAGCAGTTTCTTGTCCATGTCGGTCCTCCGGTTGCTTGGCGCAGGCTGGGGCAGGGCGTGGCCAAGCGCAAGGGGGTCAGGTGGCTAAAAAACGGCGTGGTCGCCGCGCGCAAGGGTGGCGCGCCCGGCGATCAGCGCGTCGTAGTAGTCAAACAGCCTGTCCTGCCCGAATTCCAGGGTCGCATCGGCATCGTAGGTTTGTTGAACATCGTCCCATAACAGCATGGATTCGCTGGCGTAATACTGGCCGATGCGCGCCAGTTCGGCCTTGGTGGCAAGTCTGGGGCTGATCCGGCCCAGAGCGTCCAGCACCGTGCCGATCCCGCCAATGAAACGCAGCGGGACATGGCGGAAACGGGGCGGCTTTCCGGTGGCCTCGAACAGATACTCCCCCATGTCGCGGGGGGTAAGCGCGGGACCGGGGCCGCCGATGGGCAGGACGCGGTTTTGCAGGGCGGGGTCGCTCAGGCAGGCGGTGATGTAGCGCCCCAGATCGCGGTCGCTGATGGGTTTGCAAGCGGTCAGGCGGCCATCACCGAACAGCAGATAAGGTTTGCCCGCCTGCACCCGCGCGACCTGACCGGCGAGGGATTTGAAGAAGGCCGTGGGTCGGACGATGGAATAGCGCAGGCCGGAGGCAATCAATTCGGCCTCGAACGCCAGCTTGGCGTGTTGGAAGGCCAGCCGCGGTTTTTGCACGCAGATCGCGGAGAGCAGGATCATCTGCTGCACACCTGCCGCCTGCGCCGCCGCCAGGACGGCCGCATTCGCGCGGTGATCTATCGCCCAAGCCTCTGCCGGGGTGCCGGTGCGCGAGGCGAGGCAGGAGACAACCGCCTGCGCCCCATGCCCGCGCATGGCATTGGTCAGTGCCGCCACGTCCCCCACATCGCCGATTTGTGCAGTTATGCCGTTAATCCCCGGATCGCGCCGTCCGAACGCCAGCACGTCATGGCCTGCGTCTTTCAGGGCATGTGCCGTGGCGTGTCCGGCCGTGCCGGTCGCCCCCAGAAGGACGACAGGGACGGGAGAGGGGGAAGGTGAGGGCATGATGGACCTGTAATCTGACCGTCGCGATCCCGGCTTCAAAGGTGCGCGTGACCCTAGTTCCCGGCGCTTTCCATCTTGCGGTGGGCCAGCACGTCTTCGAGCCAGCCCAGTTTCATTTCCGGCACGGAACTGAGCAAAAGATCGGTGTAATCATCAAACGGCGGTGACAACACCTGCGACTTGGAGCCGTAGCGCACGACCGCGCCCTGATACATCACGGCGATGCTGTCGGCGATGGCCTTCACGGTCGCAAGGTCGTGGGTGATGAAAAGATACGCGACGTCCTCGATCTTTTGCAGGTTGAGCAAGAGCTTGAGGATGCCATCGGCCACCAGCGGATCGAGGGCGGAGGTGACCTCATCACAGATGATCAGTTTGGGTTTGGCCGCAAGTGCCCGTGCGATGCACACACGCTGTTTCTGGCCGCCGGAAAGCTCCGCCGGATAGCGGTCCTGAAAGCCGTCGCCCAGTTCGATTTCGTCCAGCAGTTCCTGAATGCGTTGCTGCTTGGCCTTGCCCCTGAGGCCGAAATAGAATTCCAGCGGGCGTCCGATGATGGTTCCGACGGTCTGGCGCGGGTTCATCGCGGTGTCGGCCATCTGGTAGATCATCTGCAATTCGCGCAAATCGTCGATGGGACGGCTGGGCTGATCGGGGGTCAGGGTGCGCCCGTCGAAGGTGATGGTGCCTTCGGAGGGGGGCAGAAGGCCCGTGATGACGCGGGCGAGGGTGGATTTGCCGGACCCGGATTCACCAACGATCGCCAGCGTCTGACCGGGGTGCAAATCCACCGTGACATCCTTCAGGACGTCGAAGTTGGTGCCGCGATAGCGCGCGGTGATGTTTTCGACCCGCAGGAGGGGATTGTCGGTGGGTTGCTTTTCTTCGTGCTGGATGGAGCGGACGGAAACAAGCGCCTGTGTGTATTCTTCCTTGGGTGCGTTGATGATCTGGTCGGTGGTACCGTATTCGACCATCTCGCCCATGCGCAGCACCATGATGTGATCGCTGACCTGTGCGACGACCGCCAGATCGTGGGTGATATAGATCGCCGCCACGCCGGTGTCGCGGATTGCGTCCTTGATCGCGGCCAGCACGTCGATCTGGGTGGTCACGTCAAGCGCCGTAGTGGGTTCATCAAACACCACCAGATCAGGTTCGGGGCAAAGGGCAAGGGCGGTCATGCAGCGTTGTAATTGGCCGCCGGAGACCTGGTGGGGATAGCGGTTGCCGATGGTTTCGGGGTCGGGCAGGCCGAGTTTCTTGAAGAGTTCCACCGCGCGGGCTTCGGCGTCCTTGCGGGAGAATTTGCCTTGCAGGATTGCGGCTTCGGTCACCTGCTCCATGATCCGTTTGGCCGGGTTGAACGACGCGGCGGCAGATTGGGAAACATAGGTGACTTCGCCCCCGCGCAGTTTGCGCACGTCGCGCATGCCGGATTTGAGAATGTCGCGGCCGCTGACGGTGACTTCACCGCCGGTGATTTCCACGCCGCCACGGCCGTAAGCCATCGCGGCAAGGCCAATGGTGGATTTACCCGCACCGGATTCCCCGATGAGGCCCAGCACCTTGCCGGGTGCCAGATCGAAATCCACACCGTGCACGATCTCGATATCGCGGGGGCGTTCGCCTGGGGGGAAGATGGTCGCCCCGATCTTGAGGCCACGGACCTTGAGCAATGGTTCAGACATCAGCCGCGCCCCCCCTTGAGCGATGTGGTGCGGTTGAGGATCCAGTCCGCCACGAGGTTGATGGAGATGCAGAGTGTGGCAATCGCGAAAGCGGGATAGAGGGCCGCGGCGATGCCGTAGTTGATGCCTTCCTTGTTCTCTTTCACGATGCCGCCCCAGTCCGCTTGCGGCGGTTGCACGCCAAGGCCAAGGAACGACAGGGTGGAGATGAAGAGCACCATGAAGATGAAGCGCAGGCCCATTTCAGCGACCAGCGGCGACAGGGCGTTGGGCAGGATTTCACGGAAGATGATCCAGACGGTTTTTTCACCCCGCAGGCGCGCGGCTTCGACGTATTCCATGACCGTGATGTCCACGGCCACGGCGCGCGAGAGGCGGTAGACGCGGGTGCTGTCCAGAAGGCCCATCAGCACGATCAGAATCGTCAGCGTGGTGGGCATGACCGACAGGACGACCAGCGCGAAGATCAATGAAGGAATGGACATGATCAGATCGACAAAGCGGCTGATGACCTGATCCACCCAGCCGCCAGTGACAGCGGCGAAAAAGCCCAGTGTGGCCCCGGTCACGAAGCTGAGCAGCGTGGCCATGGTGGCGATGAAGATCGTGGTCTGGCCCCCGAAGATGAGGCGGGTCAGCAGGTCACGCCCGATGCTGTCGGTGCCCAGAATGAATTGGTCTGATGGCGGCTCCCACACATCGCCCACGACTTCGGCCATGCCATAGGGCGCGATGAGGGGCGCGAAGATTGCCATGAGGAAGTAGAGCCCGGTGAAGAACAGGCCGATGAGCGCGGCGAGGGGGATGTTCTTCATGGTCGGAACCCGCTGCTTTGGTCTTCATTCTGCACCGGGTGTCTCCTGGCGCTTTTGCTTTGCAAAAACGCTTGGTCGCACGAAATGAATTTTCTCGGTGAAAAATTCATTTAGGGTGCCTCAACCTTGGATTGGCGAGGATGGAGACAATGTCCGCAACCAGGTTCAGGCTGATGTAGACGGCTGCAAAGATCAGGCCGCAGGCCTGCACCACGGGCACGTCGCGTTTGGCCACGTGGTCCACCAGGTATTGCCCCATGCCGGGATAGGCAAAGACGACCTCCACCACCACGACGCCCACGACCAGATAGGCAAGGTTGATCATCACCACGTTGACGATGGGCGCAATGGCGTTGGGGAAGGCGTGTTTGGAGATGATCTTGAGCATCCCCATGCCCTTGAGTTCGGCGGTCTCAATATAGGCCGATTGCATCACGTTCAGGATCGCGGCGCGGGTCATGCGCATCATGTGCGCGAGGACCACGAGCGTCAGTACCATCACGGGGATCGCGATTGCATTAAGTTTCTGGCCCAGGCTCATGGAATCGTTGATGATTGCCACGGAAGGGAACCAGCCCAGCTGGATCGATACCCAGTAGATCAGCACGTAGCCGATCATGAATTCGGGGATGGAGATGGTGGTCAGGGTCACGCCGGAAATCAGCTTGTCCGGCCAACGGTCCTTGTAGCGGACGGCCAGAAGGCCAAGGAAAATCGCCAGCGGGACCGAGATGACGGCCGCCCAGAAGGCGAGGAAAAGCGTGTTTCTGAGGCGGCCCGACAGGCTTTCGGCGATGTCGCGGCCATTGGTCAGCGCGGTGCCCAGATCGCCCTGTAGAATACCGCCAAGCCAGTTGAAATAGCGGCTGAGGGCGGGTTCATTCAGGCCCAGCTCGGCGCGCAGGTTTTCCAGCGCTTGCGGGGTGGCGGATTGGCCGAGGATCTGCTGGGCCACGTCGCCGGGCAGCATCATGGTGCCGCCGAAAATCAGGATGGATGCTGCAAAGAGCAGAATGATGCCCAGCGCAAGGCGCTGGGCAACGAGTTTCAGGATCGGGTGCATACTAAGACTTACGCGTCTTTGACCCAGCACCGGATGGCGGCTTTGTTGTTCATCATGCCGCCGTTTGGATCGGTGATCCAGCCGCCGAGGTCATTGGAAACGCCGGAGACGAAATCGTTGAACATCGGCAGGATCAGACCGCCTTCATCGCGCAGCATCCGGCCCATCTTGGAATAGATCTCCTTGCGCAATTCGCCGTCCAGCTCCGCCTTGGCGGCGTTGAGCATGTCGTCGAATTCTGGCCGTTTCCAGCGTGTGTCGTTCCAGTCAGCTGTGGACAGATACGCAGTGGAATACATCTGGTCCTGCACGGGACGACCGCCCCAGTAGGACGCGCAGAAGGGTTGCACGTTCCAAACCTCGGACCAGTAGCCGTCGTTCGGTTCCCGCTTGATTTCCAGTGGAATACCAGCGGCTTGCGCGGATTGCTGGAACAGGGCGGCGGCATCCACGGCACCGGGGAAGGCACCATCGGCGACGCGCAGGATGATGGGGGAGCCGTCGTGACCGGACTTCTTGTAGTGCTCTGCGGCTTTTTCAACCGAATGCTCGCGCTGCGGAATGGACGCATCAAACAGCGGATAGGAGGCGTTGATCGGCATGTCGTTCCCGATGGAGCCGTAGCCGCGCAGGATCTTGTCGACCATTTCCTGACGGTTGATCGCGTATTTCAGTGCCAGACGCAGGTCATTGTTGTCAAAGGGCGCTGTGTCGATGTGCATGATAAACACATAATGGCCGCGACCAGAGGCCGATTGCACGCTCAGGTTCGGCGCGCGGTCGAGCAGGGCGGCAACCTTGGGGTCTACCCGGTTGATCGCATGCACCTGACCCGATTGCAGCGCCGCAGTCCGGGCGGTGGCATCGTTCAGCACAAGCTGTTCGACCTCGTCGGCCCAGCCGCGGTTTTCACTGTCCCAATAATCGTCGCGACGCTTGAACGCGTGGCGCACGCCGGGTTCGTCGATTTCGATGGTATATGGCCCTGTGCCGATGCCGGCGCCGGGATTCTCCATGCCGCCATCCGGCTGGATCATCAGGTGATAATCGGCCATCAGGAAGGGCAGGTCGGCGTTCGGGGTTTCCAGCTCAACAATGAAGTTGTCGCCGTCGACCTTCATGTTGGCGATGCCCTTCATGATGCCGAGCGCGCCAGACTGGCTGTCCTCGTTCGAGTGACGCTGCATCGTCTTGAGCACGTCTTCGGGGGTCATGTCGCGGCCATTCGAGAAAGGAATGCCCTTGCGGATCTTGAACGCCCAGGTCTGCGCGTCGGCAGAAGCTTCGACGCCTTCTGCCATGCGGTAGTCGATTTCGCCGTTTTCGGTCACTTCCACGAGCGTTTCGCCCCAGCACCGCAGGTTGTTGAGCGGCACTTCGGAAGCGGTCAGAGCGGGGTCTTGGGTGTTTGTGCTTTCGCCACCCGAAGAGCCGATTTTCAGCATGCCGCCGCGCTGTGGGGTGGCGTGGCCATCGGCCTGGGCCTGGCTGGCCATCGCGTTGGCGGCGACGGCAGTGACACCAAGTGCGACCGCGCGGCCGACGAATTCGCGGCGGGTCATGCGGCCGTCTGCGACCTTCTTGGACATGTATTCGAGTTGATCGTTCATTGTGGTCTCCCGTTGGAACGGAGCGCTTGCCGCGCCCTTTTCGTGTTTATGGGATAAGCATGCCCATTTCAGGCGGGGTCGCAAGGGTTAATGCCCTGATGCGCGTGACGGTTTCGTTACAGATGTTCGCGGGGAATGGTTTCCTCTACGTCACGTTCGAAAACGCGGACGTCGCCTTCCCAGGCCTCCATCCGCGCACGCAGATAGAAGGTTTCGGTGTCCGACCACATCTCGCAGGTGGCTTCGGTGCGCAGGTGGATGTCGTCGCGTTCCAGCGTGTCGGTCCAATGGCACGCGCCATAGGCGCAGCACGGATCGTCAGGGTGAATTCGCCATGTTTCACGGGCGATTGTGCCGGTGACAAGCCCATGGTCAAGGTCGCGGACCTGGCCGAAATCATCTTCGATGATCAGGGTCACCGCGCCGGTGACACGGTCCGTTTCTGTGCGCCGGACGTGGTTTGCGGGGCGCAGGGTTTCAGTCTCCCACGCGGGGGCGGCGTCGGGCGGGGGAAAGGTGACCTCATCCGCGCTGCCGCTGGGACGCTGGGGCAGGGTGATCTGGCCTGCATGTAGGTGCAAACTGGACTGATGGGGCGCGGGCCAGATCATCGGCCAATAGGCATTGGAGACTGCGACGCGCAGGTGATGGCCCTTGGGCACGCGGTACGCGATGTGATCCAGATCCAGCGTGATTTCCTGCGCCGTGCCGGGCGTCAACGGCTCCGGATCGGCGGAGCCGTTGCGGTGGCTGAGGTTGAGCACGCCGTAGGTGATGCGGCTGCTTGCGCCGTCTGGATGGACGTGGCACAGGCGCACGGCAATCTGCGCCTGGGGTTGGTCGGCGGTCAGTTTCAGGGTGATCCGGGGCGCGCCGACGATGTCCATGTCCCAATCCAGCGGTTCGGTGTCGAAGGTCGTTGACAGTGCATCATCGGCACGCTGGTCACCGGGCATTTCCGGTCCCAGCCAGATGGCGCAGTATTCGCCCGCCTCCGCGCCGCAATGGGCGGGGGAGGCGACGGTGGCGTTCAGGTGATCGGCATTGCCGCGCAGGCCCCGGTCGGTCAGGTGCAGGGTTTCCGTTTCAAGATGGCCGGTGGCACCGGTTTCTTCGGCGATCCAGTGGCCGGGGCGGTCGGTATACCATGCCGCCGGGCGCACGCCGTCCATCAGGTAGGCGCGGTAGTCGGGGTCATCTTCCACCCCGGTGTCCACGTCCTTGAGCCAGCGGTCCCACCAGCGCAGCGCTTCCTGCAGGAAGCCGATGCGCGGCTCCGGTACGGCGAAATGGGGATATTTGTGCACCCACGGACCGACAATGCCCTTGGCGCCGGGAAGGACTTCGACCAGTTGCGGCACGGCGTTCTTGTAGGCGTCGCCCCAGCCACCGATGGCCAGCACCTTGGCGTTGATTTTGCTGTAGTCTTCACAAACCGAGCCGTGCCGCCAATAAGCGTCGCGGCGCTGATGGCCGAGCCATGTGGCGGGCAGGAAGGGTTCGTTTTCCAGCCGCTCCAGCCACATCTCGCGCCAGTTGTCGCGCAGGCCGGGATCGGGCGCGCGCGACGAATAGGACCACATCGTAGCGCCCCAGCCGAGGTTTTCGTTCAGCAGGCAGCCGCCCTTGTAGTGGATGTCATCGGCAAAGCGGTCCACAGTGGAGCAGAGCGTGATCACGGCCTTCAGGGGATCGGGCGCGAGGGCTGCGACCTGCAGGCCGTTGAAGCCGCCCCAACTGATCCCCATCATGCCGACGCGGCCGTTGCACCACGGCTGGGCCGCGGCCCAGGTGATGACTTCCACCGCGTCCGAAAGTTCCTGTGCGGTGTATTCGTCCGCCATCAGTCCTTCGCTGTCGCCATTGCCGCGCATGTCCACGCGCAGGCAGGCGTAGCCGCGCATCGCAAAGTAGGGGTGCGTGAGCGCGTCGCGCGCGCAGGTGCCGTCGCGTTTGCGGTAGGGCAGGTATTCAAGGATCACCGGGACGGGATCGTCGGTGGCGTCCTCGGGCATCCAGACGCGGACAGAGAGGCGACAGCCGTCCGAGAGAGTGATGCCGAGGTCAGGGTCTTCGGTGATGGCGCGGAGGGTGTGGGGGGTGTCCTTCATATCCGAAGGGTTGGGGGACGGGGCGGGATTGTCAACAGGATTGCGGTGGCGGTTGAGAGGGCGGAGGGGCGGCAGGCTCACCAAAACCAGCAGGTCAGGGGGTGGCAGTATCCAGCCAGATGGTTACGGGGCCGTCGTTGGTCAGGCTGACGGCCATGTCCGCGCCGAATTCTCCGGTCTGGGTCGGGACGTTCAGGTCGCGCAAGGCCTGGGTGAACTCCAGATAGAGTGTTTCGGCCATCTCCGGTTTGGCGGCGTAGGAGAACCCCGGACGGGTGCCGCGGGAGGTGTCGGCGGCAAGGGTGAACTGGCTGACCACAAGGGCCGCACCGCCGGTTTGGGCGATGTTGAGGTTCATCTTGCCCGCGTTGTCCTTGAACAGGCGCAGTTTGGCGACCTTCGCGGCGAGGGCTTTCGCGGTGTCAGAGGTGTCTTCCGGCATGGCGCAGACGAAGATCAGCAGGCCATGGTCGATGGCAGCGATCCGGGTGCCGTCCACGCTGACGGCTGCATCGGAGACCCGTTGGAGAAGCGCGCGCATCAGTCGTGCCAGCGGATGATGTCGGCGGGCTCCGCGCGGTCGGTGCGAAAGCCGTTGGCGGGATCGTCGGTGTCGGGGTAGCCCAGCGAGATCGCGCAGAGGATCGTACGTTCCTGCGGAATGTCCAGCCGGTCATGCAAGAGCGGTGCATAGGCGGCAACGGCGGCCTGCGCGATGGTGCCGACACCGCAGGCGGTGGCCGCCAGCATGAAAGCGGTGATGAAGCCGCCGCAATCCATCACGCCGTGCGGGCCCAGTTCGGCGGGCGCATGCAGGATCGCCACGTGCGGCGCGTCAAAGAAGGCGTAGTTGCGCAGCATCTGGGCCTGCCTGCCGACATGGTCGGATTTCTCCACTCCCACGGCATCGTAAAGCTGAAAGCCGCAGGCGCGGCGGCGGTCGGCGTAGACGCCGAGGTATTTGCCGGGCCATTGCAGATCGGGCTGCGGGAGCGTTCCGGCAGTGGCGGCTTCGGTCAGGGCGGCGCGCAGGTTGTTTGTGCTGTCGCCACGGGTGATCTCCAACTGCCAGGGCTGCGCGTTGCACCACGAGGGCGCGCGCCGCGCGGCGGTGACGATCCGGGTGATCAGCGCGTCAGGCAGGGGGTCGGGCAGGAAGGCGCGGCAGGAATGGCGCGCGGTCAGGATGGTGTGAAGCGTGTCGTAGTCTTGGGTCATTGTTGTGCTGCCAGATAGCCGATGACGCCGGCCGTGATCAGGCCCAGCACCACCGCGATGGTGATCTTGATGGCGGAGTAGGGGCGTTCGCCCTGCACCCTGCCGGTGCGTCCGTTCACGACAAAACGATAGGTCTTGCCACGGTATTTGTAGGCGGCCAGCCACACCGGCAGCAGGATGTGCTTGAAGGTCAGATCGCTGAGCTGCGTGTCGATGTGCTGCACCCGCTGGCGGTCGCCGCCGATGTCGAATTTCACATCCCGTTGGATGATCCTGTCCATGTATCCGCGCGCCTCGATAAAGCCGTCCTGAAGGGAGACGTGGTATGCCTCTGCCCGGAAGCCTGCAAGGTATTCGGGCCGGTAGGGTTCGAGCGCGGACAGGTCCCAGGGTTCAAGCGCATCGGTGAAACGCTTGGGCAAGGAGGTGGAGGCCAGCACCAGTACATCATCGAAGAACCGTTGTACCCGGCCCGACGCGGGGCTCCAGCGGACTTTGGGGACCTGTTGGCTGACCCGCTTGCCGTCGCGCATCACCGTGCGGGTGACGTAATAGACCGTGCCGCGCTGGCCGCGATAGCTGGAACGGGTTTCGGCGTCATAGGTCCAGTAGGGCACATAGATGCCCTGCATCCGGCGGCCCTTGCGGGCGTATTGCTGCAACCCGTTGGGCGCGAACCACAGCCGCCCCAGCCAGTCCTGCATCGCCCCGCGCGCGGTATCCTGATCCAGCGCGAAGGGCAGCACGCCGCGCGGCTTGATCTGGCGGTGGGTGCCGGTGTCGACCACCACGGGGGTGGCGCAGAAGGGGCATTCGGTGGCGTGTTTGCCATCGTGAAATTCCACTTCTGCCGCGCAATTGGGGCAGGAGGTGACGCGGGTTTCCTCCATCTGCTCGGGGGGCAGGTCGGCCGCCAGACCGCGGGAGAGGTCCAGTTCGGCCATGGGGTTGAGGTGCCTGCCGCCGCCGTCGATCGCCTGCTGGTTGCCGCAGTGATCGCACATCAAAAGCCCCGCACCGGGGTCAAAGCGCAGATCAGAGCCGCAAGTATCGCAGGGAAAGCGATGTTCCTTCAGGGGCGCGGGAGAGGGGGCGGCGGGATCAGGCATGGGGGCTCCGGTCGGGGTGCGTGTCAGACATAGCGCCCTTGCGCAGGCGCTGCCAGATCAAGCTGGGCCTAAAGATAGCGGTGCAGCGCCTTGGGTGTCATGATCCGCAGCGCATTGTCGCGCAGGGCACAGTGCCGCCAGACGTGAAAAAGCGCGTGACCCGCCGCGATGGCGGCCAGCAGGTAGAATTCGAAGATGTGGATCTGGCCGATGATGTGATTGGCCTCCTTGAGGTTCAGCGCCGGTGCGATGGGCAGGAACCCGCCCGCCCACAGCACCGTGGCGGAGGTCAGGCCCAGCAAAAAGCCGGTGATCGCCACGCCGAAAAGGCCCCAGATCAGTGCCTTGTGCAGCCATTGGTGCACCCGCCGCGCCCAGGAGGGAAGTTTCGGGCCTGGGCGACTGGCCAGACCGCGGCGCAGGTAATCGGCGGTCCAGATCAGGCACATGGTCACGAAGATCAGGGCAAGGATCGAATGCGCCTGAAAGGCGCGCGGGCCGAAGGGCAGGACATCATCCGGGGTGACCAGCAGGAACCAGACCAGTAGCGGCACCATGCCCCAGTGCAGGGCCTTCAGTGCGCTGCGCCGCCGGGGCAGGCGCGCGGTGATCCGCGCCCGCAGGCCTGCGCGGCCGATGCTGTCAGGCACCGGGGGGCGGGGGCGGCAGAACGGTGAAAAGCTGTGCCAGTTCGGCCACGTCCTCGGCCCGCTGCCAGCCATCCTGACCGGGGGTCCAGACATAGCTGTCACGGCTCAGCGCGCCTTCGGCGGCCTTTCGGCCCATGGCGGCCTTGGAAAAGGGGCCTGTCGTCTTGCCGCCTTCGGCGATGTGCCAGACATGTTCGACCGGGGGCGGAGCGATCTGGGCGGGCGCGACGGTGCGTGCGCCCCAGGGGCCCTGGGATCCGGCCGCCTGTTGGCCGATCTGCATGCCCAGCCCCGCACCAAGGCCCGCCTGAATGGCGGCGGCACCGGCACCTTCGTTGCCCAGTGCCTCGGCCGCCTGAAACTGCATGTATTCGTTCAGGTTGCCAATCACGCCCATGGAGGACCGTTTGTCCATTACTTCTTCCACGGCGGGCGGCAGGGAGATGTTTTCGATATAGAGTTCCGGCAGCGACAGCCCGTAAACGCCGATCTGGCCGGCGATTTCCTGGCTGACCAGCTTGCCCAACTCGCGGGTGTTGGCGGCCATGTCCATCACCGGGATCCCCGCGCGCGCGATGGTCCGGGAGAATTCCTGCACGATGATGTTGCGGATCTGGAAGCTGATTTCATCCATGGTGAATTCACCATCGGTGCCGACGATTTCCGACAGGAAGCGCGCGGGTTCGGAAACCTTGACGCTGTAGGTGCCGAAGGCGCGCAGGCGGACTGGGCCGAATTCGGGGTCGCGGCAGATCACCGGGTTCTTGGTGCCCCATTTGAGGTCGTTGAACCGGGTGGTGTTGACGAAATAGATCTCCGACTTGAAGGGGCTTTTGAAACCGTGATCCCAGTGTTGCAGGGTGGTCATGATCGGCATGTTGTTGGTTTCCAACATGTAGAGACCGGGTGTGAAGACATCGGCCAATTGCCCTTCGTGCACGAACACCGCCGCCTGTCCTTCGCGCACGGTCAGTTTGGCGCCGTACTTTATCTCGTGGCCTTCCCGTTCGAACCGCCAGACCATCGTGTCGCGGGTGTCGTCTGTCCAGTGGATGACGTCGATGAATTCACCGGAGAGGAAATCGAAAATGCCCATGGGGTACGGTCCTTGAATAGGGGTCAACCGGAACCTATTGCGCATGGGTCGGGTTATCAAGACAAGGCGGGGCGGTGCCTGTGACAGGATTGTTCCGGGGTCAGGGCCGCCCGGATCCGACCGAGAGCGGGGCGCATATTTCCAAAAGCCAGTCCAGGAATTTGCGGGTCTGGGCCGGGATCGGACCTTTCTGACAAATCGCATGGTAAATCCCGGTCATCTCAAGGTCGATGTCCAGCTTGATCAGGGAGCCATCCGCGAGATGGTCCCGGACCGTCAACTCAGGGGTGAAGCGCAGGCCATAGCCCATCAGGGCGGCTTCCAGCTCCAACTTGGCGTTGCCCGGATCGACGAGCTTCAGGGCAGCAAGATCACATCCCGCGCGGCTGACCGCCTCCTCGAAAACGCCACCTCCGATCCCCCGGTCGGATATCCACGGCAGCGACGACAGATCGACTTTGCCCGTGCCGATCAGTTCGGGTGCTGCGCAAAGGATCATGGGTGTCTCAAGCAGTTTGGCAACCTGGTAGTCCCCCCATTTCTGTCCCGGCGCGCCACCGCGAATGGCTATGTCGTGGGTGTCGAGGTCGATGGGTGCCGTGTTGCCGTCCGGCGAAAGGGAGACCTGTAGCGTCGGGTGTTTCTTCCAGAATTCACCGAGGCGGGGAAGGATGACCATTCCCGCAAAATAATCAGTGGTGGAGACACGGACACCCCGGCGCGCTTCGCTTCTTTCCAGATCACGAATGCCATCGGCGATGAGCGTGAAAGCCTCAAGCAGGGGGTGGGATAATTGGTGGCCCGCGTCGGTCAGCGTCAGCCCGCGTCCTTCCCTGCGCACCAGTTTCGTGCCGATTTCAGCTTCGAGTTTGCGGACCTGTTGCGCGATCGCAGCGGGCGTCACGTTCAACGCTCTGGCCGCTGCGGAATAGCCTTGCAACCGTGCGGTCGCCTCGAAGGCGCGCAAGGTCGACAGGGGTGGGAGTTGGGTCCAGTTGATATCGGTCATTTGATAGTTCTAATTAAAGGTCGAGTTTTATTCCTGAGTCACGCATTCCAGCATGTCATGATAATACATCCATGTGAAGCAATTCTGCTCATACGAAAGCATTAGCAGAGATATCAGAACTGGAGATCAGAATGTCGAAAAGAAATGGTATGTACGCCGCTGCTGTGGCTTTGGCCGCACTGTCCAGCGCCGCGGTCGCCGCAAGCCCGCGCGAAGACGCCGCGCACAGGGCGCACGACAGATATCTTGCCGCGATCAATGCCAACGATCCCGAGGCGCTGCTTGCGACAGTCACCGACGACATCGTCGTCATCGCGCCGAATGCACCCGCGATGGTCGGCAAGACCGAGGTTGCGCCCTGGGTGCGCGGTTATTTCGAGGCCTTTCAGACATCCTGGCAGAAGACGTCGGTTGAGTTTGTCGTCACGGGCGACTGGGCGTTCGAGCGGTACACCTACAAGGCGGTCGATATGCCGCGCGATGGGGGCGCGGCGTTTGTGGACACGGGCAACGGGATCAACATCTACCGATTGGGACAGGACGACGTCTGGCGTGTGGCGCGGGATGTCTGGGCCACGGACGGTTCTGCGATGGGGAGCGCGCAAGCGCCGGGGGTGGCAACATGTACCGGCGCTTCCGGACCCTGCTAGGCGCCATTGTGGCCTTCGATATGAAGTGTCCGGTCAGGTTCCGGGTGCAAAAGGCCGCTTCATTGGTGGCCTTTCGGTCAGACTTGACCACCGCCTTTACAACGGACCCCCTGTCAATTCCCGCGCGATGATGCGGGTGATGGGGGCTGCCTCTGCCGCGCTCATGCCGGGTTGCAGGCGGTCGTCATAGAGCATTTTCAACAGCAGTTCGTCGTGACGGGTCAGCAGCGCGAATTCATCGTCGTCGTTGAAGATGGACGGGCGCGCGTCGGGGCTGTCGTTGGAAAGCCCCATGCCCTGGGCCAGTTCCTCGTGAATGCACGACAGGCGCAGCAGATCGGGGTTTTCGGCGCGGACCACCGCCAGCGCCGCCGTATAGACATTGGGATTCGCGCCGGTGGCATAGGCCGCGACAAGGCAATAGGTGTCGCGCGGCATTTCGCGGACCGAGGCGAGGCTGCGCTGGGAGATGCCCGGTACGCGGGCCGCGGCCTTTGCCAGCATCTCGGCGCGGTCGTCTTCGCCAGCGACCACAACGATGAAATTCGGGCGGCTGCCCATGGTGACGGGGTGGCCGGTGACGCGGCCCAGACGCCGGGCGTAGTCGCGTACCGCCGTTGTATCGGCGCGGCGTTGCGATGGCAGGATGCTGTCGCCGAACAGGACTTCCATGCGCACCGGGCTGGCCCAGCGGTTCAGCGGGCTGGACCCGCCCGCGCCGCCAAAGCTGCCGTCGTATTCGTTGAAAAAGGCGATGCGTTCGAAGTTGCGGGCCAGCACGTCAGCGGTGAACGGGGTGTCCGCCCCGCCACCGTCCTGGCGCAGCAGCCCCTGACTGAGCTGGGCCTGTTCCACCTGCGCGAAATAGCTGCGCAGGCTGGCGCTTTTTTCAGAGGTCGGGCGTGCCACTACGGGGGCGGCGGCCACGGGCGGCGTGGGACGCGCCTGCGGCTTGAGCGAGGCGTCTACATTCGGATCAAGCAGGTCACACGCCGCCAGCAGCGCGGCCAAAAGCGGCAGCGCTGACAGGATGCGAAAGGGACGGTGCAGGTCCATGGCCGCCGCGCCTTAACCCGGCACGGCACCGGCGGCGGTTTCGCCCAGCCCGGTCTTCTTGGCCTTGGCAGCGGCCAGCGTGTCGCGCAGCTTGGCTTCCATTTCCTGCAGTTCCTTTTCGGCCGCGGCGCGCTTGGCCTTGCCGTCGTCGGCAATTTGCAGGCTTTCCTCGATGGTGCCGATCAGATCCGCATTGGCTTGCTTGACCGCTTCGATGTCGAACACGCCGCGCTCCATCTCCTCGCGGATCATCTTGTTGCTTTCGCGCAGGTTTTTGGCGTTCGACGTCAGCAATTCGTTGGTCAGGTCGTTGGCTTCGCGCACGGCAGTGGCCGCTTCGCCGGAGCGTTGGATGGTCACGGCCTGCGCCAGTTGAGTTTCCCACAGCGGCACGGTGTTGACGAGGGTTGAGTTGATCTTGGTGACGAGGCTCTTGTCGTTTTCCTGCACCAGCCGGATGGAGGGCAGGGATTGCATGGTGACCTGACGGGTCAGTTTCAGGTCGTGCACCCGGCGTTCCAGATCATCGCGCGCGGCGCGCAGGTCGCGCAGTTCCTGTGCAACCATCACCTGATCGTTCTCCGCCGCCTTTTCGACGTCCTTCTCCTTGGCCGGGATCACGGTGCCGTCCAGGTCGGCCAGCTTGGCCTCCCCCGCGGCGATGTAAAGCGCCAGTTCATCATAGAACTGCAGCGTCTTTTCATAGAGCAAATCCAGCGATTTGATGTCCTTGAGCAGGGTATGTTCATGGCTCAGCAGGTTGTCGGTGATCCGGTCGATCTGGCCCTGCACCTTTTCGAATTTGGCGGTGAATTTCGCGAAGGGGGCCGCGCGGCCGAGCAGTTTTTCCCACCAGCTGCGCTTGCGGCGCACGTCCAGTTCGGAGACCGAAAAGCCCCGGATGGCGGAGACGATGTTGCGCAGGCTGTCGCCCGCAGGGCCTACGTCCTTGTTGCGCACGTCCTGCAGCATCGCCTGGCTGATTTCCTGCAATTCCGCCTGTGCGGCAGAGCCGAAGGCGACGATGGACTGGGTGTCTTCCATGTCGATCTCCGCCATACGGCGCTTGATTTCCGCGCTTTGCGGCTTGTCCGCGGCTTCCAGCGGGACAATCGCATTCGCATCGATGGGTTCGGGCAGGACCATGGCGCTGACTTCGGCAACCATTGCAGTGGCTTCGGCGGCTTTTTGACGAACAGTTTCAGACATATACACAACTTTCTTAAGGTGGGGGTAAGGGGCGAAGGTCAGTCCAGGCGCACCCCTTCGCGGGAGAGACGGTCGCGCAGCACGTCGATTTCGACGGTCAGATCGGTGCGGTCGTCCAGCAGGGATTTGCGATTGCGCGCGGCAAAGTTCTTGTCCAGATCGTCGAGCAGAGCGAGGTAATCGGCGCGCGCCTGCGGGTCGCGGGTGCGGGCGTAGATATCGGCAAACTTCACCGTCGCGTCGCGTGCGCCCATCAGGTAGACACCCAGATATTTGCGGGCGGCGGTCAGGTCACGGGGGTCTTCTTCGACCGTGCGGATCAACTGGCGGGCGGTGTCCTGAAAGTCCTCTAGCCGTGCCGCGGCGGTGCGGTCATTGGCGCGCGTCATCGCATCGCGCATCGCGGCAAGATGCTTTTCCGCTTCATCGACGACACGGGCGACACGGTCCTGTTGCAGGCTGTCGATGCCTTCCGCACCCTTCGATTTCAACGGGTCGATGCCGAAGGCGGCCAGATGCAGCGCGCCTGCGCACAGGCCATAGAGCAGGGGCGCCACAAGCTCCGCCCCCTCGTTCAGATGCGCCATCACGGCAAAGGCAGCACCGACGCCGGTCAGGAAGCTGGCCATCATCTTGCGCGGCCATGCGGGGCGGCGGGCGACCTTGCGGGCGTGATATGCCGCTTCGGCCTTGAGACCCTCGCGCAGCATAAGGGCGGCAAGGGTCAGCGTGCCTGCGCCAAGCAATCCGAAGGTCAGGGACCAAGGTCCGTCGCTGAACGTGGTGGCGACCAGCACGATTGCGGGCACAAACAGCACGTTGGCGCGGCCCCCGACGGGGTCCACTTCGATGCGCTTTTGCTGTTTGGATGCGGGGGTTTGCGCGTCCCCGTCCCCATCGGGGCTGTATTTTCCGCCATAGCGCGTCGCCATGTCAGCGCCCCCCCAGCCAGCCGCTGGCGACGCCGAACAAGACGACGATCAGGGCCGTGTAAGCTGCTTTGCGAAACCCGCTTTGCGTTTTCATGTCATTCCCGTCCGGCCCTGTTGTGCGCCGTGTTGAATTGCGGTCCGCGGGGGATATTGTTTCGGTATGCGCAATAGTCACGCGCGAAGCGTCTGCGAATACGATTTCTGGAAACAATGAGGCCCCGTTAACTTGTTGGCCGCTAACATATGCGTTTCCTTTCGGGGACGCCAGTGTTCTGCGCGGCAGGCTGCCCGATGGGCGTGATGCGCCCCGCGTGCCTGTGACCGTGCTGGTATGCAAGCGTCGCAGGCTTGTGTCCTTGGGCGGAGCCAGAGGGGTGGCGGAGCGGATGTGAACGGCGCAACGCGGGTGTTTTCCCCGTCTTACTTGCGCGGTTTTGCCGGTCTGCGGCGGCTGGTGTGGCGCACGGCCTTCGGTTTCTTGCGCGCCTCGCCGCTGTCGTCTTCGAGCGTCAGGCCAAGCTGATCGCGCACGACCTTGCGGCGCAGTTCCTCCACCGCGCCTGATTTCAGCTCTCCCAGCTGGAAGGGGCCATAGGAGATGCGGATCAGGCGATTGACGTTGAGGCCAATGGCTTCCATCGCGCGGCGGATTTCGCGGTTCTTGCCTTCGCGCAGGCCCACGGTGAGCCAGGCATTCGCGCCCTGCTGGCGGTCCAGCGTCACGTCCATGCCCTGAAAGCGGGTGCCGTCCACGGTCACGCCCTTGCGCAGGGGGGCCAAGGTTTCATCGGTGGGCCGCCCGTTGACCCGCACGCGGTAGCGGCGCAGCCAGCCGGTGCTGGGCAGTTCCAGCTTGCGCTTGATCGCGCCGTCATTGGTCAGCAACAGCAACCCTTCTGAGGTGATGTCGAGGCGTCCGACGCTCATCACGCGCGGCATATCGTCGGGCAGGGCATCAAAGATCGTGTCGCGCCCCTTTTCATCGCGGTTGGTCGTCACCAGACCTGTGGGCTTGTGATAAAGCCACATGCGCGGTGGTTCGGGTTCCGATACCTGCTTGCCGTCGACGGCGATCTGATCCTTGTCCGTGACGTTCAGGGCGGGACTGTCGATCTTCTTGCCGTTCACGGCGACCCGGCCTGCTTCGATCATGCGCTCGGCCTCCCGGCGGGAGGCGACGCCCGCGCGGGCAAGCACCTTGGCGATGCGGTCGCCATCCGGCGTGGATTTTGGTGTGCTGTCGTTCATCCCGTCCGCTTACCCGGTTTGATCCGCTTGCGAAAGCCCGCGCTTTGCGGCCCTATGGCAGCATGTCGGTTGGGACGTTCATGGATATTGCGCTGGAAGAAGCGCGCGCGGCTGCGGCGCGGGGCGAGGTGCCGGTGGGCGCTGTGATGGTGGATGCGCGTGGAAAGGTTGTGGCACAGGCCGGCAACCGCACGCGGGAATTGCACGATCCGACGGCGCATGCGGAAATGCTGGTGATCCGCGCCACCTGTGCGGCGGTCGGATCGGAGCGGCTGACGGGGCATGTGATCTATGTCACGCTGGAGCCCTGCGCGATGTGTGCAGGCGCGATCACGGCGGCGCGGCTGACGCGGGTGGTCTATGGCGCGGCGGACCCGAAATCGGGCGGCGTGGCCCATGGCGCGCGGGTGTTTGCCCATCCGCAGTGTCACCACGTGCCGGAGGTGATTGACGGGGTGGGAGAGGCGGAAGCCGAGGCGCAGCTTAAAGACTTTTTCGCAAACCGGCGTTAGGGGATGTGGCGATCAGGGCGTCATTTCCCGCAGCACCGCCTCCGGAGATGTCGCTTGCGGGGATTCGGGGCGGGCCAGTGCCGGTGTGGCGCGGATCCAGTCGCCGTTCTGCGCAAGTGTGACCATGAAGGCGGCCAGATCGGCGTGGCGGGTGCGCACCATGCCATCGGGGATCACGTCGGCCTGTACGGTATAATCCTCTGTTGCGTCGCCCTGCATCAGCCAGCCGGGGCGCACGGCGGTCCAGTCCAGATCGGGACGCGCGCGCAGGTTGTCTTCCATTTCGGCCATCTGTTCGAAGACCCGGTGCAGGCCGATCATCGCGGGCAGCTTGAACCAGATCGGTCCACGGTCGCGGTCCGCGACGAAACTGGCAGAGATGACAACCAGCCGTTTCACGCGCTCTGCCGTCATCGCGTCGCAGATCGCCCTTGTCCCCTTGGTATAGAGCGGCGGGGGGGACAGCAGGGTTCCGGGGTCGTTTCCCACCCCGAGGCAAGACAGCACCGCGTCCGCGCCGCGCACATGGTCGCGCAGATCGTCCGTCAGCACATCGGCCTGGTGGTGTGTGATCCCGGGATCGTCGCCCGCGTCATCAGGCAGGGAGTGATCGATGGCGCGCACGCGTAAATCGCAGGCGCGCGCGGCCTTGATGGCGGCGCGCCCGGTGGCGCCGGAGGCCCCGAAGATGGTCAGGGTGAAGGGAGAGGGCGTGTCGGTGTTCATGTGGGGCTCCTGTAGGTCACAGGGTCAAACCCGCCGGGCCCCTCCCGGTTCCGGCTGAACCGTCCCCTGCGACATCACAGCGCGATCGCCTGCATCACCTGCGGCTCCACCACATCGACACCGGGCAGGCCATCCGCCAGCACCTTGGCCGATTGTTCCAGCAGCGGGAATGTGCGGTAGTGGCAGGGGATCACGGTCTTGAAATTGAAATACCGTTTGGCGGCATAGGCGGCCTCGCGCATGCCCATGGTAAAATGTCCGCCCGCTGACAGGATGCCGATATCGGGTTTGTAGTAATCCCCGATCCAGTCCATGTCGGCCATGATGCCCGTGTCGCCCGAGTGGTAGACACAATGGCCGTCGCCCTTGATGATGAAACCGGTCTCGGTGCCCATGTAGACCGGTGCATCGGCGACCTGCGTGCTGGAGGAATGGGATGCGGGCACCATGCTGGCGGTGACCTTGTCGCCGATCGCGATGGTGCCGCCGATGTTGAAAGCCGCCCCTTCGACCGCGCCCTGACCGATCAGGTGTTGCGCCAGTTCATAGATGCCGGAGACCGGTGCGCCGGTGTCCTTGGAGATCTGCACGACATCGGTGATGTGGTCGAAATGGCCGTGGGTCACAAGGATATGGGTCGCCCCGGCGGTTGCCGCGGCGTGCTGATCCTCCGCCAGCATGGGATTGCCGGTCAACCAGGGGTCGATCAGCAGAACCTGATCTTCGATTTCAATGCGGAATGAGCCGTGGCCGAGCCAGATGATATGCATGATGTGTTCTCCTCTTTGGCTATAGACTAGGCATTTTTGCCGCTTTGGCGAGATGGGTTGCAGTGCGCCCCCGGCAGGGGGTGTGGCGGGTATTTGAAAAAGGAGGGAGACTGGGGCCCGCGCCCTTGCGAGGCGGCGCGCGGAGGGGTAGACGGGCGGCATGAAAATGGAGAGCCGTCATGTCGATTGATCCAAGCACCGCTGCCCGTGTGGCCAAGCTGGCGCGCATCCGGGTGGAGCCCGAGGCACTGCCCGCGCTGGCACAGGAATTCAACACCATCCTGGGCTTTATCGAACAGCTTGAGGAAGTGGATGTGGACGGGGTGGAGCCGATGACATCCGTGACACCGCAGCGTCTGAAGCGGCGCGAGGACGTGGTGACGGATGGCGACCAGCAGGACAAGGTTCTGGCCAATGCGCCGGATGCGCGCGAAGGCTTTTTTGCGGTGCCGAAGGTGGTGGAATGATGGCTGATCTGAACAAGCTGGGGCTGGCCGAGGCCCGGGACGCGCTGCGCGCGGGCAAGACAAGTTCGAAAGAGCTGACGCAGGCCTGCCTGGATGCCATCGACGGGGCAGGGGTGCTGAACGCCTTTGTGCACCGCACGCCGGAGATCGCACTGGCGCAGGCGGAGGCTGCCGATGCACGGTTGAAGTCCGACACCGACGCGCCTGCGATGTGCGGCTTGCCGATTGGCATCAAGGATCTGTTCTGCACCAAGGGTGTGCCGTCACAGGCAGGCTCGCGCATTCTGGAAGGGTTCAAGCCGGAGTATGAAAGCACCGTCAGCCAGAACCTGTTTGACGCAGGCGCGGTCATGCTGGGCAAGCTCAACATGGACGAATTTGCGATGGGTTCATCGAACGAGACGTCGGTTTACGGCAATGCCGTCAATCCGTGGCGGCGCGGGAACGCGGATACGGCGCTCACGCCCGGTGGGTCCTCGGGTGGGTCAGCCTCTGCTGTGGCGGCGGACCTGTGTCTGGCGGCAACGGGGACGGATACCGGCGGCTCCATCCGGCAGCCTGCGGCGTTTACGGGCATTACCGGGATCAAGCCGACCTATGGGCGGTGTTCGCGCTGGGGCATCGTGGCTTTTGCATCATCGCTGGATCAGGCGGGGCCGATGACCAAGAGCGTGCGCGATGCCGCGATCATGCTGGAGGCGATGTGCGGCCATGATCCCAAGGACAGCACCAGCGCCGATCTGGCGGTGCCGGATTTCGAGGCAGCGCTGACCGGCGACGTGCGCGGCAAGAAGATCGGCATCCCCAAGGAATACCGCATGGACGGCATGCCCGAGGAGATCGAGACGCTGTGGCAAGACGGCATTGCGATGATGAAGGACGCAGGTGCCGAGATCATTGATATCTCGCTCCCGCATACGAAATACGCTTTGCCTGCCTATTACGTGATTGCGCCGGCGGAGGCGTCTTCGAACCTGGCGCGGTATGACGGGGTGCGGTATGGTCACCGCGCCAAGCTGGAGCAGGGCGATGGCATCACCGAGATGTACGAGAAAACCCGCGCCGAAGGGTTCGGGCCTGAGGTGCAGCGCCGGGTGATGATCGGGACCTACGTGCTGTCGGCGGGGTTCTATGACGCCTATTACAACCGCGCGCGCAAGGTGCGGACCCTGATCAAACGGGATTTCGAGGAGGTGTTCGCGCAAGGCATCGACAGCATCCTGACCCCTGCCACGCCGTCGGCGGCCTTCGGGCTGGGCGAGATGACGGATGCCGATCCGGTGCAGATGTACCTCAATGACGTGTTCACGGTGACGGTGAACCTGGCCGGTTTGCCGGGCATTGCGGTGCCCACGGGGCAGGACCGCAACGGGCTGCCGCTGGGGCTGCAACTGATCGGGCGTCCGTGGGAGGAAGCGGAATTGCTGTCTTCCGCCTATGCGCTCGAACAGGCGGCCGGGTTTGTGGCAAAGCCCGAAAAATGGTGGTAGGCTGACCGCCAGACAATGATAATGATGGCGAAGCAGGTCACATGATGAAACGGGTTCTTCTTTCAATCGCCGCAGGCGTGGTGCTGGCCGCGTGTCAGCCTGCCGTTCCGGATTCCGGGCGCGGTGTGGGGTTCGACGGCACGCTGGAAGACCTGCAGCGCCAGCGCGACGCGCAACTGGCAGGGCAGATCGTGCCCGCGCCTGCCGTTGTGTCGGCGCAACCGCTTGAAAGCAGTTCGCTTGCCCCTGCGCCCGGTTCAGCGGCGGCAACGGCGGCAGAAACCCAGCGGGTGCTGGCTGCCACGCGCCGCAACCCGGCCATTCCCGCGCCGCAGACTTCCGTTGCCGCAAGTGGCGCAAGCATTGGCCTTGGCAACGACCTGCGGACCAATTCCGGGCAGGAGCCGTTGCAGGCCAGCCCGTCCAACGCGCCGCCGGAGTTGGTGAACACCGCAGGCATTTCGCGCGAGAACAATTTCGACGCGGTGTCGAGCCAGCGCAGCATCGAAGGGGATGCGGCGCGACTGGCGCGCAACCGGGCCCAATACGAGGTCGTGCAGCCCGAAGCGCTGCCCAGCCGCACGGGCACCGGGCCAAATGTCGTGGCCTATGCGCTGCAGACCAGCCATCCGCGCGGCACGCAGGTCTATCGGCGGATCGGGTTGAACAAGGCTTCGAAGTTTCAGCGGGCCTGTGCGCAACATGCCACCTCGGACGAGGCGCAGATCGCCTTTCTGTCGCAGGGCGGGCCAGAGCGGGACCGTCAGGGCATGGATCCCGATGGTGACGGATATGCCTGCAACTGGGATCCCGCCCCCTTCCGCCGGGCCGCGCAGCAGGGCTGACCCCTTTGGCTTTGGACATCGTTCAACGCGCGTCGCCCAATTTTGGGCCGCGCCGGGATGGGCTGCACCCGCATTTGATCGTTCTGCATTATACCGCGATGGAAAACGCCGAAGCCGCGTTGGAGCGGCTGTGTGACCCGGACGCGGAGGTGTCGGCGCATTACCTGATCGCCGGGGACGGCACGGTTTATCAGATGGTGCCGGAGGATCAGCGCGCTTGGCATGCCGGGGCGGGCGAGTGGGCCGGGCAGGAAGATATCAACTCCCGTTCCATCGGGATCGAGTTGGACAATCGTGGTGATCATCCGTTTTCCGAGCCTTTGATGCGCAGCCTCGAGGCGTTGCTGAGGCAGATCATGGCAAGGTCGAGCATCGCGGCTGAGGGCATAATCGGGCATTCGGACATGGCGCCGGGACGCAAGGGCGATCCGGGACCACATTTCGATTGGGCGCGTTTGGCGCGGCAGGGGTTGGCGGCTGCGGCAGGGGATGACACGGGTCCGGATGATCCGGATCCCGACAGTTTCCGGCACCTGGCTGTGGCGGCGGGCTACACGGCGGATGTGGACGATGAGACGCTTCTGACCGCCGTACGCCTGCGGTTCCGCCCGTTTGCGTCCGGCCCGCTTTGTGCGGCGGACTTGACCGCGCTGCCCCGGCAAGGGTAGGGCGGCAGGGCGCGGAAGGTTGGATGATCGCGGCGTCTTCGGATGTCGAGGAAAGTCCGGACTCCCAAAAGCAACGGTGCCGGGTAACGCCCGGGCGGGGCAACCCGACGGAAAGCGCCACAGAAATCAGACCGCCCCGGCATGCCGGGGCAAGGGTGAAACGGTGGGGTAAGAGCCCACCACGCCGGTGGCAACATCGGTGGTCTGGCAAGCCCCACCGGGAGCAATGCCAAATAGGGACCGCGTGCCGCCGACCTTCGGGTATGGGGGCGGGGCTGCTTTTGCCCCAGCAGGTCCGGGTTGGCAGCTGTAGCCGTCGCAGCAATGCGGCGGTCAGATGAATGATCATCCAAGGGGGCAACCCCGGGACAGGATCCGGCTTACAGACCTTCCGCGCGCTTCTTGCTTTGCTCAATTGTTGAGCGGCGGGTGTTTCATTCAGCCTAATTTATCAGCATTTGTGAAAGTGCCGTATTTCTGGGCGTGAAAATCGCGGGATGCGCTTTATTTCGGCACACCGATCCGCCACCCCACCGCACATTGCGATCAGGGGAAGGATCACTGAAATGAACGGAGCGGATACCGCCTGGATCATCGTTGCCACTGCGTTGGTACTTTTCATGACATTGCCGGGGTTGGCGCTTTTTTATGGCGGGCTTGTGCGGGCACGCAACGTGCTGAGCGTCTTCATGCAGTGTTTTTCAATTGCCTGTCTGATGAGCATCCTGTGGCTTGTCGCGGGCTATTCCATCGCCTTCGGAGACGGCAACGCCTATTGGGGTGGGCTGGGCAAGGCGTTTCTGAACGGGGTGGATGCCGACACGGTGTCAGGCACCATTCCGGAGGTGCTGTTCTTTGCCTTTCAGATGACCTTTGCGATCATCACGCCCGCGCTGATCGTCGGCGCCTATGTGGAGCGGATCGGGTTCGGCTTTGTCATGCTGTTTTCCGCCCTGTGGATGCTGATCTGTTATGCGCCGGTGGCACACTGGATCTGGGGCGGGGGGCTGTTGGCCGGGGCGGAATGGTCGCTGTTTGCTGACGGGGTGAATGATTTTGCCGGCGGGATCGTGGTACACCAGACGGCCGGTATCGCGGCGCTGGTGCTGGCGGTGATGCTGGGGCCACGGTCGAACAAGGGTGTGCCGCCGCATAATCCCGGCATGGTGATGATCGGTGCTGCGATGCTGTGGGTCGGCTGGTTCGGGTTCAATGGGGGGTCGCAACTGGCCGCCGATGGCGGTGCGGCGATGGCGCTGACGGTCACGCATATTTCCGCGGCGACCGCGTCGCTGACCTGGGCCGGGTGGGAAAAAATCCGCTATGGCAAGGCGTCGCTGGTGGGTCTGGTGACCGGGACCATCGCGGGTCTTGCGTCGATCACGCCTGCGTCCGGCTCCGTCGGTCCGGTGGAGGCGCTGGCGATCGGGGCGATTGCAGGGGTGATGTGTCAGGAATGCTGTGGCCTGATCAAGTCTGCGCTGAAGATCGACGACACGCTGGATGTCTTTGCCGTGCACGGCGTGGGCGGCATGTTCGGTATCCTGATGCTGGCGGTGCTGGGCCACGCAAGCTGGACCGCGCAGGTGGGCGGTTTGGCGGTGGTCGGGCTTTGGACGCTGATCACCACGGTGGCGATCATTTCGGTGGTCCGCCTGATCACGCCCTTGCGCGTCAGCAAGGAGGACGAGGTCGCGGGCCTTGATCTGAGCGCACATGGTGAGCGCGCCTACGACATGTCGTCGTAAGCAGATACAGACAAGGGCAATTGGCCGGTTCAGCCGGGCCGGCCAATTGCACCGAAGGACACCTTCTTTTCGGCGGGGTGCGGGGCAACGTAAAACCGGACGGGCCGGGTGTGAAATCCAACCTTTTGCGGTTGACTCGAACAGCCATCCCGTTAAAAGCCGGACTTCAGGATTCACGCATCCTTTCCACCGGGACAGGGCTGCAGCAGGAGAAGACACATGGCGAAGCCAACCACGATCAAGATCCGTCTGAACTCGTCCGCGGGCACAGGCCATTTCTATGTCACCAAGAAGAACGCGCGGACGATGACCGAAAAGATGGTCATTCGCAAATATGACCCCGTCGCGCGCAAGCATGTCGAATACAAGGAAGGCAAGATCAAGTAAGATCTGCCAACTTTGCCGAAGCAAGGCCGCGCCCCGTGCGCGGCTTTTTGCGTTTTGGGTGTGTGACACGTCATCAAAGGGGAAGGCGCATGGCAGACATCGTCATCAGGCCCGGCCGCGCGGAAGACATTGCACCGCTCGACGCGTTGCTTGCGCGCAGCTATCCCCGACTGTTGGCCGCGGATTATCCGCCGTCGATCCTGGTCACCGCGATTCCGCGGATCGTCAAGGCGCAGCCCGCGTTGGTGACCTGTGGTACCTATTTCGTGGCGGAGCGGGACGGCGTCTTGCTGGGGGCAGGGGGCTGGACGCGCGGGGCACCGGGTACCGGCCTGCGGGGGGCGTCGCGGCTTGGGCATGTCCGCCATTTCGCGACGGACGTGGATGCGGTGCGGCAGGGTGTCGGTACGGCCTTGATCGGCCGCGTTTTCGAAACGGCTGCGGCGGCGGGCGTGCAGGCCCTTGCCTGCCTGTCGACCCGGACGGCCGCGCCGTTCTACAGGCACGCAGGGTTTCGCGGCGATGAGGAAGTCGACATCACGCTGGATGCCGGGATCACATTTCCGGCCATCCGCATGGCGAAGGCGCTTTGACGATGAAACGGGTGATGATTGTCGGCGGGCCGGGGTCAGGCAAGTCCACGCTGGCGCGGGCGCTGGGCAGGCGGCTGGACCTGCCTGTCTTTCATATGGACCGCATTCAGTGGATGGCGGGATGGGTGTCGCGCAGCCGCGATGAACGGCGCGAAATGGCGCTGGCGGTGGAGGCGCAAGAGATGTGGGTGTTCGAAGGCGGGTTTTCCACCACCTATGACAATCGCGCCGCCCGCGCGGACACGATCATATGGCTCGACATGCCTGTCGCGCTGCAGATGTGGCGCGTCACGAAGCGGCTGTTTCAGTATTGGGGGCAGGAGCGACCGGATATGGCGGAGGGGTGTGTCGAAGGCATCCACCGGGAAATCCTGCCGTTTTACAGATGGATTTGGCGCACGCGACACACCAGACGGGCGCGGGTGCAGAAGTTGATCAAGGGCCATGGCGCGCAGACGCGTATCGTCCATTTGACGCGGCCGGACGAAGTTGCAGCACTTTTGTCTGAACTTCGCTGAGTGTCATTGTCAAAACCTCTCTTGCGCGATGTCACCGCAGCGGCAATAGTCGGGGTCTGCAAGCTGCCAAGGAATACAATCATGACCATCAAGCTGATCGCTGCCGCGATCACCGTTGCTTCACTTTCTGCCTGCGCGGGCGAATTGGGTGGCCCGCCACCCGCACCGATTGAAGGGGGCGCCTATTCCAACTCCGTCGGGTTCACCGGGATCAGCTATCAGCCACCCCCACGTGTGGCACCGGGTCAGGCGGGGACAATCGTCTATGTCGACGGTCAGCCAACCCTCGTCCAAAAGCGCCGCTACTGACGCAAACGGGCCTGCGAATGCGCGGCGACCGGATGCTGATCTGATCGCGGTGGACGAAAAAAAGGCCGGTTCATATGAACCGGCCTTTCGTGTGTCAGATGGGCGCTACGCTTATTCGCGGCTGCCGAACAGTTGCAACAGCATCATGAACATGTTGATGAAGTTGATGTACAGGCTCAGCGCGCCCATGATGGCCGCCTTGCCCAACCATTCGCTGTCGCCGTGGGCGGCGTGTGCAACATACTCGGACTTGATCCGCTGTGTGTCATAGGCGGTCAGACCCGCGAAGATCAGCACACCGATGGACGAAATGGCAAACATCAGCGCGCCTGATTGCAGGAAGATGTTCACGACAGACGCCACGATCAGGCCAATCACGCCCATGATCAGGAAGCTGCCCCAGCCGGAAATGTCTTTCTTGGTGGTATACCCCCAAAGCGACAGGCCCGCGAAGGCAATCGACGTGATCAGGAAAATCTGAGCAATCGAATACCCGGTGAACACCAGGAAGATCGAGCTGATGGACACACCCATCACGGCCGCGAACACGTAAAAGACCGTCTGCGCGGTTGCGGCAGACATCCTGTTGATCGCAGCACCGAAGCCGAAGACGAACGCCAGCGGGGCGAACATCACAACCCACTTCAGCGGCGACGCATAAAGCGCATAGCCGATCTGGGTGAGATACTTGTCCGGCCCGATCTGACCCACCGCGGCGGCGGGATCGGTTGTCACCGACAGCCCGGAAATCGCCCAAGCAGCGGCAAATGTAATCAGCATGCCCACGGACATCGTGCCGTAGACTTTGTTCATGTGCGCGCGCAGACCCGCATCGATATCGGCGGCGCGGGCTCCGGCTGTTGTCCGGATTGTATTCACGTCAGCCATTAAGACCTCCAATTGGCTAAAATTCCTCTACCACGCAGGTGTGGCACAGTATTGTGGCAAATATCGGAAGTGCGGCGACGTTTTTCAAGTGTTTTACTGCGGCAGGACGCCGCAGAATGTCGTTTGTGTGCTTTAGGATGCGGTCCGTTGGTCAGCAGGTCCAGTTTGCGGGTGCATCCCACGGTTTACGCGCCGCTTCGGCCTGTGCCTCGCGGTTTGTCAGCCCCAGATCGTCAAGGCGGCTTGCATCCAGCATGCCCAGTGCGCGACGGGACCGGTCAAGCGCGCGTGCCGCGTTGAAACGGGCGATCAGGCCGGGGCCGCAGGGGGCGTGGACGGGGAACAGGCGGGTCAGGGAGGTGAACATGATCTTTCCTTCGCTTTTCGTGATGATTTTTGAAAACATATCTTGATGCTTGATATATGGAGCATCTGAATGCATAATGAAAACGAATATTTGTTAAGGTGGCCATCAAGGAATGTGATGTGAGAAATCTGGATGTAACAACCCTGCGATCCTTCGTTGCAGTCGCGGATGCGGGTGGGGTCACGCGGGCGGCGGGGTTTCTGCATTTGACCCAATCGGCCGTTTCCATGCAGCTCAAGCGGCTTGAGGAATTGCTCGACCTGCAGTTGTTTGACCGCAGCGGGCGGACCATCGCGCTGACCTCCGCCGGAGAGCAGTTGCTGGCCTATGCGCGCCGCATGGTCGCGTTGAATGACGAGGTGATCACGCGGCTGACGGATCAGGCCTTTGAGGGGGAATTGACGCTGGGGGTGCCGCATGACGTGGTTTATCCCGCCATTCCGCAGGTGCTGAAGCAGTTTCACGCCCTTTACCCGCGGGTGAAGGTGCATCTGGAGGCGTCCTATACCAAGACGCTGAAGGATCAATTCGCGCGCGGGGCCTGCGATATCGTCCTGACAACCGAACAGGGTGTCGATCAGGGGGGCGAGACCTTGTGCACCAAGGATCTGATCTGGGTCGGTGCGCCCGGCGGGACCGCTTGGCGGCAGCGCCCGCTGCAACTGGCATTTTGCAAATACTGCATGTTTCGCGGGCCGATTACCGTTGAACTTGAGGCGCATGACATCCCCTGGGAGATGCAGGTCGACACCGCAAGCGACCGCGCGGTCGAAGCCGCCGTCAGCGCCGATCTGGCCGTTCACGCGATGATCGAGGGCACCCAACCCCCCTTCCTGGAACGGATCGATCATGGGGGCGCCTTGCCGCAATTGGCACCGCAGCAGATCAACCTTTATGCTGATTCTGGGCAAAAGGGTGAACTGCACGCCGCGTTGATTTCCCTGCTGCGCGCGGCGTTCGAGGACCGTCCCGTGAGCAGACTGCGTGCCGTTCAGTGACAATATCGAGGATAGGCGGTTATCTGCCGACATCGGTGGCGACTGACGCGAACAAGCATCACATTTTGTGATTACCTGAGGTTCCGACCCGATAATGATACGCGTGATGGTAGAATCTACCCTAGGTAGATCATCGAAATGAACGCTGTCCGCTGCGCGTGTGCGATTTCAAGGCTAAAACACTTTGCTTTTGGCCCGGGAATCGGCATGCTTGGGGGCGAAGCAGAGGGCGATCAGGCACCCCCCGACTGACAGGGTGTTTGAATGCCGGGCAAGGAAAACTGCCCGCCTTTGCCAAGGTTTCGGCAGGTGCCGAGGGCAATGAGGGCTTTTTGGAAACGTTAGGTTTTCGCAGGTACTCATGTGTTGACGATCGAAGATTACACCCGTGAGGGAGATGAAGATGGCGCATAAAGTAGACATTCATGTCGGAAAACGCATCCGGCAACGCCGGTGGCTTGCAGGGATGACACAACAGACCCTGGCAGAGCTTGTGGGCATCAAGTTCCAGCAAATTCAGAAATACGAAACCGGCACCAACCGTGTCAGCGCCTCGCGGCTTTGGGATATCGCGGATGCGCTGGGCGTGAACGTGGCCTATTTCTTCGAAGGGCTGGAGGACGAGAAGACGGGGCAGGCCGGTGATCAGGCTGCACCGATCGATGTGATGGGCGACAAGGAAGCGATGGATCTGATCCGCTCCTACTATGCCATTCCGGAGGATCAGCGGCGGAGGCTTTTCGAATTGGCGCGGGTGTTGAGCGACGTGGCCTGACCCAGGTCACCTCAACTTACAAGACATCTACAAGGCCCGCAGCACGCCGCAGCGGGCCTTCGGTCTTGAAGAGGTCGGGGCGAAGTGGCACTGCTGCGCCATGAAAGATCCTGCATCCTTTGATCCTGACATCCGCCGCACCGCGCACCTTTTGGCGGACGCCGCGCGGCAGGTGATCCTGCCCTATTTTCGCGACATGTCGCTTGGGGCCGAAAACAAGCTGCGCGACAGCTTTGATCCGGTCACCGTTGCCGACCGCGCCGCCGAAGAGGTGATGCGCGCCATTCTGGCTGAAATCCGGCCGGCAGACGCCATTCTGGGCGAGGAATTCGGCGCGCAGGCGGGGACGTCCGGCCTGACATGGGTGCTGGATCCGATTGATGGCACACGCGGGTTCATCAGCGGGACGCCGACATGGGGTGTGTTGATCGCCGTCGCGGATGCGGACGGGCCGTTTTACGGGATCATCGATCAACCCTATATCGGGGAGCGGTTCGAAGGTGCGCCGGACGGTGCGGTGCTGGCCGGGCCGCAGGGGGCGCGGCCGCTCAACACCCGCGCGGCGCGGCCCTTGTCGGGCGCAACGGTGCTGACCACCTTTCCGGAGGTTGGCAACGACCAGGAACAGCAGGCGTTTCACGATGTGGCGCGGCGCGCGCAACTGACGCGTTACGGGATGGATTGCTATGGCTACGCGTTGCTGGCGGCGGGGCAGGTGGATCTGGTGATCGAAGCGGGGCTTGCCGCCTATGACATTCAGGGCCCCATTGCGGTGGTTCAGGCAGCGGGTGGGATCGTGACCGACTGGCAGGGCGGACCTGCCCATGATGGTGGGCGCGCCCTTGCCGCGGCGAACCCCGACATCCATGCCGAGGCACTTGCGATCTTGCGGACCTACACCTAGGATTGAATTTCGACAGGTTCTTCGTCTGTTTTCCACCTGTCGGGACCGGCCAAGCTGAGACAGACCCTTGAAGGGGGAGTCTCGTCATGACCGAAAAGCTGATCCGCAATGCCGACTTGATCGTGACGATGGATGACACCCGCTGCAAGCTGCGGGGTGCTGATATCCTGGTTTCGGATGGTGTGATCACCGCCGTCGGGCAGGGATTGCAGACCGAGGGGGAGGTGGTCGATGCGGCAGGCTGCCTTGTCACGCCCGGCCTTGTGAACACCCATCACCACCTTTACCAGACCCTGACGCGCGCCGTGCCGGCCGCGCAGGATGCCACGCTGTTCGGCTGGCTTGGCACGCTTTACCCGATCTGGGCGCGCATGACGCCGGATCACTTCTTTGCCTCGGCGCAGGTGGGGCTGGCGGAACTGGCGTTGTCGGGCTGTACGCTCAGCACCGATCACCTTTATCTTTACCCCAACGGCGCGCGGCTGGAGGACACCATTGAAGCCGCGCGTGCCGTGGGTCTGCGGTTTCATCCCACACGCGGCTCCATGAGCATCGGGCAAAGCGATGGCGGCACGCCGCCCGATGATCTGGTGGAGAAGGAATCTGCGATCCTTGAGGATTGCATCCGTCTGGTCGATGCCTTTCACGACCCTGCCGAAGGTTCGATGTGCCGCGTCGGGCTGGCACCCTGTTCGCCGTTCTCCGTCAGTCGTGAATTGATGCGCGACACGGCGGTGCTGGCGCGGGACAAGGGCGTGATGATGCACACCCATCTGGCCGAGAACGACGAGGACATCTCCTATTCCAAGAAGGTTTTCGGTTGTCGTCCCGGTGAATACGCCGAAAGTCTGGGCTGGGTGGGTCGCGATGTCTGGCACGCTCATTGCGTCAAGCTGGACGCGGCGGAGATTGAACTTTTTGCCCGCACCGGCACCGGGGTTGCCCATTGCCCCTGTTCGAACTGCCGACTGGGGTCCGGAATCGCACCCGTGCGCGCAATGCGCGATGCGGGCGTGTCGCTGGGGCTGGGCGTGGATGGATCAGCCAGCAATGATGCGGCCAATCTGGTGGCTGAAGCGCGCATGGCGATGCTGTTGCAGCGGGTCAGTCAGGGGGCCGATGCGATGTCGAGCGATGCAGCGCTGGAGATTGCGACCCGTGGCGGGGCGGACATGCTGGGCCGCCCCGACTGTGGGCGGATCGAGGTGGGCAAGCGCGCCGATATCGCGATCTGGGACCTCAGTGGGATCGAGGCGGCCGGGTCTTGGGATCCTTCGGCGCTGTTGCTGGCAGGGCCGCGCACGGTGTGTGATCTCTTTGTAGAAGGTCGTCAGGTGGTGCGCGACGGGCATGTACAGACAATTGATCTGGGTGCTGCGACCGCTGAGATGCGTCAGATGGCGGTGGCACTGGCAGCGGGCTGACGCTCTCCCGCGACCCAGACCCCAGCGACAGCGCGGTCATCCCCCATCATGATCGTGGCAAAAACCGCTTCCCAGAAGCCAGACGCCTGATCGACCCGCTGCGCAATCGCAGGGGTCGAGGCGAGGTTAAGCACACAGATATCGGCCTCAAATCCTTGGGCCAGTGTGCCAATCTGGTCACCCAGATGCAGGCTGCGCGCGGAACCTGCGGTCGCCAGCCACATCAGTTGCGCGGCGTGCAGGGGCGTGCCGCGCAGCTGTCCGATCTCATAGGCCGCCGCCATTGTGCGCAGCATCGAAAAGGACGACCCGCCCCCGGTATCCGTGGCCAATCCCACCGGAATGCCCCGCGCTGTGAGCCCAGTCATGTCAAAAAGACCTGAGCCAATGAAGGTATTTGACGTCGGGCAATGCACCAGCGCCGCCCCGGTTTCGGCAAGTCGATCAATCTCGCGCGGTTCCAGATGGATGGCGTGGCCATAAAGCCCGCGTTCCCCCAGCAATCCGTGTGCCTCATAGGTATCCAGATAGTCCCGTGCCTGAGGGTGTAGTTCGCGGACCCATGAAATTTCATCAATCTGCTCACTCAGATGGGTCTGCATCAGGCAATCGGGCCGCTCCGCCCAGAGCGCGCCAAGGGCGGCAAGTTGATCGGGCGTGGAGGTAGGTGTGAAGCGCGGGGTGATGGCATAGTGCGCGCGTCCGGTGCCGTGCCAGCGGTCGATCAGGGCCTTGCTGTCATCATAGGCCGATTGCGCTGTGTCACGCAGCCCGTCGGGCGCGTTGCGATCCATGCAGGTTTTGCCTGCCACGATGCGCATGTTGCGGCCAGCAGCGGCATCGAACAAGGCATCAACGCTGTGCGGTTCAATGGTGCAATAGGACGCGACGGTTGTGGTACCGTGGGTCAGCACCAGATCAAGGTAACGCGACGCGATGGCCTTCGCATAATCCGGGTCGGACAGCCGCATTTCCTCGGGGAAGGTATAGGTGTTCAGCCAGTCGATCAGCCGCTTGCCCCATGACGCGATGATGGCGGTCTGGGGGTAATGAACATGGGCATCCACAAAGCCGGGACAGATCAGGTGGTCGGGGCCAAAGTGCACGCGCGTGACGTCCGGGTGCGCGGTTGCCAGCGCCCCGGCAGACCCTACGGCCCGTATAAACCCAGCCTCCACCAAGACAGCGCCGTCAGTATCGATCAAGACAGCGTTTTCCCAGCTGGTTGCAAAGGGGTCGCCCGCAAAGCGCAGCAGCGGGCCGGTGATCAATGTTGCATCTGCCATGCCCCCTTTTAGGCCAGCGCAGAGGCGGAGGTAAGCGGTTTGTGACGTGCATTCCGGGTGCCATTGAAACCCCAAGCGGGCTTGCATATGGTCGCGCCAGTCGCGGGAGAGCAGCCAATGTCGGATCAGGTTAAGGAGTTGGACGAGCAGCCCGGCGACGCCAGTGAACGTGCTGCCTATCAGCTTGAGCGCAAGAAAGTCGCGGCGATCCTTTATGCCGTGGATATCGAAGACCGTGACAAGCTGATCGAGCTGATGGAGCCGCTGCACCCGGCGGACATTGCCGATCTGCTCGAGCAGATCAACGCGTTTGACCGCAGCCGCCTTATCCGGCTCTATGACCTTGAATTCGATGGCGAAATTCTGTCGGAACTGGACGAATCCATCCGCGAGGAAGTCATTTCGGTTCTGACCCCGCAGGTGCTGTCCGATGCGGTGCGTGATCTCGACAGCGACGATGTCGTTGACCTGATCGAGGACCTTGAAGGTGCCCAGCAGGAACAGATCCTCGATGCGCTGGAAGACAGTGACCGCGCGGCGGTCGAACAGGCGCTAAGCTGGCCGGAGTATTCCGCCGGTCGCCTGATGCAACGCGAAGTGGTGATGGCCCCGCAGCACTGGAACGTGGGGCAGGCGATTGACCATCTGCGCGCCACGCCAGAAGATGATCTGCCCGACCAGTTCTATCATATCGTCATGGTTGATCCGCGCCTGCATCCTGTGGGCAATGTGACCTTGGGCAAACTCATGCGGTCTAAACGGGACACCCGGCTGACAGATATTCTCGAAGAGACATTCCAGATCATTCCCGCCGATCAGGACGAGGGGGAGGTCGCTTATGCGTTCAACCAGTACCACCTGATCTCGGCACCCGTTGTCGATGGTGAAGGGCGGCTGATTGGGGTGATCACCATTGATGACGCCATGGTCGTGCTGGATGAGGAACACGAGGAGGACATCCTGCGTCTCGCCGGTGTGGGCGAGGGATCGCTGTCGGACCGGGTAATTGGCACCACCAAGCAACGATTGCCGTGGCTGGCGGTGAACCTGATCACGTCGATTGCGGCCTCGATGGTAATTGCGCAATTCGAAATGGCGATTGCGCAGATCGTGGCGCTGGCGGTGCTGATGCCGATTGTCGCCTCAATGGGCGGCAACGCCGGCACCCAGAGCCTGACTGTGGCGGTCCGTGCCATTGCTACCAAGGATTTGACCGGATCGAACATCTGGCGGGTGATCCGGCGGGAATGTCTGGTGGGTTTGATCAATGGCGTGATCTTTGCGGTTGTGATGGGTGTTGTTGGCGTCATCTGGTTTGGCTCGCCCGCGCTGGGATATGTGATCGCGGCTGCCATGGTCGTGAATATGGTGGTTGCCGGGCTTGCCGGAACGGGCATTCCGATCGTTCTCGAACGCATTGGGGTTGATCCGGCGCTGGCATCGGGGGCTTTTGTGACGACGGTCACGGATGTTGTGGGGTTCTTTGCCTTTCTCGGGCTGGCCGCGGCGGTGCTGCTGTGATGCTGGCCCAGATCAAGGACGCAGCCCGCAAGGCAGCCTACGGTCGGCGCAAACCGCTGTTTGAGGCGGCAAATGCCGCGCAGGCCGGGTATCTGAGCGAGGTGTTGGCGGGGTATCGCGGTGTGCCACTGTCGGGCTTCATGCCCATCCGCACGGAGATTGACCCAACCCCCGCCATGGCCGAGGCAGGCGCCCATGGCCCGGTCGGTGTGCCGGTGATCGAGGCGGCCGGGCAGCCCCTGCGGTTTGCCCGGTGGACGCCGGAGACGGAGATGGTGCCGGGGGCCTTCGGGGCGGTGATCCCGGCGGCGCCTGAATTTTTCGAGCCGGAGATACTGATCGTGCCGCTATTGGCCTTCAACCGGGGTGGCGGTCGGCTGGGCTATGGTGGCGGGTTCTATGACCGGACGCTGGAAATGCTGCGCGCCAAACGTCCGACACTGGCCATCGGATTTGCCTTTGCAGGGCAGGAGGTGGACGATCTGCCGCTTGAGCCGACTGACCAGCCGCTGGACTTGATCGTGACAGAGGCAGGCGTGATCGAGGTTGGTAGTTAGGCGCGGGGCAGGAGGCCCTTGCGCTTGAGCCATTGTGGTCCTAACGCTACGCCATGAAAATTCTCTTTCTTGGTGATGTGATGGGCCGCGCCGGACGCCGGGCGATCACGGAAAATCTGGCCCGGTTGCGGGACGCGTGGAAGCTTGATTTCGTGGTGGTCAACGGTGAGAACGCCACCGGCGGCATGGGGCTGTCCGGTGCGCATGCCAAGCTGCTGCTGGAGGCTGGGGCGGATTGTCTGACGCTGGGCGATCACGCGTTTGACCAAAAGGACATGCTGAGCTTTATCGAGCAGGAACCGCGCATCGTGCGGCCGCTCAACTTCTCCAAGACCGCCCCGGGCAAGGGGGCGCGGGTGTTCGTGGCCCGCAATGGCCGCAAGGTGCTGGTCACCCAGGCGCTGGGGCAGGTGTTCATGAAGCGGCCCTTCGATGATCCGTTTTCCGCGCTGGACCCGGTGCTCAAGGCGCATCCGCTGGGCGGCATGGCATCGGCGGTGATTGTCGACATGCATTGCGAAGCCACGTCGGAGAAGATGGCGATGGGCCATTGGTGCGATGGCCGTGCGAGCCTTGTCGTGGGCACACATACCCATGTACCCACGGCGGATGCGATGATCCTGCCGGGTGGGACGGCCTATCTGACCGATGCGGGGATGTGCGGCGATTATCATTCGGTGATCGGCATGGAAAAGACCGAACCGATGCGCCGTTTCATCACCGGCATGCCGAAGGACCGGTTTACCCCGGCGAATGAGGAAGCCACCCTGTCGGGGGTCTATTTGGAGACGGATGACCGCACGGGCCGCGCCACGCGCATTGTCCCGGTGCGCGATGGCGGGCTGTTGCAGGCCAGCGCCCCATGACAGCGCGTCAGGTCGTGTTCTTCACGGGCTGCCTTGTGCTGATGGGCGCCGGATGGGGCGCGACGCAGCCGCTGACGAAGATTTCGGTCAGTACCGGATACGGGCATTTCGGGCTGGTGTTCTGGCAACTGGCGCTGGGCACGGCACTGATGGGGGTAATTTGCCTGTTGCGGGGTTTGCCGCTGCCGTTGCATGGTCGGGCGCTGCGCCTTTATGTGATCCTTGCGATGATCGGGACGATCTTACCCAATTCGATCTCCTATCAGGCGGCGGTGCATCTGCCGTCGGGGATCATGTCACTGCTGCTGAGCATGATCCCGATGTTCGCGTTCGTGATCGCCCTGGGGCTGGGCAATGACAGTTTTCAATGGCGCCGGGTGGCGGGGCTTGGCATCGGGTTGGTCGGTGTGCTGATCATCATTCTGCCTGCCGTCGATCTGGGGCAGGCGGTTCCGGTGTTCTGGGCGGCGGCCTATCTTGTCACGGCGGTGTTCTATGCGTTCGAGGGGAACTACATCGCCAGATGGGGGACCGAGGGCTTGGGGCCGTTTCAGGTGATGCTGGGGGCATCGCTGGTCGGGATGATCGGGATTGCGCCAGTCACGGTCATCAGCGGCCAGTTCATCAGGCCGGACCTGCCGCTGCCGCTGCCGCAGATAGCGCTTGTGGCGGGCTCCGTGATCCATGTGTTCGTCTATGCGACCTACGTCTGGCTTGCCGGGCGGGCAGGGGCGGTCTTTACCGTGCAGGTCAGCTATATGGTGACGGCGTTCGGGCTGCTTTGGGCGTGGTTGATCCTTGGTGAGGCCTATGCCCCGACGCTGTGGGTGGCGCTCGCGGCGATCTTTACGGGCATGTACCTTGTCCAGCCACGACCGCGCCTTGCGGCAGACGGCGCGATGGGGGAAACTGCATCCTGATCACGCGCAACCGGGGACATTGACGATGGATCTGATCACCCTTTCCCCCATGGGGCAGGCGGCGCTGGCGCTGAGCGTTGTGGTCGTCATGTTCATCCTGTTCGTGCGCGAATACTTTCCCACCGAAGTCGTGGCATTGGCCGGGGCGGCGGTTCTGCTGGGCACGGGCGTGCTGCCCTATGAGACGGCATTGGGCGTCTTGTCCAATTCCGCCCCCTGGACGATTGCGGCGATGTTCATCGTTATGGGGGCACTGGTGCGCACCGGCGCGCTGGAGGTGCTGACCCAACTGGCGGAGCGCGCGGCGCGCAACAATCCGAAGATGGCTGTCGTCGGCGTGATCCTGTCGGTGATGGGGGCCTCGGCGATCATGAACAACACGCCCGTGGTGGTGGTGATGATCCCGGTGGTGGTGCAGTTGAGCAAAACGCTGGGAACGAAGGCCTCCAAGCTGTTGATCCCGCTGAGTTATGCCGCGATCATGGGCGGGTCGCTGACGCTGCTGGGCACCTCGACCAACCTGCTGGTGGACGGGGTCGCCCGAAGCGAGGGGCTGGCCCCCTTCGGGATATTCGAGATCCTGCCCATCGGTCTGGTCGTTTGCGCCTGGGGCCTGACCTATATGGCGCTGATCGGGCGGCGGTTGCTGCCCGACAGGGACAGCATGGCGATGATGCTGTCGGACCGGTCGCGGATGAAGTTCTTTACCGAAGCGGTGATCCCGCCCGAAAGCAACCTGATCGGACGTGAAGTGCTGGATGTGAAGCTGTTCAAGCGCGAGGGTGTCCGGCTGATCGACGTGATCCGGGGGGATCAGTCGTTGCGCCGGGCCCTGAAGGGCGTCGAATTGCAGGTGGGCGACCGGATCGTGTTGCGCACGGAGATGACCGAATTGCTGAGCCTGCAAAGCAACAAGGAGCTCAAGCGGGTCGACCAGCTTTCCGCGGTGGAGACGACCACGGTGGAGGCGCTGATCACGCCGGGCTGCCGGATGGTCGGCCGGTCGCTGGGGTCGATGCGCCTGCGGCGGCGTTACGGGGTTTATCCGCTGGCCGTCCATCGGCGCAATCAGAACATCGGACGGCAGCTGGATGAATTGGTCGTGAAGGTCGGCGATACCCTGCTGCTGGAAGGGGCGGCGGCGGATATCCAGCGGCTTGCGGCGGACATGGATATGGTCGACGTGAGCCATCCGTCTGCACGGGCCTACCGCCGGGGTCATGCGCCCATCGCCATCGCCGCGCTGATCGGGATCGTGGCGCTGGCGGCCTTTGATGTGGCACCGATCCTGTTGCTGGCAATCCTGGCCGTTGCGCTGGTGCTGGTCACCCGCTGCATTGATGCGGAGGAGGCGTTTTCCTTCGTCGATGGCCGCTTGCTGGCGCTGATCTTTTCGATGCTGGCGGTGGGGGCGGCGTTGCAGAGTTCGGGGGCGGTGACCCTGGTGGTGGAGGCGATTGCGCCGACGCTGGGGGTGATGCCACCCGCGCTGGTGATTTTCTGCGTGTTCCTGCTGACCACTATCCTGACGGAGATCGTTTCCAACAACGCGGTGGCGGTGATCATGACACCCATTGCCATATCGCTGGCCGCGGCGCTGGGGCTGGATGCGCGGCCGCTGGTGGTGGCGGTGATGATTGCCGCGTCGTGCGCCTTTGCCACCCCGATCGGGTATCAGACCAACACGCTGGTCTATGGGCCCGGTGGCTATCGGTTTACGGATTTCATGAAGGTCGGTATCCCGCTGAACCTGTCGATGTCGGTGGTGGCCAGCATCGTCATTCCGTTCGTGTGGCCGGTGTAAGGAGAAGGGCTGCACGCAGCCCTATGGGAGCTTTGCTCCCAAACCCTCAGGATATTTAAGGAGAAAAGAGAGGGGAGAGGAGGGTGATGCGTGCGTTCACAGAGGCCAGAACAGGAGGATGGCGGGGATGGAGACCGCCACCACGATGATCTCCAGTGGTAGCCCCATGCGCCAGTAGTCGCCGAAGGAGTATCCGCCGGGGCCGAGGATCAGCGTGTTGTTCTTGTGGCCGATTGGGGTGAGAAACGCGCTGGAGGCGGCGACGGCGACGGCCATCAGGAAGGGGTCGGGGTTGACGTTGAGGGTTTGTGCCATCTGGATGCCGACGGGGGCGGCGACAATGGTCGTGGCGGTGTTGTTGAGCACATCCGACAGCGTCATGGTGACCACCATCAGCACGGTCAGCACCATCCAGGGGGCGAGCCCTTCGGTCAGGCCCACGAGCGCGCCCGCAATGAGTTCGGTGCCGCCGGAGGTTTCCAGCGCAGCCCCCAGCGGGATCATCGAGCCCAGCAGGACCACCACCGGCCATTCGATGTGGGTGTAGAGTTCCGACAGGGGCACGATCTTGGCCAGCACATAGGCAATGACCACGATGCCGAGCGCGATGGGCAGGTAAAGCAGGCCGACGCTGGCCGCCAGCACCGCCGCGCCGAAAAGGCCGATGGCCAGCCAGACCTTGGTATTCTCCGTCACCGCAAGGCCGCGGTCGGCAAGCGGCAGCACACCAAGCCAGTCGGTGACATCCGCAGCGGTGTCACGCGGGACCAGCAGCAACAGGATATCGCCCGCCTGCAACGGCGTGGTGCGCAGGTGCGAGGTGATCTTGCGGCCCTGCCGGGAAATGCCCAGCAGCACGGTGCGCTGTCGCCATGCCAGCCCGACAGCCTGCGCGGTGCGGCCGTTCAGGCGGGAGGTTTCGGTCACCACGACCTCGATGATCTCGACCCCTTCGCCGCCCGCTTTCAGCCGCTCTTCGCGGTCACTGTCGGCAAGTGCCAGATCCAGCGTGCTGCGGAATTCGTCCAGCGCATCCGGCGTCGCCTCAAGCACCAGCGCATCGCCTGCCTCAAGCGACACGTTGCGCGCCATGCCGTAGCGGCGTTTGCCATCGCGCATCAGGCCCAGAATGGCGACGTCGGATTTGTCTGCGGCGTCTGACAGTTCGCCCAGGCGCTTGCCGATGTGCTTGCTGCCCTCCGGCACGGTCAATTCCGCGATGTATTGCGCGATGTCCTCGGACGTCAGGCTGGCGTCTTCGCGCGCGGGGATCAGGCGCCAGCCGATGAGGGCGACAAAGATCAGGCCTGCGATGGCTGCAACCCCGCCCACCGGGGCGAAATCGAACATCTTGAAAGGTTCGCCCAGCGATTCCTCGCGGATGGCGGCGATGATGATGTTGGGCGGCGTGCCGATCAGCGTGACCATGCCGCCCAGGATCGTGGCGAAACTGAGCGGCATCAGGCTGAGCCCCGGCTGGCGGCCCGCCTTGCGGGCGGTCTGGATATCCACCGGCATCAACAGGGCAAGGGCCGCGACATTGTTCATGAAAGCCGACAGGATGCCCCCCACGGCCCCCATCAGCGTGATATGCGCCCCAAGGCTGCGGGAGGCATCCACCAGCGTGCGGGTGATCAGCAGGACGGCCCCCGATCGGACCAGCCCGGCAGAAACGACCAGCACCAGCGCAACAACCAGTGTTGCCGGATGGCCAAAGCCATCAAAGGCCGCACCGCTGGGCACAACGCCCATTACCACGCCGGCCATCAGGGCGGAAAACGCCACGATGTCGTAGCGGAACCGCCCCCAGAGCAAGAGGCCGAAGACAGCGCCGAAAAGGGTGAAGAGAATGATCTGATCCGTTGTCATGTGCGCACCATGTTGGCAATGACGGGGCTGCACAAGGGCAGAGTACCGGGGCCGCCCCGGGCGGCTGCCACTACACCGTGCAGATGTGAGCCTTGCCCCCCGCGCGGCCCCTGCCTTATAAGCGCGCGAAACATTCATCCGTCAGACATATCAAGACAAACAGGGGGCTTTCATGGCCGGGCATTCCAAATGGGCAAACATCCAGCACCGCAAGGGGCGGCAGGACAAGATACGGGCCAAGCTATTTTCGAAGTTCAGCAAGGAAATCACCGTGGCCGCCAAGATGGGCGATCCCGACCCCGACAAGAACCCGCGCCTGCGTCTGGCCGTCAAGGAGGCCAAGGCGGCGTCCATGCCCAAGGACAACATCGACCGCGCGATCAAGAAATCCGTCGCGGGCGAGGGGGATGATTACAAGGAAATTCGCTATGAGGGGTACGGCCCCAATGGCGTCGCGGTGATCGTCGAGGCGATGACCGACAACATCAACCGAACCGCCTCCACCGTGCGGTCCACCTTTACCAAGAACGGCGGCAATCTGGGGGAGACAGGCAGCGTCGGCTTCATGTTCGACCGCAAGGGCGAGGTGACCTATCCGGCCGACGTGGGCGACGCGGATACGGTGATGATGGCCGCCATCGAAGCGGGGGCCGAAGACGTGGAAAGCACGCAGGACGGCCACGTGATCTGGTGTGCCGATACCGATCTGAACGAGGTGTCCACAGCGCTTGAAGCGGAACTGGGCGAGAGTGACAGCACCAAGCTGGTCTGGAGGCCCACGACCACCACGGAGATGGACCTTGAAGGCATGGAGAAGCTGATGAAGCTGATCGATGCGCTTGAAGATGATGACGACGTGCAGCGGGTCACCACGAACTTCGAAGCCTCGGACGAGGTGATGGAGCAGTTGTAGGGCAGCCTGCGTGACAAATGAAAAACCGCCCCTGAACAGGAGCGGTTTTTCTTAGTGCGTAAGCCCGAATGGGCAGGCCAGTGCGTCAGCCCAGAATGCGCGACATGCCGAACCAGCCGCCGGTTGTGCGGGGCTTGGCCGCTTCATCAACGGGTCTTTGCTGATCCAGCATGGTCAGCACGCGTTTGACGCCATTGAGGCGTTCGCGCGCCGTCGTTGCACCTGCGCCCGCTTCGACGTTCAGGATCTGTGACTGCGTGTGCAGGGCGGCCTCAATGATTTCCAGCTCGTCCCGGCTCAATTCTATTTTTTGCATTTTTTCAAACATGGGTGCGCCTCTTACTCTGCACAGTCACATAGGTACGATGAATGGTTTACGCCACTCCTCGCGGCTCAGATCACTCATTTGTGTCGGTTTCGTGAGTCTGCCGCGGAGAAATGCGAAAAATTTGTGTTGATTGTCAGGGGGTAACAGGCCGGATGCGCGCCTTTCCGCTCGAAACGGATGCAGGCGCCGCCGGCATGCGCGGTGCTTTTGGCATGGAAATGGGGATGCGTTGCCAGTAGACGGGCGGCTGTTGTTGTTCGGAACCCTTCATGATCGCTTCCTTTCTGCCGGGTTTTGCCCTGAGCCTGACCTTGATCCTTGCGATTGGCGCACAGAACGCCTTTGTGCTGCGACAGGGGTTGCGGCGCGAGCATGTGTTCTGGTGCTGCCTGACCTGCGCGGTGTCTGACGCGTTGCTGATCGCCGCCGGGGTGGCGGGTTTCGGGGCGCTGGCGCAAGCGGTGCCGTGGTTTGAACCCCTGATGCGGTATGGCGGCGCGGCGTTCCTGATCTGGTACGGGGCGCGCAATGCGATGTCGGCCCTGCGGGGCGGCAACGTGCTGGAGGCAGGCGGGCCAAGCGTTGGCAGCCTGCGCCGCACGATCCTGACGCTGCTGGCACTGACGTGGCTCAATCCGCATGTCTATCTGGATACGGTTGTCCTGCTTGGGTCGATCTCTGCGCAGTATCCGGACCGGCTGGCGTTCGGGGTCGGAGCCGTGCTTGGATCGTTCACATTTTTCTTCTCTCTGGGCTATGGCGCGCGGCTTTTGACGCCGTATTTCGCCAGACCGACCAGTTGGCAGATACTGGACGGGGTGATCGCGCTGACGATGTGGGCTATCGCCTTGAAACTTTTGCTGATGTGATCTTGCCCTTGGGCAATGTTCGGCCGAATGTGCGCTGATGGCCAGTTCCAGATCTGATCGTCCCGTTGCCGGTATCTTGTGGATGCTTGCGACCGGTTTTTGCTTCATCACGGTGACCGCGCTTGTCAAATACATGGGGCCGCGCCTGCCTGCGGCGGAATCGGCGTTCCTGCGCTATGCGATGGGGCTTTTCCTGCTTTTTCCGGCGTGGCGCGCTTTGCGGGATGCGCATCTGACCCGGCGGCAGTGGTCGCTTTTTGCCACGCGTGGGTTCTTTCACGCGCTGGGCGTGATCCTGTGGTTCTTCGCCATGACCCGCATTCCCATCGCGGAAGTCACGGCAATGAATTACCTCGCCCCGATCTATGTCACGGTGGGGGCTGCGGTTTTTCTGGGCGAACGGCTTGCGCTGCGGCGGATCGTGGCGGTGTGCATGGGGCTGGCAGGGGCGGTGATCATCCTGCGCCCCGGCATTCGTGAAATCAGCATCGGGCATCTGGCGATGCTGCTGGCGGCGGTGGTGTTTGCGGGCTCTTACCTTTTGGCCAAGATCATGGCGGACGAGGCCAAGCCGGGGGTTGTCGTGTCGATGCTGTCGATCTTTGTGACCATCGGGCTGGCACCTTTTGCGCTGTCGGTCTGGATCATGCCGCAGCCGGAGGAGTTGCTGATCCTGGCCGCCGTCGCCTTCTTCGCCACGGCGGGGCATTACACGATGACGCTGGCCTTTGCGGCAGCACCCGTAACGGTGACCCAGCCGGTTACCTTTCTGCAACTTGTATGGGCCACGGCGCTGGGCGCGCTGGTGTTTGCCGAACCGGTGGATATCTGGGTGATCATCGGCGGTTTCCTGATCCTGTCGTCGGTGACCTTCATCATGTGGCGCGAAGCGATGCTGAAGCGGCAGATCACACCGCATGCCAACGCGACAAAGCTGTAACCACCAAGCGCATTTTTTATTGATTGACGAGTCAATAAAGAAAAAATAGGACTTCGGGTATCACAACCCGAGGATCGATGATGCCCAAGCTTGGCATGGAACCCATCCGCCGCAACGCACTGGTGCAGGCCACCATCGCAGAAATCGGCGCGGCCCGGACGCTGGACGTCACGGTAAGCCAGATCGCGCGCAGGGCCGGGATGTCCAGCGCGCTGGCGCATCACTACTTTGGCGGCAAGGATCAGATTTTCCTCGCGGCGATGCGTCATATCCTGTCGGAATTCGGCAGTGAAGTGCGCCGCCATTTGTCCCGCGCACGCACACCAAGGGCGCGGGCTGAGGCTATCATTACCGCCAGTTTTGATGAGACCTGCTTTGCCCCTGCGACCGTTGCAGCGTGGATGACGCTTTATGCCGCTGCGCCGACACACGCCGACACGGGGCGGTTGTTGCACCTTTATCAGCGCCGGTTGCGGTCCAACCTGACACACGCGTTAAGACCACTCAGCGCCACACCGCATGAGGATGCCGATACGCTGGCCGCCTTGATTGACGGCCTGTACCTGCGCGCGGCCCTGACCCCCAACGGCACGCGCGACGATGCCCGAAAAAGCGCCCTGCGCACCCTTGATCTGCTGTTGGAGCGGAAGCCATGAGCAAGCCGAACATCCTGATCATCATGGTCGACCAGTTGAACGGCACGCTGTTCCCCGATGGCCCTGCCGATTGGCTGCACACGCCGAACCTGAAGAAGCTTGCCGCCCGCTCCACGCGCTTCGCAAATACCTACACGGCCTCACCGCTTTGCGCGCCGGGACGCGCGGCGTTCATGTCCGGGCAGTTACCGTCGGCCACAGGCGTTTATGACAACGCGGCGGAATTCTGTTCCTCCATCCCCACCTACGCGCACCATTTGCGTCGGGCGGGGTACTACACCTGTCTGTCGGGCAAGATGCATTTCGTCGGCCCCGACCAGATGCACGGGTTCGAGGACCGGCTGACCACCGACATTTACCCCGCCGATTTCGGCTGGACGCCCGATTACCGCAAACCCGGTGAACGGATCGACTGGTGGTATCACAACATGGGCTCGGTCACCGGGGCAGGTGTGGCGGAGACGTCGAACCAGTTGGAATACGATGACGAAGTGGGCTTCAACGCGCGCGCCAAGCTTTATGAACTGGCGCGGGGCAATGACGCGCGTCCGTGGTGCGTGACGGTCAGCTTTACCCATCCGCACGATCCCTACGTCGCGCGGCGCAAGTATTGGGACCTTTACGAAGACTGCGACCACCTGCTGCCCGACGTCCCTGCCATGGCCTATGAGGATCACGACCCCCACGCGCAGCGCATTTTTGACGCCAACGACTGGCGCAGCTTTGACATCACCGAACAGCATATCCGCGATTCCCGCCGCGCCTATTTCGCCAACGTCAGCTATCTGGACGATCAGGTCGGTCAGCTTTTGCAAGTGTTGGAGGATACGCAGCAGGAGGCCATCGTCATGTTCGTGTCCGACCACGGCGACATGCTGGGGGAGCGGGGATTGTGGTTCAAGATGTCCTTCTATGAAGGATCATCCCGTGTGCCGCTGATGATCTCGGCACCCGGCATGGAACCGGGGCTGCAGGAAACGCCCGTCAGCACCATCGACGTCTGCCCGACCCTGTGCGATCTGGCCGGCGTCAGCATGGCAGAAGTGGAACCCTGGACCACCGGGCAATCGCTGGTGCCAATGGGGCAGGGCGTGGAACGCACCGCGCCCGTGGCGATGGAATATGCGGCGGAGGCATCTTACGCGCCGCTTGTCTCGCTCCGCTACGGGAAGTGGAAATACAACCGCTGCGCACTGGACCCCGATCAATTGTTCGATCTCGACGCTGACCCCCATGAGCTAACCAATCTGGCCGATCACCCAGACCATCAGGGCACCATCACGTCTTTGCGCGCCAAATCCGAAGCGCGCTGGGATCTGGACGCCTATGATGCCGACGTGCGCAAATCCCAGGCCCGCCGCTGGGTCATCTATCCAGCGTTGCGGCAGGGAGGCTATTACCCCTGGGACTACCAACCGCTGCGCAAAGCGTCCGAGCAATACATGCGCAATCACATGGACCTCAATGTCCTGGAAGAGAGCAAACGCGCGCCTAAGGGCGACTAAATCTTTTCTCTTCAAATATCCCCGCCGGAGGCACAAAATCTATGACCTACGCCACACAACCCACCGCCAGCCATTTCATCAACGGCAGCTACGTTGAAGATACCGCTGGTACGCCGATCGAAGTGATCTATCCTGCCACCGGCAAGGTGATCGCCACCGTGCATGCGGCCACGCCCGCAATCATCGAACAAGCGCTCGATGCAGCAAAGGCCGCGCAAAAAGCCTGGGCCGCGATAAGCGGTACCGAACGGGGCCGCATCCTGCGCCGCGCGGCAGAGATCATGCGGGTGCGCAACCACGATCTGAGCGTGCTGGAGACATGGGACACCGGCAAGCCCTATCAGGAAACCTCTGTGGTGGATGCGACATCGGGCGCGGATGCGCTGGAATATTATGGCGGCATGGCCGCGACCCTGACGGGGGAGCATATCCAGCTCGGTGAAAACTGGGTCTACACCCGGCGCGAGGCCCTTGGGGTCTGTGTGGGCATTGGCGCTTGGAACTATCCCACTCAGATCGCCTGCTGGAAAGGTGCACCGGCGCTGGCCTGCGGCAATGCGATGGTGTTCAAACCCTCCGAAACGACGCCGCTTTGCGCGCTCAAGGTGGCGGAAATCCTGCACGAGGCGGGGCTGCCTGCGGGGCTTTACAACGTCATTCAGGGGATGGGCGAAGTGGGCGGCGCGCTGGTCACCGATCCGCGGGTGAACAAGGTGTCGCTTACCGGGTCGGTGCCGACCGGGCGCAAGGTTTACGCGGCGGCGGCGGCGGGCATCAAGCATGTCACGATGGAGTTGGGCGGCAAATCCCCGATGATCGTGTTCGAGGACGCCGATATTGAAAACGCCGTCTCTGGTGCGATCCTCGGCAATTTCTACAGCTCCGGGCAGGTCTGTTCCAACGGCACGCGGGTGTTCGTGCATACCGCGATCAAGGAGGCGTTTCTGGCGCGGCTCAGCGAACGGTTGGGCCACGCGGTGATCGGTGATCCGATGGATCCGGAGACCAGTTTCGGGCCGATGGTGTCCAGACGGCAGTTGGATATCGTGCTGGGCTATATCGAGAAGGGCAAGGCGGAAGGGGCGCGGCTGGTCACCGGCGGTGCGGCGATTGAGGGCGCGGGGTTCTTCCTGCAACCCACCGTCTTTGCCGACGTGACCGACGACATGGTGATCGCGCGCGAGGAGATCTTTGGCCCCGTCATGGCAGTTCTGGATTTCGAGGACGAGGCGGATGTGATGGCGCGCGCCAATGACACCGAATTCGGTCTGGCCGCGGGCGTCTTCACCCGCGATCTGGCCCGGGCGCACCGCGTCGCGGCGGGGTTCGAGGCGGGCACCTGTTATATCAACACCTACAATGATGCACCCGTGGAGGCCCCGTTTGGCGGCATGAAGGCCTCCGGCGTGGGGCGGGAGAACGCACGGGCGGCGATCGAGCATTATTCGCAGCTGAAGTCGGTTTTCGTGCGCATGGATGATGTGGAGGCCCCGTTTTGATCGGGGTGCAGTTACGCGGCGCGCTGACGCGCATTCCTTTCATGGGTGCGTGTTGCGACGTGAGCCCAACGTGGTGGCGTTGATGATGGTTGTGACGTGATGGGTTTTTGCTGAGAGGTGCTTGAGGCCACAATCCGTGGCTCAAGACACCTGCTCAATTCTGAGGTGCGATTCTCCACAGCCTCAAGGACAAGCCGGGCAAGCCCGGTCGCTTTGCGATCCTTGACCCTGTGAAGAATCACGAAGAGGTGACTGTAATGAAAGCGGAATTCGTGATTGTGGGGGCGGGCAGCGCGGGCTGTGCGATGGCGTACCGGTTGGCCGAAGCCGGGCGCCGGGTGACCGTGATCGAGCATGGCGGGACAGACGCGGGGCCGTTCATCCAGATGCCTGCCGCGCTCAGCTATCCGATGAACATGAAGCGGTATGATTGGGGTTTCCGGTCCGAACCCGAACCGCATCTGGGCGGGCGGCGGCTGGCCTGTCCGCGCGGCAAGGTCATCGGCGGGTCATCCTCGATCAACGGGATGGTCTATGTGCGCGGCCATGCGCGCGACTTCGATCATTGGGAGGAAAGCGGCGCGCGGGGTTGGTCCTATGCGGATGTGCTGCCGTATTACCGCCGGATGGAAAGCTGGCATGATGGCGGGCATGGGGGGGACCCTGCGTGGCGCGGCAAGGATGGCCCGCTGCATGTGAGCCGCGGGCCACGCGACAATCCACTTTTTGATGCTTTCGTGCAGGCGGGCGCGCAGGCGGGGTATCAGACCACGCCGGATTACAATGGGGAGAAGCAGGAAGGCTTTGGTCCCATGGAGCAGACCGTCTGGCAGGGGCGGCGCTGGTCGGCGGCCAATGCTTATCTGCGGCCTGCGCAGAAGACGGGGCTTGTAACTCTGGTGCAGGCGCTGGCGCAGCGGGTGGTGATCAGCGACGGTCGTGCGCGCGGGGTGGAAGTGCTGCGCAACGGCGCGGTTGAGGTGATCGAGGCGGAATGCGAAGTGGTGATCGCGGCATCGTCCATCAACTCGCCCAAGCTGCTGATGTTATCAGGGATCGGCCCTGCCGCGCATCTGAGGGAACATGGCATCGATGTGGTCGCCGACCGCGCCGGGGTCGGCCAGAACCTGCAGGACCATCTGGAGATGTATGTGCAGATGGCGGCGTCCAAGCCGGTCACGCTCTATCGCTATTGGAACCTGATCAGCAAGGGGATGATCGGGGCGCAGTGGCTGTTCAGCAAGCGTGGCATGGGCGCGTCGAACCAGTTCGAGAGTGCGGCGTTCATCCGGTCCAAAGCTGGCGTGGACTATCCCGATATACAGTATCATTTCCTGCCCATCGCCGTGCGCTATGACGGCAAGGCGGCGGCGGAGGGGCACGGGTTTCAGGCGCATGTCGGTCCGATGCGGTCAAAGTCGCGCGGGACGGTGACCTTGCGCTCGGCTGATCCGGAGGATGATCCGCGTATTCTGTTCAATTACATGTCACATGCCGAGGACTGGGAGGACTGGCGCACCTGCATCCGTTTGACCCGCGAGATTTTTGGGCAGGAGGCGTTCAAGCCCTTCGTGAAACATGAGATCCAGCCCGGCGCGGATGTGCAATCGGATGCGCAGTTGGACGATGCCATCCGGGAGCATGTGGAAAGCGCCTATCATCCTTGCGGCACCTGCCGGATGGGGGCCGCGGATGATCCCGGCGCGGTGGTGGACCCGCAGGCGCGGGTCATCGGCGTAGAGGGGTTGCGCGTGGCGGACAGTTCGATCTTTCCGCGCATCACCAATGGCAACCTCAACGCGCCCTCGATCATGGTGGGAGAAAAGGTATCTGACCACCTGCTGGGGCGCGACCCGCTGGCGCGCGCCAATGACCAGCCGTGGATCCATCCGGACTGGGAAACCGACCAGCGTTAGGGATTTGTTCACCTTTCTTAACACTACGCGTTGATCGGAACCGATAACGCGCCCATCTTGGTGGGGTGTTAAGGATTTGTTTACTTTTGGCCGCAGCTTGCTTTGCGATGCCCCTTGCAGCCACGCAGGCAGAGATCAGGGGGGTCTTGCGTGTGGTGGATGCCGACACGGTCGAGGTCGCGGGCCAGCGCATCCGCCTGCATGCCATTGATGCACCGGAAGTCGATCAACCTTGCGAGACGGAGCATGGGCAGTCCTGGGTCGGTTGCGGTGCCTGGGTCAGCCACGTGGTCGCGCAGGAATTCGGGGGTGCCGCGGCGCGCTGCGTGCCGCTGGACCGGGATGCCTACGATCGGATCGTGGCGCGGTGTTTCGTGGCGGGGGACGATCTGGGGGCGACGCTGGTGTCGCGGGGTCTGGCTTTCGCCTATGTCAAATACGGTCAGGATTACGTCGCCCTGCAGGCGGAGGCCGCGGCGGCGGACCGGGGCCTGCATGCCCTGCGGCTGACGCAGCCGTCCTGGCATCGCAAGACGCGCGCGGTGGGGCGGATGCCGGTTGATCCTGGTTGCCGCATCAAGGGCAACATCAGCAGCAGTGGCAAGATATACCATCTGCCGGGTCAGGCCTTCTATGAACAGACCGGCATCCGCCCGGAGCAGGGAGAACGGTGGTTCTGCTCGGAAGCTGACGCGCGGGCCGCGGGCTGGCGGGTGGCACGGCGCTGATCATTCCACCCTATAGGGCAGGATATCGCGGTGGTCGGGGTCCACGACCAGCTTGCGTTCCAGCGGCGGCACGGCGCGTTGGTGACACCCCTGACGGTCGCAGATGCGGCAGGAGATGCCGATGGGCTCAAACGCTTCGGCCCGCGTCATGTCCAGACCATCGGCATAGACCAGCGCACTGGCATGGCGCATCTCGCACCCCAGCGCGATGGCAAAGCGGCGCACAGGCGCGCCGAAGCGGCCCGCAGGTTTGGAGATATCCCGCGCAAGGCTGATGTAGCGCACCCCATCCGGGGTCTCGGCCAACTGACGCAGAAAGCGGCCCGGAGTCTCGAACGCGCGGTGCACGTTCCAGAGCGGACAGGCCCCGCCGAAACGCGCGAATTGCAGCCGCGTGGCGGAGTGGCGCTTGGTGATTGTGCCTGCCTGGTCAACCCGGACGAAAAAGAACGGAATGCCCTTGGTGCCGGGGCGCTGCAAGGTGGACAGGCGGTGCGCGACCTGTTCGATGGAGGCCCCGAAATGACCGCCCAGCACTTCCAGATCATGGCGGCAGTCCTGCGCCATCTGGTGAAAAGCCCTGTAGGGCATCAGCGCCGCCCCCGCGAAATAATTGGCCAGCCCGATCTTGGCGATATCGCGGGCGGCGGTGCTGTGAAAGCGGGCCAGATCAAGGGTCGCCTCAAGGAGCGTGTTCTGCCGCGTCAGGGCCACCTGCAACAGCAGTTGAAAGGTCTGTGTCTCGGGCGGGGTGCGGTTCGACAGGTAGAGGATGTTTTCGGCTGTATCGAAATGGCGCAGGCTGTCGCGGTCGGTGAAATGCACGGTGATGCCCGCATCCGACAAGGCTGACACGGCTGCCACCCGCATGGAGCGGTGGCCGCCGTCGCGGGTGGCGAAATGCTCTGCCGCGCGGTCCACGGCGTCGATGTAATTGTCGCAGTAGTGGAAGAAATCGCGCACCTCTTCCCAGGGAGAAGGCCGTGCGCGGGCGTCTTCGCGCCCCAGCGCTTCGTCCAGGGATGCAAGGCGTTCATGGGTCTGGCGGTAGTGCTGGTGGAGTTCCAGAAAGGCCCGCGCCAGCCCCGGCGCGTTGGAGGCGGCAAGGCGCAGATCGGCAAGCGGCGGGGCATCCCCCGCAAATACCGGATCGGCCAGCGCTTCGCGCATGTCACTGACAAGGCGTTCGCCGTCGCCCGCGCTCAACTCCGTGACGTCCAGACCGAATTCGCTGACCAGTGCCAGCACGACCGTGGTGCTGAGGGGCCGGTTGTTGTTTTCCATCTGGTTGAGGTACGGCAACGAGATGCCCAGTCGCGCGGCAAAGTCCTTTTGCGTCAGGCCCAACCGCGTGCGCAATTCGCGCAGCTTGGCCCCGGCATAGAGTTTCTGGCTGGCCATGGTGCGCCCTTTGCAGATTTGCAGATGGTGGCACCCTAGCTTTGCAAACCCACCGCGACAAGGGGCGGGTGGGTCAGTTCAAATGCAGGCCCAAGGCTTTTTCGCGTCGGATGACCAAAAGGATGCAGAGCAATCCCGCGATGGCCGTCAGCAGCATGAGCCACAGCAGCGGGAAGGCACCTGTTTCCGGCGTCAGCAGCGCGCCTGCCAGCACCGCCAGCGTTGCACCGCCCCCGATCATGATTGCGCCGCCCAGGCCTGCCGCCGTGCCTGCCAGGTGCGGACGTACGGACAACATGCCGGCGGTGGCGTTGGGGATGCAAAGACCGTTGCCCAGCCCCACAAGGGTCATCATGCCAAAGAAGGTCAGCGCGCTGCCGTGGCCCGACAGGAAGATCGCCAACGACACCGTGCCCCCGGTCGCATTTGCAAAGCAGCCCCACATCACCATGGCATTCACGCCAAAGCGTGTCGCGTAGCGGCCTGTCAGGAAGTTGCCGAAGAAATACCCGACCGCCGGAGAGCCAAAGTAGATGCCCAGCCAGAAGGGATCCAGATCGAACACCACGCTGCCGACGAAAGGCGCACCACCGAGGTAGGCAAAGAACGCGCCGGAACAGAAAGCAGCAGCCATGGCGTATCCCCAGAAACGCGGCGACCGCAGCAGCTCCGGATATTCACCAAACTGCGCCAGCATGGATTTATCAGAGGTTTGTGCCGTTTCTCCCATGTCGAAGTAGACGAGCGCGATCAGCCCGAGGCCCAGAAGAAACATCAGCCAGAATGTCGCCTTCCAGCCGAAAAGCTGTTCCAGCCCGCCACCAACCGCAGGGGCGATCATCGGGACCAGCGCCATGCCCATGGTGACATAGCCAATGACCGACGCGGATTGATCCTGGTCATACATGTCGCGGATCACGGCGCGGCTCAGCACCATCGCGGTTGCGATGAACGCCTGTGCAATGCGGAAGAACAGGAATGTTCCGGTGTTGGGTGCCAGAAGGCATCCGGCGGTTGCCAGCACAAACAGGCTCAATCCCCAAAGCATCACCTTGCGCCGTCCAAGGTTGTCGGATGCGGGCCCGATGAACAGTTGAAGGATCGCGCTGCAGAAAAGGTACAGCGGCACGGACAGATTGATGATGGCATAGGTCGTGCCGAAGTGATCCGCCATGGCAGGCAGGCTGGGCAGAAAGACGTTCATCACCAGCGCGGACATGCCTGCAAGCAGGATCAGCGTTGCGATGTGGGGAGGCGTGCCGCGATCCAGAAAGCGGATCAAGGGCAGGTTGCCGATGCTTTCATTCATGCAAATGCAACTAAACCCACCTGTTTGCCATGTCCATGGGCGCGGCGGTGAAATCTGTGGATTATGCAGTTTTGCAATTCGCACCCTATACGCTGAATACACTTTGCAAATTTGCGAAAATGCGCTTTGGTTGACCGGCTCCCGCCGTTAGTATGTCGCAAATTCGCAATCTGGGGTTCCCATGAAAGATATTCTTGAACAGCTCGAACAGCGCCGTGAAACCGCCCGCATGGGTGGCGGACAAAAACGCATCGACGCGCAGCACGGTCGCGGCAAACTGACGGCGCGCGAACGTGTTGATCTGCTGCTGGATGAGGGCAGTTTCGAAGAATTCGACATGTTCGTCAGTCACCGCTGCACGGATTTCGGGATGGAAAACCAGAAACCTGCAGGCGACGGCGTGGTGACGGGGTGGGGGACCATCAATGGTCGGCTCGTCTATGTGTTTTCGCAGGACTTCACGGTGCTGGGCGGGTCGGTTTCCGAAACCCATGCCAAGAAGATTTGCAAGATCATGGACATGGCGATGCAGAACGGCGCGCCGGTGATCGGCATCAACGATTCCGGTGGGGCGCGCATCCAGGAAGGTGTGGACAGCCTTGCAGGCTATGGCGAGGTGTTTCAGCGCAACATCATGGCGTCCGGCGTGGTGCCGCAGATCAGCGTGATCATGGGGCCGTGCGCGGGTGGTGCGGTGTATTCCCCCGCGATGACCGACTTCATCTTCATGGTCAAGGACAGCTCCTACATGTTCGTCACCGGCCCGGACGTGGTCAAGACCGTGACCAACGAACAGGTGACGGCGGAAGAACTGGGCGGGGCCAGCACCCACACCAGAAAATCCTCTGTCGCTGACGGGGCGTTCGAGAACGATGTCGAAGCTTTGGCCGAAGTGCGCCGTTTGGTCGACTTCCTGCCCTCCAACAACCGCGAAGCGCCGCCCGTGCGCCCGTTCTTCGATGATCCCGAGCGGATTGAAGCGTCCCTTGATACGCTGGTGCCGGAAAACCCCAACACCCCCTATGACATGAAGGAATTGATCCTGAAACTGGGGGACGAAGGCGATTTTTACGAGATACAGGAAGACTTCGCCAAGAACATCATCACCGGTTTCATCCGCATCGAAGGCCGCACCGTGGGCGTGGTGGCCAACCAGCCTATGGTGCTGGCAGGTGTGCTGGACATCGACAGCGCGCGCAAGGCCGCGCGGTTCGTGCGTTTCTGCGATGCGTTCGAAATTCCGATCCTGACGCTGGTGGATGTGCCGGGCTTCCTGCCGGGGACGTCTCAGGAATACGGCGGCGTGATCAAACACGGGGCGAAGCTGCTTTTTGCCTATGGCGAAGCGACGGTGCCGATGGTCACGGTTGTGACCCGCAAAACCTATGGCGGGGCTTATGTCGTCATGGCCTCCAAGCACCTGCAGGCGGATTTCAACTATGCCTGGCCCACGGCCGAGGTCGCGGTGATGGGTGCGAAAGGGGCCACGGAGATCATCCACCGCGCCGACCGTGATGATCCTGAGAAGATCGCGCAGCATGCAAAGGACTACGAAGACCGGTTCGCAAACCCCTTCGTCGCGGCGGAACGGGGCTTCATCGATGAGGTGATCCAGCCGCGCACCACACGCAAGCGGATTGCGCGGGCGTTTGCGTCACTGCGCAACAAGAAGGCTGAGATGCCTTGGAAAAAGCACGACAACATTCCGTTGTAATGGTTTGAGTCATGAAACGTTTCTCGTTGTTATTCGTCATGTTCTGTCTGTTTCTCGGCTTCGTAGGGGTCTTGCCTGCTGACGCGCGTTCGATTTGCAGAGGGAAGGCACAGATTACGCTTAAAGACGGCACGCGGGCCTGTGTTTTGAGAAAGGAAATTACAACTCTCACTCGAACACGCACGGGTGTTCCGGGCTGGGGTTCTGAATCCCAAGTGCAAAAAACCGATGGCGGGTTGGTGATCGTGAATTTTCGTGACGAGGCGAGTTTCCGGGAGGTCGAAGCACAAGCGCGGGATTTTAGGCGAGACGAGATATGTAGAAAGTTCAGAGATGAGTTTCGCGCCAAGATTGCGCGCCCGCGCGATCCCTTCATGGTCGTGATCATGACCTGGGGGGAGCGTCCGTCTCCGGATGAAAGTGCAAAAGGCTCATGGCTTGAGAGTTTCCACGGTCGGCTTTGCAACAGGCTGCGGGCGCGGTGATTTTCCTGATGCGTCATCCTTTTACAAATACCCTTGCGGGAACCTGCGCTGCGGGTCTGGCGTTGCTGTCAAAAGGAGACAGCGATGACCAAGGATCATGGACCGTCCGTGAAGGACGACGAAACCTACGAAGCCCTGCGCGAGGATGGCGCGTCAAAGCAGAAGGCCGCCGCCATTGCGAATGCCCAGGCCAGCGACGCACAATCCCCATCGAAGAAGGGCGGCAGCCAGCCCCCTTACGAGGAGTGGACAAAGGAAGACCTGTACGACCGGGCGCAGGAGTTGGACATCGACGGGCGGTCCGACATGGACAAGGACGCATTGATCAAAGCGCTGCGCAACAACTGACATTGCTCGCGGGCAGGGGGCGGCGATGAAGCTGCTGCTTGCCGTCCTTGCCCTTGTTGCAGCGCCTGCGCTGGCTGTGGACGTTCCATCGGGCCAGGCTGTGACGCTGCATGAAGTGCTGATTGATGAAGTCGGGACAGAAGCCTGGGTGCGCTTTCGCTTTGTGACGCCCGGTATTGCGCGTGAAGGCGGCACCGTTGACTACGACACCGCAGCGCAGGACATGGACCACCTTTGTGAAAGCCTTGCGATCCCCTACATCGGCGAGTTTGCGCTGATGGCGGACGTGATCGTGATCTCACTGGCCGACAGGATCACCGAATTCGGGGTCGCTGACCCTGATGCCACCCAGTTTATCGAGGCCTACCGCGCCGAGGGCGACACATGTTCTTGGGAGCCGCTGTGATGGCGCCACTACATATAGATAATCTGGGCGGGCGGATTGGCGCCAATGGTGCACGGGAGACACATCATCGCCGATTGCGCGCCACCCCATATGCATTCCCACAACTTTGTCCTATCGTGCGCCCAAGGCATACCTGTGTATCCCTTACCTCAAACCCGGGGTCCGCGAGGCGCGTAGCAGTGTCGGACCTCACTAAAATTGACAGGAGACATCAATGTCCAAGAGCATCAAACTGCTGGCCATCTTTGGTTTTGTCGCCACCGTGGCCGCGTGCGGCTCCAGCGGTCAGACAGACGAAGAATTCGTTGTGGTCGAGCCCGAGCCCATCTCGGTTGAGCCAACATACACCGGTAAGTACAAGTAATTTACCATCAGGGCAGGCGGCGACGCCTGTCCTGACCCCCACGCAGGCTCCGATGCAGGAGGCCGCGTAATGCCCGCCTATATGCTCAAGCACCGCGGGTTTCCGGGCCGTCTGCCCGGCACTGACTTCCAGTTCACCATTCGCAGACCCAATCCACGCGGCGTGACACCGATCACCCGTCGCGAGCGGCGTTCTGACCGCAAGGCGGCCGACAGGCGCGCCGATACCGCGTTCATGAAAGCGCTGTGGGACGCCTTTGGCGATCAGCCGTTTGAACGGGGCAATCTGGATGCCGGGCGGCTGTCGTGGCTGTTCGGCCGTGAAGTCCTGCCTGCGACCGATCCCTTTGATCCTACCGATTACGAGGCCCTGCTGGTGATCAACGCACCGGTCGCGCGTGCCGCTTTTCCGGAGGTGTTTGAAGGATGATCGGCATGTTCCCGCCACAGCACCGGCAGTTTGGGCGGGCCTTGGCCGATTTGGCCGCGCTGCGCCCTGTGGTCTTGGCGCGGGTCAACACGGACCGCAAACATGCACAAGTGTGTCAGGGGAGCCAGAACAGGCCACCTGCCGCACAAAGACGAGACCAGACCCCTTCCCCTTGCGGGCAGCGTCACGCCACGGCGCCGACGTTGCCCGCATCTTTCGCGCTGGCGAAAAAACGGATTGTGCGGTATGGTTCGGGCATAAGAACCGGAGGCTTGGAACCGCAAAGCGGGCTCTGCGTTAATCCGGGAACAAGTAGGATTGAAGGAGCAGGTCCATGTCCATACGAACACTCATTCTTGCCGTTGCCGCCTGTGGCAGCCTCGCCGCCTGTGGCGACACGCTGGGCGAACAGGCCCTTGGCGGTGCAGCCATCGGTGCCGGCGCCGCAGCGATCACCAGCGGCAGCCTTGCGCAGGGCGCGGCCATCGGTGCTGCGGGCAACGTCGCGTATTGCCAGCTTAATCCCGGCCGCTGCTGATCTGACATCATCCATGGCGCGCGCTTCGGCGCGCCGCCTTCATACCCTTTCACACCCCCGCACAGGTTCGCCTGTGACGGGGCTTTCCGCGTTTATCCCAAGACCCAGAAGGACACCCCATGTTCAATAAAATCCTGATCGCCAACCGGGGCGAGATCGCCTGCCGTGTCATCAAGACCGCGCGCAAGATGGGGATTGCCTCCGTGGCGATATATTCCGATGCGGATGCGCAGGCATTGCATGTCCAGATGGCGGATGAAGCGGTGCACATCGGCCCGCCGCCTGCGAACCAGTCCTATATCGTCATTGACAAGGTCATGGCGGCAATCAAGGAAAGTGGCGCACAGGCCGTGCACCCGGGCTATGGCTTTCTAAGCGAAAACAGCAAGTTCGCAGAGGCTCTTGAAGCGGCTGGCGTGGCTTTTGTCGGCCCGCCCGTGGGAGCAATCGAAAAGATGGGGGACAAGATCACCTCCAAGAAGATCGCGCAGGAGGCAAGCGTCAGCACCGTGCCGGGGTACATGGGGCTGATCGAGGACGCGGATGAAGCGGTCAAGATTTCCAATGAAATCGGCTATCCGGTGATGCTCAAGGCCTCTGCCGGGGGCGGCGGCAAGGGCATGCGGATCGCGTGGAATGATGAAGAGGCGCGCGAGGGGTTTCAATCCTCCAAGAACGAAGCGGCGAATTCCTTTGGTGATGACCGGATTTTCATCGAGAAATTCGTCACCCAGCCGCGCCACATCGAAATTCAGGTGCTTTGCGATGCGCATGGCAACGGCATCTATCTGGGGGAACGCGAATGTTCGATCCAGCGCCGCAACCAGAAGGTCGTTGAAGAAGCACCGTCGCCATTCCTGGATGAGAAAACCCGCAAGGCCATGGGCGAACAGGCGGTCGCACTGGCGCAAGCCGTAGGGTACACAAGCGCGGGGACGGTTGAATTCATCGTGGATGGTGACAAGAACTTCTACTTCCTTGAAATGAACACCCGTTTGCAGGTGGAACACCCGGTGACGGAACTGATCACCGGCGTCGATCTGGTCGAACAGATGATCCGCGTGGCCAATGGTGAAAAGCTGACGATCAGCCAGAAGGACGTCAAACTGACCGGGTGGTCCATCGAAAACCGTCTTTACGCCGAGGACCCGTACAGGGGCTTTCTGCCTTCGATCGGGCGTCTGACCCGCTATCGCCCACCACAGGAGGTGGCTGCGGGGCCGCTCAGCGACAATGGCAAATGGGCCGATGACGCCCCCACGGGTGTTATGGCCGTCCGCAATGACACCGGCGTCTACGAAGGTGGCGAGATTTCAATGTATTACGACCCGATGATCGCCAAGCTGTGCACCTGGGCGCCCACCCGGGCCGAGGCGATTGAACGGATGCGCGTGGCGCTCGACAGTTTTGAGGTTGAAGGCATCGGGCATAACCTGCCGTTCCTGTCAGCGGTGATGGATCACCCGATCTTCATCAAGGGCGACATGACAACCGCCTTCATCGAGGAACAATACCCCGACGGGTTCGAGGGGGTTGAACTGGCGGAAGGCGAACTGCGCCGGATCGCGGCGGCGACGGCGGCCATGCACCGCGTGGCGGAAATCCGCCGCGCCCGCGTGTCGGGCCGCATGGACAACCACGAACGCAAAGTCGGCAGCGACTGGAACGTCGCCGTGCAGGGCGCATCCTTTGATGTGGTGATCGAGGCGGACACCAGCGGGGCCACCGTCCATTTCGAGGACAAGACCAGCCTGCGGGTTTCCGGTGCCTGGACGCCCGGCGACAATCTGGCCGAGATGACTGTCGATGATGCGCCGCTGGTGATGAAGGTCGGCAAGATCTCGGGCGGGTTCCGCATCCGCACCCGGGGCGCGGATCTGCGCGTGCATGTGCGCACCCCGCGTCAGGCCGAACTGGCGCGCATGATGCCGGAGAAGGTCGCGCCGGACACGTCCAAGATGCTGCTGTGCCCGATGCCCGGTCTGATCGTCAAGATGGATGTGGGCGTGGGCGACGAAGTACAGGAGGGGCAGGCGCTGTGCACCATCGAGGCGATGAAGATGGAGAACATCCTGCGCGCCGAGAAGAAGGGCGTGGTGTCCAGGATCAACGCGGAGGCGGGCGACAGCCTTGCCGTTGACGATGTGATCATCGAATTCGAGTGACCGAAAGCGGCGTCATATCATGGGCCGCAGCGGTGGATGCGCGCATCTGGCAGGCGGTGATCGCGGGGGTCTTTCTGGCGGCGGGCTGGCTGGTCAACGGCTGGCAGAACCGCAAGGCAGCCGCGGCGCTGCGCGCGGAAAAGCTGCGCGACTATCACCGCGCGCTTTATGCCGAGATTGGTGCGAACCTCGCGAACCTTTGGGATACGGAGCGCCTTGAAGGCTACCGCGACAGGATGGTGGCGAAGATGGAAGCGGATGCGAATTTCGTGCCCTTCATCCCGATCGAACGTCACGATGCCGTCTTTGACGCGTTGATCGCGGATGTCCATATCCTGCCGCGCCAGACGATTGATCCGATCGTGCTGTATTATGCGCAGGTCAAATCGGTGGCGGCCTTGGCGGCGGACATGCGGGCGGAGGGGTTCGGGGCGCTTGCGCAGGACCGGCGCATCGCCATGTACCGTGACTATATCGCGATGAAGGTGCAATTGCTGGCGTTTGGCAGATACGCCAACGCGCTGATCAATGCGTTTTCAAAAGGGGGTGCGGACGCTGCCCGCGCCGAAGCGCAGCGGCTCAATACCCGGGCTCGGGCCCCGTCCGACCGGTCAGGGGAATAGGAATGTATGTGTCCTTGTCCATTCTCAGCCTCCGTAAGGTTGCCTCTACACCCCTAAATATAGGGGTGCGCGGGGGGTGGCGCAAGGATTACTGGCTTGCGGCGTCCTTGGCATCGCGGATTTCACGCTGCCTGATGGGCATTTTGTCGATGCTGCGGGTTATTTCGCGCACGTCCCATGGAAACGGTTTGCGCAGTTTGACACCGCCGTCCTTGCCCACGAGCGTCAGCATGAAGCCCCGGGGCCGCATTTTCAGCCGCAGCGGGCTGCGCGCGGCCGGATCGGTGTCGATCAGAACGATCACATCGCGTTCCAACAGCGCCTCCTCGCGGTTGCTCAGCAATTCCATCTGTTCGATGAATGCGGGATCGTTTTCGCTGTCTGCGAACACAAGGATCGGGCGTTTTTTCCAGCGGAATTCGTTCAGATCAGCCATGTCCGCAGGCGCAAACAGAATCTCCGGCGCAGTGCCATCCGTGGCCTGCGCACTGGCAGCGGCTGCAAGCAGAGCCGTAAAAACAAGTGGTATCAAACGTTTCATCATCACTCCTGTTGCCCATGATATAGACATAATGCGGCAAAAAGCGATGCGTCATGGGGGCAAATTTTGCATTAAGTCGGTTGTAAGGGGTTTGGGCGCATGAAGGGGGGGACCCCCAATACCCGGCCGACCGGGGCGGCCTTTGCGACACAGGCAGGAACTGCACTCATGGATGTCACTTTGCATATTGGCGCGCACCGCACCGCAACCACCACATTTCAACATGTAATGCGGCAACATCTGGCGGCCCTGCAGGAACGCGGCATCGGCGTCTGGGGGCCGGAGCGGACGCGCAAATCGGTCTTTCCGGGGCTTTTTCAGAACTCCACCGCGCCGCGCAAGCGCAATCCGGCCCTGCGCGCGCAGGGCCGTGCGCGGATGCTGGCCGCGCGGGCGGCGCATCAAGGCCTCGAACAATTGCTGGTCAGCGATGAAAACATGTTGGGCAGTTGCGTGCACAACATCCGCCACCGCGCGCTTTACCCCGCAGCGGGTGAACGGATGGCACGGGTCGCCGCCGCCTTTGGCGGGCGCGTCACTCGCATCGTGCTGAGCGTGCGGGCACAGGACCTGTGGTGGTCCTCTGCCATGGCTCTGGCGGTGGAGCGGGGGCATCCGATCCCCACGGCCTCCCGATGTGCTGCAATTTGTGACAGCACCCGCACATGGCGCGACGTGATCACTGACATTGCCTGTGCCGTGCCTGACGCGGAGATTTGCGTGACCCCGTTCGAGACTTTCGGCAACCGTCCGCAGGCCGTGCTGGCCGCCGCGATTGGTGGCGCACTGCCGCACGATGGCGCACACAAGGTGCCGTTGCTGAACCCTTCCGCCGATCTGCGCGCCCTGCGCGCGCGGGTGGCAGAGCAGGGCGACGACCCTGACGCGTTGCCGCAGGGCGACGGGCGCTGGCAGCCCTTCACCCAGGAACAAGCGGCCTTGCTGGCCGAACATTACGCAGACGACATGCACTGGCTGATCGCTGGTGCCGACGGTCTTGCCACCCTGACAGAGGACACAGCCCGGACCAAAGCGGAGACACATCCGCACCTCGGGCAGATGGAAAAAGGACATGGATATGACGACCGACAAGGACACGTGGCGCAGTCTGGCTGAGGGGGAGCTGCGCGGGCGCAACCCTGATGACCTGACGTGGCAGACGCTCGAAGGGATACCCGTTCAGCCGCTTTATACGGCTGAAGACACTGCCGGGCTCGACCATTTGGGCGGCATCCCCGGTCAGGCGCCGTTCACCCGCGGCGTGAAGGCCACGATGTACGCGGGCCGCCCCTGGACCATCCGGCAATACGCGGGCTTCTCCACCGCCGAGGAATCCAACGCCTTCTACCGCCGCAACCTTGCCGCCGGTCAGCAGGGTGTTTCGGTCGCCTTCGATCTGGCCACCCACCGGGGCTACGACAGCGACCATCCCCGCGTCGAAGGGGACGTTGGCAAGGCAGGCGTCGCCATCGACAGTGTCGAGGACATGAAAATCCTCTTCGACGGTATCCCGCTGGACAAGGTCTCCGTCTCCATGACGATGAACGGCGCGGTGATCCCGATCCTGGCCAGTTTCATCGTCGCGGGCGAAGAGCAGGGACACGACAAATCCGTGCTTGCGGGCACCATCCAGAACGACATCCTGAAGGAGTTCATGGTCCGCAACACCTATATCTATCCGCCCGAACCCTCGATGCGGATCATCGCGGACATCATCGAATACACCGCCAACGAGATGCCGAAATTCAACTCCATCTCGATCTCCGGCTATCACATGCAGGAGGCCGGCGCGAACCTTGTGCAGGAGCTTGCCTTCACGCTGGCCGACGGCCGCGAATACGTGCGTACGGCGATTGCCGCCGGCATGGACGTGGACAAATTCGCACCGCGACTATCATTTTTCTTCTGCATCGGCATGAACTTCTTCATGGAAGCCGCCAAGCTGCGCGCCGCGCGCCTGCTGTGGTCCCGTATCATGGATGAATTCAAGCCAAAGAACCCCAAATCATCGATGCTGCGCACCCACTGTCAGACCTCGGGCGTGTCGCTGGCTGAACAGGACCCCTACAACAACGTCGTACGCACCGCATATGAGGCGATGAGCGCGGTCTTGGGCGGCACGCAATCGCTGCACACCAATTCGCTGGACGAAGCGATCGGCCTGCCGACCGACCACTCGGCCCGGATTGCGCGGAATACCCAGCTGATCCTGCAGGAAGAAACCGGCGTGACCAATGTCGTCGATCCGCTGGCAGGCTCCTACTACGTCGAAAAACTGACCGCTGATCTGGCAGATACGGCCTGGAAACTGATCGAGGAGGTCGAAGAAATGGGCGGCATGACCAAGGCCGTCGCCTCCGGCATGCCCAAACTGCGGATCGAGGAAGCCGCGGCACAGCGTCAGGCCAATATCGACCGGGGGGACGAAGTGATCGTCGGCGTCAACAAATACCGTCGCGACAAGGAAGACCCGATTGATATCCTCGACGTAGACAACGTCGCCGTGCGCGAAAGCCAGATCGCGCGGTTGAATGAAATCCGCGCCAACCGCGACGAGGGTGCTTGCACCGCCGCGTTGGATGAACTGACACGCCGCGCGGCCAAGGGCGGCAATCTGTTGGAAGGGGCCGTTGAAGCGGCCCGTGCAAGGGCCACTGTGGGGGAAATCAGCATGGCGATGGAAAAGGAATTCGGCCGTCACCGCGCCGAGGTCAAGACACTGGCAGGGGTGTATGGCGCTGCCTACGAAGGCGACGCGGGCTTTGCCGACATTCAGAAGGCGGTGGATGCCTTTGCCGAAGACGAAGGCCGCCGCCCGCGCATGCTGGTCGTCAAGATGGGCCAGGACGGACACGACAGGGGCGCAAAGGTGATCGCCACCGCCTTTGCAGACATCGGTTTTGACGTGGACGTCGGCCCGCTGTTCCAGACCCCTGCGGAGGCCGCGCAGGACGCGGTGGACAATGACGTGCATGTCATCGGCATCTCCAGTCAGGCGGCAGGCCACAAGACGCTTGCCCCGCAATTGGTGCAGGCGCTCAAGGACGCAGGCGCGGAGGATATTCTGGTGATCTGTGGCGGGGTGATCCCGCAGCAGGATTATCAGTACCTTTATGATGCCGGGGTCAAGGCGATCTTCGGGCCGGGGACCAATATTCCGGCAGCGGCGCAGGACATCCTGCAACTGATCCGTGCCGCGCGCAGCTAGTGTTGTCATCCGCAGCGCCCGGCGGGGGGATCTGCCCGCCATCGGCGCGCTGTGGAACGCGATGATCGCGCAGACCACCGCGACATTCACGACGGCACAGAAAACCGAGACCGATCTGCACGCGCTGCTGGCCCGCAGGCCTGATGCGTTCTTGGTGGCGGACCGCGACGGCGCGGTGCAGGGGTTCATCACCTGGGGGCCGTTTCGTAACGGGCCCGGATACCTCCACACCGCAGAACACACCATCATCACCGCACAAAACGGGCGCGGGGTGGGGCAGACGCTGATGCAGGCTGCTGAAAAGCAAGCCGCAGGGCAGGGTATTCATACGTTTGTCGCCGCCATATCTGGCGAAAATGCTGCGGCGGTGGCGTTTCACAGCCGTCAAGGATTTGCCAAGACAGGACAGCTCCCCGAAGTGGGTCGCAAGCAGGGGCGTTGGCTTGATCTGATCTTGATGACAAAGACCCTCAATCCGCACTGACTTTCCCCAATCAGGCAGATAGACTGCATTCATGTCGATTTGGACCCGCATCACCGAAGCGCTTTCCGCGCTGACCTCCGGCGAAGGGCTGGCGGCGGTATTTGACCGTCTGCGCACCCCGCCAGAACGTTCGGTTGCCTTCACCATCGCGGTGATTGCGCTGGGGGCGAAGATGGCCAAGGCCGATGGGCTGGTCACGCGGGACGAGGTGACGGCATTCCGAGAGGTCTTCCAGATCGCGGAATCTGACGCGGCAGAGGCGGCCAAGGTGTTCAACCTTGCCCGTCAGGATGTTGCCGGTTTTGACGAATACGCCCGCAGGATATCGGCCATGTTTGCCGACCAGCCCGCAATCCTTATCGACCTGATGGAGGGGCTCTTTCACATTGCGATGGCCGATGGCACCTATCATCCCAACGAAGACGCCTTTCTTGAGGAAGTCAGCGATATCTTCGGGCTGGAGGAAGCGGATTTCGCGAACCTGAAGGCCCGCTTCGTGCCCAACAGTTCGCCGCTGCCGCATTCGGTGCTGGGCATTTCGCCCAATGCCACCCGGCAGGAGGCGCGCAAGGCCTGGCAGGCGCTGGTGCGCGCCAACCATCCCGACGCGCTGGTTGCGCGCGGCCTGCCACCAGAGGCGATCCGCATGGCTGAAAAGCGTATGATCGACATCAACAAGGCATGGGAAACCCTGTCGGGCAAAGCCGCCTGATGCGGCTTGCCACCTACAACATCGAATGGTTCACGTCACTTTTTGATGACAAGAACCAGCTGCTTGAAGATGGGGAATGGTCCGCGCGCTTTGACGTCACGCGGGGTCAGCAGATCGCGGCGCTTGGCACCGTTTTTCAGGCGATGGATGCCGATGCCGTCATGGTGATCGAGGCGCCGGATTCCAACAAGCGCCGTTCCACCGTGCAGTCGCTTGAGAATTTCGCCGAACGGTTCGGCCTGCGCACCAGTCATGCGGCGATGGGCTTTGCCAATGAGACACAGCAGGAAATCGCGCTGCTGTACGATCCCGCCAAGCTGACCGTGCACCACGATCCGCAGGGGGCCTTTTCCGGGCCTGAAGGGGCCAGTGGCGCGCCACGGTTCGACGGGGCTCTGCGCATTGATCTGGATATCGATGCGACGGAGGACCTTGTGGTCTTTTCCAAGCCACCGCTGGAATTGGCGGTCGAGGCAACGTCGGGTTTCGCTTTTCGGATGATCGGCGCGCACCTCAAATCCAAGGCCCCGCACGGGGCCACCACCCCTGCAGAGATCATGAGCAGGCAGGTCGCCAACCGCCGCAAGCAACTGGCGCAGGCCATCTGGCTGCGCGCCCGGATCGAGGAACATCTGTCCCAGGGGACACCGCTGATCGTGATGGGGGATCTGAACGATGGTCCGGGGCTGGATGAATTCGAAAGCCTTTTCGGTCGGTCGTCGGTCGAGATCGTGATGGGGCACGGGCTGGACAACGCGCTTTTTGACCCCCATGCGCGGCAGGCCTTGTCGCGTAAATTAGGGGCCATGCCGACAAGCGCGCGGTTCTGGATCAGGCCGGAAAAGCGGTTCCTGCAAGCCCTGCTGGATTACATCATGGTCAGCGAACCGGTACGCGCCCGCGCGCCGGTCTGGCGCATCTGGCATCCGCTGGATGATCCTGATTGCTGGCGCGCACCTGATCTGCGTGACGCGCTGGTGACCGCGTCCGACCACTTTCCGGTCACATTGGATTTCGACGCCTGACCTCGCAAATCCGCGGGTCTTGCCCTATATTAGGGGCATGAGACCTGCTCTTGCCCTTTGCCTGATCCTGCTTCCCGCCGCGGCCTTCGCGGAAGAAGAAGACCGCGGCTTGTCGTTGATGGAACGGGGCGCGCAGATGTTCATGGAAGGGATCCTCAAGGAGATGGAGCCCGCCATCGACGAATTCGCGGGCCTTGCTGATCAGATGGGTCCGGCGCTGAAGAATTTCGCGCAGGAAATGGGTTCGCGTCTGGGCGCCATTCTGGAAGAGGTCGAGGATTGGAGCGTCTACGAAGCGCCAGAGATCCTGCCAAACGGGGATATCATCATTCGCCGCAAGCCCGACACACCTGAGCAAAGCCCCGAAGAGGCACCACAGATCGATCTCTAGGTCTTTGATTTGCGCCGCGTCTTGATCTGCACCTCGGCCCCCAACGAGTCGGCCAGTGAATTCAGCCGCGCTTCGGCCACTTCGCCAAACAGCGGCAGCATGTCCTTGGTCAGCACAAGCTGAAGAATTTTTTTCTTTGGAAACCAACGCAGTTCGCCGCGATCTTCATCCTTGTTCATCCATAGCATGGCACCAAATCGCATGGCCTTGCCCAGCACTTCGGCCTCGTGTCGGGTCTTTTCGTCAATCATCTCATACAGGTCTTCGAATCGGGTGTTTTCCCGCTTGTTGGAATATCGATGCAACAGGGCCAGCCCCATGAAGATGCGTTCGGCGTGTTTCAGCCCGCCCAGATTGGCGCGTGTCGCGTTGTCGAAACAGACCTCCGCCCGGTAATCGGGGTGCGCGCGCCAACTGACGTCATGCAGCAGGCAGGCCGCCTTGATCAGCCGCTTGCGCGGGGCAGGTGCGGATTTGTAAAGCGGCAGGATGAAATTATAGAGAACCTTGCCGAACCCCGGCGTGCGCGCGTCCTTTGCTTCGGCAAAGCGGCACGCCTCGATCAGGGGGTCGCGGTCGCGCAAGCGCTGAGGCATCTGTTCGTACAACATGCCCTCACGGATGCCGTAGCTTGAAATGGCGATGTCCTTGGGCCGGAACGTCTTGACCAGCCGACCCAGCACCGTGGCCGCATAGGGGACCAGTGCCATCCGCGCGCTTGATACGCCGGCCATCTGGCGCAACTCCTCGATATCGGATTTCTTGATGAACTTCACGGTGGCACTGACCGCGCGCGGGGTCATCCGGTATTCGTGCAGCACGTGCAGCGGATAGCCCCGCCGCACCATGTCGATGCGCGCAATCGCGCGCCATGACCCACCCACAAGGAACAACCGGTCCCGCTGCGCGCCCATGCGGTCGGCAAGCCCCTTCATCACTTCCTTGACATGCGCCTCGCGGGCCTTGGCGCCGCCCTTCAGATCGCGCAGCTTCAGCGGCCCCAGTTGCGAGGTCATCCGCTTTCCCACGCGCCCGCCGGAGATTTCGGCCAGTTCCATGGACGAACCACCAATATCGCAGACCAGCCCATAGGCCCCGGGCCAGCCCAGAAGGACACCCTGGGCGGACAATCGCGCCTCTTCTTCGCCGTCGATGACCCAGATGCGCAAGCCTGTCTGTTCGCGGACCTCATCGCAGAAGGCTTTTCCGTCGCTGGCATCGCGCACGGCGGCGGTGGCCACGCAGGTCAGCTCGCTCAGCCCCATGCCATCGGCCAGCTTCTTGAAACGGTGCATGGCCGCCAGCGCCCGGCGGCGGCCATCGGGCGACAGATGACCGGTTTCGGCCATCCCGGCCCCCAGCGCGCACATGATCTTTTCGTTGTAGAAATACGCGGGCGACCGGGCCGCGCCGTCAAACACCACCAGCCGGACAGAGTTCGACCCGACATCGACCACGCCCACCCGTGACAGCCGCCGCGCGGAGGGGTCCTGGAACAGGGGCTTGCCGAACAATCCCAGATCAGCGACCCCGGTTTCGGGCACGCGGGCGGAGGAAGGCGGGTGGTCGTCCATGAAAGTCCTTGGTCTGCCGGGTGGGGGCAAAATGGGGCAGGGGCGGCTTTCGGTCAATTGTTAACCTGCCGGAAACCTCAATCCTCCGTATGGGTCAGCTTGGGCACGTCCGATGCCCCGGCCGAACCGCGCCCTGACAGCGACGGGTTTTCCATGAAGAAACGGTGGCAGTTGAAGGCGAATTTCCCCTCCTCCAACGGGGGTCGGTTGAACTGGCCGTCCGGCGTCATCACCCAGCTTTGCGCCACATCCGCCAGATTGGCCGCCATGATCTGATTGGTGATCTGCGCCTTCACGGTGGCGTTTTCGATCTCGACCAGTGTTTCGACCCGGCGGTTCAGGTTGCGGCCCATCCAGTCGGCGGAGGAGATGAAGACCCGCGCCTTCTTGTGCGGCAATCCCGATCCGTTGCCGAAACAAACGATCCGCGAGTGTTCCAAAAACCGCCCGACGATGGATTTGACCCGGATGTTGTCGGACAATCCCGCCACGCCGGGCCGCAGCCCGCAGATGCCGCGCACCACAAGGCTGATTTGCACGCCGGCCTGACTGGCCTGATACAGCGCGTCGATGACTTCACTGTCAATCAGGGAATTCATCTTGGCCCAGATCGCCGCAGGTTTGCCCGCCTCGGCATGGGCCGCTTCGGCCGCAATCAACTCAAGCAGGCGGGGTTTCAGCGTCGTGGGCGATATGGCCAGATTGTCCAGCGTCTGCGGCTGCGCATATCCGGACAGATAGTTGAAAACCTTGGTGGCATCGCGCCCCAACCGCTGATCACAGGTAAACAGCGACAGGTCGGTATAGATGCGCGCCGTGATGGGGTGGTAGTTCCCGGTGCCGTAGTGCGTGTAGGTCACCAGTTGCGTGCCTTCGCGCCGCACCACGGTAGAGATCTTGGCGTGGGTCTTGAGGTCCAGAAAGCCATAGACCACATGTGCGCCCGCCCGTTCCAGCCGCCGGGATTGGTGGATATTCGCGGCTTCGTCAAAGCGGGCCTTCAGTTCCACCAGCGCGGTGACGGATTTGCCGTCCTCTGCCGCTTCGCACAGGGCCTCCACGATGGGGCTGTCGCGCGATGTGCGATACAGCGTCTGCTTGATCGCGACCACATCCGGGTCGCGCGCTGCCTGTGCCAGGAACCGCACGACCATGTCGAAGGTCTCATACGGATGGTGCAGCAACATGTCCTTCTGGCGAATTGCGGCGAACATGTCGCCGTCATGGTCGCTGACGCGTTCGGGCACGCGCGGGGTGAATTGCGGCCACAGAAGGTCGGGCCGCGCGTCGGTGACCAGTTCGGACAGGTCATCGACACCGATCATGCCGTCGATTTCGATTATGTCCCGCTCCGGCACGCCGAGTTCTTCCATCACCACGGCCTTGAGCTTTTCCGGCGCGCCGATCGACAGGGTCAGGCGCACGACCTCGCCGCGGCGGCGGCGCTTCAGCGCCACCTCAAATTCGCGCACAAGGTCTTCGGCTTCTTCCTCCACTTCCAGATCGCTGTCGCGCAGGACGCGGAATTCGAAGTGGGACTTCAGCTTGTAGCCGGGAAACAGGGCCGGCACATGCAGCACCAGCAATTCCTCAAGCGGCAGATACCGCAGCTTGTCGGCAGGGGCGGGCAGGGCGATGAAACGGTCGATCTTGGCGGGAATGGGCAGCAGGGCCTGCAGGGGGCGCTTGTCGGACGTCCGTTCCAGTTGCAACGCCAGCGCATAACCAGTGTTCGGGATGAAGGGAAAGGGATGCGCCGGGTCGATGGCCAGCGGGGACAGAACGGCAAACACCTGGTTGAGGAACACATCATCAAGAAAGGTGCGGTCCTCCTCCGTCAGGTCGCCTGCTCGCTCCACCTCAATGCCGTTTTCGGTCATCTCCGCCAGCAGATCGACCAGCACGCGTTGCTGTGACATCATCAGGGCGCGGGCATTCTGGTTGATCAGCACAAGCTGATCGGCCGGGGTCAGACCGTCAGCCGCCGGGGTGGTATTGCCCGCATGCGCCAATTCGCGCAGGCCCGCGACCCGGACGGTATAGAATTCATCAAGGTTGTCGGCCGATATCGACAGGAACCGCAGCCGCTCCAGCAAGGGGACGCGGGGGTTTTCCGCCTCTTCCAGCACACGCCAGTTGAAGCTTAGCCAACTCAATTCACGATTGAAGAACCGATTTGGACCGGAGAAATCCAGATCGGGCAGGTCCTGCGCAGTCGGAAACGGCGCCTTGAGGAAATCGGCGTTTGACATGCGGGCGATATGCCTTTGACGTGTAACGGTTTTACGACCCTAACTATCGCGCGACGGGTCCGCCTTGTCCAGCGCATCAAGGACCTCGCCCGCCAGCTTCGTCGTGATCGGGCGCTTGCCCGCCAAACTCGCGGCATCCAGCGCTTGTGTCAGCGCAATCGCCGCCGCAAAGGACCGGTCCATCCGGCGCAGCAGGTAGGGGATCAGCTTGGGTCCGGGGTGCAGTTGCCGATCGTCCAGCAGCTTGGCCAGAAGGACACCCAGCAGGACGTCGTCGGCTTCCGCGATGGTGATGGCGGTGGTGCCGCGCAGGCGGCTGATCAGGTCGGGCAGGGTCAGACCCCAGCCAGCCACCGGCCCGACCCCGGTCAACAGCAGGGTCTGGCCATTTGCCAAAGCAAGGTTATGCAAGTGAAAAAGCGCCGTTTCACAGGCCGGGGTGCTGCCGATTTCCGGTACGTCTTCCACGGCGACGTGGTTTTGGGCCAATGCGGGAATGTCCGCTGTGGCAAGATCCGCCGCGCTGACGATCACTGCGCCGCTTCCTTCGGCCCAGACATGGGCAAGGTGGGTCTTGCCCGCGCCCTTCGGCCCGCTCAGCACCAGTTTTCCCCCCGGCCAGTCCGGCCAGCGTTCTATCATGCCAAGGGCCATGCGGTTGCAGGGGGCCGCGAAAAAGGCCTCGCGGTCAAGCGCGGGATGGCTTGGCAGGTCAAGCCCAAGCTGGCGTGTCACTTCGGCTGTCCGTCGTGACCAGTCCCCTTATACAGAAGACTGCTCTGGTACTGATCCACGGCAAAGCGCGCCACGACCCCGATCGCTGCCGCCATCGGCACCGCCACCAGCATGCCGACAAACCCGAAAAGCGTGCCAAAGACCGACAGTGCAAGGATCAGCCAGACCGGGTGCAACCCGACGGAATCTCCCACCAGCTTCGGGGTCAGCACATTGCCTTCGATCACCTGCCCCAGCATGAAAATGCCCGCGACCATCCCGATGGACACCCAATCCCCCCAGAACTGGAACAACGCCAGACCAATCGCCAGCGCGCCGCCCAGAAGGGCCCCCAGATAGGGAATGAACGTTACCACACCTGCGACAAAACCCACGACCAGCCCGAACTGAAGCCCCACGACCATCAAGGCAATGGCATAGTACGTCCCCAGGATCAGACACACCGTGCCCATCCCCCGGATAAACGAGGCGAGGGTTTCGTCAATATCGGCGGCAAGCTGTCGAATGGTGGGGGCATGATCGCGAGGCAGCAGCTTGTCGATGCTGGCCACCATGCGGTCCCAGTCCAGCAACAGATAGACCGCCACGACCGGCACGATCACGAACAGCACGATCACGTTCAGGACGGAGGCAAACGACGATAGCGCCGTTTCCAGTAATTGACCGCCGCGCTCCTGAACGGCCTGCCCGATTGAATCAAGCGACGTGCGCAGGGTTGAGCTTTCATCCAGCAAGGCGGGCAGACGCTCTGTCAGGAACCCGCCCAGATCGCGGGCCAGTTGCGGGGCGGTTTCAATCAGGCTCACGGTCTGGTTGATCAGGGTCGGCACGACCAGCAACGCCATGATCACGAACAACAGAATCGCAATGATCGTGATCACCGCCGTGGCCAGCGCACGGCTCAACCCCAGCCCCTCCAGCCGGTCTGCAACAGGATCAAGGAAATAGGCAATCGCCCCGCCCAGCAGGAAAGGCAGCAGCACATCACCCATGAACCACAGTGTCACCATCACCACGACAGCGGCGATGCCCCAGTACTTGAGTTGGTCGCGGATCGGCAGGGCCATGAAAGTGCTCCGGTATCAGATGCCTTTCACATCGCCCATGAAGCGCGGTCTTTCAAGGGTTGTGCGGATGAAAAAAATGGCGCCTGCCGACAAGCCGACCGCCGTCGCAGTCGGCGCGCTGGGCTCAGCCCGCCTGCTGATGCGGGATCAAAGGCTCGGCCTCGCGGCCCGTCACGCCCGGCTCTCCCGTAGGGGGGGCATGCATCAGGGCCGCCCCGAACGCATCGTGATCGCTGATCCCGTACATGTTGTACCCGACCTGCCAGATGTCTGCGTTGCGGTAGAGCACGACAAAGGTCGTCTCGACGCTGTGAACCAAGGTGCTGCCCTTGAAAAACAACGCCTTGAAGACCCCTTCGACACAATCATCGCCCTTGTATTCGGCCTGAATGCAGGCGCGCACGATGCGGTTGATGCCAAGACGCCTGTGGAACGCGCGCACGGAGGCAAAGAGCACTCGGAGGTCCTCCGGCGTTGCAACGTACTGTCGGCCTTCGATGGTTTCGATCTGTTGGGGCAGCCTGAAATGCGCCACGAAAGGCGCAAATTCCCCGTTCATCAGGGCCTGGCCGGTACGGTTCAATACATCATCCACAATATCGGATGCGGGAATAAATTCAGTCATAATCGTCCTCATTCACTCAACAAAACATATTGGCGGAGGCGTGGCAGCGCCCGAGGATCCGTCAATAGAAGTACAAGGTCGTGCCGATAAAATGAAACAGCCCGACAGTTCTTGCTCATACCGTCATAGCATGGCTGAAATATGGCATTTTTCTATAATAAGGCGAAAAGAAGCGTCTCGGCCTCCGCCAAAGGCGCATGAAAAAGACCTCGCGACAGCCCGTTCTTTGCATTTCGTGATGCACATGAGCGATAGCGGGGCTTGGCGCCGATGACCGGTTTTTGGGCCCAGTCTGCCTGATGCTGCAGCATGCATGAGTGTCTGCTTCTGAGTTATCTCGAACTCCTGAACATCAGTGCTGTAATCCTCGGGAACAAAGGAGCGCAGCAGAGGCTGAAGTGCTTCAAATTCGTCGAACGGACGAAAAACTATTCCGAAATAGTGCTCTTGAACTCGAAGGTCACGTCCAGACCGCTGACTTTCGTGTCCACGTCAAGCTTGGCGTCAAGTTCCGCTGAAATAACCGCTGCAATCTGCATGCCAAGCCCGCCGGACGAAATGTCAACATTCTCAGACAGACCGACACCGTTGTCCCGGCAGTTGACGCGAATGCGTCTGTCATCCGCATTCCGGGTCACGACGACGTCAATCTGCCCAGGTCGATTGTCGGGGAACGCATGCTTAACAGCGTTAGCAACGAATTCGTTGATCAAAGTACCAACTGCGACAGCCTCATTCGACGTAACCTTGGTGTCGATTGTCTGGCAATTGAGCGTGACATTGTCCGGAATGATCTGCCGGAAGTGCGACATCAGGTTTTTGATGTACCGACCCAGCTCAATGATATGACCGGCGTCGGTGCGGTAGAGTTCCTGGTGGAGCATTGCGACGGCGTCGATCCTCGAACCTATTGTAGCAAGCGCTTCCGTCGTTTCCTCTGCTTTTGCCTCTCGCCCAGCGAGGCGGACCAACGATGACAACGACTGCAGCGAGTTCTTCACCCGGTGGTCTACCTCCTTCCGCAACATCTCGGCGTCTTTGAGCGTCTTTCGCAGGTCAAGTTGCGCCATCACCTGGCTGGCCAGGACGCGGATCGTGTCGCGCTGTAGTGGCGTCAGTTCCTTCGGCTGATTGTCGAGAACGCACAACGTCCCGAGAGGCAGCCCGTCAGCGGTCTTCAGAAGCGCGCCAGCATAGAACCGCAACCCTGCATCGCCGCAACACAACGGATTGTCCGACATTCTCGGATCCAGCAACGTGTCGTTTATTTCAACAAATTCATCTTCCAAGATGACGTGCGAGCATAGCGAAGTGGCCAAGGGCGTTTCTCGCACGCCGAGGCCTGTTTCGGCCTTGAACCACTGTCTCTCGGCATCGATGAAATTGATCACGGAAATCGCTGTACCACAGGTCGCGGCGGCAAGCTGCACTATTTCATCGAATTCGCGTTCCCGCTCTGTTTCGAGAATTTCATACGCGTACAGCGCCGCGAGGCGTTCGGCTTGCTGAGGATGGGAGGATGCAACTGGCATTATCGGTGACGCTACGAAAATTGACGATGTCGATGTGATATCGCAATTTTTTCGCAATGAAAACATGCCGACGAGCCAAGTAAATTGCTCAACTGTCGTCCGATACGATCATTCACGTCTGACGGTCGCCCCGTGAGCAACCTAAACCAAGCGCAATACTGAGACCACGAAGCTGACCTTGGCCCTGCCACCGTGAAAGCCCGCGTCGTCCCGCACAGCCAGACTTGGACGCCGCACAACGACGACCAAGCCACATCGTAAACGTCAGATGATTGGTCCGAGCCCAGAAATGACCGATGCTTCAGCGGTAAGCTCCGGGCCCATCCTGAAAAGTGCAACTGGGTTGCAGGCAGATGCCTTCGCGATCGTGTTCTTGGCATGAACCATCGTTCTCAGCATCCTAAATCCGAATACTCCAAAAGCGGAATGCTGCTCGCCTTGGCAACGTGCGTTTACGATGTCTGGTACAAACCGGAGTTTCACGTCTCGAAAGGAGAAGTAAGGACTTTCGATAACATGTGCTCAGGAGACTTGGAGAGGGATGCAGCTGTTCTACAGAAATCCGGGTTTACCAACTACATAGACGACATTGGTAGACGCAGTGAATTTGTCTGCTGTCCCGACGATTTTCAGGAAATTGCTTTTGCCGTACCAGCAAGCTTGGTGTCTGTCGACGACATAGAGGAGGCAGTGGTGAGACTTGCAGGCGGCCGCTTCGAAGCAACTCTCGAAATTGAGAGGCCTGCTGAACGAATAGCGCGCGGATCATAAATCGATCGTGCCTTTGATCCTATTGTCAAACCTCCGCTTCGTCTCGCAAGCCGGCCGTCAGCCCCTGTCGCAAACCACTCACTCCAACTCCACCAGCAGGTCCTTGGCATCAATCTGCCCGCCCGCCTGCACATGCACCGCCTTCACCACTGCATCCCGTTCGGCGTGAATGCCCGTCTCCATCTTCATCGCCTCGATGGTCAGCAGCAAATCACCCTCGTGTACCTGCTGGCCCACCACCGCTCCGACTGTGGCCACGACCCCCGGCATCGGGGCGCCGATGTGGTTGTCGTTCCCGGCTTCCGCCTTGGGCCGTTGCGCCGTGGTGGATTTTACCAGACGGTTCGGCACCCGGATCACGCGCGGCTGGCCGTTCAGTTCAAAAAACACCTTCACTTCGCCGTCTTCCGTGGTCTCGCTTGCCGCCTGCATGCGGATCTCCAGCGTCTTGCCCGGATCGATCTCGGCCGAGATTTCCTCGCCCGGTTCCATGCCATAGAAAAACGTCGGCGTGGGCAGGGTGCGCACGGGGCCGTAGATGCGGTGGCGGCCCATGTAATCAAGGAACACCTTGGGATACATCAGATAGCCACTCAGATCCTCGTCATCGATGGTCTTGCCTTCAAGCTCCTTCGACAGATCGGCGCGCGTCTGTTCCAGATCGACCGCTTCAAGATGCTTGCCCGGGCGTTCGGTGTTGGGTTTTTCACCCTTCAGCACCTTCTTCACGATCCCTTCGGGAAAGCCGCCCGGGGGTTGGCCCAGATTGCCACGCATCATGTCCACCACGCTGTCGGGGAAGGCCACATCGGTTTCGGGGTCTTCCACGTCCGCCCGCGTCAGCCCTTGTGACACCATCATCAGCGCCATATCGCCCACCACCTTGGAGGACGGCGTGACCTTCACGATATCGCCGAACATCTGGTTCACGTCGCGGTAGGTGCGCGCGACCTCGGGCCAGCGTTCATCAAGGCCCAGACTGGCGGCCTGCGCCTTGAGGTTGGTGAACTGGCCACCCGGCATTTCGTGCAGGTATACTTCGGATGACGGGGCCTGCATCCCGGTCTCGAACGCCGCGTATTGATGGCGTACTTCTTCCCAGTAATCAGATATTTCGCGCACGACCTTCATGTCGATGCCGGTGTCGCGGTCGGTGTGGCGCAGGGCCTCCACCACCGATCCCAGCGTCGCCTGGGAGGTATTGCCCGAAAACGCATCCATCGCGCAATCCACGGCATCCACGCCCGCCTCCGAGGCGGCAAGGATCGTGGCCGAGGCGATGCCCGCCGTGTCATGAGTGTGGAAGTGCAGCGGCAGGCCGACTTCGGATTTCAGCGCGCGCACCAGCACACGCGCCTGCGCCGGTTTCAACAGCCCCGCCATGTCCTTCAGCCCCAGCACATGCGCGCCCGCGTCCTTCAGCGCCTTGCCCATGGCGACGTAGTATTTCAGATCGTATTTCGCGCGGTCAGGGTCGAAGATATCGCCGGTATAGCAGATCGTCCCTTCACAGATCTTGTCCGCATCAATCACCGCGTCCATCGCGACGCGCATGTTTTCCACCCAGTTCAGGCTGTCGAACACGCGGAACACATCCACGCCGGTCTTGGCGGCCGTCGCCACGAAATGCTGCACCACGTTGTCGGGGTAGTTGGTGTATCCCACGCCGTTGGAGGCGCGCAGCAGCATCTGGGTCATCAGGTTCGGCATCGCCTCGCGCAAATCCCGCAGGCGCTGCCATGGGCATTCCTGCAAGAAACGATACGCCACATCGAACGTCGCACCGCCCCAGCATTCGACACTGAAAAGCTGTGGCAGGTTGGCGGCATAGGCCGGGGCGACCTTGATCATGTCATGGCTGCGCATGCGGGTGGCCAGAAGGGATTGATGCCCGTCGCGCATGGTGGTGTCGGTGATCAAGAGCTGCCGCTGCTGGCCCATCCAGTCGGCGACCGCCTGCGGGCCTTTCTGTTCCAACAGGTTGCGCGTGCCCATGCGCGGCTCTTCGATACAGGCGGGCGGGCGCGGCGCGCGCGCAGCGGCAGGGCGGGGCGTGTCCTTGGTTTCGGGATGCCCGTTCACGGTGATGTCGGCGATGTAAGTCAGCACCTTGGTGCCGCGATCCCGGCGCATCTTGAACTGGAACAGCTCCGGCGTCTCGTCGATGAACTTGGTGTGGTAGGTATTGTCGAGGAATGTGGGGTGTTTCAGCAGGTTCTCGACAAAGGCGATATTGGTGCTGACGCCCCGGATCCGGAATTCGCGCAGTGCGCGGTCCATTCGCGCGATGGCTGCCTCAGGCGTTTGCGCCTTTGCGGTGACCTTGACCAGCAGGCTGTCGTAGTAGCGGGTGATCACACCGCCGGAATAGGCGGTGCCGCCGTCCAGCCGGATGCCCATGCCCGTCGCTTCGCGGAAGGCGGTGATGCGGCCATAGTCCGGGATGAAGTTGTTCTGCGGGTCCTCGGTGGTGATCCGCGTCTGCAAGGCATGGCCGTCCAGCCGCACCTCGTCCTGCGACGCCTTGCCGGTGGCCTGCGCGATGGTTTTGCCTTCGGCGATCAGGATCTGCGCCTGCACGATGTCGATGCCGGTGACTTCCTCGGTCACGGTGTGTTCGACCTGCACGCGGGGGTTCACTTCGATGAAGTAGAATTTGCCGTCCGCCATATCCATCAGGAATTCGACAGTACCGGCGCATTCATAGTTCACGTGGGCGCAGATCTTGCGGCCCAATTCGCAGATTTCGGCGCGTTGTTCTTCGGTCAGATAGGGGGCGGGCGCGCGTTCCACGACCTTCTGGTTGCGGCGCTGGACCGAGCAGTCGCGTTCGTAAAGGTGGTAGATGTCCCCGTGTGTGTCGCCAAGGATCTGCACCTCCACATGGCGCGCCTTGAGGATCATCTTTTCCAGATAGCCTTCGCCGTTGCCAAAGGCCGCTTCGGCCTCCCGCCGCCCTTCGAGGATCTTCTCCTCTAACTCGCTTTCATCGTAAATGGGCCGCATGCCGCGTCCGCCGCCGCCCCATGACGCCTTGAGCATGAAGGGATAGCCGATTTCCCTGGCTTCCTTGGCGATGGCTTTCATGTCGTCGCCCAGGACTTCCGTCGCCGGGATCACCGGCACGCCTGCTTCCATCGCCACGCGGCGCGCGCTGGCCTTGTCTCCCAAGGCGCGCATCGTCTCCGCCTTCGGCCCGATGAAGGTGATGCCGTTCTGCGCGCAGGCGTCCACGAAGTCGGGATTTTCCGACAAAAGCCCGTAGCCCGGATGGATCGCATCCGCACCCGACGCCTTGGCCACGCGGATCATCTCGTCAATCGAGAGGTACGCCGCGACAGGCCCCAGACCTTCACCGATGCGGTAGGCTTCGTCCGCCTTGAACCGGTGCAGGCCCAGCTTGTCCTCTTCCGCATAGACCGCGACGGTTTTCTTGCCCATCTCGTTGGCGGCCCGCATGATGCGGATGGCAATCTCGCCGCGGTTGGCGATGAGGATCTTGTTGAAGTCTGGCATGGGGATTCCTTGGCAGTGCAGCGTTGCGCGCAGTCTAGGCATGCGGCGGGGTGGTGCAATACCCGCTAATACGGAGAGCGGCGCAGGCGTGGGAAAAGAGATTTCAGCCCTTCGGGGAGGTTTTTTGAACCATTTGGAAGGGGGTGTGGGTGTGCAGATCGACGGGGGTGGGAAGCTCCTTGAGGGTGGCGGCGCCCAACTGGCCCATGTTGGCGATCATGTCCTTGGCCAGCAGGTCGATGAGGTGATCAACGCCCGCGCGGCCAAGCGCGCCCAGGGCGAAGTGGAAGGCGCGGCCCAGCATGACGAAATCCGCGCCAAGCGCGAGGGCGCGCAGGATGTCGAGACCGGATTCCACGCCGCTGTCGAAGATCAGCGTGCGTTTGGTCGCGGCGCGGATGGCAGGCAGCGCGGTGATGCTGGCAGGGGCACCATCGAACTGCCGACCCGCATGGTTGGAGACCCAGATCGCGTCGGTGCCCATCTGGTCCAGTTTTTCGGCGTCTTGCGGTCTGAGGATGCCTTTGACGATGAACGGCCCGTCCCATGCGTCGCGCAACCATTTGACATAGTCCCAGTCAGGTGCCGTGCGCAGCAGGTAGCCGACGTGCGCGGTCGGCGACAGGCCTTCGCTGGCCGCATCGGTATATTTGTCGAGGCCCCGCATGTGCGGCATCCCGCGTTTGGCGGTTTCGATTGCCCAGGCGGGCCGCGTGGCGATCTGCGCCAGCAGGCGTGGGGTCAGGCGCGGCGGATTGGTCAGCCCGGAGCGGACCTGCCGTTCGCGCCGCGAGGCGGTGGGCACGTCGACGGTGAGGATGAGAGTGGAAAAGCCGGCCGCCTTTGCACGGTCCAGCATGTCGCGGCGGATCTCCGGGTCGCGCGGCGGGTACATCTGGAACCAGGCCTGCGGGCCAAGGTGGGGCGCGATGTCCTCGGGGCTTTGGGTGGCAACGGTGGAGATACAATAGGGGATGTCGTGGTCGCGGCCTGCGCGGGCAAGATGGCCTTCGGCGTCAGGCCAGATGAGGCCGGACATGCCGATGGGTGAGATGCCGAAGGGCAAAGGAAGGGATTGGCCGAGGAACGTGGTCGAAAGGTCCGGCGTGATTTCGCCGTGCAGGACGCTGGGCATCAGGCCGATGCGGTCAAGATGTGTCCGGTTGCGCGCTTTGGTGGCTTCGGTCCCGGTGCCACTGTCAAGATACTCCCACACAAACGGCGGGATGCGCCGTTTGGCGCGGGCGCGCAGGTCGGCAAGGGCAGGGTAGCGGGCGTGCAGGTCCATGGCGCATTTGCACGCGCCGGGGCGGGTTTGTCCAGCCGCAGAATTCTCCGGAATGGATGTGGAACGTTATGAGAACATGGGTTTTCCTTTGGCGGGAATCCCTCTAGGTTAATGTCCATGAGCAGGGTGATGGCATGAGCGGATTTGATGAAATGGACGCCTTTGAAGGCGCGTCTTTGTCGGCACGGGCGATGGCCGCGCGGCCGCAGCCCTATCTGGATGGATTGAACCCCGCGCAGCGCGCAGCGGTGGAGCGGATGGATGGCCCGGTCCTGATGCTGGCTGGTGCGGGCACGGGCAAGACCAAGGCGCTGACGGCGCGGATCGTCCATCTGATGAACACCGGGCGCGCACAGCCCAATGAGATCCTCGCCGTGACCTTCACCAACAAGGCCGCGCGGGAGATGAAGAACCGCGTGGGTCAGATGCTGGGCCAGCAGGTCGAGGGAATGCGCTGGCTGGGCACGTTTCATGCGATCTGCGTGAAGCTGCTGCGCCGCCATGCGGAGTTGATTGCCCTGCCAGCGGAGCCCGGGCAGCCGCAGCGGACCCTGAAATCGAACTTCACCATTCTGGACACAGATGATCAATTGCGGCTGCTGAAGCAGTTGGTGGCCGCCGAGGGGATCGATGACAAACGCTGGCCCGCGCGGCTCTTGGCGAACATCATCGACGGCTGGAAGAACCGTGCGCTGACGCCGGACAAGATCCCGACAGGGGATGCGGGGGCGTACAACCATCGCGGTGTAGAGCTTTATGCGCAATACCAACGGCGGCTGGTGGAACTGAACGCGGTCGATTTCGGCGATCTGCTGCTGCACATGGTCAGCATCTTTCAGACCCACCCGGACGTGCTGGAACGCTACCAGCGCTGGTTCAAGTTCATCTTGGTGGACGAATATCAGGATACCAACGTCGCCCAGTACATGTGGCTGCGGCTGCTGGCGTCCGGCCACAAGAACATCTGTTGCGTGGGCGACGATGATCAGTCGATTTACGGCTGGCGCGGGGCGGAGGTGGGCAACATCCTGCGGTTTGAAAAGGATTTTCCCGGTGCCCATGTGGTGCGGCTGGAGCAGAATTACCGCTCTACCCCGCATATCCTTGCCGCTGCGTCGGGTGTCATCGCGGGCAACGAAGGGCGGCTGGGCAAGACGCTCTGGACCGAGGCGACCGAGGGCGAGAAGGTCCGCCTGATCGGCCATTGGGACGGAGAGGAAGAGGCGCGCTGGATCGGGGATGAGATCGAAGCGGCACAGCGTGGCACGCGGGGCATGGACCCGATGTCGCTTGATGACATGGCGATCCTTGTCCGCGCTTCCCACCAGATGCGCGCCTTCGAGGATCGGTTTCTGACCATCGGTCTGCCCTACAAGGTGATCGGCGGGCCGCGGTTCTATGAACGGATGGAGATCCGCGATGCCATGGCCTATTTCCGCGTCGTCACCAGCCCCGACGATGATCTGGCGTTTGAGCGGATCGTGAACACACCCAAACGCGGCTTGGGCGACAAGGCGCAGCAAAAGATACAGGTTTGCGCCCGGCAGAATGGCGTCAACCTTGTGGAAGGCGCGCGGATCTTGCTGGCGGAGAACGGCCTGACGGGCAAGGGGGCGGCGCAACTCAAGCTGCTGATCGACGGGATCGAACGTTGGTCGGGGATGCTGCGCGGGCCTTTGCGGGAAGTGACAGACGACAGCGTGCTGGATGACGGCACCGGGCCTGCACAGCGCATGGAATACGCCCCGCCGGAAACCAGCCACATCGAACTGGCCGAAATCATCCTCGATGAATCCGGCTACACCGGCATGTGGCAGAACGACAAGACGCCCGAAGCGCCGGGGCGGCTGGAAAACCTCAAGGAACTGGTGAAGGCGCTGGAGCAGTTTGAAAACCTGCAAGGCTTCCTCGAACACGTCAGCCTGATCATGGACAATGAGCAGGAAGGCGACGGCGAAAAGGTGTCGATCATGACCCTGCACGCGGCCAAGGGGCTGGAATTTCCCGCCGTGTTCCTGCCGGGCTGGGAGGATGGGTTGTTCCCGTCCCAGCGGTCCATGGATGAAAGCGGGCTCAAGGGTCTGGAAGAAGAACGCCGTTTGGCCTACGTCGGAATCACGCGGGCCGAAGAGGTCTGCACCATATCCTTCGTCGCCAACCGGCTGGTGTTCGGCCAATGGCAATCCGCCATGCCCTCGCGTTTCATCGACGAATTGCCGCAGGATCACGTAGAAGTCCTCACGCCCCCCGGTCTTTACGGCGGCGGTTTTGGCGCGGCGATGCCCAAAAGCAACCTGCACGAACAGGCGGCGGAGGCGAATGTCTACAACTCCCCCGGTTGGCGGCGCCTTCAGGCGCGCTCGGGCGAGCGGGGGATGAGCCAGCCCAAGGAGAACCGCAATGTCACCATCGACATGAACGCGGTCTCCAGCTTCGTGATGGGCGAACGGGTGTTCCACCAGAAATTCGGCTATGGCGCGGTGATCGGGATTGAAGGCGACAAGCTGGAGATCGAATTTGAGAAGGCCGGCACCAAAAAGGTCGTGTCGCGCTTCCTGACGGGCTGCGATGACGTGCCGTTCTAGACCCCGGACGCCACAGCTCAATCCAAAAAAAAACAGCGGTGCCGAGGGAGGACGGCACCGCTGCTCTTTGATGACCCGAAGCGGGGGGAGGATGCTTCGGGTAAAGACCCATGTCATCAGCCTGGGGGTAAAACGGGCGATGTCACGGGACGATCAGACCAGCCGGAAGGGAGGATCCGGCGGGCCTGAATTCTGAAGGCTTAGCGGTTGACCGCGTCCCAAGCCGTGTTGGCCAGTTGCGACCGGTGCAGGCCAAGATCGGCCAGTTCACGGTCGGTCAGGGCGTTCAGGCCGTTGTATGTCTCGCGGTACATACGGTTCTGGCGATAGCGTGCGACCATCGTGCTCAGTACGGAAGACACACGTGTCATGAAGGAAGAATGTGGTGCGGATGTTTGATTCAGATATGCCATGGTGGCGCCTCTATTCGGATAAAAGTTGTTTCTGTTGTCTCGTCTGAGGGTCATATACGCCTCCAAATTTCTCATACAACGGCCACTCCCGCATTCCCGATATGCACGCTATGCATAGGCCATTATTGCTTCAACACATTGTTTAGAAAGCGGAAACACCGTGACCTATGGTCAACGTGACACGGTTTATCGCGAAGGTATGCACAAAAAGGGGGGGAAGAAAAAAGGGCGGCGACATCAGGGAGGAGGAAGATGTCGCCGCCAAAAAAACGAACAATCTCGGGAGGAGGATGAGATCGTTCGGTCTTGCCATCGGAGCGGCGTAATCGGGAGGAAGGTCCGCTCCTGTGTCCTCATACTTAGATAATTGCTGCACTTGCACAATAGTTTATTTTGCAATGCTGCCATGCAGCATAAACATGGGGTGTTTGGTCAATCGCTGGGCGGCGCGTCCAAAAATGAGGCAAAACGCCCCGCTCCCCTTGCGCCTGTGCCGGAACCTGCCATTTGAAAGGCAGGCAAACCGGGGGTTTTCATGGCGGTCACGAAAGAACAGGTCGAAGCGGCGCTGGAACGGGTGACCTTGCCCGACGGGCGCAGCCTGATGGCGCATGACATGGTGCGCGCACTGGCCGTCGAAGGCGACGTCGTGCGGTTTGTCATCGAGGCACCCAGCGCGGAGGTGGCGCAGGCCATGGGGCCCCTGCGTGATGCCGCCGAAAAGGTGGTCGCGGACCTTCCGGGTGTCGCGCGCGCCAATGTGGCGCTGACCGCACATGGCCCAGCACCGAAACCCGCCGCGCCATCGCTCAAGATCGGCGGCCATCCCAAACCACAAGCCGGACCGACCAAGCCCAGCGGTGTGCAGCGCATCCTTGCAATTGGATCGGGCAAGGGCGGCGTCGGCAAATCCACGGTCAGCTCAAACCTTGCGGTGGCACTCGCGCGGGCAGGGCGCAAGGTGGGCCTGCTGGATGCGGACATCTACGGCCCCAGCCAGCCGCGCATGATGGGCGTGAACAAACGCCCCGCCTCCCCGGATGGCAAGACGATCATCCCCTTGCAGGCGCACGGTGTCACGCTGATGTCCATCGGTTTCATGATGGAGGAAGGCAAGGCCGTCGTCTGGCGTGGGCCGATGCTGATGGGCGCGCTCCAGCAGATGCTGGGGCAGGTGGAATGGGGCGAACTGGACGTGCTGCTGGTTGATCTGCCGCCCGGCACCGGTGACGTGCAACTGACGCTTTGCACAAAATCCGAACTGACCGGCGCGATTGTCGTCAGCACGCCGCAGGACGTGGCGCTGCTGGACGCGCGCAAGGCGCTGGACATGTTCGCCACCTTGAAAACCCCGGTGCTGGGGCTGATTGAAAACATGTCGCTGTTTGTCTGCCCCGATTGCGGATCCGAACATCAGATCTTCGGCCACGGCGGCGTGGCAGCAGAAGCCGAGAAGATGGGCGTGCCATTGTTGGGCAACCTGCCCATCGACCTTGAAACCCGGTTGGCGGGCGATAGCGGTACCCCGGTCGCGGCGGGCGACGGGCCGATGGCCCAGGCCTATGCGCGCATCGCCGAAGGGTTGATCAAGGGCGGCATGGCCTGAGTACGCTCAGCCCAGCGGGCGCCCCTCGATCAGGTGGCCGTACAGCGTCGTCAGAACGGAGATGGAAATCAGCGCTTCCACGATGAAGCTGACGTTTTGCAGCGCGATGTTCGCAGTCGACCCTGCGCCGGTCAGCATGCCGA